>CAMYKB010000004.1:38420-149028 GCA_947258875.1 uncultured Gammaproteobacteria bacterium | reverse complement strand
GAATAGGTTTTATCGACAATTGATTTAATTTTACCTTCCTCAATCATCCCCTTAAGTGCAACCAGTTCTTCCTCTTTCTCTCCTGCAAAAACAAAAATCACTTTCTTATCCGTAAATTTAGACGTCAGAACAGATCTCAGCATGTCAGACAAACGCGGATTTGCGATCAGATAGCGCCCCCTAGCATTAAGTGCTTTAACGCATTTCGGATAGGAGCTTTTGGCAACCATGCTGAAAATCACGTCATAGGTTTGGCCACTTTTTGTGAAGTCTTCTTTGGTATAGTCAAAGAAATGATCAGACCCGATCCGGCGCAGCATTTCCTCCTTGCTGGCGCTATCTACTGCCGTCACCTCAGCCCCCATTGCTTTGGCAATCTGCACTCCAAAAGTGCCGATGCTGCCACCCGCACCGTTTACCAAAACCTTCTCCCCATTTTTGATATTCGCTTTTCTCAAAAAGTGAAGCGCATTCAACCCACCCAGAGGTACTGCTGCCGCTTCTTCAAAGCTCACATTGTGCGGTTTCGGCACAAGAGTATAACTAGCCGGCAGGCACATATATTCGCCATACGCACCGAACCGTAGTTTGGTCGTCCCAAAAATCTGGTCTCCCTTCTTAAACTTTGAAACGTCTTTGCCGACAGATGCCACTTCCCCTGCAAAATATCCTCCCAATACGTGTTTTTTTGGTTTTATGAGTCCCAAGGCAACTCGCAACGGCAGCCAAAACCACTTCACCTGGAAATTGAAACTTCGCATTTCACAGTCGGCCTTTGTTACCTCTGCCGCATGAACTTTTATCAAGACCTCATCGTCCTTGGGCGTTGGTTTTACAATTTCTTTAACCTGAAGAACATCAGGTGAACCGTATTTTTCATACACAATCGCTTTCATGTGCCTCCTTCAGGATTACCTTAATCACGGTCCTTTTCAGTAAAATTCGCCACTATCTATAACTTAGGATGCCTAAGGCCTTGCTCAGCGGCAATTCAAAGTAGTGCGTTTTTGCGAAAGCAAAATAAGGGTCGCCTTAAACTGTTCACTGGAGCTATTTGTTAGAAATATTTTATTTGCCTGGCTCGCCACCGAAAAAAGATTCCATTTCGGTGATAAGCTTTTCTTGGTACTGCCTTAACCAATAATCCAGGTGAAACCTGTATTTTTTCTCAAACATAAGCATATTTGTATAAGCCTGAACAAGCTCACACCTTGAATTTTCTATATATTCTGGTTTTTGATTAAATATTTCTTCATACCAACTAGAAATAAATTCATCATCAAATTGATACTGACTTCTAATTGTTTTTGTTAAAAAGTATGCACACATTTGTTCTTCTGTGAACTTACTCCGCAATTTTTTCCCAATTATTTCTTCTGCTTCTGTCAGTTTATCTACCATTCTTGGCATTCCAGACTCCTTTTGTGTTGTTGCTTCTAATCATCAGATAAACGAGGGCTCACGTCTCGTTGCCAATTCATAGACTTGAAGCACTGCAACATGGATTATTTATACAAATCAGCATGATAACGAATTGACAACCCATTATCACGGACAAATAAACGAGACCATAAGACGGTAGCGGTTTTAAAGGAGCGTGCCTTATGGGATACGCTGAACAAACCAGAACTATTTGGTCAAATCCAGCCTACTTGTCGTCGTAAGTATTACAACCCGAAGAACGAAAGAGGATCGTGGAAACGAGAAAACTATAAGTAAACGGGTTTTATTCGTTCCTTAGGTCCGTCAACGCTACATCCATGTAGCACGTCTCCCACCTGCGCGGGTATAACGACATTTTTTTATGAATGCATGTCTATAGCCATCAAGGATATACTTATATCCTGAGATACCAGCTTGAAATGACATAGCATCATTATTTTGTGGGACAATAGTGTTCCATACTCAGCTGATACGTTCTTTAATATGTGCCGTCAACCGTCGCATGGCGGGTGATGGGTCATCGGGTGGCAGGTGCGCGTTGATGAGCGTTGGGAAGCCCTGATTTTGCAATGCAGATTGCCAGGCCTTTTCAAATTCTTCTTCAGTATGCACTACAAATCCTTCAACGTTCGGGCATAGCTCGCCAAAGCGCTCGAATCGCCATTCACCAATGTCATTAAAGGGTCCATCAAGGATGTAGCGCTCTGTGCTGTAACCCGCGTTATTGAAGACAATGACTATTGTGTTCAGGCCAAGACGTGCGCTGGTAGCGAGCTCGGTGCCGGTCATTTGGAATGCGCCGTCACCGACCAATACTACCGGGCGGCGCTCCGGGCGGGCAATCTTAGCGCCGAGCGCAGCCGGTACTGCAAAGCCCATAGTGGTGTAAAATGCAGATGCGAGAAATTCAGTGCGATCATGCACGCGCAGCTCGATGGCGGCGAACAGGCAATCGCCTGTATCAGAAACGAGGGTGGCGTCACTCGGCATGCTTTGATTCAAGTGGCCTATGAGCCGGCCAATGCGCAGCGGCCTGCCCTGCTCGGGAAAACCCGGCGCATTCATCCCTGTCCCAACATCTGGCCAGGCGCGTTGCGCCTGTGGCGTCACCGTTGCCAGTTCACGCACGAAGTCCGCCAGTGTGACCTGTGCGAAGCGATGATGGCGGATGATCACCTCATTTTGACTGGCACGAATCACGCAGTTTGGATCCAGTTTCGCGGTGTAGATACCGGTATCGACATCGTTCAAAGTAACACCCAGCATCAATAACATATCTGCACTTTCCACATAACGCCGTGTTGCCTCCGGACCCATGGCGCCTTCATAGATACCGAGATAGGCCGGGTGACGTTCGCCCACCACCGATTTCCCGGTCAGTGTTGCGGCTACCGGTACCTGGGCGCGCAACACCAGTTCGGCCAGTGCATCCTGCAGGCCACGACGATGTGCTTCAACACCGGCGATAATGACGGGCTGTTGCGCCTGTTGCAGATGCGCCAGTGTCTCTGCCACCGCTTCAGCCAGCGCCGCGGAATCACTACTGGGATCAAGTGATTCTTCATAAGGCACCGGCAAACCTTCGGTATCGACGCGGTCACGCGGGAGTTCGATGTAGACTGGTCTGCTGTGAAAACGAGCGGCTTCAAGGGTGCGATCGATCTCGCGACACGCGGTAAGCGGGTCATCGAGTACGGCGGTGGCGCAAGTGATGCGCTGAAAAATTTCGCGCTGAAATGTAAACGGACCAAAGCGATGATGAATCAACGGATCCGTCTGCTGCTCCGCGACCCCGGGGGCACCACTGATGACGACTACCGGCGAGGATTCTGCATTGGCGCCGGCGATGGCATTGACTACACTCAATGCACCTACGCCGTAGGTAACCGCTATCGCGCCCATACCTTGACTGCGCGCGTAACCATCGGCGGCAAATGCCGCGGTATCCTCGCGGGTGGTACCGATATGCGTGAGCGGGCTCTCTGAGAGCAACTGGTAGAAGCGCAGCACATAATCACCCGGCACACCGAACACGTGATGAACACCATGCTCTTGCAGGCGCAGCAGCAAGTGTTCGGCTATGGTACGGGGGTTTTTCTCTGACACGCACTGAGTATAGACGGTAAATTCGGAGACGCATCTGAAAAGGCACTCATGCGTTACGCTAACCTTGGCCCAACAAGGCTTCCCAGACGAAGATGCTGCTTGGCGTGATCACGCCCAATCAATCCCTGGCGCACTGTGCAATCAGTATTACCGACCACAAGACGCGGTTAGTCTCTTATATTGCAAATTGAGTCAGCGAGGAGTTAAAGACCTTTTACAATGACTATTTGCTAAGCACATTCCACTATCGGGGTGCCATAGCCCATATTTCCCGGGCCAGGTCTGTGCTAGTGATAGCCGCACAATCCAAATTCATTGATCTAGATCAATGTTCGCCAAGGCCTATTCTCTACATTTAGAAGCATGCAGGTAGTGGATAATTAATCCGCTGCGGCTAGCTGCGGCTGAGTAGGCAGCAACAAACTGGCAAAGGAGTATTGAGCGGAATCCCATGTCAAGCTTGCCGGATATGTTTTTTAAGAACGTCGATGGCGCCTTTGCAGTCGATGCAGGGCAGCGTATAACCTTTTGGGACGCTGGCTGCTCACAATTACTCGGCATCCCCGTCAAATCCGCACTAGGGAGACGCTGCTCTGATGTCATTCGTGGCAAGGACACCAATGGCGATCCGTTTTGTAGCGGTGGCTGCTGTGTGGCAGGGCTAACTCGAGGCGGCGGCGATCCACGCACATTTCCATTATTAGTTTCCGATGTCAATGGTGACGATCTTGCACTTTGGGTCAGTATTGTATTGACGCCCTCGCGAAAACGTGATCATTGGACCTGCGTGCATATGTTACAACGTGGCACGATGGACGATTTGCTGGACAGTTTGGAGAACCCCATGCAGGCGGACGTCGGAAGACATAGTGATGTGACAGCAAACGATGCCACGTCCCTGACTCCAAGGGAAAGTCAAATCCTAAAACTGCTCAGCGAAGGACTTAAATCAGCGGTTATTTCGGAATATTTACATATCAGTCCGGTAACAGTCCGGAATCATATTCAGCATATCCAGAAAAAGCTTGGCGTACACAGCCAGATGGAGGCGGTTGCCTACGCATATCGGCACCCGTTTCTCTAACTGAATTACAGCCTTCAGGAGCAAACAACACTGGCTATTTCACAAACAACACTAACAAACATATCACTTCGTGCAACTGGTGACCTGAGAGCGCCTAAAACAAACGAAGAGTATTATCACATAGCACGGCGCGGTAGCGATAAGACTTTGGGGAGTCCCATGTGAAAAAGAAAATCGCGGTTATAGTGAGAGACCGACAGGGTGAGGCCTTTAGGATGTCGCTCGGTCTGACGCTAATGGATGATATTCTGGATATCTATGTTCTCGACAATAAGCTCGAAGACGATGAAGAGATCAGAATGAACCTTGATTTGATCAAGGAAGATGGGCACAACGTCTATTCCAACAGACGTGACAACGATGGTACTGATTATCTTTCGGATGAGGAGATAGCAAACAGGTTGACCGAATACGACCACGTTCTACCTTACTGATCTCCTGACATATCATCTGCTCCGGCAGCCTGTCACAATTGACTGTTCCATTTCTGGCATATCAATTTCCATAACCGAAGTATGTAATCTTTGGCGCAGTGATCAGTCGTCTTCAGTACTCCAAAAACCTGATCGTGGCGCACAATTGCTGATTTCATACCAGCACTTCCAGCATGCCAGAATTCAGCGATAAAATGATGTAAACACATCATTCCATAAACAATTCACTGCGTCATAATATTAACTAAGCTGCTTTAGGTCTGTCTCAGTCAATTCAGGGCAACCCAAAGCAGTAGTTGGGTTCATGTGTGAGCGATACTGGCCTGTTGACGGTGGTTAGGCCTTTTGGAGGAGCACAAACATGTGGATTAATTCTCTGAATTCGGTAGTAAGCGTCCAGGAGTAAACGACAAATGAAACTGGGTATCCTTGTCAACACAGACAAGCACCTTGAAGCATTACTTGGCCTCACGACAAAGGCTGTGGACCGTGGGCACGAGGTAGTTATCTTTGTCATGGACGATGGCACATTGCTCTTGAAGGAAAAGAAATTTTTGGGTCTGGCTGAACTCGAAGACGTTACGATGAGTGTGTGTGAGCACAGCGCCCAGGGATATGGCGTTGACTCCGATTTTCTTTTGGAACGGAACATACGTGGCAGCCAGCTCAACAATGCAATTATGAATAACGTCACAGACAGGGTGATTGTTCTGTAGAAAATAGTTATTTCAGATAAGGCAGCGTAAACGATATGACTGACAGCAATACCAAATTAAAGATTCTACACATCTTAAATGATGGCCCTGACGCCATACCAGAGCGTGTTATCGAAGCGCAATCAAGGAGCCACGAGGTAAGTGTAATTGATCTTTTAAATAGCGATATATCGTTTGATCGTATCGTGGACATGATTTTTTCCAATGACCGCGTTGTTTCATGGTAGCGCGACCGCGCAACCTTAAGGCTGGCGGTTATTTCAAACCGCACTGGCGCAAGCATAGGATTAAATGGTGAAGACCGGAGGATTGCCAGATTCGAACCAAATGCTGAACCACGTTATGATGGTATCAGGTGATTTGTCGAATCAGCACTCGCTCAAAGAGGGCATCGAAACACCATATCAGGATACGCAAAATATACAGAAAGAGCAGATCCTGGATCTTGTGCTCGTATCACTACTGGCCATACTTGTATTTATTACAGCTTTTGTATTTAGATCATTTGATGACAACAGTTTGACCAGCTGGCAATGGTCGGTCACTGAGATCAACCTTATTACCCTGCTTCTGGCGTTAATAGCTGGACTTGTGATTGCATTGCGCGTTGCTTTGACACCTCTGCGACACAACCCATCGGTTTACCTATTGTTTGCAGGTTCATTCTTAACCGGATCCCTTTTCTGGAGCGAGCCGGAAGTTGTGATTGATGTATCACGTTATTTCACACAGGCAAAGCATCTTGAACTGTACGGGCTTGGTTATTTCTTTACCGAATGGGGAAGTGGCATTGGCGCCTGGACGGACCTGCCTCTCATCCCACTAGTATATGGTTCAATATTTTCCCTGTTCGGAGAGTCACGTTTGGGTCCCCAGGTGTTTACCACACTATGCTTCTCAGGCTCCTGCATACTGACTTACCTGGTGGGCAAAAAACTGTGGGATAAAACGACTGGCTTACTGGCCGGGGCACTACTACTGGCTATGCCCTACCTGTTAACACAGATACCACTCATGCTGGTGGATGTCGCCACCATGTTTTTTTTAACACTGGCCGTGTATGCCGCTATCGAGGCAGCAAGCCGTGGCGGCATTAAATGGCTCGTTGCAGCATCATGTGCCATTGTTTTGGCGATGCTGTCTAAATACTCAACATGGCTGTTGCTCAGCGTTATACCTGTTATTTTTATCGTCTTTATGCCCGGCAATTTCAGGCAGGTATTCCTCCGGGGATTAGCGGTTCTATCAGGAGTGTTGATTCTATTGACGCTTACACTGCCGTGGCTAGGTGACACCTTATACAGCCAGATCATGTTTCTTTATCAATATCAGCTGCCAGGCCTAAAACGCTGGGAAGAGAGCTATCTGTCGACTTTTCTGTTCCAGGTACACCCGTTCGTGACCATATCCGCGCTACTATCCATAGTATTTGCATGGCGCGCCAGGGATGTACGCTACCTGATTGTAGTTTGGATGCTGTTATTACTGTTTATCCTGGAGGTAAAACGTATTCGCTACATTTTGGTCGCTATGCCGATGCTCGCTTTAATGGCCGGGTACGGTTTGATGCAACTAAAAAATCCAACGGTGAGACGTTTTGTCGCGGCCTCGTCGGTGACGGCATCAATAACCATAGCATTATTGGCTTATCTGCCGTTCCTCAAAGGCACAAGTGCGGCGAATATCGCACAGGCTGGCGCATACCTCGATCATGCGGGTACAGACGCTATAGAAGTTCTTGCCTTGCATCAGCCAAACACTGCAGTGAATCCTATTGTTGCGGTACCCACCCTGGATCTGTATACGCAACGCAATATCTATTACAGCCAGCACAGTAAAGTCGAACAAGCACCGTTGGGTTTCGAAAAATCTCCTCTGAGATTTACCTGGGAATTCAATAATCCAGATTATTATCAAGATTCGCAAAATACATCGTCCGCTGGCAACACAATAGTAGTAATTGCTTCCAAGTCCGGGCAGGCATTACCGGAAAATCTGCGGCAAAGGCTGGATCAATATCATCTGGCAAAGGAATTTAATGTTACGGGTCGGGTATTCCGTTACCAGACCATTCTGAGCGTTTACCAAGCAAACCGAACAATTTAGAGGTGCAGGCTTATGGCTACAATTGCACAAACCGTCACTGATGACGCAAGAAACAAAGAACAAAAAAGGAAGATGTGGGCATACATCATCATCGGCTTTTTTGCGCTCACCAGTATAGTCACCTATGCCTACAGCGAATACTACATCTACTTGTCGGTTTACCTGTGGTTTGGATTGATCTACGGCATGTGTCTACAGTACGGCAGATTCTGCTTTTCGTCTGCCTTCAGAGACCTGTTTGCGGTCGGCGTGGCACGCATGGCCGTAGGGATTATGATCGCTATGGTGTTGTTCGGCCTGGTTGCATCATTTGTTACTGCAATAGGTGTCAGCACCTTCCATCCAGCCCCGACGAGTATCCATGCAATGATAGCCGGACTTATTTTTGGAATCGGCATGGTATTCTCCGGGGGTTGTGCTTCCGGGTCGCTGTACAAAACCGGCGAGGGTAATTGCAATGCCGCTCTGGTTGTATTGTCGATCAGTGTCACGCAGGCCATTTTTGTGGATATCGGTGGCTGGACGAACAAGCTGGTTCCGCAGTCCTGGAAAGAGTCGGCGCTGCAAAAAGGCCTGCCGGAATCTATCAATGTCAGCGACGGATGGATCGACCAATACCTCGCCGGCTATGTCTGGGACCAACCCGTTATGACCGTTGCAACAATGTTCGATTGGAGCAACGAGTCCTTTATCGGCGCCTTTGTCGGTAATTTGATGATTGGTGTAGTGCTACCTGGGGCAGCACTACTGGTACTTGTCTATATCTTTTGGTCACGCAAGGCCTACCGACGTAAACAGGCCAAACTGGGTAGTACACAAAGCGGGCTAGTGCTTGACCTGAAAGGCTATTGGGCAATGATCATTGCATCGAAACGCACCGCCATCGCTGGCCTCATACTTGGGATAGCGGCTGGTGTCCACATGTTCGTGCTACAGGGCCTGCGGGTTAAATTCGGTGTCAAAAATGCGGGTACCCTGCTAGAGCGCCTGGGATTCGATTTCGGCATCTCGGTCAACGGTACTGTATTCGACCCGGGATATTGGTATGTGACAACGCAGGAAGCGCAGTGGGTTGGCTGGAGTTTGCAAAAGATGGGTTGGGAAAACATGGACAACGTATTCTTTGGGTATGTCAATGGCATTCCCAATCCAGCGATTAATCCGGCGGACTGGATGTCGATTGCCACCATTGGCGGTGCCGCGGTAATGGCTCTGTTAGCCAATGAATTCAAGTTCAAGAAACCTACTCTGGAATTGGCAACTTGGGCGATCATTGGCGGGTTTCTTATGGGTATTGGTTCGCGATTGGCACTGGGATGTAATATCGGTGCATTTTTTGCCCGAGTTGCCAATGGCGACCCCTCGGGCTGGTTATTTGGTCTGGGCATGATCCCTGGAGCCTATATTGGCGTTAAATTTTTCAACTGGTGGACTGAACGCAAAATGGCGAATGAAATGGCTTCCTGTGACCTATAGGTACGGATCCATCTCCGCCTGGAGGTAGTCATGGCAATGAAATTTGAAAAGAAGGATAACGGCAGCTATTTGCTGGACGTGAAGGGTTATGTGTGCCCTCACCCACAAATATATACGAAAAAAGCCCTCGAAAAACTGGAGCCAGGTGACATGCTGGAACTGATTTTCGATAACCCTTCGTCGGGCGAATCAATCTCGTTAATGTGTGATAACTCTGGAGACGAGATATTGAATCAGCGTCAGGAAGGCGGGCAATTCATATGGGATATACAGAAAGCCTGAGTGTTTCGCGTACATACTTTAATATTTAAGCTGACGAAAGCACACAGAATAGTAGCGTACGCCGCTAAGCTGGCAACGTACAAAGTAAATAGTGTCGGTTAAAACACGCGATTGGCCGGATAATGCAGTTGAGAGGACAGACGATGAAACAGAGCTTATGGATAATAATTGTTCTAACAGCGGCGTTTGTCGGTTACGTCACAGGATATAGCGTGCCCCCGCTCGCTGAGGTAGGGATGCTTACTGGTGGCACCGGCACCGATAAATCCACACAACTCGACGAATCAATGGAGGAATACTATAAGGAGCTGCAGAGTGATTAGCGGCAACTCCGGATTAATCCACGAGTGACGGAGGAACAGAAAATTGAATAACGGACGGTGGGTATTGATCACCCTGGTGACCACAATATTAGGTTTTGCGGCCGGCTATGTTTCGTCCTCGTACACCGGGATAGAACCTGGGTACTTTCAAGCGGCCGAGACAGGAAGTTACGGTGGCGGCAAAGAGGGCTCTGCAATAGAAGGTTTGGACTCAGATTACGAGGAGTATTATAAAAAACTGGCAGAGTGAAGATTATTTTCAGCTATGGCCAGATGGTTCAGGACGCATAATGACCTTCAGGACGGTAGCAAGAGAGGCGGGACATGGATACCAGTGTCAGACAACAGCAACAAGTCGTTATCCTGGGTGCAGGTCTTGCCGGTTTGACCGCAGGCTACGTGCTGACTGAGTCAGGCCTTTCGGTACGACTCATCGAACGTGAATCGCAAGTCGGCGGGCTCGCCAGAACAGTCGTATGCGACGATTTTCGTTTTGACTTGGGCGGGCACCGATTCAAAACCGACAACGATCGTATCAGCCAAATAGTGAGCACGCTTTTAGGCAAGCAGATGCTGACCGTGCAACGCGCCAGCAAGATACTACTTGGGCAACATTATATCAATTACCCATTGCGCCCACTGAATGCTATGTTCGCTTTGGGCCTGAAAACCGCCACTCGTATTATCACCGACTATGCACGACAACAATTTCACAAAAACCGCGCCCTGGAGACGGATACTTCGTTACAGGACTGGGTAATCCGGAAATTCGGGCGCGCCTTGTTCGAAATCTATTTTCGGGACTATAGTGAAAAAGTATGGGGGATTGAATGTCAACGTATCAGTAGCGCCTGGGTAGAACAACGGATCCATGGCCTGTCCCTATGGGTGGCGATCCGTGAGGCACTGTTCCGCTCTGGTGAAAGCGGCCTTCGCACCCTGGCTGGAGAATTTCTCTATCCTTCTCGCGGCATCAGCCAAATGGCCGAGGCGTTACAAACAGCAATTGAGCGCAGAGGCCGGATAGATACCGGCAGGCGCATTGCCGGCATTAAACACCGTGCCGGCCGGATTACCTCGATCACGGTGGAACACAGAGGCCGTCGCACCAGTCTAGGGGGCGATGAGTTCATATCCAGTCTACCGTTGGCGACCATGGTTAAATTGTTACGGCCAAAACCACCGTTACATGTGCTGTCGGCTGCCAACAAACTGCGCTACCGTGACCTTGTCGTCGTGACTGTGATGATTGATCGCAACCGGGTCACCGATCAGTCGTGGATTTACATTCCGGATCCGGATATCCCGTTTGGTCGTATTCACGAACCCACAAACTGGAGTCCAAACATGGCACCATCCGGAAAGACCTTGCTGGTAACCGAACATTTTTGTTTTCAGGGTGACCGTACCTGGTGTGCAGATGAGCGGACATTAACTGACAAGACCGTCACCGCTCTGGAAGCATTAGGGCTAATTTCCAGGCGCGAAGTGATAACCAGCAAGGTCGTTAGGGTTGCAAAGGCCTACCCGCTGTTCGAGATCGGTTACGCGGCTCATTGCGGCGTACTCGAGAGTTACCTCAGCCAGTTCGCGAATTTACATCTGATCGGACGGAGCGGCTTGTTCCGCTATTACAATATGGATCATACGATGGAGTCCGGAATGCAGATCGCCGATCAGATCGCGGCCAGGGCCAAAGTGGCACCAGCTGCGGCGCGGCAGGAATTCGTTTATGCAGGATAGCAGCGCATGAAATGCGTACTGATCATTCCTGCATGGGCGCCAGAGGACATCTTTCCCGCCAAAACAGCGGGTTCGCAGATTAATTACTGGCAACCTCTCGGAACCTTATATGTTGCCGCCTGCCTGCGCCAGGCAGGACATGAGGTCCTGTTTTTGAATGGGGCATTCCTAACACATGCCGAGATTATGCAACAGACCCGGGAATTCGCTCCGCACGTGGCCGGACTCTATGCGACAACATTTGGCTGGTCGAAGGCAGTGAATACCGCCACCGCATTGAAACGCATGCTACCGCATATTTTTACTTGCGTTGGCGGGCCCTACCCAATTGTCGCCCAGGAGCAATGCCTGCTTGGGCATGACGCCATCATCGATGCGGTTATCAGTGGTGAGGGCGAACGCACCATGGTTGAAATGTTGGCACGGCTCGAGACCGGGCAGGATCTGGGCGGCGTGTTAGGCCTCATTTACCGTAACACGAGTGGAAAAATTATTGGCAATGGTTCACGCCCCCTGATTGAGGATCTCGACAGCTTACCTTTCCCTGCTCGCGATCTGCTCGGGGGTAGCGACCGCTATATACCGCCTCCGGCAACGTACCGGCGCAGCCCCGTTACCGTAATGATGACGTCACGCGGCTGCAATCGGCGTTGCATATTTTGTTTTCAGATCGACCGTAAGCGTACAAGCGGTGTTCGTGGCGTACGTTTTCGCAGCATCGATAATGTTATGCAGGAAATTGAACTGTGTCTGCAACAGGGTTATCGGGAAATCAAGTTTATTGACGATTCATTTGTTGCGGATTACGAGCGGGCGTTAAGCCTGTGCGCGGAAATTCAATCACGCCGACTGGATTTCACCTGGTTCGCTTCGGCATGCGTGAATCAAGTCGACCGGCCATTGTTGCAGGCAATGAAGGATGCCGGCTGTTGGGCAATTCTACTGGGGGCGGAAAGTGGCGTGCAAAAGAACCTCAATATACTGCGTAAAGGATCTACACTCAAACAGATACGCGAAGCCGTGTATGCCGCCAAAGATGTTGGCCTGCACGTCAGTACGCCGTTTCTGTTCGGTATCCCGGGAGAAACCATTGATGACGCCTTGCAGACAATAGAATTTGCGGTAGAACTCGACCCTGACCTTGCAAATTTTCATGCTCTCACACCCTTCCCCGGAACCCATCTGTACGACCATATAGATGAATATGGCAGCGTCAGTGGCGACCTGAGCGACTACACCTACCAAAGCGCGGCGTTTACACCGTACACCATGAGCCAGGATCAGGTGCTGATGCTACGGCAGATGGCATTTAAACGATTCTATTCACGCCCATCATTTCTGTTAAAACGACTCCGGGCTATCAGAACATGGCGCGATTGCCGTGCGGCGTTTACCGGGCTGAAGAGCCTCTTCTGGATATGGATGGATAAACGTGTGTTTCACCGTAAGCATGGCGGCGATGCGTCGACACACGCCTCTTAATCACAACGGATGTACTCGCGCAGCAACCTTGGATAGGTGGCCGGGTTAAATAGAATATTGGTGATAAAGTAACATTCATGCGTACAGTAACACTGCTGGACTTGGATTGAATCTAGAATATTTCGGGCTGTCTTCGAGCGACTCAATTCGCGCATATCGTAGTGATAATCCCGCACATTACCCATACAGGCATCCAGAATCTCACAGGGGTAAACATCACCTGACTCAGTAAGTACCAGATTAAGTCGTCCTGCATAACAGTCCAGTTGTCTTCGTTTGGTTTGCATAGTCTTGTGAATCAGGTGCCTCTGAACAATATCTTGAGCCGCTTTTATACGCCCACCATTGAACTGATACATAGATGAATTTTTTTTCTGATAATTTTTCTCCAACCTCTTTACTGTTTGCAGGTATTTCCCTTCATCCACGTGTTTAAATTCAGGAAAAGACAGGTTGCCACGCGCAAGGGAAACTGTGTGCGTTCGCAATCTTTTCAAATTATCTGTGAAATCTATAATGTCATTCATTTTGTCCTGATTTTCAGAACAGAATACTGTATTAATGCCAAGTTCAAAATTTGGATATCGATCCAACAACGGTTCAAGCAGACGGTAAGATTCCATGACGTGTTCGAAACCTCCTGGGGTACGCCTTAATGCATCATGATCACCATTCAAGCCGTCGACGGAGAGCTTAACCACAATAATGCTCTCAGGGCATCGCTGTAGTATTTGTTCAGTTTGTTCGAAGATCAGCTGCGGCAAGAGCCCATTGGTTGGAAATAGCATAATTGCAGGCTGATTTTGCCTGTAAAACACCTCACTGATCTCGACCAGATCTTTTCTCAAGTAGATTTCACCACCGGAAAAAGCCAGCCACAGCAGTTTGCCCAATGACGGGGTTATAGTGCGAATTTCCTCCAGCGTCAGCTCCGGTTCGTGTGTGGTCTCGTGATCGGCGGAATTGAGGTAAAAACAGAACGGGCAGCGGGCATTGCATTTGCGCGTGAGAAAAAACGTCAACTGTATAGGCCGCTGCTTCCAGATAACCGAACCGACATGGCGCAGTGGCGAATACATCAGACAGATTCCTTCAACTGCCGCATTCGGAATGGATAGCCCAAGACGCCTATCAAAGTACCTATACCGACGGCTAATGGATACAGGGCAAGGTAGTACAGTGTTGCACACAGGAAAAAGACCGGGCCATGCACCTTGTAAAATACCATGAGCAGGCGTCGATTGATTGTCAGATTGGCTGCGTACAACAATGAGATGGCTGGTAACAGCAGTACAGAGGTCTGTAGTAACGTGATAAGGATCAAACACATAAACCAGCTGCAGACATTGACCTTTAATTCCACCGAGGCTGTGCCTGAATCCGACAACAGATCTCGGTTATCAATAGAATATATTGTCCAATACATCGACTTTCGCAACGCATTACGCAACGAGCGGAACAACGAAAAATTAAAGATATGACGGACCAATATCTCCGAATCTACATGTAGGTGATAGCCGCCCCTGCGTAAACGATGACTGAATTCAACATCCTCCAGAATAGGCAGAAAGTTCTCAGAAAAACCCCCACTTTTTTGGAAGGTTTTTGAATCGACCACCATCGCGTGTGTGGCGATATAGTCCGGATTACATGCGTTTTTAGTTTCAGAATAATGCACAAATATAGATTGAAACTGACTGAAAAACCGCTTGTCTGCAGGTTGGCGTGTATAGGTACCGCCAATAACCGCATGTGTATCCGCCCTGGCTATGGCCTCACTGGCCTTGCGCAAGGTATCCGGAAGTAGCACACAGTCTGCATCGGTAAAAAAAAGGATGTCACCCCGGCTGTGCGCGGCGCCTGTATTGCGCGCCATGGAAGCGCCGCCGTGTTGAGGCAGGCGTAATAATTGGACCGGATAACGCTTGATATGTTGTACCGACGCGTCAGACGACGCGTCATCGACCACGATTATCTCAAGATTCGGATAATTTGTGGCCAAAACAGCCCGCAGGCACCGGTCAATGGTGGCCACGCTGTTATAGTTGGGAATAATGACCGAGATCAAGTTGTTCATGTTCGTTGCGATTTAGTGATACCTCTTACCCGTGAAATGTATGTGTATATTTCTCATATAGTTTATCCCTTCTCGTATGGCGTCAAAATGATGTCAATACATCATTTCCCTGCAGGAACAACCAGAGTATAGATATATAAACCCTGGGCGTTGGCGGGCGAGCCGTGCAAGTCAGGCGTGGTCCGAATGGGGCGCTACATTATTCTTTCTCCACCGATTGGGTCCCGGGTTTTTTTGTTGATGGCCAAGCAGTTTGTAGAATTTACACAAATTCAGCTACGCACCAGGTGACAGTGACGCGGTAACTTCGGATTTGCTTCTACAACGGCTTATGACAGTAAGACTCAATGGCGGATGATTAAGTGAGAGGTGTGTTATGAGTAGATTGCAAAGTTGGTGGTTTTTAAGATCAGTAATTGTGTTTTTTCTGCTGATTGGCTGGGCCGGCATGGCCACGGCCGCCCAGTGGGCTAACCCGGATCTTCTGGCAAGCCCGGAAACCGTCAAAAAGAACATCGACAAGGATGACTGGGTAGTGGTTGACTGCCGAGACCTGAAAGACTATGCCGCTGGGCATATCCCCGGCGCCATTAGTTTAGGAAAACGTTGTAAAAAGGCGCTTCGCGATTCCACCGCTAGGGTTTTTCAGGATAAAGGTAAGTACGAAAAACTGCTTGGCAAAGTGGGGATCGGCAACAATACGCATGTTGTGTTCTATCATGAAGGTTTGGGTACATTAACCGACGCAACGGTGGGCTTCTGGATAATGGAATACTTGGGTCATGATAAAGCCCATGTGCTAAATGGCGGCATAGATGCCTGGCGCAAGGCGGGCTACCGGCTGGATAATAAACCGGTCAAAAAGGCTGCAGCTACATTTGTCGCCAGCCCCAAGGCCTCGCGTTACGCAACAACAGACGAGGTACTGGAAATCGCATCCGGTGATAAGACCGGGGTACAGGTGGTCGACTCCCGTTCCGAAAAGGAGCATGCTGGGAAAGATATCCGCGCGATCAGGGGGGGCTATGTACCAAACACAACGGTTAATGTGTCGCATTTGACCTCCTTGCTACAGGAGAAAGACCGTAAGACCGGGAAAATGAAAGCAGTTGCAGTTCTGGATCCAGATGCTGCAAACAAGGCATTTGGTTCTCTGGATAAAAATGCACGCACGATTGCATATTGCCAGACCGGTACGCGCTCCACTCTGACTTATCTGCAACTGAGGTTGCTTGGGTTTAAGGATCCGGCGAACTGGGATGAGTCATGGCGGGTGTATGGTTCTCAGCTGGCCTTTCCGGTCGCCAACGAACAGTGGTACAACTTCGCCGGCATGAACAAGAAAGTCAAAAACCTCGAAAAGAAAGTGAAAAAACTTGAAGCTGCAAAACGCTGAGTAGTTGTGCGTATGTGATCTGATACCATCAGATTACACCGGATGGTGCATTCTTCACCATCCGGTTTTTTTTGCTCTTGGATGCTGACGACACGCTGATTGGTTGCATGCGCGCGCTCCTTATTGATTTTTTGCAAAAAAAGCCATTTTTTTACATCTCTATTCTAATTCTTGGTGGCAGCAATCGCATGAGCATGTCTGGTTAACGTAATTGCACACACACGATGACATCGTGTTGGCCCGAAACAACCAGTAACAAATCAGTTTTCGATGCATACACTTTTGCACAATCGATATATTAGTGTATGCGCATTTCGTTACCGCCCCCCGCTGAATGGCTGTTGTCAATAAAACATCAAGTTCAGCAAAAGCAATTGACAAATCTTTGACACAATCTGGTTAAGGGGCCCAGGTTTCAGCAACCCAGTCACCCGCAAACCCTTCTACTTATCTTTATGAATTATATGATATTTCATATACAGATAATATGATTCCCGCCGATACATATAACCACGGCACGTATTTTGCCTCGACAATAACATCGCACACATTAGATGTGGGCACACGACAATCACCAGAGTAGCGTGATGTTGTGACTAGCTTCCTGTGCGCATCAGACAAATCATCGGGATATATTGTTATGTGGAATATGGAAAAAATGATACTAAGAATACTGGGGATCGTGCTCACTGTTATTCCAATAACGACATTCGCCGCAACAGATTTGGTTGGTAATACAGAATGGACAGCTCTCACCAAAGGGGTGAAATTTGACGCTACAGGAGATACTCAGGCGAACAAAGCTGGTACCGAAATAGTCGGTAACACCATCCACGCCTCGTTTTATATCAATTATGATGACAACGGCACCACGGCAGGTGTAGATCCCGAGCTCGACGACATTCTTTCGTTCAGACTACGTATTGGCGATGAAACCAAAGCCAGCCATTCATCTTATGTCTTTTTTGGATTTGATGCCAATGGTGACGACCAACTCGATGGCATGGTGAGTTCCGGTGCCGGCAATACGGCAATATGGGCCACCGGCACTGATCTCAACATATCACCCAGCACTACAGATATTGCAAACACTCCATACACCAGCTATGTACAAACTGTAAGCAATTACAATTTTGCCGCGGTTTCTGCAGCAAATGACCCTGACTGGGATGGCAACACTGACATAAACTCAGACAGCAATACAGATGTCTTTGTCAGTTTTTCCATTCAGGTTTCGGATCTGGATGCCTTCCTTGGCGCCCAGGGCATCACTTTCACGCCTACGACCCAGTTGAGGTTCGTTTCTGTAACAGCCACCCAAACCAATTCATTGAATTCGGATTTTAACGGCATAGGAAACAGTAATACCGACGACTGGAGTCAAACTTTTGTGGACCTTGGTCTATTCAGTGACCCGGTTGATTCAACCGGTGTGATTGACATCACAGCACCACCTGCCCCGACGGTTACCAGCCAAATAACCAATGACAGCACGCCCACTGTCAGTGGCAGTGCCGAAGCGAACAGCACGATTGACGTGGTGATCAATGGTGTGAGCTATTCCACCACCGCCAGCGGCACGGGCAGCTGGAGTATTACCGTAGCAGCGGGCAATGCCCTCACCGACGCCAGTTATGATGTGGCGGTCACCAGTACCGATGCCGCCGGCAATAGCAGCAGTGATACCACGAGTAACGAACTTGTGGTGGACACGACAGCACCTACTGTTACTATCACCAGCGCCCCGATAGCCAATTCCTCCAACGCAAGCAACTACCCGGTCGGCGGCAGCTGTACAAATGGTGACGGGGATGTCACAGTCAGTATCGCCGGTTCGACACCTTCACCCCAGGCACTGAGTTGTACCAACGGCGTATGGAACACCAATTTCGATGTCAGCTCGATAGCCGATGGCAGCAATGCCCTGGCGATCAACGTCAGCCAAACGGATATCGCTGGCAATGTCGATTCCGCCACACAGAGCGCAGACAAGGACGTTGCCGCGCCGACACTGGCTATCACAGACAATGGCAGCGCCGGCGATGATGTCTATAGCCAGACCGAAGCGTCTACCGTTGCCGTTAGCGGCACTACTGACGCTGAAGATGGACAGAGTGTTACGGTCAGCTTCAGCGATGGCAGTAATTCCCCGGTAACCACAAACGCAACGGTTTCGGGCGGCAACTGGACGACTTCTACGGTTGATGTCAGCAACCTGAATAACGGCGCCATAACAGTAACTGCTGATGTCAATGACGTATCCGGGAACGCTGCACCACAGGCCAGCGACAACGTCACATATACCAACACTTTACCAAACCTGACTGCCAATAATGTCGGGCCGACGAATAACAGCTTCCCGGCCTTCAGTGGCACCACTGACCAGCCTGCGGGAAGCACTGTTACCGTTAATGACAACCTTGGCGGTCAAGTTTGCACTGCGACGACAGTAAGTGGCACACCTGACAACACCTGGAGTTGTTCAACGACGTCGCCCATCAGTGAAGGCAGCTATATATTCACCGCCGCAGTTTCTGACGCTGACGCAAACAAACGTGTTGTGAATTTCAACGTCAATATCGACCTGGATAGCGATAATGACGGTATACCGGATGCAGTTGAAGGGATGACGGATACAGATGGAGATGGCTTACCTGATTATCTGGATACAGACTCCGATAACGATGGTATTGCGGATAGCGATGAAGATAGCGGATTGCCACCACTTACCGGCAACGACAGCGATGGCGACGGCATTGATGATGCCATCGATGTCGACAACACCGGTGGTGTCGATGCCAATAGCGATGGTATTGACGATGCCCTGGCACCCTCGGATCTCGATGGCGACGGCGTACCCGATCACCTTGATAATGATAGCGACGGCGACGGTATTGCGGATATCGTCGAAAGCAATGTCGACAGCGATGGTGACGGCATTGCTGATTACAAGGATACGGATTCGGACAACGATGGCATACCAGATGACACCGAAGACAGCTCCACGCCACCACTCACCGGCAGTGATATTGATAGCGACGGCATCGATGACGCCATCGATGCCGACCAAACCGGCGGTATGGACCTTAATGGTGACGGCATTGATGACAGCCTCACACCGACTGACAGTGATGCCGATGGTATCCCGGATCATCTCGACCCGGACAGCAACAACGATGGCGTACCGGACGCCTTAGCCACGGGAAATGACAGCGACGCCGATGGCATACCGAACTATCTCGAAACCGACAGCGACGGTGACGGTATCCCGGACAGCATCGAAACCGCTGCCAGTGGTGTGGATACCGATCTGGATGGTATTGACGATACCTTCGATGTCGACCAAACCGGTGGTGTCGATGCCAATGGTGACGGTATCGACGATGCCAGTGCACCGGATTTCGACAATGATGGTGTACCGAACCATCAGGACCTGGATAGTGATAATGACGGGGTACTCGATGTAACCGAGGCTGGCTTGACAGATGATAATGCCGATGGCTTTGTTGATGATGGTACAACTACCGTTATGCCACCGAACACCGATGCCCTTGGCGGTCCTGATTACCTCGACCTCGACAGTGATAACGATGGCACCAACGATATCGTCGGCACCGATGCAGAGGTCTTCGATAATGATGGCGATGGCCAGATCGATGCGGTAAATACCACCGATAGTGACGGTGACGGTGTGCCTGATGTGATCGATAGCAATATGGCAACCCCGGGTGTTGGCGCGGTGGACAGCGACGGCGACAATGTCTTCGACAGTCTTGATCTGGACGACGACAACGACGGAATTCCGGATAACATCGAGTCAGCGGGTGGCAACGATGTCGACACGGATGGCGACGGTATTGTGGATCGATTAGATCTGGATAGCGATAACGATGGCATCCCGGACAGCATCGAAGGCGCCGGTAACGGCAACGTGGACAGCGACGCCGATGGTAAGCTCGACGATATCTCTGATACTAACGGCGATGGCCTGGCCGATAGCGTTTCGATCAATATGCTGCCCGTCGATACTGATCTCGATAGCTACCCTGATTTTCTGGATCTGGATAGTGATAACGACGGCATCACCGACCTTGGCGAATCAGCGCCTGACGCCAACACAGTGGACACCAATGGTGATGGCATTCTAGATACGACTGTAGATATGGATCAGGATGGTTTGCTGGATATTGTCGATCCTCTGGTACAAAACAGCAGCAGCGGCACCGGCTATATACCGACAGATACCGATGGTGACGATTTAGCCAACTATCAGGACGCCGACAGTGATGGCGACGGCATCAGCGACCTGCTAGAAAACGGTGATTTCGATAGTGATGGTATTCCTGACTACCTACAAAACGATAGTGGACTGGAAACCGCAATCACAGGTAGTGGAACCGGCAGTCTGGGCCTATTAAGCCTCATGCTGCTCAGCGTACTGTTGGCTCTGCGCTACCGCCCGCAAAGCGGCTCTCTCCCAGTGGTGCTGGCCGCCTGCCTGTGCGTGTCGAGTATAGTTGCCGAACCCGTTGTTGCCAGTGAATGCAACCCCAGTAATCAGCACGTGGATTTCGCGTGCTGGTATCTTGCTGCCGGTCTGGGGCTGACGCACGTGGATCCGCAAGGAGAATCCAACGGCTGGCACACCGCTGATGACAGCAGTCATGGATATAAAGTGATGCTGGGATACCACTTTAAGCCTCGGTGGTTTGCTGAACTTGCTTATACCGATGCAGGCAAGGCCAGACTAGATAATCAGAACCCGGCAATCACCGGCTCTCCCGGCATCAGCTATGATGTCCTCTCACTATATGCTGGTTACTGGTTGCGCGCACCAGACTCCAGATGGAATCTTTATGCCAAAGCCGGCATGTCGTCCATAGCAAATGATGTAAACGATAATCGCGTGAATTTTGATAAACAAACTTCAACACAGCTTGCAGTTGGTATCGGCGCACAATGGCGTTTCACAACCCACTGGTTTGGACGACTGGAACTCGACTCATTCGATCGTGATGCTCTTTATGTAGGACTGTCAGTTGGCACTTACATGGGTGCACATGATTCGCCGTGAAATGATAAAGCCCAGACAGCATTCCAGATCCGCCTAAAGTTGGTTGACTGATGAAGTAGATATCGAACTTATAAAACCAGGAGGATTAAATCACTACTCATTGGTGTAAACGGCCAGGTCTACCAGAATTTTTCCCAAAAACTATTTGCTATAAAGAAATTCTCGCCCCAGCCAATAATATATCTGGGTTAAAGGATAACCATTAACTGGCTATCTCATACTCACTGGTATTCAGAATTTGCGTGTAGCGGCAAATGTATCCAGTCGGCAATTTCGTCAGGGTGCGTAAACGCAAGCTATCAAGCGCGCATTATCCGTATCCGGAATCAATCCAGTTGATTTCGAGATAGAACTTACAGAAACTATTATTATGCAGAATGCCGAGGAAACGATTACGACATTGCGTGAAATTAAAGAAATGGGTATCGGCTTATCCGCCGATGATTTCGCACCGGCTATTTTTCATTGGGTTATTTGAATCGTTTCTCATTTGATACCTTGAAAATTGACCGATCTTCTATCAATGATATTGCCAACTATTCCAAGGATGTCACGATTACCAAAATCATCATAGCGATGTCGCATAGTCTGGATTTGAAGGTTATTGCTGAAAGTGTGGAAACTGAACAACAATTGGCTATTTTTGCGGCAACATGGATGTGAAGAGATGCAAGGCTATCCATTCAGCAAACCTTTACCCGCCAATGAACTCACTGAATTGTTACTTACAGTGGAGCAGGATAACTCGAAGCCAAGCATACTTGACCAAGTTGCGATAGAGGTATGAATTAGACTGCAATAATATTCGAGAGCGACGTTACTCACCATTCTCCACAAATCCTGAATTACCCCAACGTAAAATTTCTATTTTTACCCCGATATCGTATATCACTTATACACGGAATTTCATACCACCACCCCTCCTCGACACGTCATGTGATCTTGATTTTCGAGCTTTTATGCGTAATATCCGGTACATTCTATTTAAATAATAATTGCCTGCATAAAACCATGAGTTTGAGCCAATGACCTGGTTAAACGTCACTGCACTCGCAGGTGCAATGCTCGTGCTGGCTGCCATTCCAGGCCCAGGGGTATTCGCGACGGTCGCGCGCGCATTGTCGTCAGGCTTCAGTCATGCCAGCGTGGTCGTTGCTGGCATCGTGCTGGGTGATTTGATTTTTCTTTTACTTGCCATCTATGGCTTAGCTGCGATAGCTGGATTGCTCGGCGGTGTCTTTACCTTTGTCAGGTATGTGGGCGGGCTGTACCTCATCTGGCTCGGGTATCAAATCTGGACAACTAAACCGCAGCCAAAAGAAATAGAAGGAATCTTAGATTTTTCATGGGCATCGAACTTTCTCAGCGGGTTGTTGATTACACTGGGTAATCCAAAGGTAATCTTATTCTACCTTGGTTTTTTGCCGACGTTTATCGACCTTGCAACACTTACCCATGCAGACGTACTACTAGTAGCACTAGTAGTGTCACTCGTACTTGGAAGCGTGCTTATTGGGTACTCATACGCTGCAACACAAGCGCGGCGTCTGTTCGTCAGTAGCAAAGCCTCAAAAAATCTCAACCGAAGCGCTGCTGGCGTGATGGTAGCAACCGGAACTGTGCTGCTTGCAAAAACCTAGAAGCTAGTGCGTCAATATCTGGCTCAGGAATAACTTTGTACGGTCCGATTGCGGATTATTGAAAAATTTATCCGGCTCATTCTGCTCGATTATTTCACCCTCATCCATGAAGATCACACGGTTGGCAACGGTTTTGGCGAAGCCCATTTCGTGGGTAACGCACAGCATGGTCATGCCCTCCTCCGCCAGTTGCACCATCACATCCAACACTTCTTTGATCATCTCGGGATCGAGTGCTGAAGTAGGTTCATCAAATAACATAATCTTCGGGCTCATGCAGAGACTGCGGGCGATGGCGACACGCTGTTGCTGGCCACCTGAGAGCTGTCCGGGATATTTTTTAGCCTGCTCCGGTATCCGCACTCGCTCCAGATACTTCATAGCAATGTCTTCTGCTTCTTTGCGCGACATCTTGCGCACCCATATCGGCGCCAGCGCACAGTTTTCCAGCACCGTTAGATGAGGGAACAGGTTGAAGTGCTGGAACACCATGCCGACTTCCCGGCGAATGGTCTCGATGCCTTTAACATCACTGGTCAGCTCGGTGCCATCGACAATAATTTTACCGCGTTGATGTTCTTCGAGCCGGTTAATGCAACGTATCATGGTTGATTTACCCGAACCTGACGGCCCGCAAATCACGATACGTTCGCCTTTATGAACGGTAAGATTAATATCTTTTAAAACATGGAACTCACCGTACCATTTATGCATGCCGACGATATCAATCATAACCTCTTCGGAAATTTCCATTCTGGATCGAGTAGCAGCTGACTCAGACATTGGCTTCTCCTAAAAATGATAGGTGGCGTAAATAAGACATCAGTTTCGTTTATGCCCTGTATGCAGTTTGCGCTCGAGGCGTTGACTGTAATGCGACATGCTATAGCAGAAGATCCAGAATACCAGCGCAGCAAACACATAGCCCTCGATCGCGTAGCCCAACCACTTGGGATCGGCAAAGGCAGCTTGAATCATGCCAAGCAAATCGAATAATCCGATGATCAACACCAGGGTAGTGTCTTTAAACAGGGCAATAAAGGTATTGACGATACCCGGTATCACCAGTTTTAGTGCCTGCGGCAGAATAATTAGGGTCATTGATTTCCAGTAACTCAGGCCTAACGCATCCGCGGCTTCATACTGCCCTTTGGGTATCGCCTGTAATCCACCCCTAACAACTTCGGCCATGTAGGCAGACTGAAATAACACTATACCGATCAAGGCCCGCAATAACTTATCAATCGTCACGCCTTCCGGCAGAAACAGCGGCAGCATGACGGACGACATAAATAGCACAGTGATTAGTGGCACACCCCGCCAGAATTCAATAAAGCCGATACAGATAGATTTGACGATGGGCATGTTGGAGCGGCGACCCAGCGCAAGCACGATACCTATCGGCAATGCGGCCACAATCCCCACGCCCGCCAAAATCAACGTCAGCATCAAGCCGCCCCACTGGGTGGTCTCGATACGTTCCAGACCAAAGGCATCGCCATAAAACAGATAAAACGCAATGATAGGATAGATACATAGAATAAACGCGCCCAACCAAGCCTTTTTAGGAAAGCTCTTAATAAACAGCGGTATGCTGAGCACGATCAATAACAGAAATGCCATGTTGACACGCCAGGTCTGGTCTTCTGGATAAAACCCGTACATGAACTGGCTGAAACGCACCTTTACAAACACCCAGCACGCACCGCCACTGTCACAAGCCTCGCGAGTACTCCCAGCCCAATCCGCATCAATAAACGCCCATTTGATAATGGGAGGTATCGAAATATAGAGCAGGTAAATCATCGCCAACGTGAATAGCGAATTCACAGGCGACGAAAATAAATTTTGCCTTAACCAGCCGAGCACACCCACTGTGGTTACGGGAGGCGATAAATCCGGGTGAGGCTGATGCTGACCAGATATCTGTTCTGCCATCGCTAGCATCCCACCTTGTACGTTTTTCTTGTGTCGCTCATCTTTCCTGCTTATCTCTCGACCAGGGCCATGCGGGCATTAAACCAGTTCATAAACATCGACGTTAATAAGCTCAAGCTGAGGTATACAGCCATCGTCATGGCTATCACTTCAACCGCCTGCCCGGTTTGGTTCAAGGTGGTGCCTGCAAATACTGCCACAAGATCAGGATAACCAATTGCCGTAGCCAGCGACGAGTTCTTAATCAGGTTCAAATACTGACTTGTGAGTGGTGGAATAATGATGCGCATGGCTTGCGGAATAATAATCAGATGCAAGATTGGCGTGGGACGCAGACCCAGGGCACGCGCGGCCTCGGTTTGTCCATGAGTGACACCCTGGATACCCGCCCGTACGATTTCCGCGATAAAGGCTGCGGTATAAATCGACAGCGCGAACAACAGTGCTGCGAGTTCAGGGATAACGCCGAGCCCGCCTCTGAAGTTAAACCCTTTCAGTGCAGCGACATCCCATGACATCGGCGCACCGCTAATCAAAAAAGCCAACAACGGCAAACCAATCAGGAGGGCAAGCGACGCATAAAAGGTATGGAAGACCTTGCCGCTGGCTTCACGGCGCCGCTTTGCCCAGCGCGTCATCACCATCGTCGCGATAATAGCCACACCCAATACCCACAGCACCAGGCCAAAACCATCCTCGAATACCGGCCGCGGTAAATATAAACCGCGGTTATTCAAAAAAACGGCATCACCGACATTTAAACTTTGCCTGGGTCCCGGCAATGCACGCAGCACGGCGAAATACCAGAAAAATATTTGCAACAACAGCGGGATGTTACGAAAAATCTCGATATAAACCATCGCCAGTTTGGCGACCAACCAGTTGCGTGACAGGCGCGCGATACCGATGGCAAAGCCCAATATCGTTGCGAAAAAGATACCCAATGCGGAAACCAGCAGGGTATTTAATAACCCAACGAAGAACGTCCGGCCGTATGTCGAAGACTCGTTATACTCAATTAACGATTGCAGAATTCCAAAACCGGACTCATTGCCAAGAAAATCAAAACCGGTCGAAATGCCCCTGCTTTCCATATTGTGCAGGGTGTTTTTGATAATAAAGACGATAAACAAAGTAACCGCGGCAAGCACAATAACCTGGAAAACGATCGCCCTCGCGTTAGGATCACGCCATAGGGAGGGTTTAGCGGGAGCTAGTGATTCTTTCTCGTCAACTGCCATAATGCCCGGCTTTTTTAATAGTTACATGCAACAAAACTAGCAACTTAATAAAACTGCACACACCCGACGTGTCGGATGTGTGCAGTAAAACAACGTATAAACTAAAAGACTACGCTCTTAACGCCTGCCCTTGTTAGCGGATAGGTGGTGCGTATTGAATGCCGCCATCACTCCAAAGCGCATTCAGGCCCCGGCCAATCTTGAGCGGACTCCCCTGGCCCACATTACGATCAAACACTTCGCCATAATTACCGACGTGCTTGACGATGTTGTAAGCCCATTCATCAGGCAATTTCAAACCCGAACCCTTGATACCTTCAAGACCCATAAAACGGCGGATACCAGGATCCTCGCTCTTTTTCATGTTATCGACATTCTTCGAGGTAATGCCCATTTCTTCAGCATTCAGCATGGCATACAACGCCCAACGCACCACATTGAACCATTCATCATCGCCCTGGCGAACCACCGGACCCAGCGGTTCCTTGGAGATCACTTCAGGCAATACAATCGCACTGCCAGGATCGGCCAACTGAATACGCAATGCATAGAGTTGCGATTGATCACTGGTTAACATATCACAGCGGTTCGCCTCAAAACCCTTGACGGTTTCATCAGACTTATCGAACGTGATGGGGGTATATTTCATTTTGTTGCTGCGAAAATAATCCGCCAGGTTAAGCTCTGTTGTGGTGCCCGCCTGGATGCAGACTGTCGCGCCATCGAGTTCTTTAGCACTCTTGACACCCAGCTCTTTTTTCACCATGAAACCCTGACCGTCGTAATAATTCACGCCGGCGAAGTTCAAACCCAGCGAAGTATCACGCGTCAGCGTCCAGGTGGTATTACGTGAAAGCATATCGATTTCACCGGATTGCAATGCGGTGAAACGCTCTTTGGCAGTCAATGGGCTGAATTTAACCTTTTTTGCGTCGCCAAAAATAGCCGCTGCAACCGCACGGCAAGTATCGACATCGATACCCGTCCAGTTACCCTTTTCATCAGGGAACGAGAAACCCGCAAGGCCAGTGGTAACACCACATTGCACAAAACCTTTTTTCTTGACGTCATCCAGCGTCCCGGCTGCCACGTTGCTGGCTGCTGCCAACAGCGCTAATCCTGTTATAGCGGTAAGAGATTTCAACAATTTCATTATCATATCCTCACAAGACAGTGTTGTTAGACATTTATATTTTTTGCAGTTACGGCAGCGCACATTCACCTTGTACTAAACCGGATCACGACAACTGTTGACCGTACTACGTGCTCTCCGCGATGTTCACGCGTCAGTGCTTATGAATCGACCAAGCGTTTGACACAGCATAGAAGCTACCTGCTTGGCCATTAGACTGCAAGTATCTATATACGTGAATCCGTTAACTCGCCTGCTCATTTGCCATGATATCTTCCTTTACGCTTTTCAAGAAAGGCGTTGACTGCTTCTAAATGGTCCTCCGTGTTATGACAAATCCCTTGATAACAGGCACATAGGTCAAGAAATTCGGGTAGATCCTCACGTCGGGCCAATTTCATCAAGCGCTTGGTAAACCGGACAGTAAGAGGCGGCTTGGCCGCGATCTCATCTGCGATTAGCTTAACCTTAGGCATTAATTTATTGGCATCTACAACCTCCAGCAACAGCCCAAGTTGCAGAGCTTCTTCCGCTTTAATTAGACGCCCGCTAAACGTCAACTCGGCGGCCCGTTGATAACCGATAAGCCGTTGCAGAAACCAGGCCCCACCGTCACCCGGTACGATACCCAGATTAATGAACGTCTCACCGAACACAGCGTCTGTCGCGGCAATGCGCATGTCACACATACACGCAAGATCGAAGCCAGCCCCGATAGCAGGTCCGTTGATGGCGGCGATAATAGGAATTTCTGCTTTTTCGAACGCCAATGGAATACGCTGAATACCACGCCGGTAACGTTCTTCCAGCTCACGCGCGGAACCGGCAAAGGCGCCGCTACGATCGCGCATTTCCTTGATGTTTCCCCCGGCACAAAAGGCGCTGCCCTCGCCCGTGACGATCAATACAGAAACCGCGGGATGGGTATTAACCCACTCGACGGTATCGACAATATCATCAATCAAGGCTGTACCAGTCAGGGCATTACGAACATCGTCACGCTGCAGGGTCAATGTCGCAACCCGGCCATCAAGATCGATTGATGATTCCCTTACCGTGGGCTTATCTATCACTCGCTTGTCTCCCGGATATTTTATGAATAAATATTATTATGAATATGAGTGTAAACGATTTAAGAACATTCTGAACAAATGAATGTCTGGCGCACTACACATTTGTATCACTTAATATCATGCGGGCATCGACGATGGCATAGCCATCCGGGTAAACCATAACCGGATTGAGGTCGACTTCTGCGATTTCCGGATGGGCCATACACAGCGCCGACAATCGCAGCATCAAATCAACCAGTGCCTGGCGATCGATGGATCCCAGGCCACGCACTCCCTGGAGTAGTTTGTGACCCTTAATCTCTTCCAGCATTTCAATAGCATCGGCAGCCGTCAACGGCAACGAACGGAACACCACATCATTAAGCACTTCGACGAAAACACCCCCTAGCCCGAACATGCATACCAGCCCATAGCAGGGATCACGTATGACACCCAGGATCACCTCCGCCCCCGGCGCCACCATGGGCGTTAACAGGACACCTCGTATATCAGCTCCCGGGTGATATTCATTAGCATTGCGGATGATGTCATCAAATGCATACATCATGTCATCACGTCCTTGAAGATTCAGGCGCACACCACCGGCATCGGATTTATGCAAAATATCCGGAGACACGAGTTTCATCGCCAATACTGTGTTTTCAAATTCGGCGGCGTGCGACAACTCCTCTTTATTCGTCACAAACAGGGCAGTTGGTACACTAATATCGCCATCCTGTAAGAGCGTGCGCGCCTCGGTTTCCAATAATGCGCAACGGTTTTCCGCGCGACATGCGACAATGAGTTCGGCGATCTGCGGCGATAATGTAATGGATTGCTGCACCGGTAATTCACTATTACGTCGCCGGACGATACCGTAATCCGCCAAAGCGGCCATACTATGCACTGCGGTTTCGACGGAACTGTACACCGGCACACCAGACTGGCGCAGCACGGCCAGGGCTTGCGGATGCTGTGCTGCATATAGACTCTGAACGATGAGTGGTTTACCGCACTCAGCAACCAGCTTAGCCAAATCAACAGCCGTGGTGCTCTCGGCCTCGGCGAGGGTTTTTGAGAAACGCAATTGATATCCCCCGAACAAACCCACCATGAGTAAACTATCGATTCCGGGGTCGTTGAGGATGATCCTCGCACACTCCGTGAATAACGCCGGGTTGGCATCAGTCGCACCCGCGACATCCACGGGATTTCCAAGCGCCGCATTTGACGGCAACAACGCAGCCAGTTGTTCGCGGGAATCCGCAGACAACGGCGGCAACTTCATTCCGTGCTCTACCAACGCATCAGCCGCGATGACGCCGTGCCCACCGCCATCGGCCAACACCGCGACATGCTTTGATTCAGGCGCAGGCAGTAGCACCAGGGTTTTTGCAATTGCCAGTATTTGATCCGAACGTTCAACAACGGTGATGCCCGCCTGGCGCATTACACCAGTCGACACAACATAGTCACCCGCCAATGTTCCGGTATGTGATTTTGCTGCAGTCTGTCCCGCCTGGGTACGTCCGGATTTGTACAACACCACAGGCATCGTCCGGGTCACCTTACGCGCGACATCCAGAAACTCGCGCCCCTGTTTCAAACCCTCAAGGTAGATGACCAGGGCTCGGGTATTCTCATCGTCAGCAAAATAGTCCAGGTATTCATGAAAGGCGATGTCAGCCTCATTACCGACGCCTATATAGGTGCTGAAACCGATATCGCCGTGCTGTTGTGCTTCGGTTACCAGAGATAGCGCCATGTTACCTGATTGTGACAAGATGCCTAACGGCCCTGAGGGTATGTTCTCGAAGCCAACGAGATTGCAGGCATGATGCGTATTGAAAATTCCGGAGGTATTTGGGCCAATCACACGCACGCCATAACGCTGCGCAATCGTGATCGTTTCGTTTTGCAACTGTTGCCCGTCTTCGCCTGTCTCGCCAAAGCCAACTGCCAGAATCACTGCACCTTTAACATCCTTTCTTCCACAGGACTCCATCACAGCTGGCAAGGTCTGTGCTGGCGTACAGATCAGAGCGAGATCAATACTTTCGGGTATCGTCAGTATGTCGGCATAACACGCCAGCCCCTGAATTTTCTGCTCACGTGGATTAATAGGAAATATCCTGCCGGGATAGCCTTCAGCCAGTAGTGTGGTAATTGCACGACAACCACGCTTGGTAGGATTGTTTGACGCGCCTATCACGGCGATGGAATCCGGATTCAGAAAATCATGTAATCGACTGTGCATTACCATATCCAGAAATACACACAAACAAAGGCCAACTTATTATTTCACTTGCCCTTAAAAACAGGCTTGCGCTTTTGAGTAAAAGCATCAACCCCTTCCTGCCAGTCCTGCGTGGAGGAACAATGCATCATGTCTTCAAGCTCCTCCTGCAACGCCGAATCCAGATCGTCTTGACCGGCATGATTGAGCCGCGCCTTGGCAAGACGCATGGAGATCGGAGCCTTTTCAGCCAATTGGCCAGCAAACTCATATACATCTTGTATGAAAGTATCATCAGCATAGACCTGTTGCGCAAGTCCTATAGCAGCAGCCTCTTCGCCATCGATCTGTTCGCCGAAAAAAATCATTTCCCGCGCCTTCGCCAGACCGATCAATTGCGGCAGGATATAACTCACACCGCCGCCGACAAACGCGCCGATACTGAGTTCCGGAAATCCCAGGCGCGCGCTTTGTGCCATCAGAATAAAGTCACAAGCCACCGCCATCTCCGCACCGGCACCCAGGGCATAACCATTGACAGCGGCGATCACCGGCTTCTTCAGCGTATAAATCCGATGGCAGACATCCTGTTCACGCTGCAAATAGGCACGCCGCTGGTCCGACGTGCGCACATTCTCGCTATGCTGCTTCATATCCGCGCCGGCGCAAAACGCACGGCCTTCGCCGGTTACAATAATAACGCGCACAGCGTTATCATTTTCCGCATCGTCCAGGGCGCGTAATAACTCATCGTAAAGTGCTTCGATGACCGCGTTAAGTCGATGCGGGCGATTGAATCGAATCTCTGCGATCGCACCCGACTTGCGATAAAGGATGGCATCAAAGGTCATACAAAACCTGCAAGGCTGTGATCGTTATACAGAGAGCGCAATACGTGCTGACCACACCATATCCGTCCCACTTTTTTTACACACCCAACATGCCGCAGTAAGCCTGAGCCCTATGTACGAACGATCATTACCGAGCACCCGGCATGTTGTACGACTTTTGATGTACAGGAGCCCAAAACAAGCTGCTCCATCTTCTTGCGGTTGGTACTCGGGATCACAATCAAATCGGCGTTGACCTTGTTGGCTTCCCTGATGATTTTTTCGTAGGGGTTACCTTCTGCAATTGTCAGCTTCACCGGTACATCATCAGGCACATGCTTTGTCACATAGGCTTTTAGTTCCTTGGACACTTCCCGCATAGCCTCCTTGAAGGCCTTTTCAGGAAAAAATGACGCGACCAATGGCGTGCCAAAACCCGGCACGACGGTAATCACGTGTAGGCTAGCGCCATGCTTCTTGGCCTCCTCAACAGCAATCTGCATTGCCTTGGCTGCATATTTTGACTTCTGCAAATCGACAGGAACCAGAATTTTTTTAAACATTATGCTTCCCCATACGGTAGTGGAGATATAGAAGTATCTTAAACGTTGACGATGAGACCATACTAAGCCGCCTGCCTAGCTGAAGACATCCCCAACTGTCGGCGTCCTCGTTGCAGAAATCCAATGAGTCCCAGCAACAACAAGGCAGGGATAAACATGAGGTGTTTGGGTGGACGTGATGCTGTTATTTCCATATATTTTATTTCCCAGTCAAAATCCAGACCAACCTGTTCAGCCGCACTACCGAAAATCAGGTTGTCTACAAACACCCTACCCTCCTCAGTTCGAACGCCAAGACCGGCATTTTCCAGGCGCGATACGCCGGCAGCTTGCGGCCCCATTGGTAACAGCACCGTCTTTTCCACGACATCACCGTCGATGGTCTCGCCGGTAACCCTCAAACGTAGCGAGCCCTCTGCGGGAATTTGTTCTGCGATCTGAACAAGCTCGGTAGCGGCTACGGGTTCGGTTGGCGGAAACGCCATGTCCCACCAGAAGCCCGGCCTGAATAATGTGAAGGCCACAAGCACCAGGGCTATTGACTCCCACACTTTGCTCCTGGTCAACCAATAACCTTGTGTTGCTGCCGCAAAGATCAGCATACCCACCGTCGCGCTGACGATCACCAGCAGCAATTCGAACCAATGACCGATACCAATCAATAGTAGCTGGGTATTGAAAATGAACAAGAACGGCAGAATTGCGGTACGAATATCATAGGCGAAACCTTGCAGGCCCGTTTTGATCGGATCACTTTGAGCAATAGCGGCGGCAGCAAATGCTGCTAATCCGACTGGCGGCGTATCATCGGCCAGAATACCGAAATAGAACACAAACATATGTACTGCAATCAAGGGCACGATCAGTCCATGCGCTGCACCCAGAGTCACAATCACAGGCGCCATCAGCGTGGAAACCACAATGTAGTTTGCAGTGGTGGGCAAGCCCATACCCAGCAGCAAACTGATCATAGCGGTAAAGATCAACATCAACATTACATTACCGGCAGAGATAAATTCAACAAACTCCGTCATCACCAGACCAATACCGGTCAGGGTCACGGTACCCACGATAATACCGGCGGCAGCCGTCGCTACGCCAATACCGATCATGTTGCGGGCACCATCGACTAAACCATCAAGTAAATCCATGATCCCCTGCCGATACGCCACACCCATGTCCTCGTGCTCATGGCCCTCGTACTTATGCCTTGTGTGCTTTCGGAAAAAAGTCATTATCGGCCGGTGACTAATGACAATGACAATCATAAACAAGGTTGCCCAAAACGCAGACAACCCGGGTGAGAACCGCTCAACCGTCAAACACCAAACCAATACCACTACGGGTAACAGGAAATAAAGACCGGATTTTACGGTTGGACCGGTTTCCGGAATCTCCACGACCTCGGCATTGGCATCATCAACTTCCAGTTCCGGATAGTGCGCGGCGTACCACAATAAACCAACATAGGCCGCTAACGTACAGACGCCGACAATCCACGACGCTGCCATACCGAAGGCTTCCTTCATCCAACCGATACCGTAATAAACAATGGCCGTTAACACCATGAGGCCCAGGATAGTACCAAAGAACGACGCCAGACTTTGCGCCAGCGTAGGTTTGTGACGTCGCGGTAGTCCCTGCATATTGGCCTTACAGGCCTCCAGATGCACAATATAAATCAGTGCGATATATGAGATCAGTGCGGGTAACAAGGCATGTTTGATCACCTCAAGATAGGAGATACCAACATACTCCACCATAAGAAACGCGGCTGCGCCCATAATCGGTGGTGTAAGTTGTCCATTGGTAGACGCAGCAACCTCCACCGCACCGGCCTTGGTGCCGGGAAAGCCGACGCGCTTCATCAAGGGAATGGTGAAGGTACCGGTCGTCACTACATTGGCAATCGATGAACCGGAGATCACACCTGTCATACCCGAGGACACTACCGCTGCCTTGGCCGGACCTCCCCGCATATGCCCAAGTAATGAAAATGCAACTTTAATGAAATAATTACCGGCGCCAGCCTTGTCCAGCAGCGCGCCAAACAGCACAAACAGGAAAACAAAACTGGTGGATACACCCAAGGCCACACCAAACACACCTTCAGTCGTTAACCATTGATGAGACATGGTCTTGGAAATACTAGCGCCCTTGTGGGCAATGACATCGGGCATATACGCCCCGCCAAAGGTATAAATCAGAAATACCGCGGCAACCACCATCAAAGGTGGACCTAACGCCCGGCGTGTAGCCTCGAGCAACAGTAGCATACCACTCACCGCCACCACGAGATCAAACGTGGTGGGCGCACCAGAACGGCCGGCTAATTCCTCGTAAAACAGATACAGATACGCAGCCGCAAATGCGCCTACGATAGCGAATATCCAATCAACGATCGGGATATGCTCCCGAGGCGAAGTCTTGAAGGCGGGGAACGCAGTAAAGGCGAGGAAGATTGCAAAAGCCAAATGAATCGAACGTGCCTCGGTATCGTTTAGCACACCCCAATTAAACGCGAATGGCAGGGGTGATGCGTACCACAACTGAAACAACGACCAGCATAGAGGAATAATAATTAAAAGCTTTCCTGGCAGACCCAGCGGTGCTCGGGCACCTGTATCGGCCTGGGCAATCATGTCCTGTAATTCTTCGTCAGGAACTGTTTGCTGGCTCTCGTTTTTCGGATCCATCATTGCTAGCTCTCCCAATGATCAAACGGCCTGCTGAATTCAGCATATGCATTGCTGATTCTGATATCACAATAGCGTGAACACGACGAAGACAATCCACCAAACCCAACATTTACCCCGATATAAAAAAAGGGGGCGGCATGCCCCCCTTTGCAAATCGCCTATTTAATCAGGCCAGCTTCTTTGTAGTATTTTTCCGCCCCTGGATGCAGGGGTGCCGACAGACCATCCTTCACCATTTCTTCTTTCTTAAGGTTGGCAAAAGCAGGATGCAGCTTTTTGAAACTACCAAAATTTTCGAATACCGATTTTACGACCGCATAGACAACATTTTCAGGCACATTGGTAGAGCTAACGAACGTAGCACCGACACCAAAAGTGACCGTGTCTTTATCATTACCATTATACATGCCACCCGGGATTACCGCTGAGCGGTAGTAATCATTCTCATCCACAAGCTTGCCGATCACCGGACCGCTGATCTCAACAAGCACGCTATCGCAGGATGTAGTGGCTTCCTTGATAGAGCCACTAGGATGCCCCACGGTATAGACCATGGCGTCAATCTTGTTATCACATAAGGCCCTGGATTGCTCGGCGGCTTTGAGTTCGGAAGCAAGCGCGAAATCAGCCTTGGTCCAGCCCATGGCATCCATGACAACCTCCATGGTGCCACGTTGCCCGGAGCCCGGATTACCGATATTGACGCGCTTACCCTTAAGATCATTCAGATTCTTAATGCCGGAGTCCGCACGTGCGACAACAGTGAACGGTTCTGGGTGCACAGAGAACACCGCACGTAATTCCTTAAATGGCCCCTGGTCCTTGAATTTACTGGTACCGTTATATGCATGGTACTGCCAGTCAGATTGAGCCACACCCATATCCAGCTCACCGCCACGAATGGTATTGATGTTGTAAACCGAACCACCGGTACTTTCCACCGAACAGCGCACGCCATGTTCTTTTCTACTCTTATTCACAAGCCTGCAAATGGCGCCACCTGTGGGATAATAAACGCCTGTTACGCCACCGGTACCAATGGTAATAAAGGTTTGTTTCTCAGCGAAGGCGGTCGTTCCAGCCACTGCTGTTGTCAATGCGATGACACAAAGGCTGGTAAATTTGATAATTCGATACATGATTCAATACTCCTTGAGGTATTTCTTAATTAGTATGAGCCTGCGCTGATCGCGGGTTGACCTGACGGCCCAACCGAGTTCAAGCAGAGGGCTTGTACAGACTGTACGATATTTATCTGACAATGCAAGCCGATGCACTGTCTTTGCTTTGCTGTTTAAAAACAATAGATCACCTATAAGGAAAACCTAATATCCTTGAATCAACACCCTGTTTAAAACACAACAACAGCGAGTTGTATCGTATCGCTGATTGTGAAAAATACCCAATCAATACAAAAGATACGCTACTTTTCTAGGTTGCGAAAATAAAAAAGGGTCCACTATGCGAACCCATTAAAAATTACCTTATCATTTTATTCTGACGCATTGAACTACTGACTATTCTTCCATTCCTGATACTCTTTCCATTTTTTCCAGTCTTCAAAATCCTGAGTATCCGGATTGCTACGTTTCCACTCCTGATATTCTTTCCAGAGTTCAAACTCTTTGTAATCTCCAGCCCCACTAGCAGACGATGGAATGGCAGAAGCTGCCGCCGGTTGCCCGGCGGCAGTCTCTCTAACCTCGGTCTCACTAGTCAGGGCTTTTTCAGCATCAGATCCGGAAGCAGGTGCAGAGCCCTGCTGCTCCCCCTTCTCTGAACTGTAGAGAGTAAATTCCCCCGACTCCTTGGTGAAAACTCCGGGACCAGAACTCATCTCGCCAGGCGCGTCGGGTTCAAAAGCTACGCCGCTGCAACCCAGTACTGTCACCAGCATCAGCACTGAAACGATCCATTTACTGTAAAAGCCAAACCAGTTTTTAGTCATAGTCTTTTAGAACTTCACTCGTGTACCAGCACCGATGATCCTGATATCTTCTGGCGAAATGGTACCAACGCTATCAAAGCTGGCATTGCGCGCAATCGCATAAAGTTCGACACCTTTATGAATATTGCCTACCCAGGAAATGGCGATGCTATCAGCATCGGCACCCACTGCAAGCTGGTCACCGCTTTGCCCATAAGATATCGAGAAGGCATTCTTGCCTGCTTTATAGCCCAATTTGGCATAGGTATAATCGGCATCTTCGCCTTGCGTTGTGCCTTCATCATCAAATTCACGTGTTCCGTAGGCCACTGTGGCATTGAAACCGGAATTATGCAGATATGATATTGAGAGGCCCAGCTGGTCAAACTCACAGGGGGTATTAACGGGGCATAAATCAGCGGTGCTTTTACCCCGGTCATTGGACATCACATAACCCACTGCAGCTGCGAGTTTACCGCTCTGGAACTTCGATGAGTAACGTCCGGCAAGTTCTATGGCGTCACCATTAGTAGCGCTGATGGCCCCTTTAAAGCCGCCCATTGCGGGCGTATCGTAGCGCAGGCGGTCATTACGACTAAGGCCATCATAGTTTCTGAAAACATCGCCAATATCTACTCCAAGACTGTTGCCAGCTGAATCGACCAGATCAACACCACCACCGAAAACGGCAATATCGGAGTATGAGATCACTGAGGTACCCGAGAGATCAACCTCAGAGGTACCGTTAGCTGCACCATCGCCTTGACCGATAGAGACTTTTCCCCAGTTACCGCTGAAATAGGCTTCCATCTTACGCTCGGAAAATGGTGCGGAACCATCATTATTTTGACCGACATCGACACTGGCCGATGTATTGGACTCAAATTGGGACTCCCATACCAGCCCAACAGTGTTGCCATTGGCCATCTTTTCAGAACCGACAAACCGAAAGCGAGTGGACGAGTTGTCATTGTCTACGTGAAAGGTGTCGCTTTCATTACCATTATCAATATTCATAATGGCGCGGTTAACCTGGCCGGAAATCTTGACGTCCACTGCCTGTGCAGCGACCGGCACTAGCAAGGCGCTACTAATAGCTAAAACAAGTACTTTTTTGTTCATGATTACTCCCCTATAGGACTTTACGAATTTCGGAATGACCCTGCGTTATATAGTGTGAAATGTGACAAAACGCAACACATTTCGTTTTCGCGCAACGGCATGACGTATTTTTTATGTTTTATTGCAACACTACAGCTCAAAATTAAGAGACATCGTGTTGGAGATCAGACTGAATATCTCCCACACATTGGAACACAAGCCGATAAAACTGTTGTGGTTATGCCACAAACCATTTGCCATGCGCACCCAATCTCAAACGCCAGGGCCATTTGCTACCTCATTCATGCAACCCGGGAAGCACTTACTCATAGGGATGCTCCGGGATCTGCGCTCCGTAACACTCCACACGATAGCTTTAGGGTGAATTCATTCCCTGCTGTGCATCAAGCGCACAAAACGAATACCCAATAACAAGGCTGCCAGCACAAGCCCGGCCACCAAGCCCGCCCAGATACCTTTTGCGCCCAGGCCATTGGTGAAACCAAATACATAACTGACAGGTAAGCCCACCATCCAGTACACCACCAGGGTAATAAACATCGGCACTGTAGTATCTTTCATACCTTGCAAGGCGCCATTGGCGCTAACCTGTATGCCATCAAATACCTGAAACAGTGCTGCCATGAAGATCAGCTCGAGCGCAACGCTGATGACTTCTTCTTCTTTTGTATAAATACCAATAATCACTTCAGGTAGCAGCAACATAAAGATTGCCGACAGGGACATCACCAGCGCAGACATGCCCATCGTGAGATAACCCGACAACCTGGCCGTCGCCACATCGCCCGCACCCAGCGACTGGCCGACGCGCACCGCCCCTGCGCGCGAAAAGCCTAACGGAATCATAAACATCAGGGCGGCATAATTGATGGCGACCTGGTGTGCCGCGGTAGCGCTCGCGCCCAGCTTACCCATTAATAATGCAGCAGTGCTGAACATACCGACTTCCATCAACCACATTAATGAAATCGGCATGCCGAGCCGGAGTATTTCCCAAAGTATATGCCATCGCGGCCATTCAAAGCCCTTGAACAAATCGAATGGCCGATAATGACGATGCAGCAAGGTATATAAAAACAAGCATGCTGCGACAAACCACATCACGATCGCCGTGGACACACCGGCACCCACAGCACCCATTGCCGGAAAACCCAGTTTGCCGTACATGAATATGGTGTTGCATACGATGTTCAGCAGCAAACCCGATACCTGTGCAACCATGACCGGACGGGTGTAATCAACGCCTTCGCCAAGGAAGCGCATCGCCAACAGCAGGCAATTACCCATCATGCCCCAGGACACAGCATTCAGGTAAGGCTGGGTCACGGCGATAATTTCGGGCTCGATACCGATTGCAGGCATCAACAACCCCGAAGCACGTGTCACAAACCAGAGCGGAAAGGCAGCGATGATGGCAAGCCATATGGATTGACGGAACACACTACCAATGCCCAAATAGTCCCGGGAACCGTACCTGTGCGACATTAATGGCGAGGTTGCCGCCAACAACCCGTATACAAACAGATGCCCCAGTACCCAAAGGCTGGTACCGATTGCAATAGCAGCGAGATCGACGGTACCGAAATGCCCTGCCATGATGGTGTCCGTAACACCCATGCCCATATGGGCGGCATTTGCGACAATCAGGGGAAAAGCGATACGCAGGATTTTGCCCGCTTCAGCTGACAGCGACATGACAACCCGGTATCAAATGGCTAGCGACAAGGTAGTGCACCCATGTTCTGTACCGTTCCACAAAATAATGATGTCATCTGGTTTCAATTTATTATTTTGAGATATAAGGATTCTAATGATGACTATAGGCATGAAATCATAAAAACGAAATGTCGCCATACCCGCGCACGCCTACATGGATATAGGCGGCAGGGCAACGCATGGAGCAGTTGCCGAGGCAGGATCAATGCCCCAGGGATGTGGTGTCAACAAATCTGAGAATAGAATCTAGCAAACATGAATAAATCTATTTTCCATTGGATACCCGCCTGAACGGGTATGACATGTTGCATTGCAATTTAGTATTCCTGTCAGCATGCGTGGGAATGACGTGCTGGTGGGACAGCAGCGACACACGATGCATCATCGACCATCAGTTGAACGGGTGCTTGAGGATTATAGTTTCGTCACGTTCCGGGCCGGTTGATACGATATCAACCGGGGCGCCAACAACCTCCTCGATTCGATTGAGATAGTCGCGCGCGTTCGGCGGCAAGTCTTCAAGACGTTTGACACCCACGGTGGATTCTGTCCAGCCCGGCATCTCCACATAGACGGGTTGGCAAGCCTCATAGGATTCGGCACCGACCGGCGGCGTATCGTGTTGTGTGCCACCCGATGTGTAACTCACACACAGGCGAATGGTGTCCAGGCCATCGAGTACGTCGAGTTTGGTGATACATAAACCCGTCACGCTGTTGATCTGGATGGCACGGCGCAGGGATACGGCGTCGAACCAGCCGCAACGACGCGGCCGGCCTGTAGTAGCGCCAAATTCATGGCCACGCTTGGCAAGATGCTCACCCATCTCATCGAATAATTCAGTGGGGAACGGCCCGGCCCCAACACGTGTGGTGTAAGCCTTGGTGATACCCAGTACATAATCAATATCATGCGGACCCACACCGCTGCCGGTGCACGCACCACCCACGGTGGTGTTGGATGAGGTCACAAACGGATAGGTACCGTGATCGATATCCAGCAAGGTGCCCTGTGCGCCCTCGAACATGATGCTCTTGCCTTCCTTGCGCAACTGATGCAAGCGGCCAGGCACATCGATGATCATGGGTTCGAGGATCTCCGCCATCGCCATTGCGCTATCCAGCACCTGCTGAAAATCGGCAGTCTCGTGTTTGAAATAATTTTTCAATGCAAAGTTGTGGTAATCCATCACTTCACCGAGTTTGGCAGCGAAACGTTCACGGTGGAACAAATCACCGAGCCGCAGACCACGGCGCGAAACCTTGTCTTCATAGGCCGGACCAATACCGCGGCCGGTGGTACCGATGGCCTTCTTGCCGCGCGCTATCTCGCGCGCCTGGTCGAGCAACACGTGATACGGCAGAATCAACGGACAGGCTTCTGATATCAACAGGCGTTGGCGTGCCGGCACGCCACGCGCTTCCAGCATATTTATCTCTTCCATCAGCGCATCGGGGGCCAACACCACGCCATTACCAATGATACATTCCACACCTTCGCGCAGAATGCCGGATGGAATCAAATGCAATACGGTTTTCTCTTCACCGATTACCAGGGTATGACCGGCATTGTGCCCGCCCTGAAAACGCACCACGGCATGCGCCTTGTCTGTCAGCAAATCGACAATCTTGCCTTTGCCTTCATCACCCCACTGCGTACCCAGTACTACGACATTGTTACCCATTAGCTTACCGTCCTGACTATCCACTGATTGTTATCCAACACCAATTCGCGATCACAGCCCATTGCGGATGCAGTGGCTTGCTGTCCCGATAATGCGCATATGACACGCTCCCCGCTGGCACGCAACACGTCAATCTCTTCTCGTGCCGCCTCTACATCACCTTCTGCGACAAGGATGCCGCTGTGTTTACTGTGCTGTGCAATACTCGATACATCGATGAGGGTTTTAAGGTCGGCACTGAAACCCGTTGCCGGGCGTGCGCGGCCAAAGACCTTGCCGATTTCATCGTAGCGGCCACCACGTGCAATCTCCTGCCCGCGTCCGGGCACAAAGGCCGCAAACACGATTCCGGTCTGGTATTGATATCCGCGTAGCTCTGCGAAATCAAAATGGATTTCAACATCCTTCGCATATCGCCGTGTGGCCTGCGCCACCTGCTCCACATAATCGATCGCTCTCAGAACTGGCTTGCCGGCTTTTTTGAGCGCTGTACGTGCCTCGGCAAGTACTGCATCACCGCCATTCAACTCGGCCAGCGCCAATAGCATGGCATGCTCATGCTTACCCAGTCGCAACTCATCGAGATACGCCGCGATCTCGGGCATGGCCTTGCGTTGCAACATATCAAACAGAACAGCCTCTTGTGCCTCATCCAGGCGCGCCTGTTGCGCCAGCGACGCGTAAATACCGACATGACCGATATCCATGTGCAAGCGATCAACGCCGGTTGCGCGCAATGTCTCCAGCATCAAGCGAATAATTTCAACATCGCTGTCGAGACCGGCGTGACCATAGATTTCTGCGCCGAGTTGTAACGGGCTACGTGAACCTGCCGCGGCTTCGGGGCGCGCGCGCAACACCGTACCCATGTAACACAGGCGGGTGGGCACATCGCGTTTCAGCATGTGTGCATCAATGCGCGCGACCTGCGGCGTCATATCGGAACGCACACCCATCATGCGCCCGGTGAGTTGATCGGTCAGCTTGAAGGTCTGCAGATCCAGATCCTTGCCCGTCGCCACGAACAGGGATTCCAGGTATTCGATGAACGGCGGCATCACCAGCTCATAACCCCAGGTCTTATACAGATCCAGGAGCTTGCGGCGATAGTGCTCCAGGCGTTCTGCCTGGGCAGGCAGCGCTTCCTGGATGCCTTCAGGCAACAGCCAACGGTCTTGAGTCATCGGGAAAACTACAGTTAGTTATGACGGATAAAGTACAACAATAGCGCACCGGAAACCATGCTGACCAGACCAATCATGCGCAATACCCGATCAGGCATTTCCGCTATGCGCTGGAAGGCCTGCCGCATGCCATGCGGGTTGAGAAACGGCATGATGCCTTCAATCACGAGTACCAGCGCCAGCGCCGCAAGCAAATCCTTCCACATGACCGCTGCTCAACAAAAATCCGGAAGAATCAGGGCTTTGATTTTGAGTCGCTGAAATAACGGAAGAAATCGCTATCCGGCTCCAGCACCAGTATATCGTTCTGGCCTCTAAAGGTATTCACATACGCATTCAGGCTGCGCGTAAAGGCATAAAATTCTTCATTCTTACCAAATGCCTGCGCATAGATGTCTGCTGATGTGGCGTCACCTTCACCCCTGATTTTCTCGGCATCACGGTAGGCATTGGCCAGAATGACCGTGCGTTCACGATCGGCACTGGCACGCAGCCGCTCCGCCGCCTCCATACCGCGCGCCCGGAAATCCTTGGCGACACGGTTTCGCTCGGCGCGCATACGTTCATACACAGCGCCACTGACCTCGTCAGGTAAATCGATTCGACTCACACGCACATCGACAACCGTGATCCCCAACTCCTTGGCCAGCTCATTGGAAGTGGTACTCAGGATCTTCATGATATCACTACGTTCGCCTGACACCGCCTCCTGAATGGTGCGCTTACCGAACTCGTTGCGCAGGCCGTCTTTAATGATCTGCGACAGACGGCTTTGCGCATTACGCTCATCACCACGCGTTGACAGGAAATATTTTTCCACATCATCGATACGCCATTTGACGAAAAAATCGACTTTGACGTTTTTCTTCTCGCTGGTAAGAAAGCGCTCAGGCTGTGTATCCAGCGTCAGAATACGTCCATCGAATTTTTTAACATCGAAGGCAATAGGCCATTTGAAATGTAGCCCGGGCTCAATATCGACTTTCTTGATCTCGCGGAACTTGAATAAGATGGCCTTTTCACGCTGATCCACCGTATAGGCAGACATGGATAGCCCTGTAATGGCTAGCGCAATAACAATGATAATAATATTAGCTTTCATAATTAGCGGCCCTCCCTGGTTCCAGTACGTCCCGAACGCTCGCTACGCGTATTGGGACTCTGCCCCGAGGATCCTGTCATTTCCTGCTGTGTCGACGATTGGCCCGACAAATCCTGTTTCTGGATTAACTTATCGAGCGGTAGATACATGAGGCTATTACCACCCTCGGCGTCAATTACCACCTTGCTACTTCTTCCGAGTACGGATTCCATAGACTGCAGGTAGAGACGCTGGCGCGTCACATCCGGTGCCTTCTCATACTCCACCAACAGCTGGCTGAAACGCGAGGTCTCACCCACCGATTCGGCGATGACCTGCTCCTTATAGGCCTCGGCCTCCTGCATCAACCGCGCGGCTTCACCACGCGCCTGTGGAACAATAGAGTTCGCATAGGCCTCGGCAAGATTTACAAACCGCACATTATCTTCACGTGACTTGGTGACATCATCGAAAGCACTTTGCACATCTTCCGGTGGCTGCGCCTGCTGCAGGTTGACAGTAGTCACATCCAGGCCGGTTTTGTACTCATCGAGTGTCTTTTGCATTAGCGATTTGGTGTTCGCTGCGACTTCGGCTCGGCCTTCGAAAAGAATAAAATCGATCTTGTTTTTACCGACCGACTGACGTAACGCGCTCTCCATGACCTGGAACAGGGTACCCGCGGACTGATTCGTGGTGTCGTCGGGATTACGCACGTTAAACACGTAATCAGCAGCGTCTTTAACGCGGTATTGCACCGCCACTTCCACTTCTACGATATTCTCGTCCTGGGTCAGCATACGGGTCTTGGTTTGCGAGGTCCGCACGTTTTCGACATTGACAATTTCGATAGCATCAACAGGATACGGGAAACGCCAGTGCAACCCTGCTTCAGTCAACCCCTCATACTTGCCAAAGCGCAACACAACGCCGCGCTCGTCTGATCCTACGGTATAAAAACCTGTCGCCAGCCAGACTATGACAGCGACCAGCAGCAGGAGGATTAGTCCGATCGAACCGGATTTACCGTTCCCGCTACCCGATTTACCACCCAACAGTCCACCGAAACGGCCGGTAAATTTACGTAATAATTCATCGAGGTTTGGTGGACCTTTCTCAGCAGGGCGTTTACCCCAAGGATCTTTCTGGTTCCCACCCGGTTCGTTCCAGGGCATTAGTTAACTCCGTATAGTGTCTGGATTGGATATATTAGGACTATGAGGGCGTCATTCTATCAGGCTACATGGAAATTACAGCCTACAAAATCAGCGTGGCCTCAATTCAATAAGGCTGGCTCGGGTAATCCCTCACGTTTTGAAAGCTCTTCAAAGCGGCGGCGCTGCATCTCGACCTCAAGGTGGGAGGCGCCCAATTCATCAATTCGCTCACTGACGACCGCACCCATTTCAAACAGGCGGGCTCTGACCCGGGCAGCCTGTGGCGGCAGATTCAACCATCGCCTGACAATCTCATGTGCAAAGGTGTCGGCCAGCGCCTGCAGCAATAAATCAATACCCTGCCCGCTTTCGGCAGACAGCCACACCCGGGTTACGCAGCCCTGATCGTTGCGTTCGATACGCGGTTTTGCACCCAGCAGGTCGATTTTGTTATACACCTGGATCTGCGGCACATCGCTGGCACCGATTTCGCTAAGCACGTTATCCACTTGCTCGACGTAGTCCCGATGCTGTTCATCATTGGCATCAATCACGTGTAATATCAGGTCGGCTTCACAGGTTTCCTGCAGGGTAGAACGGAAGGCGGCCACAAGATCGTGCGGCAGTTGACGAATAAACCCGACCGTATCCGCGAGTACCACATGCTCGTTATTCGGCAGCATTAATTTGCGCAGGGTTGGGTCAAGTGTTGCAAACAACTGGTCTGCCGAGTACACATCGGCATCGGTCAAGTGATTGAACAGGGTCGATTTACCCGCATTGGTGTAACCCACCAGTGAAACTGTAGGGACCTCGGCCTTTTTGCGTGACTGCCGTCCCTGGTTGCGCTGACGATCCACTTTTTGCAGGCGTTTTTCGATCTGCTTCATGCGCCCTGCAATCAAGCGGCGGTCAGTTTCCAGCTGGGTTTCACCCGGTCCGCGCAGGCCAATACCACCCTTTTGCCGTTCAAGGTGACTCCAGCCACGCACCAGGCGGGTGGAAATATAGCGCAGCTGGGCGAGTTCGACTTGCAACTTGCCCTCGAAGGAACGCGCGCGCTGTGAAAAGATATCCAGAATCAGCCCGGTACGGTCCAGTACCCGGCAACTGCACAGGCGCTCCAGGTTACGTTCCTGACTGGGACTGAGGCTGTGATCAAAGATAACCAGCTGTGCACCCGTCGCCGCGACCAGTTGCTGAATCTCCTCGGCCTTGCCGCTGCCCACAAAGTATTTAGGATTCGGCACCTTGCGCGTACCGGTAATCCATCCGGCAACGGTGGCACCTGCGGATTTAACAAGTTCCCCAAACTCGCTCAGGTCATCACCGAGCGCGTTGTTATCGAGGCCTACGCGTACCAGTACAGCCAGGTCGCCGCTTTCATGACGTTCAAACAATAGCGTTACCTGCGGGCACGGAAAATCTGAGCATACTATTCGTCTTCTTCACCATAGGGTAGCTTGACCGGGCGCGATGGCACGATCGTGGAAATGGCGTGTTTATAAACCATCTGATTAACCGTATTTTTCAACAGCACGACAAACTGATCAAACGAATCGATCTGACCCTGCAACTTAATGCCATTCACAAGATAGATCGCCACGGGGACTCTCTCTTTGCGCAACGCATTAAGGAAGGGTTCTTGTAGCGTTTGCCCTTTTGACATGGGTATCTCCTAATTGTTGTTATCTAACAAAGTAGCGTACTTTCCGTAGTCTAAATAGCCTTAATGTGGCTATAGGTACCTCTATAACGAGTGTAGCAGTTTGTTCAGTTTAAGATAGCCTCAAGATATGTGATTACACTTGAAATTTCATAGTCTTGTGCATCAATAACCTGCAAACCGGTTTCACTGCGCAACCATGTGAGTTGCCTTTTAGCCAGCTGTCGCGTCGCGGTTACTGCCTCCAATTGCATCGCCTCAGCATTCAATTCGCCCGCCAGGAACTTCCACACCTGCCGGTAACCTACCGCCCGCATGGACGGCATGGAAAGATTCAGGTCACCCCTCTGATATAGGGTTTCGACTTCATTTATCAAGCCCTGATCCAGCATAATCTCGAATCGTTGCGCGATCCTGGTCCGTAACAGCGCCCTGTCGTCTGGTATCAATGCCAGTTTCACCAAGCGGTAGGGCAATTCCACTGCATCCCGCTGCGCACAAAGCTCCGTCAAGGTTTTACCACTGACCTCATGCACCTCCAGCGCGCGCTGCAGGCGTTGCGGATCATTGGGATGTATGCGCGAAGCTGCTTGCGGATCAATACCTTGCAAACGCTCATGCAACGCCTCCCAGCCCAGCGCTTGGGCTTGCGCATCGATCTCTGCGCGCACCTCGGGATTGGCTGCCGGCAACTCTGACAAGCCATGCTCCAGAGCACGAAAATAGAGCATCGTGCCTCCCACCAGCAAGGGTATTCCTCCTGCCTCACTTACTTCACTCATCTCCCGCAGGGCATCCTCGCGGAAGCGGGCCGCGGAATAGGCTTCCACCGGGTCCAGAAAATCGATGAGCCGGTGTGGCGCCGCGGCCAGTGTCGCGGCATCGGGTTTGGCGGTACCGATATCCATGCCGCGATAAATCATTGCCGAATCCACGCTAATGATTTCGCAAGGCAAGTGCTTTAGCAGCTCGATCGCCAGCTCGGTCTTGCCGCTGGCGGTCGGGCCCATGAGGCAGATTGCAACGGGCTTATACGCCATCACACTTACCGCCTGATCCGCGTATTGAGTCCACAGTAAAAAATCATTGTCCCCGTTTGAACAATTTGTCCAGTTGATCCATGCTGAGTTGCACCCATGTCGGACGACCGTGATTACATTGACCACTGCGCTCGGTATGCTCCATATCACGCAGCAAAGCGTTCATCTCGGGAATAGTGAGCCTGCGGTTGGCACGTATTGAACCATGACAGGCCATGGTTGAGAGCAGTTCATTGATCGCCTCGCGAACACGCTCCGATGATCCCTGCGCCACCAAATCGGACAGCACATCACGCAGCAGGGCCTCAACATCAGTATCTGCCAGCAAGGCGGGTACCTGACGGATCACCAGTTTTTCCGGCGCCAGGCGATCCAGCACAAACCCCAGGGAGGCGAACAGTTCGCGCTGCTGTTCGGCAAGCTCGGCCTCCTTACGGCTTACCGCCAGGCTTTGCGGCACCAGCAAGGGTTGCGATGTCATCCCCTCGCCCTCCAGCGATGCCTTGAGTCGTTCATAAGTAATGCGTTCATGTGCGGCATGCATATCGACCATTACCAGCCCCTGTTGGTTCTGCGCCAGTATGTAAACGCCGTGCAACTGCGCCAGCGCATAACCCAGGGGTGGGAGTTCCTGAGTGTCAATATCCCCATCACTGAGTTGAGTTGCCGCCTGCGCCATCTCGTGAAAACCGCTATAGGCTGCGGGGTTATCACTGACACGCATGCCCAGACTGGTCTGCACTCCGCTGGGATAAGATGCCGTAGTATTACCGGCTGTACCCGCCAGCAGACCCGGGTGTTCGTTCACCAATTCGCGATGATGCTCGGCCAGATTGGGCGTGTCACCTGGCCGCAGATCTGCGATCACTTGTTTGAGTGTGCGGTACAGGAAATCATGTACCAGTCGGCTCTCGCGAAAACGCACTTCGTGTTTGGTGGGATGTGCATTGACATCCACCATCGCCGGATCGAGCTCCAGGTGTAAAACATAAGCGGGGTGACGGCCGTGAAACAGCACGTCTTGATAGGCCTGCCGCACGGCATGGGTCACGACCTTGTCGCGCACCATGCGGCCGTTGACATAGAAGTACTGTAAATCGGCCTGGCTGCGTGAAAATGTTGGCTGCCCGACCCAGCCCCATAACTTCAGGCCTGCTGCGGCATGCTCCAGATAGGCCGTCTGTTCCGCAAAAGGCTGACCGCAAAGCTCCGCCAGACGCTGGATGCGCTCCTCACTGGATTGCGCTGTCCTCACCTGCATAACGGCTCGCTGGTTGTGACGCAGGCTCAAGCTGACATCGAAACGACTCAAGGCCAGCTTGCGTAACAGGGTATCGATATGCCCAAACTCGGTGCGTTCAGTGCGCAAAAATTTGCGCCGTGCGGGCACATTAAAAAAAAGATCGTGGACGTCTACGGTGGTCCCCGTCGGATGCGACGCGGGTTTGGGATCAGTGAACTGTTCACCACCGTCTGATTCAATCGACCACGCCTCACCCGATGTGGCACTGGAAGTCAGTTTCATACGGGATACCGAGGCAATACTCGGCATTGCCTCGCCCCGGAAACCGAGCGTCATGACATGCTCAAGGTCTTCCAGGCAGGCGATCTTGCTGGTGGCATGACGGCTGAGCGCCAGCGCCAATTCCTGTTTGCGGATACCACAGCCGTTGTCAGAAACACGAATACGTTTGATACCACCCTGCTCGACATCGACTTCGATGCGATCGGCTCCTGCATCCAGACTGTTTTCAAGCAGTTCCTTGAGCACCGAGGCCGGGCGCTCAACTACCTCGCCGGCAGCGATTTGATTAATCAATTGAGTGGGGAGTTGTAGGATCGGCATGGCGCTATTCTACATGGCCGTCTGCATGCTGCCAGAGTGGAGTAATCATGTAGGGATCAGCAATTATAAGAGCCGCACGACCTGTTCATCAGCCAGGTTCAATAACTGCGCTACACCCTGCAAGGCATCATCGGCGAACAAATCGAGCTCTGACCATCGATCTGAGGCTCCAATGACCTGTGTATCACCTGGCATTAACACTCTCATCGTATGCGAACCCTGATCGGCTTCGTTAGCACGATTGCGCTCGGAGGTAATAAAGATATGCGGGTCTGATTTACCCTCCTCTACCACTGCCAGGATGTAGTGATAGTCAACCGGATCGTCACTTTGGATATCGCCCAGAACAATGGCAGAAAATGCGCCGTATTTGTAACGCCGCTTGGGAATGGCCGTCTGGATATGGGGTTTATTCATAGTGAATTCAGGTGCTGCAACAAACTGTGCGACGATCATTATACCCCGCAACCACGAGGCAGGGCGCGTGGACCCTATTCAGATCTGTCCTGAATCAGGATGCTGGATACAAATAAGGGGGGTGATCAGATGATGATGCGCAACAGAATCCGGCTAACCGTTATTCTAGCCACCCATTACCGGGATCTTTAGAATCTGGCCGGCCCTGATCTTATCGCTGTTCAGGGCGTTGTAGCTACGTATAGAACGGATATTGACCTGGTAACGGGCCGCAATACCCGACAGGGTTTCACCCTGCTGGATAACGTGCTGACTAGGTTTGATATTTGCAAGAATGGTCCCCGGCGGCGCATTATTTTTGAAGTAACTGCGCAAGCCTTTTAGCATCGCCTTGGCCAATGCCTTTTGATAAGCCCTGGAGCGCAGGCGCTTCTCCTCAGCCGGATTGGAGATAAACGCCGTTTCCACCAACACCGAGGGAATATCAGGTGACTTCAGCACCACGAACCCGGCTTGTTCAACCCTTTGATGCTTCACTTCACCGACGTGTTTGAGTTGGGTCAACAGGTCATCAGCAAGATCGACACTGTCTTCGATAGTCGCTGTTTGCGAGAGATCGAGCAACACGGAAGCCAACAGCTTATCCTTACCATCCAGGCTGACGCCGCCAATTAGATCCGCTGAGTTCTCGCGCTTCGCCAACCAGCGTGCCGCCTCACTGGAGGCACCGTTTCGAGACAGTACATACACTGAAGAACCGGTTGCGCGTTTATCCTTGGCTGCATCTGCGTGGATCGAGATAAATATATCTGCCTTGTTGTCGCGCGCACGTTTAATACGGTCGCGCAGAGATAGGAAAACGTCCTTGTCACGCACCATCAATGGTCGCATCCCTTGTTCCCTGCTAATCAATGCTTCGAGTTCCTGCGCAATGGCTAACACGACATTCTTCTCACGCGTACCTTTGCGCCCGGTTGCACCCGGATCCTTGCCACCATGACCGGCATCAATCGCAATCACTACATCACGAGGTATATATTTTTTTCTCTCGATGTTGCTGCGTGTGACCACCGGCTTTTGCACCACTGCAGCAGAGCGGTGTAAATCAATCACCAGACGATGGCCATATGAACCTGATGGCGGTAACAGAAAACTCTTGGGTATGAAATGCTGTTCGAGGTCAAGCACAACCCTGAGGTTGCCACCTTCGCGGCGCGCATGTCTTACGTTTTTGATGTATCGATTACCGGCAAGTCCATCAATAACAGCTGGTGCGATTTGGGTCTTGGCAAGATCAATGACCACACGCTCGGGAGCACTGAGGGTAAACAGGCTATGCTCGACCGGCGCACTGACATCAAACACCAGCCGGGTACCCGCACCCTGTTCCGTGCTGCGGATATTCTGTACTACCGCCTCCTGGCACCAGCCGATTAACGGGAAAATAAGCAGTAACAGGCCGAGGACAGACGCCAGCTTGTTCTTCTTATATACAGATTGTGTAGCGCTATAAGCCAAAATTCACCATCCTGATCAGCAAGCGAAACGCTCGCCAGTGTCCATACCTGCTAAATATGTGGTAATTTTTACTCTAATGCAAGCTAAAATTCAATAAATTTATGTAGATACATCACATAGCTATAGCGAGTTGTGAGATTTGAGTCCATGTATTACCCGCTCACCAGCCGATGAGCCGGCGGCGAGCGCGACATCCCGACCCTGCTGTAGATATCCGATGCGCACAATGAGGTCGGCCGGCGGCAATACACCCTCACCCTGCTCCGGCCATTCAACCAAACTCACCCCTTGCGCCCCAAAGTAATCACGAACACCCATAAACTCGAGCTCTTCCGGATCAGACAGCCGATACAGATCAAAGTGATAAATCGGTGGCGACAAGTCTTCATAGGGTTCAACCAGGGTATAAGTCGGGCTTTTGACAGCACCCTTGTGCCCGCTGGCACGCACAAAACCCCGCACCAGTGTTGTCTTGCCTGCCCCTAATTCGCCTTGCAGGTAAATCACCATGCCGTGCGCACAGCAATCCACACAAGCCTGGGCAAGGCCAGCACCCAGCGCTTCCATTGCCTCTGCCGATCTTATTTCAAAACTCAAGGATTGACCCACTGCCGCAGAAACGGAAACAGGTCTGCCGCCACCAGGCCACGCTCACCCATCACCGCCGCCTGGTCAGCAGCGCTTGCGTGCAGGCATACACCCAGTTCAGCCGCATCCGCCAGACCAAACCCCTGCGCCAGCAACCCGGCAATGACACCCGTCAACACATCACCCATCCCACCGCTGGCCATGCCCGGATTGCCCGCTGCACACACTGCCAGTCGCTCACCGTCGCTGATCAGGCTAGCGGCACCTTTCAGTACCGCAACACCACCGTAACGCGCCTGTATCTGCTCTGCACTGCCAAAACGATCCTGTTGGATGATTTTGCTGCTGGTAGCAAGCAAACGCGCCGCTTCCCCGGGGTGCGGGGTCAACACCCAATTACTCCTGTGTAGCGGGTCACGCGCCAGCAGGTTGAGTGCGTCTGCATCCATCACCAATGGTTTATTTGAATCCAGCACCGCAAGCAGCAACATCCTGCTCCATGTTGACTGTCCCAGACCCGGGCCAATGGCAATCACCGATGCTTTATGCAACAAAGGCTGTAGCGTGTTCACATCATCGATCCCACGACACATGATCCACGGACATCCGCTCACAATTGCTGCAACATGTGCAGTACGCGTCGCCACGGTCACCATACCGCTACCAACACGGGATGCCGCCTCGGCGGCCAGCCGCACCGCGCCCGGCATGCCGTGATCGCCGCCGATGACAAGCACATGCCCGAAGTCGCCCTTGTGCTGTGTGCGCCTGCGTGGCTGCAATGCCGCCTCAAAGCGTGACAGTTCTGTCAGACAGGCTGCGGGTTGCTGCGCGTCGTAGACGTCCTGAGGTACATCTAAGTCGTCAAAGTAAAGGTCACCACAGTAATCGGCAGCATACCCTGTGAACAATCCCTGCTTGTAGCCGATAAAGGTTATGGTGGCATCTGCATCCATCGCTATCGGCAGCGCCACCCCGGTATCGCTGTGCAAACCGGACGGAATATCGATAGCCAGTTTTGCTGCCGGGTGATGATTGATGGCATCAATAGCATTACGCCACAGGCCTTCAAGCTCACGCTCGAGACCGGTACCCAGCAGCGCATCAACGATAAGATCTGCGGCTGGTAACGCCTTATTGTCATAGGCCTGCACTTCACCACCGACAGCTAAATACGCTTCGCGCGCCTGCAGTGCGTCACCGCGGATCTTTTCTGCTTCACCGAGTTGTATCACCTGCGTCACCAGACCAGCTTGCTGCGCCAGGTGGGCAACCACGTATCCATCACCCCCGTTATTGCCGGTACCTGCCATGACCAGAAGGCGCTCCGTCTGCGGCCAGCACTGCTGAATCAACTCGAAGGCTGAGCTACCAGCGCGCTGCATCAGCATATAACCCGGGATGCCATGCACATCGATTGCAAGGCGATCAAATTCCCGCACTTGTGCGGCGCGATACAGCTTGTTGGCTACCTCCGACATCATCACATTATACATAGCCCGCCTGCACACTCTCGTCTTCTGGCGTCACCACTATGGTTGCGACAGCGTATGCAGCTTAGAATGAGCGCATGAATGCACCAAGCTCGCCAGACCTGCATCACCTCGCCCTGCAAATAAAACAATGGGGGCAAGAACTCGGCTTCCAGAAAACCGGCATTACCGATACCGACCTGGGTAAGCACGAAACACATTTACTCAATTGGTTGGCACGACAGTATCATGGAGATATGGAATATATGCAGCGGCATGGCATCAAGCGCAGCCGCCCGGCCGAACTTGTGCCAGGTACCCTGCGCATTATCTCACTACGTATGGATTATCTGGCGCCCGACGGAAAGAAACCTGACGCTATACTCGACGACCTGCAACTGGGTTATATCTCCCGCTATGCGCTGGGCCGTGACTACCATAAGGTGATGCGCAACCGCCTGCAAAAGCTGGCGGATCGTATCGCAGAAATCGTCGGTGATTTTGGCTACCGCGCCTTTGTCGACAGCGCACCGGTGCTAGAAAAAGGCATCGCCGCTAAAGCCGGACTGGGCTGGATTGGCAAACACAGCAACCTACTGCATCGCGACGCAGGCTCTTGGTTTTTCCTCGGTGAATTGTACACTGACCTGCCACTACCGGTAGACAGCCCGGTAGATAATCATTGCGGTGATTGCCAGGCCTGTATCGACATCTGTCCGACCCAGGCAATCATCGCTCCGTACACACTTGATGCACGGCGTTGCATCTCTTACCACACCATCGAATTGCGCAGTTCTATCCCCGAAGAATTCCGGCCCCTGATCGGCAATCGCATCTACGGTTGTGACGACTGCCAACTCGTATGCCCCTGGAACCGTTTTGCCAACACTACCGACCTGGCCGACTTTGCGGTACGTCATAACCTGGATGCGCCCGCACTGATTCATCTGTTTGCCTGGGATGAACAGGCATTCCTGAAAAACACCGAAGGTTCAGCCATTCGGCGCATCGGTCATGAATGCTGGTTGAGGAATATTGCTGTGGCACTCGGCAACGCGCCAACAACAGAACAGGTGATAGCTGCGCTTGTTAAGAGGAAGGATGACAATTCAGAGTTGGTGAGGGAACATGTGCAATGGGCCCTGAACCAGCATCTCAGTGAAACATAAAACATTTTCACCGCCAAGAACACAAAGTAAAAGCATAAAATATACTCTCTCTCACTGCTAATGGCATGCACCCACCTCCCTTTGGAAAAGCAGAGATTATCTTAGTCAGCCCGCAAGCCACAAACCATTTTGTTATCTTCTTTGCGTCCTTGGCGTCTTGACGGTGAAATTCATTTCTTCCAGACCAAGGTCCGGTTATTTGCCGGCATTGCATAATCCTCCAGCAGGCTCATACCATGCTGCACTGCCAGTTCATTCACGGCTTCAAAATCCCGCACGCCGCTCAAGGGGTCGCGTTGCTTTAGCCAGTGATCGAAACGGGCATTGCTGTCACTGCTGAATTGACCGTTGTAATTAAAAGGACCGTAGAGGCAAAACAACCCACCCGCCTCCAGCACCTGTCCTACACAGGCAAACATCTTCTCAACCTGTGGCCATGACATAATATGCGCGGTGTTGGCACTGAACACGGCGTTGCAACATTGCTGCGGCCAGCTGCCATCGACATCAAGATTCAGTGGCGGCAAGACATTGTCCAGCCCTGCTTCCGCCAACCACATGCGAATGCCGGCGTGATACTCAGGCACATCGCTGGTCTGCCATGTCAGGTGCGGCATCTGTTCACCAAAGAAGACCGCATGCTGCCCGGTGCCGCTGCCGATCTCCAGTACGCTGGTGGTATCAGTAAATAACGGGGAAATAATCTCTAAGATAGCTTGTTTGTTTTGCTCACAGGCCTCCGAAAATGGCTTCAATCAGCTTTCTCCATGCGTGACTTGTAATAATTGATCAGTCCATTGGTCGAGGCATCATGTGTATACACGGGTTCTTTATCAGCCAGTTCCGGCAGAATAGTCTGTGCCAGCTGTTTACCCAACTCAACGCCCCATTGATCATAGGAATTGATATTCCAGATAACCCCCTGCACAAAGATTTTGTGCTCATACAGTGCAATCAACGAACCCAGGTTATGTGGCGTCAACTTCTTCAGCACAATGGAATTCGTCGGATGATTGCCTTCAAATACCCGGTGCGGCAATTGCATAGACAAGACAGCCGCAGGTATACCTTTGGATTCAAGCTCGCGCCGCGCTTCCATGACCGTCTTGCCCTTCATTAGCGCCTCGGTTTGCGCAAAGAAATTGGCCAGCAATATCCTGTGATGATCTCCGGCAGGATTGTGTGACTCAAGTGTTGCGATAAAATCACAGGGGATCAGCTTACTGCCCTGATGAATTAACTGGTAAAAGGCATGCTGTCCATTGGTACCCGGCTCACCCCAGATCACCGGACCGGTCGCGTAATCGACCCGCTGTCCATCGCGGTCGGCGGTCTTGCCGTTACTCTCCATATCGCCCTGCTGCAAATAGGCAGGGAAACAATGCAGGTACTCATCATAAGGCAGGATTGCATGCGTCTCGGCACCGAAGAAGTTGTTGTACCACACCCCCAGCATCGCCAGCAGCACCGGCATATTTTTTTCCAACGGCGCAGTGCGGAAATGTTCATCCATGGCGTGCGCGCCTTCCAGTAACTCGATAAAGCGTTGCATGCCGATAGCAACAGCAATCGGCATGCCTATTGCGGACCATAACGAATAGCGCCCACCCACCCAATCCCAGAATTCGAACATGTTAGCGGGATCAATACCAAACGCCTGCACGCCCTCTCGATTCGTCGAGACGGCAACAAAATGTTTGGCGACCGCAGCAGCGTCACTCGCCGCCCGCAGAAACCAGTCACGCGCTGTGTACGCATTGGCGAGTGTTTCCTGGGTGGTAAAGGTCTTTGAGGCAATAATGAAAAGCGTAGTCTCGGGATTGAGCTGCTTAAGGGTTTCCGTGATGTCCGTGGGATCGATATTGGAAACAAAGTGCACGCGGATACGTTCGTGCCCGTACGGCTTCAACGCCTCACACACCATTTTTGGACCTAAATCAGAACCACCGATGCCGATATTGACTACATCGGTAATCATTTTACCACTGTAGCCCCGCCATTCGCCTTGACGTAACTTGTCGCTAAACAAGCGCATCTTTTCGAGCACGGCATTAATAGCAGGCATCACGTCCATACCATCAACATCAATCGGTTGCTTGGAGCGATTACGCAAGGCGATATGCAACACTGCACGATCTTCAGTCACATTAATCTTGCCGCCCGCAAACATGCGTTCGCGCCAGGCCTCAACCTCTTGTGACCTAGCCAGATCAAGCAGCAGTTGCATCGTTCTGGCGGTGATTCGATTCTTTGAATAATCAAGCAGAAGATCTGCGAAGCGCAGCGAAAAGGCACCGAAACGTTCGCTATCCTGGGCGAACAAATCGCGCATATGGATATCCTGCACTGCTGCGTAATGCTTGCCCAGGGCCAGCCAGGCGGGTGTTTGTGTTAGTCTAGACACAACTTCCTAAAGAGTCGGGATAATATTTATAGTGTGACAATAAACTGCGATGGCTGCCAGTCACATGAAAGAAAAGCTTGATCACTATCAACCGCCTTCATGAATCGAGAAACTATCATTAGGCACGCTTACTAAATATCTTCGCCGTCTGCAAACTTAATTGTGCGCGCAATCTCAGTATAATAGGCCGCCGATTCAGTCGTCATAGATGGCGGGCAAACCTTAGGTCCACCTTTAATCTATTGTTTTATTTATCTATTTTATGAAATCTGGCACAAAAAAATATCAGCCCTCGATGGACAAAGAACTGCGCTCACGCGTGAAACTATTCGGTCATCTGCTGGGTAGCGTACTGCGTGAGCAGGCAGGTGAGGAGGTCTATGCCGCCGTCGAGACCCTGCGTAAAGGTTTCATCAGCTTGCACAAGAGCGATAATCCTGCCAAGCGTGCCAGCCTCATTCGCCTCATTTCCAAGATGGATAATGCGACAGTCGAGCAGGTGGTGCGTGCATTTTATACCTATTTCAGCCTCGCCAACATCGCAGAAGAATCGTTTCAGCATCGTCGTCGCCGGGTCCAGGTGAAAACCGGCAAGCCGCTCTGGGAAGGTTCCTTCGATGACACCTTGCGTGATATGCATGATGACAATATCTTAGCCGAACAGCTGCAATCACTGCTCAACAACTTGAGCTATATACCGGTGTTCACCGCGCACCCAACTGAAGCACGCCGACGCACCCTGATGGAGACCCTGCGACGTATATTTGTCATGTCGCAGGACCTCAATAATACACAACTCAATAAGTACCAGAAGGAAGAAGTGATCGAGCGCCTGCATGCGCATGTGCAGATATTATGGAAAACGGACGAAGTGCGGCTCAACAAGCCCACAGTTGAGGCAGAGGTCAAAAATGGCCTCTACTATTTCCGCAAATCCCTGTTTCAGGCAGTACCGGATGTGTACCGCAACCTGGAACGTGCTGCTAAACGTATCTATGCCGATCAAGGCGGTACACGCGCCATCAAGATTCCCAGTTTCCTCAAATTCGGCTCCTGGATCGGCGGCGACCGTGACGGCAATCCCTTTGTTACTCCCGAGGTCACTTCCGATGCCATGCGCCTGCAGACCGCAGCCATCCTCGAGGAATACACCACACGAATCCAGGAACTCATTTACATCCTGACTCATTCAAGCCCCTTCGTGCAGGTATCGCAGGGCTTTCTTGAATCCATGCAACGTGATCGTGACGTCGAGGCCGAGGCTTTCCGCGAACACCCGCGCCGTTTCCTCAAGGAACCCTATCGCCGCAAACTGGCAATACTGCGATATCGCCTGAATTGCAATCTATCGCAGGTGAAACATCGCATCGCCGGACATAAGGCCACTGGAGTTGAATATGCCTATCGCTCGGAACATGAATTTCTCGATGACCTATATGTCATCCGCGATTCATTGCGCTCGCATCATGACGCTAACCTGGCCGGCGGCAAACTCAAAGACCTCATCCGCCTCGCCGAAACCTTCGGTTTTTATCTCGCCAAACTCGATATTCGTCAGGAATCAAACCGCCACAGCGAAGCCGTAGCAGAAGTCCTGCAACAGGCCGGCAGTGAAACACACTATCTTGAACTCGACGAGACCGCACGGCTGAAGTTATTAGGCGAATTACTTAGCCAGACCGAGAGCATTCCCTGCAACATCACAGAACTGTCGGACAGTAACCGTGACGTGGTGGAAGTGTTCCATACCATGGCCGACATGCGCCGTGAAATCAGTCCGGATGCCTTTGGCACCTATGTGATATCAATGACCCACAGCTCCAGCCATATTATGGAGGTGTTATTCCTTGCCAGCCTGGCGCGCCTCGCAGGCCGCAAACAAAACGGTGACTGGTACTGCAAGCTTATGGTCTCACCGCTGTTCGAAACCATTGAAGACCTTAACCATTCAGAGCAGATCCTACAGACATTGTTTGAACAACCCGTCTACCAAAAAATGCTGGGAGCATCGGGCAACCTGCAGGAAATCATGCTGGGATATTCAGACTCCTGCAAAGATGGCGGCATTCTGGCGTCCACCTGGGGTCTTTATAACGCACAGAAAAAAATCATCGCCATTACCGATCGCTTCGATATCAAGTGCCGGTTATTCCATGGCCGTGGCGGCACGATTGGCCGTGGTGGCGGCCCCACACACGATGCCATCATGGCGCAGCCACCGGGCACCGTGCATGGCCAGATCAAGATCACCGAACAGGGTGAAGTGCTGAGTTACAAATACAGTAACACCGAAACGGCCATCTACGAACTCACCATGGGTGCAACCGGCTTACTCAAGGCCAGTCGGCATATGCTCGACGGCGCACAGGAAGCCAGCGCAGAACACCTGCAAAACATGCACACACTGGCTGGCGATGGTGAATATTACTACCGCCAATTGACAGACCATACCGAAGGCCTGCTGGATTATTTTTACGAAGTCACGCCGGTGATGGAAATCGGGCAACTGAATATCGGTTCACGACCGTCGCACCGTAAACAGGCTGACCGTTCAAAGTATTCCATCCGTGCTATACCCTGGGTATTCGGCTGGGCGCAATCACGCCATACCCTGCCCGCCTGGTATGGCATCGGGTATGCGTTGGACAAGTTCAGCGCGCAACACGCACAAGGCATACAACAGCTCCAAGCCATGTACAAGGAATGGCCGTTCTTCCGTACGCTGCTGGATAACACGCAAATGGCCTTATCCAAGGCCAACATGAATATCGCTCAGGAATACGCAGCACTCAGCAACCATCCCGAACAGGCGCAACAGATATTCAATACCATCAAGGAAGAATATGAACGTACCGTGCACTATGTGCTTGAGGTTAGCGGCAGTCATGCATTATTAGAAGGTAACCATGCGCTGGCCATTTCACTGGAACGCCGCAGCCCCTATCTCGATCCGCTGAATCACGTCCAGATCATGATGCTGAAACGCCACCGCGCCCTGGAGCCGGAATCGGAAGAACAATCGGAATTACTTAGCGTCCTGCTGCGCAGCATTAATGCTATTGCGGCAGGAATGCGCAATACGGGGTAGTTCCTTATCTAAAAAACGGTCACCCTCAGGCAGCCTGCACCGGGATGGCATTGCTGGTGCGGGTGATGTGGTTGTTTTCGTCGAGATAAACGAGATTGGGTTTGAAGTTGGCCACTTCACCCTGGGCCAGGCGGGCGTAAGCGCAGATGATGAGAATGTCGCCCGGATTGGCGCGATGCGCGGCTGCACCGTTCACTGAAATTACCCCACTATCCTCTTCGGCACGAATGGCATAGGTCGTGAAACGCTCACCGTTGGTGACGTTGTAGAGTTCGATCTGCTCGTATTCGTGAATGCCTGCCGCATTCAGCAAGCGCCCATCAATAGCACAGGAGCCCTCATACTCCAGCTCCGAGTGAGTGACGCGCGCGCGGTGCAGTTTGGCCCTGAGGAGAGTTAACAACATTTAACAATTCCTGTGTATCGGTACATCATCTAGGACACATTCTAACCGAAAAAGGTCAACGGTAGAGCATTTAATCCATACCAATTATCAGGTTAGCTGTAAAGATTAACCTCTTATCTCACCGGATTCCATCCTTCGATCCGTTAACGCTACATCCCTGTAGGCATTCGCGGGAATGACGTATTTCTAAGTGCAAGCGGTGAATGTAAAGCTGATTAGATCATCAGGTTATCGATCAGGCGGGCCTTGCCCAGCCATGCCGATGCCAGCACTACCAGGCCGCGATCTCCCGGTTGCGCCTCGGCCAGATTGGCGCAACGCCGGATGCTGACATAATCAGCCATAAAACCCAGGCCCTGCAGGTGTTCATTGGTATTGCGTTCCAGCAGACGATAATCAGCTGCGCCCTGTTGTACCCGGGCAGCCACGTGCCGCAGGGCCTGATAAAGTCCGGGCGCAATAGCGCGTTGTTCCTTGCTCAGGTAACCATTACGCGAACTCATGGCAAGGCCATCGGCTTCCCGCACGGTAGGCTCGCCTCTAATAGTCACCGGGATATTCAAATCGTCCACCATGCGGCGGATGATAAACAGCTGCTGATAATCTTTTTCGCCGAACACGGCGATGTCCGGCTGCACGATATTGAATAATTTGCAGACCACCGTCGTCACCCCACGGAAATGACCCGGACGTGATGCGCCACACAGGATATCGGAGATTACGGGCACATCAACTGTCGTGGTGGCCGCTTTATCTCTCGAGTAAATCGCATCAGTTGCCGGGGCAAATAACAAGTCGGTCTGCTGCGCCTCCAGTTTGACAATATCATCGTCCAGAGTGCGCGGGTAGGCCGCCAGATCATCGGCAAGGTCAAACTGCGTGGGGTTTACGAAAATGCTTGCGATCACTCGATCGGCATGTTGTTGCGCACTTTTTATGAGACTCAGATGGCCACTGTGCAAATTACCCATGGTGGGCACAAAAGCAATGCGACTGCCATCATGGCGCCATTGCCCCAGGGTCTGATGCAATACATCAATATCACTGACCGTCAACATGGATCTGTCGCAAACTAGAAGCTATGTTCTGGTGCCGGGAAACTACCCTGCCTAACCTCGGTAATATAGGCCTTGATCGCTGCCGGTATATCGTTCTCCCCTTGCAGGAAATTTTTACTGAAGCGCGGCGGCTCGTTGTGACTAATACCGAGGGTATCCTGCAACACCAGGATCTGTCCGTCGCAGGCAGCGCCGGCACCAATACCGATGACCGGCACTTCGATATTTTTTGTGATCTCCTCGCCCAGTTCAGCTGGCACACACTCGAGCAGTAACAGATCGGCACCGGCCCGCTCCAGCGCCAGCGCCATGTCCAGCATGGCTTTGGCAGCTTGTTCATCGCGCCCCTGCACCTTGTAGCCACCCAGTTTGTGTACTGATTGCGGCCGCAAACCAAGATGTGCGCATACCGGTATACCTTGCGCCGTCATCTGCGCCACGGTTTCCACCTGCATGTTGGTACTTTCGAGTTTGACCATGCTGGCGCCGCCCTCCTGCATCAGCCGCGCGGCGTTACGCAATGCCTGTTCCGGTGTTGCGTAGCTCATGAAGGGCATATCGGCAATCAGCAACGCACGCCGGCAGGCGCCAGCCACACAGCGTGTGTGATAGACCATGTCATCCATGGTCACCGGTACCGTGGTGTCATGACCCTGTATGACCATCCCCAGCGAATCACCCACCAGGATAACATCGACACCGGCCTCATCCAGCACCCTGGCGAAACTGGCGTCGTATGCCGTAAGGCAGGCAATCCTTTCAGCCGCCGCCTTCATACGCCGCAGCTCGGTGACTGTAATTGACTTGATTTCGGTTTGTACACTCATAGCTTACATCGCAAATGGCATGGGGTTGAAGTAATGCCTACCGCTACTGGTCTCGTGTATACGTGCCAACAGCTCCTGAAAATCACGCTCAATATTAATAAAATCAATCTGACTGGCATTCACGATCAATAGCGGCGCATCCTGATATTCATGGAAAAAGCGCATGTAGGCATCGTTTAGACGTTCCAGATAGGCTGTTTCTATAAGGCGTTCGTAACTGCGTCCGCGCTTGCTAATTCTATCGAGCAAGACTTCCACCGGGGCTTGCAAATATACCACTAGATCCGGAACGGGTGCGTCGATGGTTAAGTGTGAATACACCTGTTCGTAGAGTTCAAACTCGTTCTGATCGAGGGTCAACTGGGCGAACAGGTAATCCTTTTCAATCAGATAATCGGCAATACGCACCGGGCTGAAGATATCGCCCTGACGGAATTCCTGTATCTGCCGTGCACGCTGCAACAAAAAATGTAACTGTGTAGACAATGCCGCTTGCTTCGGGTTCTGATAAAACGCTTCAAGAAACGGATTATCATGCGCCTGTTCCAGCATCAAATCGGACATAAACTCATCAGCAAGCCGCTTGGCAAGGCTGGTCTTGCCAACACCGATCGGTCCCTCAACAACAATGTAACGCGGATGTGGATTTGTCATTAGTTTACGTCAGTCACTCTTAATTTTAGGCGTTCCAGGCCTGCGCGCGGACAAGCAGCAAGCAACGCCTGCAAGGGGCCACGTCCCGGAACAACAAGATCAGGTGCAATCTCATACAGTGGATACAACACGAATACCCTCTCGTGAAGCCCAGCATGCGGCACCGCCAAGCCATCCTCATCGATTTGCTCATCCCCGTACATGAGTATATCCAAATCAAGCGGGCGCGGCCCCCAGTGCAACCCCGGATCACGTTCACGTCCATGTGCTTTTTCAATCGCCAGTAAGCCATGCAGCAGGTCATGTGGCTGCAATCGGGTTCGCAAAGCTGCTACAGCATTGATGTAATCGGGCTGATCCTGCGGTCCCATCGGAGCACTGCGATACAGGCCTGAAGCGTTTTCGCAACGGCTTTCGTCGAGTTCATCCAATTCGATCAATGCCCGTTGCACCTGGAGCTGTGGATCGTCCAGATTACTGCCGAGACCGATGTAAGCGATAACAGGTTCAGAGCGCAACTGCATACCAGCTTAAGTCGATTTATGTTGGGGTTTGCGTCCGGGTTTGCGCCGCCGCGGCCGACTACGCTTAGCTGGCACTACTAGTTTTTCCGGTTGCTCGACTTCCTGCAATTGTGTCCACCAGTCACAATCTTCCTTGAGGCTGTCGTCGCTGCGGCTGCGCAAGCACATAAAGTCATAGGCGGCACGGAAGCGCGGATGTTGTAATAAACGCATCGGCCGCTTGCCCCTGCGATATTTAAAACGTGGTTGCATGGTCCAGATTTCACGCATCGGAACGCTGAAGCGTTTCGGAATTGCAGTATGCTTCACTTGGCGCGATATGATTTCGCGTCCTGCCATCTGCAAGGCCAGAACTTCACTGTGACCTTCCTCACCAAGCTCGGCCGCACGTTCGCGTAACGGTTCCCATAACAAGGCAGCATAAAGAAATGCCGGTGTCACTGATTTGTCGCTATTGATACGGTCATCGGTGTTTCGTAAGGCATGCGCGATAAAAGTGAGTGGGAAATTATCCTGTTGATGGGCTAATGCTTCTTCTGCAGCTGGAAATAGATAGGCGAACAACCCGTAATGCCGCAATAATTCAAAACACTTGTGGCCGCAACCACTGTGAAACAGCTTGAGGGTTTCATCAAAAATACGCGCCGCAGAAATATCCGCCAATAGGTGGCTGAAATTGTGTAAGGCAGTCTCAGCATCAGGATCAATGATGAAACCCAACTTTGCGGCAAAACGTACTGCCCGCAACATACGCACAGGATCTTCGCGGAAACGCACCTCGGGGTCGCCGATGATACGGATCACGCCTGCCTGCAAATCCTGTAAACCACTGGTGTAGTCGACAACCGAAAAATCACGGATGTCGTAGTACATGGCATTGATAGTGAAATCGCGCCGTATTGCATCATCCTCTATGCTGCCATACACGTTATCGCGAATGATGCGGCCGTCCTCAAGAATAGCGTCGTGATGCGGCTCGGCATCGGTTATAGAAGCACGGAAGGTCGCCACCTCGACTATATCGCGGCCGAAATGTACATGCGCCAGACGAAAGCGCCGTCCGATCAGGCGACAATTACGAAACAGTCCCCGCACCTGATCAGGCAAGGCGTCTGTTGCTATATCAAAATCCTTGGGTTCGCGCCCGAGCAGCAAGTCACGCACACCTCCACCGACCAGATAGGCCTGGTAACCGGCATCCTTGAGGCGATAAAGCACTTTCAACGAATTTTCGCTGATGTTGGCTCTGGAAATACAGTGCGCGTCGCGGGGAATAACGGAAGGCGTATTGGCCGCTGTCACCATCTCGTCTAGATTTGCCACGAGGCTCGCTTGTTAAACCACTTCATCGGTCTATAATACCACCGCTCGCAGCAGTAAGTCGTCTGCAAGACGCTGCCAGTTTCAGTACGCTCCCTTCGTCTAGTGGCCTAGGACACCGGCCTCTCACGCCGGGAACAGGGGTTCGAGTCCCCTAGGGAGCGCCACTCTTTAGTCGTCAGTAGTAAGCAACCATGACCTGTACGATACAATAAAAAAACCCCGCGGCCGCGGGGTTTTTTATGTTGGCGGGTTCTCGTGGTTACACCACTTATACCAGCCACTCAAATTCTTCAGTGAAATTGATACGCCTGTCTGGTGTCTTGCGACGCTCCCCATACACCATAAAGCCATCACCATCTTTGAAGGGAAAAACAGGTGCACATTGCATACAACGCCGATCCGAGATATTACGCACATCCTTTGTATAGGATGCCTGTTCGGGATCGCGTGTTAGTTCATCAGCCTGAGCACGGAGCGTAATTTCGGCAGGTTCTGCCTGAGATACTTCAGTATCAGGCGCCACAATAGCCGCCGCTTCATCCAGTTGCTCACCGTGAACAACCAGCTTCAGATCTGTAGGGGATTGATGTGTTTCCTGAACAGAACGACAATTCAGCCTGCGATCTAGAACCAGGCGGCGATTCTTGACTACCCAGTCGCCGTTACTGTCCAGGAATGGATATGAAGGCCGCTCGCTCCAACTGCGACGTTCCTGGGCCCTGCGCTCGGCGGTATCCGAGCCGAGCTTGGTACTATATTCCATTTACCTTACAACTCCTTGAAATTACTACTATTATCAAGCGAATACATAAAATTACGATTTGTAAAACATGGTAAAATAGCGCTTAATATTGTTACTATAACACATCAATAATGTGTGTATAGTGATACTATAAATGACGAAAGTTAGATTATGTATGAACAGGGAACGCACTTTTTTTGCTATGGTGAAGGATCGCCAATCCAAGAGCTCCTTCCCGCAAACACCGCTTATCCCTGAAATGTTATCGATTATGAGTATGTGACTTGCATAAGCCACTATCATGTCCTAAACAAACAGTGAAACAGTGAATATGTACCAGGATACAGTATTTGTGGAACGCCGTGACAAGACAGAACGCCGCCAGTGGCGCAACCGACCAACCTACCCTTTTGTAGATAGTGAAGGCGTATTAGTGATTAAAAATCGCCGCCGCCTCATCGATCGCCGCGTCAGCTCATTTACTAAAGAGGCCACCAACAGGGCACCCGTAAGCGATAACGTCGCAACCAATGAGCGGATGGCCGGGAGCGCTGAGCCACAAGGCCCTTCCGAACAGAAAATGCATTTCATGTTCAATGGGCAGGATTTCAGCCTCGGCACACATAATCCGGTGCTAAAGGCCGGCCGTGCGATGGACTGCGAAATCTGGATCAACGAAAAGAACGCGTCGCGTGAACATGCGCAGCTGCAATTTCGTGATGGAAAATTTTACCTGATCGACCAAAGCACAAACGGCTCTTATATCCAGCCTGAAGGCGGTGACAGCCGACACATAAAAAATAAAGAGGTGCTGCTCGAAGGCCGCGGCATTATCAGCCTAGGCAGACCGCCCGAGAAATGCAAAGAAGAGTCATTAATCCACTTCGACTGCCCCTGAGATTCGGCCAGATACGGCCTCAAACACGAAGTGCTGCGGGGCTGCCTGACTGCAGATACACCAGGTAGTCATCGAGGATTTGCGCGTGGTCGAATGCAAGCCTCATGCTTCGATCTGCCGGATCGATTAATCTCACATCACGCGCATCGTCTGCTGCGTGCGGCTCACCATCAGCATGTGCAAGGTAGACTATGCTGACGGTATGACCGCGGGAATCGCGCGACGGATCCGAGTAACAACCCAGAATACGTTCAAGCGTGACCTCGAGTGACGTTTCTTCGCGGGCTTCCCGTATCGCTGCAGTCTCCAAAGTCTCGCCGACGTCGATAAAACCACCAGGAAGCGCCCAGCCTGGTGGCGGGTTCTGCCGTTCGATAAGCACTATTCGATCATTCTCAGACGACATGCGTATCACTATGTCGACCGCGACCAATGGTGTTATGGGGGTTCGACCCATGTTCGCACTCACTTACCCACGAACTGTCTGATGCGGCGGCGTTGACGCTTGTCCGGCCGGCCCTCGCTGCGCGGCATAGCAGCATTTAACAACCTGTTTTGCTCAGCTAGTGCTTCTCGTCGGGAGTGGCTTTCAGCGGATTCCTCATACAGTGTTTGCGCCTGCTTTGCCGGTCCTCGCTTTTCTTCAAGACGCAGCACAACTACAGTCATCATCAACTGACCACGATTGATTCTGAGTTCATCACCCGTCTTGAGTGCGCGCGCGGGTTTAACACGCTCGCCATTAACATGGACCTTACCGCCAGCGACTGCAGCCGCAGCTGCCGACCGGGTTTTGAAAAATCGCGCCGCCCACAGCCATTTATCGATCCGCAGATTATCCATCCGCTGCTTAAGAATCACTGCCAGTTACTTCCCGGTCCGGGACCAAACCATCATGAGCGCGGCAGACATGGCCATGGTACGCAATTTACAGAGCGATGATACCGATAATGACAGCAATAATTCCGAGCACAGTGGCAATGGTTTTTTTCTCACCACTGGTACCCTCCTTGCTTGCGGGAGCCGCAGAATCACCAGGCGTCGGCGATAGCGTACCCTCGCTGAGAGCGGCAAGATCACCAAATACCGACACGGACGGTGCGGCAACCCGTTCAGGCATGGTATTGGCGGATGCCACATAGATATATTGTCCGGGTAAGACAGGCGCCTTGCCTGCATTGTTGCGGACACCAACACCGCCTTGCAATACACTCACATACAAACCCTCTGCCATGGCACTATCGCCAATTGCATCGCCTGCGCAGTCTTCTGACCCACATAGCCTGACGAGATAGTCTGTGCCACGAATACCGATAGTCGCAACCGGCGTCTTGAGCTGATAGCGGTCATTCTTACGATTCGAGATCACGCCTGTAACTGAACGCAGCCCACCGCGAACCAGCTTGTAGACGCTCTTACCAACTGTCGACTCGGGTAAATATTCGTATGCTTCGATGACAAACTCGGTATCGTGATACAGGTATAAAATAGCACCATCCGCCATTTTCAATGTGACCTGCGAATCTTCACCGGTGATCAGGCGATCTCCATCAAATACCCTGCTTCCTGTCAATAACACACGCTGCTCGCCGCTCCGTGTCTGTGCTACCACCTCACCAAATGCGGTCTCCGCGACACCAACCGCGTTCGATTCCGCGGCCATTACAGCACTGGCGTACAACGCACTGCACAGCACCAGCAGCAAAAATACGGGATAGCTTTTCATAGAATCATATTGCCTATTAAATCCAGAGTCATGCAATTATATACCTGCTAATTCGACTAGCGAAGACTCTAAAGTACTGATTGCAACCCATGCGTGATGTGAAACGGGTCACATTAAGGGTGCCAGCGACTAGCTCCTCGCCAGAGGCCAGTCCACGATATGGGACTGAATATCGACTACCTGCGTCTCTGGAATGACCCTGTGGCGCGCCGACATACCTGCCTTGTGGACTGACTTTTCGCTGCCAGTGACCAACGGGTGCCATTCCGGCAAATCCTTACCCTCCGATAACAGCCGGTATGCGCAGCTCGAGGGCAGCCACTGAAAGCTCTCCTCATCCTCGGGCGACAGCTTGATACAGTCATCGACCTTTTGCATGCGTTGTCCATAGTCCTTACAACGGCAACTGGATACATTGAAGAGGTGGCAGGCCACATCGGTATAATAGATTTCGCCGCTATCCTCATCCTCGAGTTTGATCAGGCAACATTTACCGCAACCATCACAGAGAGACTCCCACTCCGCGGCATCCATTTCATTCAAGGACCTTGTCTTCCAGAACGGCTCCATAACAAGATTGCACTATCCCATGGTACTTGCCCATGTCACTGGGCTGACATCGCCAGCATCAGTCCATTGAGTCGATTTACAAATCCAGCCGGATCCTCTAACTGACCGCCTTCGGCCAGTATAGCCTGTTCGAATAGCAAAAACGCCCATTCCGACAATTTCCCATCGTCCTGCTCATCTTTAAGACGTTGCAACATCGGGTGTAGAGGATTGATCTCGAGCACTGGTTTGCTGATTGGCATTTCATGTCCGGCCTGTTTCATCAGGTTCTGCATAAACAAGGCCATATCCTGTTCATTTAACACAATACATGCAGGTGAAGTCTTCAAGCGATGTGACACCCGCACGTCATCGACCTTTTCCGCCAAAGCCGCCTTGATGCGCTCAATAATATCTTTCGCTTGTTCTTCAACCTGTTTGTGCTGTTGTTTTTCTTCGCTGGTTTCCACTTCACCCAGATCGAGCTCACCTTTTGCAACCGACTGCAGTGATTTTGCATCAAATTCATTGAGATGCGATACCAACCATTCATCCACGCGATCCGACAATAATAATACCTCGATGCCTTTCTCCTTGAATATCTCAAGGTGCGGACTATTGCTTGCAGCACTGTAATTATCGGCGGTAATGTAATAAATTTTGTCCTGACCCGACTTCATCCGTGACACATAATCCTTTAAAGAGACATTTTGTTGGGCATCAGCGTTATGCGTCGATGCAAAACGCAGCAGACCGGCGACCTGCTCACGATTGGCAAAATCTTCCGCCGGACCTTCTTTCAATGCATTACCGAATTCATTCCAGAAGCTCTGATATTTTTCAGTATCATTACTGGCAATATTTTCCAGCAAGCCAAGCACCTTCTTAACCGAACCCGAACGCATGCTATCGATGACTTTATTGTTCTGCAGTATTTCCCGGGACACATTAAGTGGCAAATCATTGGAATCGATTACACCACGTATAAAGCGCAGGTAACGCGGCATCAATTGTTCGGAATCGTCCATGATAAATACACGTTTTACATAGAGTTTCACACCGTGCACATTTTCACGATCATAAAGATCAAAGGGCGCCTTGCCAGGTATGTACAACAATGACGTGTACTCATACTTGCCTTCGACCTTATTATGCGACCAGGCCAATGGCTCCTGACTGTCGTGGCCTACGTGTTGGTAGAAGGCCATGTATTCCTCGTCCTGAATCTCTGATTTGGGGCGCGCCCACAATGCCGAGGCACGGTTAACGGTTTCCCTTTCATCTATCAGTTCGCCCTTATCATCCTGTTTACGCATCCGTACAGGCAGGGGGATATGATCGGAATATTTCTGAATGATGGATCGCAGGCGCCAATGATTCAGGAACTCCGCTTCCTCATCACGCAGATGCAAAGTCACCGAAGTACCGCGCGCCGCCTGTTCCACCACCTCAATACTGTAATCACCACTGCCACTGGATTCCCAGCGTACTCCATGCTCGTGTGACAGCCCTGCACGGCGAGTTGTCAGCGTAACCTTGTCTGCAACCACAAAAGCCGAATAAAACCCAACACCGAACTGGCCTATAAGATTTGCGTCCTTGGTCTGATCTCCTGTCAGCGAATCAAAGAATTCACGGGTACCGGATTTTGCGATAGTGCCGATATGATGAATAACCTCATCCCGACTCATGCCGATGCCGTTATCGCGTACCGTTATGGTGTTGGCGTCGGCATCGAAATCAACCTCGATATTCAAATCGCTATCACCCTCAAACAAGGCGTCATCCGCCAGCGCCTCAAAGCGTAGCTTGTCGCAGGCATCTGCAGCATTGGATATCAACTCACGCAGGAAAATCTCTTTGTTGGAATACAGTGAGTGAATCATCAGCTGCAGCAGCTGATTCACCTCGGTCTGGAATTGCAGGGTCTCTTTCTGGGTCTCTGTTGTCATTACAAGCCGGCTCCGCTTTAAAATATAATTCTACATAGGTAGGGCCAGGCCCCATCGTTATCAAGCCCTGAGACCGGGGATAAGTGATGAATTTCAAAAAAAGAGGGCGCTACTAGCGCCCTCCGGGATAAACCTTGATGAGTTGAGCAGCTTTAGCGCACTCCACGCCCGTAAATGAGCAATTTCGACGCCAGCTTAGGCGCATCGGCGTAGGGAACCGTACCGTTGTCGCGGATTACCTGGCGTCCTTCCTCAGAGCTGGCAAACCTCACAAACTCCTGTACAGCATCATTGGAACTTGGCCCTGTAACCAGATACAGCGGGCGATAGAAACCATACAGGCCATCGCGGATATTCTCGAAGCTGGGCTCCTTGCCTTCCAGGCCAATGATTTTCACGTCCCGCTTGCGAGCACTACTAACACCGGTAACACCCATCGCATGACGGTCCTTGACCACGGCTTTTTCCAATGGGCCTGAAGACCTCACTACATACTGGGGCGAGGTGTCGAACTCAATGGTACTGTCCTGAAACATGTACTGGCGAATGGCGTAACCGACTCCGGAAATCTTGCCCTTGCGCGCATACAGTTTGATGGGTGCATCTTCGCCACCTACTTGTTTCCAGTTGGTGATCTTGCCGAGATAGATTTGCTTAACTTGCTCGGTCGAGAGGCTGTTAACAGGGTTTTCTTTATGCAGGATAATCGCGAGTGCATCCCATGCCACCGGATGCATGGTCACGAATAACTCGGAAGAATCATATTCAGGCAAGGCCATGCGGCAAGATCCACCCAGATTGATATCGCCTGAAGCAGCATCTCTCAGACCACGTGTCGCACCCCCACCCTCGAGCTTGATCGTGTAACCACTTTTTGCCTCGAAAGCTACAGCCAGCTCCTTCATGAAGGATTTCTTGGTAATCCCGCAACCTGCCCAGGTGATGACATTGTCAGCTCCCGCCTCGGCGGCCTGCGACAAGGGAGACCACAGCAGCATCGCGAGCAGGCTGACGGTCAGGGCTGAAAATTTGTAGCAATAAAATCTTTTGGCTGGAATCATGATATTTGTCCTGTGGGTACTTAGTCCTATCCAGTGGATAAACACGCTTAGCTAACCACGTATTTTGATCGTCAATAAATTGTCAGTAATTGTTGCAGAAATACACAAGTGGAGCAACGCAGAGTATGGCTGTTATCCCCCTAAGACGGCCTTTTTTTGTGACCAAAGGTACACGAAGCACTAAAGCCATGGTTTTTATATGGTCATTATCCCGTCAGCCTGACACCTGGCACATTGGGGCATACAAAGCATCCGCGATCATTTACACCCTAAGTCCACCCCTTCGTGACGTAACATCCACTGTTTGACCATCAGCATTGCGCCCTGGGTCGCTCCAGAATACCCACCAGGGCCGCTGGCCGACACAACCCGGTGACAGGGAATTACGATAGGGATCGGATTACGGCGGCAGGCATTCCCTACGGCCCGGGGGCCGCTGTTGAGGCGTCTGGCCAATTCACCATACGTCAGCACTTCGCCCGGCGCCAAGCTGCGAAGTGCCTGCCAGACCTTGCGTTGAAAAACTGTGCCCTCGGGTGCCAGCGGTAATTCGAACTCCCAGTCAGGGTCATCGAAATAACTGTGAAGTTGATGCACGACACGCTCGGCCTCACGCCTTACCGCCTCCTTGAGAAGAGTCGATTCATGTACATACTCAATGGCAGTAACGGCATCATCTGCAACGCGTATCCCGAGTTTGCCCAAGGGGCTGGAGATTACCGCACCATAATCCTGTGTGTTCACCGTCATGATATTAGCTTATCTCAAAACCATAAAAAAACGGGCGTACTTTTAAACAAGTACGCCCGTTTTTACCAGTGAAGCTTTTATGACAGCCAGTGCTGGCTGTCCAGTACTAGAGTTTTTCCTTGATGCGTGCGGCCTTGCCCGTGCGGCCACGCAGGTAATAGAGCTTGGCACGACGAACATCACCACGCCGCTTAACCTTGATCTCGGCCACCATCGGACTATAGGTCTGAAACACGCGCTCTACCCCTTCACCATGCGAAATCTTGCGCACCGTAAATGCAGAATTCAAGCCGCGATTCCGCTTGCCAATGACAACACCCTCAAAGGCCTGCAGACGTTCACGATCGCCCTCTTTCACTTTCACCTGAACGACCACCGTATCGCCCGGTGCAAAATCCGGCACCTTCTTCGACATCTGCTCGGCATCGAGTTGTTGGATTATGTCGCTCATCATTATTCTCCAAGTAACATCATGTTTTCTAATAAGATTAATCTGTTGTCTGCTGCTCATTCAGATATTCATCAAGCAACACACGCTCTTCATCTGTCATCCCACGCCGTTCCAGCAGTTCCGGGCGTCTTTCCCGGGTCCGTCCCAAGGCTTGCTTGAGACGCCAGCGCTCGATCGCACTGTGATTGCCTCCCAAGAGAACATCCGGTGCCTTGCGACCATCGATGTCTTCTGGCCGGGTGTAGTGCGGACAATCCAGCAATCCCTCCATGAAGGAATCCTGCTGTGCCGAATCTTCGTCTCCCAGTGCGCCGGGCTGGAGCCGGCATACGGCATCGAAAACCACCAAGGCAGCCAGTTCACCGCCACTGAGCACGTAATCACCGATCGACAATTCTTCGTCGATCTCCAGTTCGAGCAGGCGCTCATCAATCCCCTCATAGCGGCCTGCTACCAGCACTATGCCTGGTTCCGCGGCCAGCGCCCTGACCTTGTCCTGGTCCAGCCGCTGTCCCTGCGGGCTCATATAAATAACCTTGCTGCGGTCCCCGCCAGCAGCCCGGGCCGCCCGGATCGCCCGCCTTAAGGGCTCGACCATCATGACCATCCCGGGGCCACCACCATAAGGGCGGTCATCAACCGTGCGGTGGCGGTCGACGGTATAATCCCGCGGATTCCACGTCGTGAGCGTCATCAAACCACGCTCCAGGGCACGTCCGCTGATCCCTGCCGTGGCCGCGGCTTCGATCATCTCCGGGAACAGGCTGACGATATCGATACGCATGTTATCCCGGTAATCCGGCTAGTAATCCGCTTCCCAGTCAACCTGGAGAATGCCGTTATCCAGGTCAACCTGTTTTATCACCTGGTCCCGAATATACGGGATCAGCCGTTCCTGCTGCTCACTCTTCACAACCAGCACATCATTGGCTCCGGTTTGCAGCATGTCATCAACTATCCCCAACGGTTGCCCGGCGAGATTGATGACATCCAAACCGATGAGTTGCGACCAGTAAAATTCACCTGCTGGCAGTTCGGCAAGCTGGTCAGCCTCAATACCGATCTCCATATGTAGCAGGGCGGCGGCGGCATCCCGGTCATCAATGGCATCCAGCTTGGCGATGATGCCCTTACCGTGGCTACTACCCTGCTGCAGCATGAAGCGCTGCCAACCAGCTTCGGTTTTCAAATACCAGGGGTTATACGTCACAATATTGTCGCGTGGCTGGGTATAGGAAAATACCTTAACCCAGCCTTTAACCCCAAACAGGCCGACAATCCGGCCTATCAAAATCTTATCTACATCCCGATTGACCACCTGCCGGCCGGTCGATCAGGAGGCCTTTTTCTGCTCCTTGAGCAAACTGGCGACCCGGTCGCTGGCCTTGGCGCCCTGCGCCAGCCAGTGATCGATGCGCTCTTGCTCGAGATGCAGGCGCGTCTCCTGTCCTCTTGCTCCCGGATTGAAATAGCCGAGACGCTCAATATAACCACTATCCCGAGGTCTACGGGAATCAGTGACTACGATGTGATAAAAAGGACGCTTTTTGGCGCCGCCGCGTGATAATCGAATCGTTACCATCAGGTGCTCATCTTTAAGGCTTATATATAATGAATACGGCCGCTCATAAGCAGCCGCTCCAACAGGACTGCGCATTTTACGGGATTTACGCCAAAAGTGAAGTGTTTTAGCAAGACTCAGCCAAACCGGAGACAACTAGGTTGTCAGACACCAGGAAATGCCCATGGTGGAGGGCAATAAACGGGTAAAACGCCGCAATATTGCTTGAAATATAAGTATTTAGGGAGACGATTATAATGCCGGATTAGGTCAGTCGATGGCGTTCTGTCAGAACGGCATGCCGGGCGGCATCTTGCCTTTCATCCCACGCATCATTTTGGCCATGCCCCCCTTGGAGAATTTCTTCATCATCTTCTTCATCTGCAGGTGCTGCTTGAGGAGCCGGTTGACATCCTGAACCTGTGCTCCCGAACCGCTTGCGATACGCCGTTTGCGAGAACCCTTGATGATGTCGGGGAAGCGTCGTTCCTTACCCGTCATGGAATCGATAATCGCAATCATGCGCTTGACTTCACTATCGTTGGCCTGGTTCTTGATGCCTTGCGGCAGCTTGCCCATTCCCGGCAGCTTGTCGAGCAGGCTGCCCATACCACCCATATTCATCATCTGTTGCAACTGGCTCTTGAGGTCGTCCATATCGAAGCCTTTGCCTTTCTTGAGCTTGCCGACAAGTTTGTCAGCCTGCTGCTTGTCGATCTTCTGTTCGGCTTCCTCCACCAGGCTGAGCACGTCACCCATACCCAAGATACGCGAAGCAACCCGATCCGGATAGAAGGGTTCAAGCGCCTCGCTCTTTTCACCGGTGCCGATGAACTTAATGGGCTTGCCCGTGACATGACGCACCGATAATGCGGCGCCGCCACGTGCATCACCATCAGTCTTGGTCAAGATCACACCGGTCAGAGGCAAGGTTTTATTGAAGGCCTGTGCCGAATTGGCGGCATCCTGGCCGGTCATACTATCTACGACGAACAGGGTTTCAACAGGATCTAATGCCGCATGCACGCGCTTGATTTCAGCCATCATGTCATCATCGACATGCAGGCGACCAGCAGTGTCAACCAGCAACACATCTATATGTTGTTTGCGAGCCTCCCCTAATGCAGCGCCGGCAATCGCTATCGGGTCCTGCTCGGCCGAACTGGGAAAGAATGTCACCCCGACCTCACCCGCCAGCGTCCTAAGCTGTTCGATCGCCGCAGGACGGTAGATGTCACAGCTCACCACCATAATTTTCTTGTTCTCATGCTCCTTGAGACGGCGCGACAACTTGCCCACAGTGGTCGTCTTGCCGGCACCCTGCAATCCTGCCACCAGCACCACAGCTGGAGGTTGTACCTTGAGGTCGAGACCTTCATTGACCTCACCCATAACATGCACCAGCTCATCATTGACGATTTTGACCAGCACCTGACCCGGGCTGAGGCTGTGCAATACATCTTCACCTACCGCTTTTTCGCGTACCGTATCAATGAACTCACGCACCACCGGCAAGGCCACATCGGCCTCCAGCAAGGCCATACGCACCTCGCGCAAGGTATCCTTGATGTTATCTTCAGTGAGACGCGCCTGGCCGCGCAGGCGTTTGACGGTTGCAGAAAGCCGCTCGCTCAGATTATCGAACATAGTGTCTGGAGTCGTTTGTTGATGTTAATCCGGGATGACCGGGGGTGTTTATAATAACAAGAAAATCGTAGCGGTTCGCCTACAAATCTATGAGATCTCCGCTTTGTAGCTTATGGAAATCCCTGTCGGGTGCAGCCAGCCTCAGCTCGTCCATAATACTGTCTTCCATAGCTGGCATCAGATGACTGATGTAGAGTCTGGGGCGATGTTTGAGTTTGGCCAGATCGGCAACCAGCAGGGAAGGACAGTAATGCTTTGCCAGCTGGCTGAGTTCGTACTGCGCTTCATTAAATGCACATTCGACAATCAACGCCCCAAGTGTAGCGTAGCCATTCAATGCCTCCCAAAGCGCATCATTAGTGGTGGTATCGCCACTGTATGCAAATGTCTTGTCGCCGCTCTCCACACGATAACCCACACACGGGACGATATGATTAACGGGTATCATTTCGATATTGCGGCCATCGAGCTGACAGATCTCACCTGGATTGAGAGCCGCAAACGTCACTGCTGGGTTATGCTTGTCTGGTAGTTCACAAAAATCCGGCCAAACGTCCCAGTTGAAAATGTGCTGCTTGAGTATCTCGAAGGCGCCAGGCTGGCAATGAATAGTGAGGGGTATTTCCTGCAACTCCTGATAGATCGTGTCGATCAGCAACGGCAAGGCAGCAATATGATCAAGGTGGGTATGCGTGATGAACACATGGCGTAGCGCACGCATCTGCTCAATCGTTAGATCGCCAACGCCGGTACCGCAATCAATCAGTATATCCTCATCAATGAGGATGGAGGTGGTTCTAAGCCCCTTGCCGATGCCCCCACTGCATCCCAAGACCTGTACACGCATTCATTGGTCCTTAACTAAAAATATTCTTATCGATGCTATCATGGCATTGCTAACCACTGTAAACACAGGCTACCAGAGATTAGAATTTACGATCTGTGTCAAAAGTCACAAAACACTGCCCTACAATAGATATGTTATTGATAACAAACATAAAAATTAACATTAGCCATGATTACCTACCCCCTCAACTAACATGCTAACCGTTACCAGCACACTTGCCGCAGCACTGTATCTGATCACAACAATCCTGATTTTCAGCGCCCTCAAGCGCCGGGCCGCCGGCGATGGTGGCAACAAACGCTTCATTCTTGGGTTATGGGCAACAGCCTTGTTATGCCATAGCATTGCCCTTTATTACACATTCCAAATGGCGAACGGTATTAACCTGGCGTTTTTCAATGCGCTATCCATTGTGGCATTCCTGATCGCGGCATTGTTATGGATCAGCTCCGTCAAGCAGCCCATGGAAAACCTGGGGATCGGAATACTGCCTATCGCGGCATTGGTAATCTTGCTCGATCTTACTCTAGGAAGCCAGACGCGCCTCACAGAATCATCAGAACAAGGCCTGCAGATCCATATACTCATTTCATTACTGGCATACAGCGTACTCAGCATCGCCGCGCTACAGGCCATACTCCTCGCCATACAGGAACGACAACTGCATAATCATAAAACAGCAGGTCTGATACTTGCGTTGCCCGCCTTGCAACTCACCGAACGGCTATTGTTCCGCATTATCGGTCTGGGTTTTATCCTGCTGAGCCTGGCGCTGCTAAGCGGTTTTTTGTTCCTCGACGACATCTTTGCACAGCGACAGGTCCACAAAACAGTATTATCGATAGCCGCATGGCTGGTGTTCGCAACCCTGCTGTGGGGTCGATGGCAATTCGGCTGGCGAGGCAGAACGGCTATCCGCTGGACATTGGGTGGTTTCTTCTCTCTGATGCTGGCCTATTTCGGTAGCAAGCTCGTGATTGAACTGATCCTGCACAACACCTAAACAGCCTAGCGCTTGACAGTTTGCCGCACGCTCCGTGTAATGAACATTCCTGAATCGACACGAGGATCATAGTTCTCTTGGACGACATTCCCATAGGACTTTTGTTGTTAGTCCTGCTTATCCTGCTATTACTCTCTGCCTTTTTTTCAGGCTCAGAAACCGCAATGATGGCACTCAACCGTTACCGACTGGGTCATCTTGCAGAAAAGGGACATCCAGGCGCCCGCCGCGCGCAACGTCTACTGGAAAAACCCGACCGCCTGATCGGCCTGATCCTGCTGGGCAATAATCTTGTCAATATTATTATCGCGCAACTGGCCGCCCTGATAGGTTATCGCTTCTACGGCGAGGTTGGCATCGCAGTTGCAACCGGCATATTGACATTTGTACTGCTGATTTTTTCAGAACTGGCACCTAAAACATTAGGCGTACTGTATTCCGAAAAACTGGCCTTCCCTGCCGCGTTTATTTTTAAACCGCTGCTATTCATTACTTACCCGCTTGTATGGCTGATCAATCTGATTGCAAACAGCTTATTACGCAGTTTCGGCCTGACAACAGAAGCCAATCCAACTGAGGCCCTCAGCCGTGAGGAACTACGCTCGGTCGTCAATCAGGCGGGCAACCTTATTCCACGCAAGCATCGCAAAATGCTGCTGAGTGTACTCGATCTGGAAAAGATATCGGTGGAGGATATTATGGTGCCACGCAACGAGATCGTCGGCATCGATCTCGATGATGAATGGAGCGAGGTAGAAACCGAACTCACCAACAGCACCTATACACGCATGCCGGTTTATCACGGAGGCATAGACAACACTGCCGGATTCATCCACATGCGCAACCTGTTACCCCTGATTAATAAAGACGAACTCAGCCTCGAGTCATTGCAAGGAATAATCCGTGAACCTTACTTCATTCCTGAAGCCACCAGCCTTAATCGACAGCTGCTAAATTTTCAGCATGAACGACGCAGAATCGGCCTGGTAGTCGATGAATATGGCGATATTCAGGGGCTGGTTACCCTGGAAGACCTGCTTGAGGAAATCGTCGGCGAATTTACGACTGACTCATCACTGATCAAGGAAATACACCCGCAGGACGATGGCACTTATCTGGTCGACGGCGGCACACATGTCCGCGACCTCAATCGCGCCCTGAGCTGGGATTTGCATACCGATGGCCCGCGCACCCTCAATGGGCTCGTTATTGAACACATGGAGATGATTCCGGAACCCGGCACCAGCGTGCTTATTGATGGCTATCCTATTGAAGTAGTACGTACCGAAAACAATGCAATCAAAACCGTTCGCATTAAACCGCAACTCGAAACATACAAAGCAGCGGAACAAACCTAAATACCATCATGGCAAAAGAAAAACAGCTTTACGTTTGCGATGCTTGCGGCACAACCCATAACAAATGGGCCGGACAATGCGCTGATTGTGGCGCATGGAACAGCCTATCGGAAACCGTAGCGCCAAACACCGCAAAAGCGCACCCACGTTTTAGCGGTTACGCCGGCCCCGCCGAGGTACAGACACTGCATGAGGTAAGTCAGTCCCGGGAAACCCGCACCTGCAGCACTCTAGATGAACTTGACCGTGTACTCGGTGGCGGCATCGTCCATGGCTCCGTGGTGTTGATTGGCGGCGATCCCGGTATCGGTAAATCCACATTATTGTTACAGACCGTTGCCGCCATTTCGCAACTCAAGGCACTCTATGTCAGTGGCGAAGAATCGGCACAACAAATCTCGGTACGCGCAAAAAGACTCGGACTCGAGCAACCCGATTTGCAATTACTCACCGAAACCTGTGTCGAAACCATTCTCATCAATGCACAGAAGCTTAAGCCCGGCTTGATGGTGATCGACTCTATCCAGACACTTTACACTGAACACCTGCAATCCGCGCCCGGCTCGGTCGCACAAGTGCGCGAATCTGCTGCGCAATTGGTGCGTTTCGCCAAGCAAACCAATACCACTATCTTCCTGGTCGGTCACGTCACCAAGGAAGGCGCCCTCGCGGGACCGCGAGTGCTGGAACATATGGTAGATACGGTACTTTACTTTGAGGGCGACCCCGGCAACCGTTACCGCGTGCTGCGCGCCGTCAAAAACCGCTACGGTGCGGTCAACGAATTAGGCGTGTTTGCAATGACCGACAAAGGCCTCAAGGGTGTCAGCAACCCATCGGCCATTTTTTTGTCACGCCACGAAGAGCCCGTACCTGGCAGCACCATCATGGTGACACGCGAAGGCACGCGCCCCATGCTGGTCGAGGTACAGGCGCTGGTGGATGAAAGCCATCTCGGTAACCCGCGGCGCGTGGCGGTTGGCCTGGAACAAAACCGGCTGGCCATGTTGCTTGCGGTATTGCACCGCCACGGCGGCATCGCCATGTACGACCAGGATGTGTTTGTCAATGTCGTTGGTGGTGTGCGTGTCACCGAAACCGGCGCCGATCTGGCGGTACTACTGGCTGCACTCTCGAGTTTCCGCAACAAACCCCTGCCGACAGACTTGGTCGTTTTTGGCGAGATCGGCCTTGCCGGCGAGATACGCCCTGTCCCGAATGGCGAAGAGCGCCTGCATGAAGCCGCCAAACACGGTTTCAAGCGCGCCATCATCGCCAAAGCCAACGCACCAAAGAAAAATCACACCGGAATGGAAATTATTGCCGCGGCACGCCTGGCGGAGGTGATCCAGCACGTCTGACCAGACAATAATTTCTCGCGCACGTAACGAATACCTCCAACCTGGAAGGGCTCTTTTACTGTTTTTGCCTCGGCTCTGACGGCCTATCTTCGAAACTGGCCCCAGGACAAAATCTGCTTTGCTGTGACAAGCCAGAAAACATCGCTTCGTTATACTAATGGTTAACCTAACACATGAATATTTCCTAGTGAATCACGAGTCGACCGCCCCTTTAAAACCAAGCGCCGTCCCCCGGACCGCAGCAACAAACATCATCAACGCTGCCAAGGTGTTTCGCACAAAAAAGGCTGCAACAGCAGCCTTTTTTGTCGATAGGTTGAAAATGGTCAGCCCAGGTCGTTAGCCAATGATGCACGAATCGATTCCGGCAGCGCCTCGATTTCGTGTTTGTAGTACGGATGATCGATACCCACACTAATAGCAGCACCGTTTTTGACGGCTATGATCATTTCAGGTGTGAGTTCGAAACGCAGGAAATGCACCGACGAGGTTTTGTCCTCGGTTTCACGTTCGATGAGATCTTCATTGGCATAGGGAGTCACACGGTCAAAGCCACTAACCTGTACAAATGCTGTCATTTCGATGCCGATTAATTGCGACAAGGCCAGGCGACGCTCTTCGACATCGTCATACTCGAGCATGAGGGTAGCCTTCCAGTTGCTACCATCCGGTATTAATGGATTATAGGAATCCAGTTCTTCCTGGATACCTTCGGCCTCGAAGATACGTTCGGCGCGCAGCATTTCCTGAACCTGATATTGCATGGTCATGCGGTCTTCAAAATGCAACGCAGCATGCGGCCCGAGATGAACGATGCGAATCTTTTTATGCGCCATAATCTTTGAACGATAATCAGGCCGCATAGAGGAATATTGTTCCAGCGAGTAAAGATCATCATGAGTTAATTTTGCGGGCATCATTTGCTTCTCCTGATTTTTAGGGAACCTCAGAACAAGTCTGGCGGAATGATCAGAGGCTCTCTAGCTCTTTTGGTGTTGTTCAAGTGCTGCAATGGGTTTATCGGTAAAAAGATAATCCTTCAGCTCTTTGTCGAATACGGGGTCACGTCGTCTGATCCATTCAAGAACCATCGCGGCGTGTTCTTTTTCTTCATCCCGGTTATGCGCCAGGATCGCCTTCAATTCTTCATCATGGCAGGCATCAACACGCTGGTTGTACCAATCCACCGCTTCCAGTTCTTCCATAAGGGATGTGATGGCACGATGCATATCACGGGTATCGATACTCAGATCATTAACTGGCTCGTGGTAGCCTTCATTTGCCATATTCTTAATCCTCGTTGTTGCGTTTCTATAATCCGTATGCCTGCCGTAACAGCGTCATTGGATGCTCAGGCGCTCGGCCATCTCGCAGGCCATTTTCGATCTGGTGTCCGGCCATGGGACAATCACTGCTGTAGTGATCCGCATCGGCCTGCTTGACCTTGTTCACTACAGGTCGGCAGATTTTCATCGAGATATCATGGTACTCACTCTTGACCGCATAGGTACCGTCGTGACCCGAGCAACGCTCGATCACATCAATCTCTGTATCCGGCACCAGCTTCAGCAGGTCGCGTGTTTTCAGGCCGATCTTCTGCACACGTAAATGGCATGACGCATGGTAGCTGACCTTACCCAGCGTCTGTCTGAAATCTGTATTGAGCTTGCCTTCCTTGTGACGTTCCATCAGATACTCAAAGGGATCGTAGATATGCGCCTGCACCTTCTGTACATCAGGATCATCAGGAAACATTAATGGCAGTTCCTGTTTGAACATCAGCACACAGGACGGGACCGGCGCGATGATATCCCAGCCCGCATCGATCATTTTGGCTAACAGCGGAATATTGGCATTTTTGGCCTGCTCAACAGCATCCAGATCTCCCAACTCGAGCTTGGGCATACCACAACACTGTTCTTTTTCAGTCAGTGTGACCGGAATACCGTTATGCTCGAACACCTGCAACATATCCTCGACGATATGTGGCTCGTTATAATTACCATAACAGGTCGCAAAAATGGCGACTTTGCCTCGTGTGCTGCCGACACTCTCCGCTGTCTGCACAGCTGAAGTGTGGCCTTTGAGCCGTTTGCGTGCGGTATCGCTATGGTACTCAGGCACGATGGCGTCTGCGTGCACACCCAGGGTCTTATCCAGCAGTTTGCGGAACATGCCATTTTTGTTGGCTGCATTCACGGCCTGCACAACAACCGGAATGCCTGCGAGCTTGCCGACGCTATCGGTAGAGGTAAGAATCTTGTCGCGTGTCTTGGTTTTTCCCTCGCGATGTTTAACCGCTTTGGCGCGCAACATCAGGTGCGGAAAGTCTAGATTCCATTCATGCGGCGGCACATAGGGGCATTTGGTCAGGTAACAGAGGTCGCACAAGTAACAGTGATCCACCACCTGCCAGTAATCCTGTTTAGCAACACCATCGACTTCCATGGTGCTGGATTCATCAACCAGGTCGAACAATGTTGGAAACGAATTACACAGGCTTACACAACGCCGGCAACCATGGCAAATATCAAAAACGCGCTCCAGCTCGTTGAACAGGGCCGCTGTGTCGTAAAATTCCGGTTTTTTCCAGTCGAGTGCGTGGCGGGTGGGCGCTTCGAGGCTGCCTTCGCGCGCACCACTTGTGGGTGCAGACATTACTGATTCTCCTGACAGTACCATCAAAATCGGGACCGGAGCCTGCGCTCCGATCCCGGACCTGTAACGGGGAAATGGTTTAGTCGTCCAGGTTATCCAGTGCTTTCTGGAAGCGGTTAGCGTGCGAACGTTCGGCCTTACCCAGGGTTTCAAACCAGTCGGCAATTTCATCAAAGCCTTCTTCACGTGCCGCCTTGGCCATACCCGGGTACATGTCAGTGTACTCGTGAGTCTCACCGGCAATAGATGCCTTTAGATTGTCACCGGTAGCACCGATAGGCAAACCAGTCGCTGGATCACCACATTCTTCCAGGTATTCCAGGTGGCCATGTGCATGGCCGGTTTCGCCTTCAGCCGTTGAGCGGAACACAGCAGCCACGTCGTTATAACCTTCCACATCGGCCTTGGATGCGAAGTACAGGTAGCGGCGGTTGGCCTGGGATTCGCCGGCAAATGCATCTTTGAGGTTTTGTTCAGTTTTGCTGCCTTTCAGGGCCATGAGTAGTTACCTCCAGGTAAAAATGGTTATCGATTAAAGACGGTCTTGATTTAGACTATGTCTAAATCAGTCGGGATGACTTTAGACTAAGTCTAAAATGATGTCAACACACGTTTTGCAGATGCACACTACTCCGGAATGGCATGGTATTGTGTGCTCCAAATCAATTACAAGCCGGAATCCCGCAAGCCTGTCACTAGAGATCATCTTGAGAAGGATTCCTGACTAACGGAGCGATTGAAGTGCCACGCAAAAAAGCCAACATCGATTTTGAGAAATCCCTGCATGAACTGGAAACCCTGGTGGAAAAGCTCGAACAGGGCGATCTACCCCTGGAAGCAGCACTGCAGCAATTTGAGCGCGGCATTGCGCTCACACGTACTTGCCAACAGGCCCTCAAGGACGCTGAGCAAAAGGTTAAAATACTGAGCACAAAAAACGCCAAGGAATCCCTGCAGGACATGGATGATGATTATGATTCAGTCACACATGATTGAAACTGAACTTAAAACCTACAGCACACGTGTCGAAAAGGCTTTGCAACGCTGGCTACCAGCAGCTGAATCCCATCCCACTCAGTTACACACCGCGATGCGGTATTCGGTGCTCAACGGCGGCAAGCGTATCCGCCCGGCACTCATGTATGCAACAGGAGTAGCGCTGAGTATACCGTTGCTACAACTCGATGGCCCTGCTTGTGCCGTTGAATTGATTCATGCCTATTCACTGGTACACGACGACTTACCAGCAATGGATGATGACGACTTGCGGCGTGGCAAACCGACCTGCCATATGGCCTTCGACGAAGCGACTGCCATCCTGGCTGGCGATGCCATGCAGGCGCTCGCATTCCACATCCTCGCCCATGATCCCGGTATGACGGATAACCCGCAGGCCCGTCTGCATATCATCGATACCCTGGCACTGGCCGCCGGTTCGCGGGGCATGGCTGGCGGTCAGGCGATCGATCTTGCTTCGGTGGGACGCAAACTCAATATTGCCGAACTGGAAGACATGCATGTACACAAGACCGGCGCCCTCATCCGCGCCAGCATCATCATGGCTGCCGGTAGCAACAGCGGTATTGATCGCAATGTACTGGACAAACTGGATCACTTTGCGCGCTGCATCGGCCTCGCATTCCAGATTCATGACGACATACTCGATGTGGAAGGTGATACCAAAACCCTAGGCAAGCAACAAGGCGCGGATATTGCGCGCGACAAACCAACCTACCCCTCGCTGGTTGGGATGAACGAGGCCAAGTCGATGGCGCAAGGCCTGTTGAAAGAAGCGCTGCAAAGTATCGAGCCGCTAGGGAAAAGTGCAGACACTCTGCGCGCCATAGCCGAGTACATCGTGATGCGCAGCTGTTAAGACATCCAAGTTGCGTATCGCACAACTACCCGTTTACCGGCCCAATATGTACGACAAACTGGCAAGGCGTGTGACAGATTTATATTATACTGACGAAAACCTTCAATGGACTAACGGGTAAATGCTTAAATCATGCCTGCATGGCATACAGGTGCTCTACCAAAATCGCCTCATTACATTGCTGCTGGTTTGCAGCATTACCTCACAGCTAGCCACTGCGGCATTTGCCGCACCGCACGATTTCGGTAAAGATTTACCACTGGATGAACGTGTCGAGCTTGCTCTGACAAGCGGCCTGCTGCCACTGGCGCCAGGTGAAGATCTCGAGGAGGTCGCCTGGCTACTGGCTCCCGATGACACTGATTTCAAGAACCGTGTTTATACTGATCTTATCGAACTCAACAGCAATGAGCAGGGCGAGCTCGCACCTGAAAGACTCGGGGTATATCGCTTCATCAGAATTCCCACTTATCTGCTGATGGCGGGCGAGCCCGCTACTATAGCTGAAACCGAGAAGGCCTCTATAAACGTGGCTGATAGCGAAACCACGCAAACACCGCCCACCGAAGCCGCAATAGAGCCCGGCCCAGGAGCTGCAGTAGTTACTATTCCAGAGCGCGTAAAAATCAAAACAACCGATGAAACTAATACACAGCTATCCATCGAAAAACGGGTTGAGCTTGCCCGCTATCGTGGCTACTGGTCCCTATGGCCGGGTGAGACCCTGTTCAAGATCGCTGTTCTTATGGAACCCGGTAACGCCAAACGTCAACTCAAACTCTATTATGAAATTCTTGAACTTAATAAAACCCGGTTTGGCGGGCGCGACCCAGGAAAAATCAATGAGTATGCATTGGTACAACTGCCTGCGCGTATACAGGTCGGCGCAGCACCAGACATACCGGCAACCGAACCCCCCGCACAGATCTCCCGATCATTTGAGCCGGCAGCAGAGACGGATACAACCGCCACACAACCCATAGCGCAGGACACCACCGCGACACAACCTCTCCCCGAAGTACAGCCCGATACTATAAGCGAACCGACAACCGCAGCCGCTGTTACCACAGGCTACGTCGATCAACTCATCGATCCCGCTCTCGCGGAGGAGCCGGAATTCGATGATCTGGAAACGGAAGATGCCGCACAGAGCGGTAGACGCTTTTATAATGCAGAATACGTCCATTTCAGTTCAGACCGTACTCGCAGTGGTCGTACCAGCGAAAATGTGCTGAACCTGCGTGGCTTGCGCGAAACACTGAATTACGGCGAATTCGAAGTGAATATTGCCGCCAACACCATCGACTCTTCCATCGATGGCACGGCGACCGGCAGCAGTGGCATATTCACACTCAAGCAGCGCGATTTTGCTTTAGGTAATGGCTGGTCGATGGATAACGCTATCGGCTTGCTGCGCAGCAACACACCTGCGGGCATTGCCAACAGTTACCGCATACAACTGCCCTCGTCTCTTGTCAGCGGTATCGCCAGCAGCCTGCACGACAGCAACCGGGACATTCGCTTTACCATCGGCCGCACCGGCAACCTCAACGGCACGATAGCCCGCGAATTCAATAATACTGATGGCCTGTTATTCAACGCGAGTTATACCGAGGCTCTCGATTCACAATGGTTATTAGGGGGGCAATGGGTTTCCTTACAGGATCATGAAACCGTGCCCGACCATGACAGCCTGGCGGGTGTGGCCCAGTATACAAGCCTGGATAGTTCACAGCGCTACCAATTACATACACTCATCGACAGTGAAGGCAGTATGGGTTTATGGGTCGATGGCCTGATGAAACATTACCGCATGACACACTTCTATGGCGTATACCAACTCGATCCCGAATTACTGTGGAGCGATGCAATCATCTCAAACGATCAACGTGGAATTTACTACCGCAACGATATGAAACTACGCCGCCAGAGCATTTCTGCAGGCATCGACTGGTTCAAAACCGATATTGACAATAACCCTGCACGCGAAGGCAATGATGTCACGTCGATGTTCTTATCCACGACATATCGCAAAGACACCCGCACCAGTATAGGTGGTACGCTTGGTTATCGACTCACTAAACCGGAATCACAGGGTGATAGCACCAGCTTACGTGCTACAGCTTTTGCCACCCACCGGTTTAACCTGGGCACCAGCCGTGCACAAATCACCGCTATCGATACTGACCAGGAGCAGGCGGATAGCAGCCTGACTCGACTCGATCTGACACAGGACTGGAATATCTCGCGATACCATCAAGTGGGCATGGCCTTGACGTATGAAAGCGAAGACACTTCTGAAGATACCCGTAACGCAATAAATAGCAGTGTATTATTCCGCAGCGAAATTACCCCGCAATTTTCTGTGAATGGCAGCCTCAGTTATGGACAAGTCGATAATAAATTTTCACCTTCACAGAATATCGCCAATATCCGCGTGGCGGCTTTCTGGACGTTTACGCCCAACTGGCAAGCCTCGCTCGAAATCAACCGCAACGAACCTGAACCCCAACAAGGCGCCGGCCTGCCACTTGGGGAAAATGAAAGCGATATTCTGTTACGCATCAATTACAGTGTAGCGCGTGGCAAATCACCCAATTATTATGGTCGTGATAGCGAAGCAGGCGGTTACGGCAAGGTGACAGGAGTCGTATTTTTTGACGAAAACAATGATGGTATACGTCAGGCGAATGAAAAGATCGCCAATAACATCACAGTATTTCTCGATGGCCGTTACAGCCAGATAACGGATCGTGACGGTGGCTTTGAATTCTGGCCTGTACCGTCAGGCAGACATCAGTTGGGAGTTGCGCTGGAAGATATACCTCTGCCCTGGGGCATGCAAGACGAACCCCTCATAACCCTTGAGTTACAACCGCGTGGCAAGAACGAAGTAGTTATTCCGCTGACACGGATTGGTGAGTGATCGCTCACTCTACTCGCGTGTTGATGTCGTAGTGTCCACCCAGCCATTCGATACGCCCCTTGAGTTGCAAGGGCGGTTCAAAGCTGCGCGTCTTACCATTCAGATCAACCGGCCATAAATCAATTTGACGTGTCTGCCCGGGCAGTATTGGTACTGGCGACACATTGATATCAAAACGCTCTCCGCTGGCATCGCGGCCTTCTAGCACACCCTGTGGACGGCCATGCGCATTGCCTGTGTTCTTGAAACTCACCATCGGTCTCACAAAACCATTCAGACGAGACATTTTGATATTCTGAAACTCAAGCCGGGGCTGCGCGCCATCGATAGACAGGTAAACAATAACCGCAATCCTGCCCTGTACCGGGAACTGCACCTCCCCTGCTTTGGCGATGACACTCCCGGTATCGGTAGGCTCGATCATCAGCGCAAAACGACACTCACCCTGCTCCACAAGCTCCGGCACGTGTATTTCAAAACGGTAACGTTTGCTGCCGCGCGGGCGCACTTTGACTGTACGACGTTCAATTTTAACCCATGGGCGACAACTGTTTTGCATCAGCCCCCCGGTATCAAAGGCCAGCACTCCCTTTTCATCCATTGCCCACTCAGATGTACGCACCCTGAATTCACCTACCTCGTTGCCCGGGTTACCAATTTCCACGATTTCGCGTACCACCTTGCCGGTTTTTGCCTGTATCTCAAAACGCGGTGGAGACACCGTAGCCATGAAACCGCTGGCCGACGCGGCGCTCTGCAACAATAGATAGAGTAACCCGATCACGATTGTATTTTGCATGAAGACTTGTTTCATTTTCATGGTTTCTGTATCTCAATGTCATAGACAGGCTCAAATCGTAAATCGTGCAACATAGACCGCGAATCAAGCTCAAAACGATAACTGAAAAAATCGGTCATCACCGCCTCAGTTATTGTTCCTTCAAACAACAGGCTACGGCCACCCGGAGTGACACTGCCATCAGCAAAACGTCCCCGCGTGGTCCAACTCATACGCAGCCCCTGCAACGACTTCAACCCCTGTATGTCTACCGGGAGTTGCAGGAATATTCTGGCATTTTGACCAACATAGGCCGATGTATCGAGTCTGGTTTCTATCGGATTTGATTGTGCGACCAGCGCGTTCAGCTGTTCATCCGACAAATCAAAACGATTACGAGCCTGCCAATTGAGCTGGAAATTGAGCTCCTGCTGCGGAGACAGTCTGTCATCGAGACGTTCGGCAAGCACGCTATTACATAACAGGCATGGCAGCAGCACACATAGAAAATGGGTAATCCCTTTTTTCATGGCATGGTCAGTGTATAGACCACCTGGCCGTTATAGGTACCAACAGCCACAGGCAGGGTATTGGCATATACATAATCATGCATATCGAATATGCGGCGCGAATTAAAAAATTCCAAAAGTACCTGGGTACCACCATTGAAAACACCAGAAGGAATATCGCCTTTTTTCGCCGTCCAGTAAAATTCTGTAAACGGCAGCACGATACTGCCATTTGTCAACGGTTGGGAAGAATCTGCCTGTAAACTGACCAACCGCGAGTTTGAAGGGGTTGCGCGCGCCTGCACATCGATGCGTATCTTCTTACCCCCGGGAATTGGCGTGCCATCCGCGACATTGGTCGCAGGAATATCGAACACGACGGTACTAATGGCCTTACCACCCCCACCAACTCGGATCGATATCTCCGGCACAGCGCTGTTCTTCAAATTAATGACCTGCGCATTCAGCGTCGGCGTCAAGCCGCTAACCAGTAAACCAGCAAACAGATTAAGTCGATTCACACACCAACCTCGCTATTCCGTACATGACCATTGCTGCATGTTCAGATCGATATAATGGCAGTGACTGCGGCTTCTAGCAAATGATATAGAGGGTAAACGGAAAGAGGTTCGATAACGCCACCTCGGAAAACAAAGGCCCCACCACAAAGGCGGGGCCTTGATTAACAAGCTGATATTCAGGGAATGGCAGCGGTATAGGTCACCTGGCCAAAGCCACCGGCACCATCACCATAGACACCGGCAGGATAAATCGCACTGTTCGTGAACTGATAGGTCCACTGCTCAGCATAATTAGTGATCTTGGTTCCCGTTGTGGTCGCTGGAGAAACTGCAGCACCACCTGCATCAGAAAGTGCTGGCGGAACGAAGGCGTTATTGCTACTGGTCGCTGTAATCTCGGAATAAGGGATCACATCACCCGCAGCATTCTTGAGACCCGCACCTGCACTATCATTGGTTTCGGTAATCGTTACTGCACCGACGTTACTGAAAAGTTCTGCTGTAACAACACCTGGCGCAACATCGCCACCGCTGGTTGCAGCAACTGCGGCACCACTACCGACATCGGTATCATTGACGTTGAATACAATCTGGTCAATCGTTGTAGCAGTACTGCCCACCCGAAACCGTAACACACCTGCAACGTTAACCTGGAACTTAACCCGGGCTGCAGCTGATAACGGCGTCGCACCAGCGACAGATGTGGCCTCAGCCGCCGCATACTGGGGTAAAGAAACACATGTTGCAAGTGCAGTTGCGACTGCAAATTTAGTCAATTTAGTATTCATAATCATCCCTCAAAAGTAACTTTTCCTCAGATACCCGTAGCGCCAGAAATTTCAAGAAACAGGAAATTATTAACTCTTGCCTGTTTCGGTCAGCTGGCCGATCAAGTTTCCGTCCTGGCGTTACTAAATGAAAAATACGGCTAAAAGACAAGAAGTTGCCGATGAGCTGCGAGCATGCCACGATTAACGGTGTAAAGTTTTTGAGATGAAGAAAAATTTTTTAAGACACTGATAACAATAACTTTAGTGAAAATACAACTTGCATGTCTTCAGCATGGAAAAGATAATACGGAATTGTCGGAATTTTCCTACGTATGAAGACACCAGATTACCCACTCCTTTACGGTATTACAGATCCGCACGAGCTGCGTAAATTGCCACAATCATCACTTGGCGAACTCGCTCGTGAATTACGCGAATACCTGTTGCACTCCGTGGCAAAAAGTGGCGGGCACTTCGCTGCCGGGCTGGGCACTATTGAGCTGACAGTGGCCTTGCATTATGTGTTTAATACGCCTGATGACCGCCTGGTCTGGGATGTGGGACACCAGTGTTATCCCCACAAGATCCTTACCGGACGCCGCGACGCTATAACCAGTATCCGCCAAAAGGACGGTCTGGCGCCCTTCCCGAAATGTGACGAAAGTGAATACGACACCTTCGGTGTCGGCCATTCCAGCACCTCTATCAGCGCCGCCTTGGGGATGGCGCTGGCTGCCGCCCGCGCGCATGAGGAACGCAAGGTGGTAGCCATCATCGGTGACGGCGCGATGACCGCAGGCATGGCATTCGAGGCATTAAATCATGTGGGTGATGTGTATGCCGATCTGCTGATCATCCTCAACGATAACGAAATGTCGATCTCACCGAATGTCGGTGCCCTCAATAATTATTTGACGCGCATGCTATCAGGCAAAGTCTACTCAAGCATGCGCGAGGGCGGCAAAAAATTACTCAAACAAATGCCGCCTGTATGGGAACTGGCAAAACGCACTGAAGAACATGTCAAGGGTATGGTTGCACCGGGTACCCTGTTCGAGGAGATGGGTGTCAATTATTTTGGTCCGGTCGATGGTCACGATATCAACGCACTGCTAAAGACCCTGGCCAACCTGCGCAACCACAAAGGCCCCCGGCTCTTGCACATCATCACTCGCAAAGGCAAGGGTTACGAACCCGCGGAAGATGATCCGGTCACCTATCATGCGGTTTCCAAATTTAACCCGGAAACGGGCATGAGCAAAAGCACAGAGCAATCGTCACCGACTTATAGCCAGGTATTCGGTGACTGGATCTGCGATATGGCCGCCGAGGACCCACGCCTGATGGCTATCACGCCCGCCATGCGCGAAGGTTCGGGGCTGGTTCGCTATTCACAGGAATATCCGGATCGCTATTTCGACGTGGGTATTGCCGAGCAACATGCAGTAACACTTGCCGCGGGCATGGCCAGGGAAGGCGCCAGACCGGTAGTGGCGATCTATTCCACCTTTTTGCAACGTGCATACGATCAGCTTATCCACGATGTCGCGCTGCAAAACCTGCCTGTGCTGTTCGCCATCGACCGCGCCGGAATTGTCGGCCCTGATGGCCCCACCCATGCTGGGAGTTTTGATCTCAGCTTCATGCGTTGCATACCCAATATGCTGATCATGGCACCTACCGACGAAAACGAATGCCGCCAGATGCTTTACACCGGCCATCTCCATGATGGCCCAGCTGCGGTACGTTATCCCCGCGGTTGCGGCCCCGGCACAACTATTAACAAGTCCATGCAGGCCATGCCTTTAGGTAAGGCAGATATCGTCAGACACGGCAGCGACGTCGCACTACTAGTGTTTGGCAGCCCCTTGCAAGCAGCCCTCGCGGCAGCCGACACACTGGATGCCAGCGTCGTCAACATGCGCTTTATCAAGCCACTGCACTATTGAGGATAATGCCATCAATGGCGGCGCCGGCAGCGCTGTTAACGAGTACCTGGCCGCGCAGGATATTCAGACCAAGACCCTCAATCTTGGCCTTCCAGATCGCTACCAGGAACATGGTAGCCGCGAGGAATTGCTACAAGAGGCCGGCCTGGATGCCAATGGCATCCTGAATTCTGTACAATCATGCTTGGCGGGCCGGGATTGCGAATCACCTGGGCGTCGCGTAATATCCTAGTAAATTAGTCAGGTACATACCGGACGCCAGTCAAACATGCTCCGCAGCCTGCCGCTCGGCCATCAAACAGCGCCGTATCCATGTATTTAGAGGTCAGATAGTCCATGAGCACGATCGCCCCCAAAGCGGTACGCAACAGTATCCCGGATGTTCAGGGTAGCGCCGATACGCGCCGCATCCCGATCGACAAGGTCGGTATCAAGGATATTCAACACCCCGTACGCGTCACTGACCGTGCCGGCGGTGAACAGCATACGGTTGCGTGCTTTAACATGTATGTAAACCTGCCGCATAATTTCAAGGGCACACACATGTCCCGCTTTGTTGAGATCCTCAATGCTCACGACCAGGAAATCACGGTGCAGTCCTTCAAGGAAATGTTGCACGAAATGGCAGACAAGCTGGAAGCCGAGGCCGGTCATATCGAAATGTCCTTCCCCTACTTCATCAACAAAGCGGCGCCTGTGTCTGGCGTCATGAGTCTGATGAACTATGAAGTCACTTTTATCGGTGAAATAAATAATGGCGCGCCGCATACCAACATCAAAATCGTTATTCCGGTAACCAGCCTGTGTCCTTGCTCCAAGAACATCTCCGACTATGGTGCGCACAACCAGCGTTCGCATATCACGCTTAATGTCCGTATTAAGGATTTTGTATGGATCGAGGAACTGATCGAACTCGTCGAGGCCGAGGCCTCCTGCGAGTTGTTTGGCCTGTTGAAACGCCCTGACGAGAAATACGTTACCGAACGCGCCTATGACAATCCAAAATTTGTCGAAGACGTCGTCCGCGATATCGCCGTTAAGCTCAATGACGATGACCGCATCCTAGCCTATACCGTGGAATCAGAAAATTTCGAGTCGATTCACAATCACTCCGCATACGCGCTGATTGAAAAAGATAAAGAGGCTGAGGCTTCTTAACAGCTGAAAACAGGCTGCGGGCATGCGAGCCCAATCGCATAATTACATAGTATACAGCGATAAACATAAGCATACCCGCAGACTTACGCTGATGGGTTTCGCTATGCTTCACCCATCCTACGCGCTAAAGTAATTGTATTTTCAAGATTCATTATCCGGCAGGCGATCAATAATCACCCCAATCACAACAAGCACCCACCCAATAAGGAACGCTGTAAAGCCAAAAAACGTGGCCGAGTTAAAATACTTGTATTCCAGATACGCAATCACAAAACCAGAGATGGCGAAAATTCCACCCAGGCTAACAATAGTTTTATTTATTTTCCTCTTACTATTATCAGTCATGATGACAGCTTTTTCATAGGGAAAAATAACTAGGGGGCAGACTCGGATCAACCTCGTAACGAAAACAATAATGATGCTAAAAAAAACCTGATGGGTTGCGTTACGCTACACGCATCCTGCGCACTGCATTAACTAATCCATCTGCGTATAAGTTATTTAGCGCAACTCCCGCCAGTCAAAACCCGTATCCTGTTCGGCGATGCGGATCCAGTCGCGTTCGCATCCGACCCCTGCGCACAATGCCTGCGCTGCAAGATCAGGGTGGTTATTTTTTTCACTGATATGCACGCCAACGATATGTTGCAGGTTCGCAAGATCCAGTTGTTGCAACAGTGTTTGTGCCTGTTCATTGGCTAGGTGGCCGTAATCACCGGTTATTCTGCTCTTGAGTGCGGGGGGATAAGGGCCGTTCGCCATCATCACGGGATCGTAGTTGCATTCCATGAGTAACGCATGACAACCGGCCAGCGATGTCCGTATGTGGGGCGTGATAGAACCGGTATCGGTCAATATACCCAGACGCCACTGGCCGTCTTCGAATACAAACTGGCAAGGCTCGCGGGCGTCATGCGGCACCGGAAAAGGCTGCACCTGCAGGTCGCCGATACTGAATGTATCGTGTGCATGGAACAGGTGTTCCTCGGAAAAAGCCGGATAACCACAGGCTTCGTGCGTGCCCTGCGTTAACCACACGGGTATGTCGTGTTTACGCGAGAAGCGTTCTGCACTGCCGATATGGTCGGAGTGTTCGTGGGTGATCAGGATTGCTGCGAGTTGTTCAGGCTCAACGCCCAGGCGTTGCAGGCGACGCTCAACCTGGACTGCTGAAAAACCGCAGTCCAGGAGTATGTAGGTGCTATCGCAGTGTATTAACGTGGCATTACCACGGCTGCCGCTTCCTAGCGAAGCAAATCTCAAGGACATCCCTGAAGACAACCACTTGGTGCGGCCGTAGCGTAGCGGCATTTACTGCGGTGCTCGTCAACGAATAACAGCAACTACACTCTCCGACAGACCCATACCAAGTTGGCGTACTAGCCCAATTTTTCGAGGCATGACAATAGCAGCATTAACCGCCCTGCAGCGCCGTTTGCAGCTTTTGTAAAATCTTCTCCGCGTTCTTGGCACTGAGCGGATCATCCCGTTCAGCCTCCATCGCCGTCACCTGGGTTGACTCGCCGTCGGCCGCTACGCGTATCCGATAATGGCGATCCCTGACCAATCCTTCATCTTTGGTGCTAAAGAGGCGCTTGAAAAATCCATCTCTATTTTCATCACCAACGTAGGTTACATAGTAGAGGCCCTGCGCCTTATCCTGTTCATCAACCACCAGGCTGGCGCGATCCAGCGCTACCCCGATACGTCGCCATGTACGGCTGAATTTTTCATTGACCAGCAATGTCGGCTCACCCTCTATGGTTTCCAGACGCATGCCGACGGTCTGATCTTCAACGGCGGCCATGCGCTGTTCAGCTTGAGCATCTCCAAGATACATCATTAACTTTTGCAGCATTTCCGCTTCGTTTTCCGGCTTGGCAGGACGCAATTCCCAGACGACGACCTGTTCCTCACCTTCACCTACCTGTTCCGCCCAGCTATGCGCAAGGTAGATGTTGGTAACATCATCCTGCTCACGCTCGAGCCGCAAACGAAACTTGTCGCGGTAACCCGCATCGTAAACGGCACCAATTGCCCTCGACAAAATCTTACGTAGCCCTGTTTTCACCAGGCCGGCATTATTTTCGACCCAGTCGGTTTCCATCACACCAACACCCGGGGCATCCCTCACCAGCGGAAAACCCTCTTCGCGCCAGAAGCCATGCAACTTGGGCCACAGAGTTTGCGGGGTAGCATTAACCTGCAACCACCGAACATTGCCATCTTTTTTGAGTTGAAAACCCAGATACTCAGGCAACACTGTATTGCTGGAACCCCGTGTGGCACCCGTTGGGACGGCGTTTGTTGCGTCCTGCCTGGAGGTCTCCAAGGCACTGACCCTGCCTTCCGGAATGGTATTGCGATTATCAATGCTGGGTGCTGTCAGATCCGGAGGCACTTCCAATGGTGGCAAGGTGCGGCTTTGCTTATAGTCGTCTCTGGTACCAAACAGGGAGCAACCCGCAAGCACGATCAGCAAACAGGTCATTAACAGCGATTTTGATGTATTCACGTAGATACTCTTGGCTTAAAATTTTAGGGGCAGCTCTGAGCAAGTCATGACTTAATCAGAGCGGCCAAGTTCAATGCCGGCGGCACGCAAAGTGCGCCTCAACGGTTCGCGATATTGCTCGGCAAGTGGCACCAGTGGCAGGCGTATGCCGGTGGAGATCAAGCCCATTTCATGCAAGGCCCATTTAGCCGGAATAGGATTGGATTCCAGAAACAGGTCACGATGCAGGCCTTCGATGCTAGCATTGATCTCCTCTGCACGGGCACGGTCACCCAACAGGCAGACCTCACAGAGCTCATGCATAGCACGGGGCGCGACATTGGCCGTCACCGAGATCACGCCCTTACCGCCAAGCAACATCAACTCCATGGCGGTGGCATCATCGCCGGCGTAAACGTCCAGATTATCACCACAGCGCTGTACAATTTCCCTGGCGCGCTCCAGGTCAGCCGTCGCCTCCTTAATGGCAATGATATTAGGGATTCGGGAAAGCCGTTCCACCGTATCAGGCAGCATATCGCAGGCAGTGCGCCCAGGCACATTATAAAGAATCTGGGGAATCGCAACCGCATCAGCGATTGCCTTATGGTGCTGGTAGAGCCCTTCCTGAGGTGGTTTGTTGTAGTACGGTGTGACCAGCAGACAGGCATCAGCGCCGGCATCCATAGCACAGCGTGTCAGGTCAATCGCTTCATGGGTGGAGTTGGCGCCACTACCGGCAATCACCGGAATACGGCCTGCTACCCTATCCACCACCTGGCGGATGACACCACAGTGTTCCTCGTTATCAAGCGTCGCTGATTCGCCGGTAGTGCCCACCGCCACGATGGCATCGGTACCGTTTTCTATATGGAACTCGACCAGCGCTGCCAGGGCCTGAGTGTCGACGGCGCCATCATCTTGCATTGGCGTCACCATCGCCACCATACTACCGTGGAACATATATATCTCCGGAAAATTAAGGCGTCATACTACTGAGGCTTATCCAAGTTGACAAGCATATGTCGCATTAGTGCCAAGGGTATTCTCCTAGGCCTCTATCCAGTAAATTGATACCCTGTCCACAGATTTGATGCTACGCAGCGGGGCACCCGGCAATGCCAGGCTATCCATCACCGCAGCTGATCAATATTACGCGTTATCCACAGGAGTATTCGAGTGAGCACAGTAAGCCTCGGGAAACCCGTCCCTGACTTTGAAGTAGCCGCAACCGGCGACCAGACCGTTAAGCTATCGGACTCTAAAGGCAAAAAAATCGTACTTTACTTCTATCCCAAGAACAACACCCCCGGCTGCACAACCGAAGGACTTGATTTCAATAGCAACCACAGCAAATTCAAACGCGCCAACACCGTAATTCTCGGTGTCTCGCGTGACGGCATAAAGTCACATGAAAATTTCAAGGCCAAACAAGGCTTCACTTTTGAACTATTGTCCGATGCAGATGAAAAACTCTGCCAGCTGTTCGATGTGATCAAGCCTAAAAACATGTACGGTAAACAGCTATTAGGCATCGAACGCAGCACTTTTTTGATCGACGAAAAAGGAGTACTGAGGCAAGAATGGCGCAAGGTAAAGGTCGCAGGTCATGTGGACGCGGTCCTGGCTGCCACAAAATCCCTGTAATCCACCACCATCCATAAACCCAGACAAGAGATATTCAATGACTATTGAGCCCGGCAAACGCTTGTTCGTACTGGATACCAATGTCCTTATGCACGACCCGGCGTCACTGTTCCGCTTCAAGGAACATGACATCTTCCTACCCATGGTTGTGCTGGAGGAACTTGACCGTGCCAAAAAGGGTATGTCTGAAGTCGCTCGTAACGTCCGTCAGGTCAGCCGCTTTATGGACGGCCTCATGTCCGGCATCAGCCATGAGGAGATTGAACAGGGTGTACCGCTCATTTCCAGGGAATTGAGCGGTGCCAACAACGCACCGGGTGGACACCTGTTTTTCCAGACACGTATCATGCCCTCGGTACTACCGGACTCCCTGCCTGGCGGCACTGCCGATAACACCATTCTCGGCACGGCGCTGGCACTTGAAAAAGAATTGACCGATATCCGCGTCACACTGGTATCCAAGGACATCAACCTGCGCATCAAGGCCGCTATCATCGGCATTCATGCAGAGGATTACACCAATGATAAGGTGCTCGATGATGTCGACCTGTTATTCAATGGCGCCACTGCCTTGCCGGCAGATTTCTGGAACTCGCACAGCAAGGATATGGACTCATGGCAGGAAGAAGGACGCACCTTTTATCGTCTCAACGGCCCACTGATCAAGGAGTGGTATCCGAACCAATGCCTGTACATTGAAGGCGACCAGGCATTCAACGCCATCGTACGTAAACTCGAGCATGAACAGGCTGTGATCGAATACCTGCATGACTATAGGCAACCACGGCAAACCGTATGGGGTATCAATGCACTCAATCGCGAGCAAAATTTCGCGCTCAACCTGCTTATGGATCCCGAAATCGACTTTGTCAGCCTGGTAGGGCAAGCCGGTACTGGCAAAACTTTACTGACCCTGGCTGCCGGACTCACACAGGCCATCGAGGAACAGCGTTACAAGGAAATCATCATGACGCGCGTGACTGTTCCGGTAGGCGAAGATATCGGCTTTCTACCAGGTACCGAAGAGGAAAAAATGGAACCCTGGATGGGTGCATTAATGGATAATCTTGAAGTGCTCAGCCCGTCGGCCAGTGGCGGCGACTGGGGCCGCGCGGCTACCAACGACCTGCTGCGCAGCCGTATCAAGATCCGTTCGCTGAATTTCATGCGTGGCCGCACCTTCATGAACCGCTACCTCATCATCGATGAGGCCCAGAACCTGACCGCTAAACAAATGAAGACCCTCATCACACGTGCCGGCCCCGGCACCAAAATCGTATGCCTGGGGAATATAGCCCAGATCGACACACCCTATCTGACAGAAACCACCTCCGGACTGACCTTCGTGGTCGATCGTTTCAAACAATGGGACCACAGTGGACATATCACCCTGTTACGTGGCGAGCGTTCGCGGCTAGCTGATTTTGCCTCTGTTCAGCTCTAGAAATGAGGTCATGCAAGCTCACTGGCTTCCTGTTTGCGCCGTGACGGCCAGGCATTGATCACGGCCTCTACCAGGGTTGCCAGTGGAATCGCAAAGAACACCCCCCATACACCCCACAAACCGCCAAACACCAACACCGCAGAAATAATTGCGACGGGGTGGAGATTCACCACTTCAGAAAATAAGAAGGTGACGAGCACGTTGCCATCCAGAAATTGGATCACAGCGTAAGCCAATAGCACATAGGCAAATTGCGAACTGAAGCCCCATTGAAAATACGCAATGAAGGCAATCGGGATCGTGACCACAGCGGCACCGACATACGGAACGATAACCGAGATACCCACCAGAAAGGATAATAATACTGCGAAATTCAAACCCAGAATCGTAAAGGTGATATAGCTCACCGACCATACCAGCAGTATCTCGGTGAATTTCCCACGCACATAACTGGCAATCTTGTTATTTACCTCAAACCAGACTTCATTAGTAAGAGACCTTTCGGCCGGCAGGAAACCCTCTACCCAGTAGAGGATACGTTGCTTGTCTTTCAAAAAGAAAAAAATCAACAACGGCACCAGGATCAAATACACTAGAATCGTGATGAGCCCCATGACTGATGACAACGACCAGCTCACCACCTTTTGACCAAAGCCAGTCAAATCGGCACGCAAGGCGCCGATCACTTCTCCCATCTGCGCTTCCGTGATGAACTCGGGGTATTTCTCCGGTAACTGCATCAATAACTGCTGACCCTGGGCGATCATGCTGGGCAATTCTCGAAAAAATTGTGTCAGCTGCTGCGATAACAAAGGCACCACGCCAAACAGAATCAGTAACAGGAAAGTAATAAAACCCGTATAGACGAGCATCAGGGCGACAGACCGCGGTATCTTGCAACGCTGCAGAATTGCGATGCCTCCATCAAGCAGGTAAGCGATGATGATTGCTGCCAACAACGGAGCCAGGATATCGCCCGCCAGCAAGACTACCGTAAAACCCAGTATTAACAGGATAGCGAGGATGACAACCTGCGGATCAGAGAAATGTCGCTCATACCACTCGCGCAGATAACTAATCATTATTATTATCGAGATTCTGGGCGATCAATTTCTGGTAGTGGTCCACAAACAGTTTTTCGAGTTCATCAATCACTTCGACAGCATCCCGCCCCTGCATTATATGCTGAGTCATTAATTCCGAGGTCTCGTTGAGGATGAGACTCTTGTCCAGCATCGAATAGCTGGCTGATAAGCGCTGTATTGCCTTGACCACAGTTTCAGATTCAGGTCTTGGGATGATTTCAGGTTTGCCGATCTCCTGGATATCCGGCTCGTATCGTTGCGCCAAAAATTCGGCAAACTCCAGCAGCATATGCTGAGCTTCACTACCCATCTGGTTGTACAGCTTCTGCAAACGCTTTTTACGGGTATCAAATTTTATCTGACCAGGCGTAGTGCTCATGGATTTTCTCAAGGATTACGCAAACCTGCGATACGTCATCAAGCCTCAATCAGGTAACCGGGTTCTGTTCGCAGTAGGAATGGGCAAAATCGAGTAATTCCTCAATCGCATGTAAGCGGAACTTCTGTCGTTGCCGTACGAACGAGAATGCCCGTTCCAGTGGCGGATCGAGACTCACAGCCTTCAGACTTTTCAGCGCCAGTTCCTTGGTGAGGGTGGCACGTGAGAGGATGGATATGCCCATACCTGCCTCGACTGCACCCTTGATGGACTCGGGACTTCCCAGCTCAAGACATATGTTCAAACTGTTCTTATCGAGTCCCAATTGGGTCATGTTTTCAACAATGACCTCACGGGTACCCGAACCCTCTTCGCGACAGATAAAGGGATAGGGAATCAGTTCATCCATCTTAACCGACTCTCTCTCGCCTAGCGGGTGATCCGGTGGCACCACGACGACCAGTTGATCGATACGGCACACTTCGACCATAAGGTTTTTATTGGTGACCGGGACCTCCACTACGCCCAGGTCGATCATATTATTCTCGACCATCGAAACGATGCCTTCACTGTTAGATACCTTGAGCCTTAAATTGACATCCGAGTATTTATCAGTGAAGCGCCGCAGCAGCGCCGGTAGCATATATTCCGCGATGGTGGTACTGGCACCTAATGTGAGGGTGCCGCTGACATCGCCGGTCAGCTCCTTAACCGAATTTTCCATTTCGGTATACAGTTCAAAAATCTTTTCCGCATGCTCGTAAGTCTTGCGTCCTGCCTCGGTCAGCGTAACGCGGTTATGGGTGCGATCAAACAGGCGGGTATTGAAATGATCCTCAAGCTGCCGCACCTGGAAGGTCACTGCCGGTTGCGTCATATGCAAGGTTTCGGCAGCCTTGGTAAAACTCAGCATACGGGCAACCGTATAAAAAACTTGTAACCGGCGATCAGCCATTAATAGGGCCTTATAAGTAAACTAATCCAGATAATAAAACAATTATATCACCTTGATTGCTTTATGACATTCATATACCTGTAACAAAGAGGGGTAATCATTAATCATGGGAAGGCGGGAAGCACTACGGGCGGATGGCCGCTCACGAGCGACTTAGCTGGATGCAAGCCCTTGCCTGCGGTACATGACCGCATAATAAAATACCGGGATCACCACCAGCGTCAGTATCGTGGACACCAGGATACCGAACACCAGCGATACTGCCAGGCCGCTGAAGATCGGATCATCAAGAATAAAGAAGGCCCCCAGAATCGCCGCCAGACCGGTCAGGGCAATCGGCTTGGCACGCACCGCACCGGAACGAATCACGGCTTCCTCAAATGCAACACCTTCACGGAGCTGTTGATGAATAAAATCGACCAAAAGGATTGAATTGCGCACGATAATCCCGGCCAGCGCGATCATGCCTATCATAGAGGTAGCCGTAAACTGGACACCCAGCAGGGCGTGCCCTGGCATCACCCCGATGATGGTCAGGGGTATGGGTGCCATGATAACCAATGGCACGAGGTAAGAGCGAAACTGAGCCACCACCAGGAAGTAAATCAGCAACAAACCCACTGAATACGCAATACCCATGTCACGAAAGGTCTCATAGGTCACCTGCCATTCGCCATCCCATTTGAGGCTGTAGAAATACGGGTCCTCGGGCGGACTAATCAAGTATTGTTCAATAGGTTTTCCCAACGATACTGCTGTGGTCTTCAACTTGCCGAAGATATCGAACATGCCATACAAGGGGCTGTCCAGCTCGCCCGCGGCATCGGCAGTCACGAACACGACCGGAAGCAAGTCCTTGTGGTAGATCGCATGCTCACGCGCGCTTTGTTCTACCTGCACGATTTCAGACATCGGCACCAGCTTGCCACCAGCACCGCGCAGTTTAAGTGCGAGCACACTATCCATTTCTGCTTTACCGGCAACGGGATATTCCAAACGAACAGGTACCGCCCGCTTGACATTGGCGCCATGCAAATAACCCACGTCATCACCCGATAAAATTGTGGTGATCGCGCGAGTGACATCCAGTTGCGAGACTCCCAGCAGAGCTGCCTTGCTGCGATCGACATGTATAACGAACCGTTGGGCCGGGTACTCGACACTGTCGTCGATATCGACGATCGCTGCGGTTTCAGCAAACACGTGCCGTACTGCCCTTGCAGCACCGATCTGCCCCGTGTAATCCAGGCCATAGATCTCCGCCACCAGTGGCGACATTACTGGCGGCCCAGGCGGCACCTCAACAATTTTTACATTGGCGTTGAAGCGCTGGGCAATCTCCTGCAAGGGAACACGCAAACGGCTGGCGATCTCGTGACTCTTGAGGTCACGGTCATGCGCATCCATGAGGTTGACCTGGATATCTCCCATGTGTGCACCGCTGCGCAGATAATACTGTCGGACTAGGCCATTGAAATTGATAGGTGATGCTGTGCCGGTATAGACCTGATAGTCAGTCACCTCCGGAACCGTCTGAAGATAGCGACTCAGGTCACCCAGTACACGTGCCGTATGCTCCAGGCTCGTGCCTTCATCCATGTCCACCACGACCTGGAATTCCGACTTGTCGTCGAACGGCAGCATCTTGAGTACTACCAGTTTGAAACCAGCCAGGGAGATCGCCAGCATGATGAGAACAAGGATACTGATCAGCAGGCCCCAGCGTCGCCACCTACCCTGCTCAGCCCGTAAGAACGGACCTATATATCTCGAGAAAAACTGGTAGAGCTTATTGTCTTTAACCGTTTCACCATCTGTATTGGCATGCGTGACAGCGCTATGCTGCAAAAAACGAAAGCTCATCCACGGCGTGATCACAAACGCCACAATCAATGAAATCAACATTCCCATACTGGCGTTGATCGGGATAGGGCTCATATAAGGTCCCATCAGCCCGCTGACAAAGGCCATTGGCAACAATGCTGCAATCACGGTGAAGGTCGCGAGGATCGTTGGGCCACCCACCTCGTCCACCGCCAAGGGTATCGCCTCACGCAGGGATTTAGCGCCCAGCGCGATATGGCGGTGAATGTTCTCCACCACCACAATGGCATCATCGACCAAAATACCGATGGAAAAGATCAAGGCGAAAAGCGACACGCGATTGAGCGTAAAGCCATACGCCCAGGACGCAAATAACGTGATTGCCAGAGTAATCACTACGGCAACGCCTACGATAATGGCCTCACGCCATCCCAAGGCGAACAACACGAGCAACACCACCGCAGAAGTCGCGAAAATAAGTTTCTGGATTAGTTTTTTTGCCTTGGCATCGGCAGTCTCACCGTAATTACGCGTGATTGTTGCCTGTACACCTTCGGGAACAAAGGTATTCTGCAACTGCGCAAAACGCTCGATCACTTGGTTGGCCACGCGTACCGCATTGATACCTGGCTTTTTGGCGATCGCGACAGTGACTGCCGGAAACTCTCCTCTGGCCTCAATACCCTTGTGGTTCGCTGCCTCACCAGTACCAAACCAGACATAGGATTCAGGTTGGTCCGCGCCACTGCGAATCTCGGCCACATCACGCAGATACACCGGTTTGCCCTGGTGCACAGTAACGACAAGGTCTCCGATTTCATCACTGTTAGACAGGAACACACCGGCACGCACTTCAATCTCACGGTTATCATTCACCAAGACACCCGCGTCACTGGCGGCATTACTCACCTGCAGGGCGCGGCGTAGATCCGCTATTACCAGTCCATAGCCAGCCAGTTTCTGCGGATCGAGTAGCACATGCACTACTCGTTCGGGGCTGCCGATGGTATAAATATCGCGTGTACCGGGAACACGTTTAAGTTCCGCCTCTATGGCATGCGCCACTTGTGAGAGCTCATAGGCACCTTGCTGCGGATCATCGCTCCACAAGGTCAAGCTGACGATGGGGACATCATCTATCCCCTTGGGCTTGATAATGGGTTGACCGACACCCAGGTTCGCGGGCAGCCAGTCCTGGTTGGAAAATATTTTGTTGTAAAGGCGGACTATTGCATCGGTACTATCCTCACCAACCTCATACTGGACGGTGAGCACTGCCAATCCGGGACGCGACACCGAATAAACGTGCTTGATGCCCTGGATTTCGGAGATGATCTGTTCCGCCGGAGTGCTGACCAGTTGTTCCACCTCTTGCGAACTCGCACCTGGAAATGACACAAACACATTCGCGAAGGTGACATTGATTTGGGGCTCCTCCTCGCGTGGAGTCACCAAGATGGCGAATACCCCCATAAAGAGGCCAAGCAGGGCAAGCAGAAGCGTAATCTCTGAATCCAGAAACAGGCGGGCAATACGCCCTGATATACCGAGACTGGAATTACTCATGCGGAACTGCGACGGCCTGTTGTTCTTTTACATAGACGCCTGCGCGCACGGGATCCAGCACTACTGCTTCGCCCGGCTGCAAACCGGCGTGTACCTCGACCATATCTGCTGAATCCCGTCGGCCGGTACGGATATGCCGCAAGCTGACCTTGCCATCCTCATTAACCACATACACACCCGTCACTTCACTGCGTTGCACTACAGCCTGTTGCGGGATCATCAACCGTTGTTTTTCACCGATAACAAACACCACCTTTACGAACATCCCTGGAAACAGCCCTTCCAAGCCCTCAGGCAGTTCCATACGCACCTTGAAGGTGTTCGTCTGACTATCGGCGTATGGGAAAAAGATCAAGCGGCTGGCTTCGACAGAATTGTCGGGATCGTCTTCCCGGAGGATGCGCGCCTTACCCGACTTGCGTACCGCCGCAATCATACCCTGAGGCACATGCGTGGCGATGCGTAGTTTTTCAAGGGAAATGCCCGTCACCAGAGGCTTGCCTGGCTGTGCCGTCTCACCCACCTCAACATGACGCTCGATAACGATGCCACTGTAAGGTGCTCGGATCTCTGTATAAGCCAATTGCTCCTGCGCCTGTTGCAATGCAGCCCTTGCTGCTTCGAAACGCGCATTCGCTGCGTTGCGCTCTGCTAATGATTGATCAAAGCGTGACTTGGAAATCAATCTCTGCTCATAGATGTCTTTGTTACGCTGGAATTCACTGCGGGCCTCACTAAAACGTGCCTGCGCCTCTTTAAGTGATGCCTCGGCCTGAGAATAACGGGCGCGCTGCTCCTGGTCACGCATGCTGACGATTATGTCGCCCTTTTCAACGAAATCATCAACATCGTAGTAAATAGCTGTAATACGGCCCGAAGTCTGGGCAGAGACTGTGGCCCGGTTAATCGCCTCAACCTCGCCATCAAGTACCAGTAATTGTGGGCTGGTAGCCTCGATAACGGGCTGGGTCGCCAATGGAAGTTCGGCAGCATAAGACATGGCCGGCAATGAGCCCAAGCAAGCCAACCACAGAGTCAGAACATTTTTTCGTGCCACCATAATTAACGAGCCCTCCAAAAACCTGCTTAAACTTAGGGATAATACCATTATATTAGTATATTCTAATGTTCTAGAGTCGTCATCTTCGCATCCAAGCCCTGACCCTGTTTATCGGCATTTTCCCGCATACAGGAATATTTTACGGGGATTACATGAGCTTGCGCGCAAATCTTTTGCTAAGCTAGCGCCACAACGTCAATGCTTGAACGAAAAAGGATGTCCCCATGAAGCAACAGCATATCAGCGTCACACTATTGGGTACTTTAATAATGACCCTGGCATTAATGCAACCCGCAGCGGCAGTCGTTTATAAGTATACGGGTAATGATGGCAAAGTGATCTACAGCCAGACACCGCCGACTGACCGACCTTTTACTGTAGTCGAGACCAAAGGCAACGACGCAAGCAAGTCTGGAGAGGCACGTAAAAAAATTGACGAGCTGAAAGAAGCTCAAGCTGAAGGGCGCGCGGCGCGTCAGCAAGAAAGCGCCGATGCCAAACGAGATCGCGAGGACCGGGAGATTCGTAACGAATCCTGTAAACTGGCACAGGCAAATTTGAAGGCATTACAACAAACCGGCCGCGTCAAGATTAAGGAAGGCGATAAATATCAGTGGCTCACCGAGGAAGCTCGCCAGGAGAGAATCACAGCGGAGAACAAGCGTGTAGAAGAATTCTGCAAATAAGTCCATGCCGCTGCTGACCATTGAGACCAATCAAAGCGCTGCAGGTGAACAGCGACAACAATTACTCAAAGCCGCCTCAACACTGGTTGCAGAGCTATTGCACAAGCCCGAACAATACGTCATGGTGCGCTACACTCATAACCCTCATATGTTGTTCGCCGGGGATACACAACCCCTCGCCTATCTCGAATTAAAAAGCATCGACCTCGCGGAATCAACTTCGCCCGAGTTGTCTGCCGCATTATGCAAATTAATGGAAACTCAGCTGGGGATCGCAAAAAACCGCACTTATATCGAGTTTGCCAACGCGCCACGCCATATGTGGGGCTGGAATGCCGGCACATTCTAATGCGCCTCTGAAAAAGTCATCCAGGACTTGGCAAAGGCTCCTTAAAATACATTTCCGCTCTTCCATGATTATCTTGCATGCAAGATAATGCTGACTCGTTGCCACATAGCCATAAACTAACATGCGTGTATCACAATTCCCGTTATTCACTGTAAAAGAAACACCGGCCGATGCGGAAATCGTCAGTCACCAACTCATGCTGAGAGCGGGCCTTATCCGCAAACTGGCGGGCGGCCTTTATACCTGGATGCCCTTGGGCCTGCGCGTATTGCGAAAGGTTGAGAACATCATTCGCGAGGAAATGAATAAGGCTGGTGCGTTGGAAGTCCTGATGCCAACCGTACAACCCGCCGAGCTGTGGATGGAAACCGGCCGTTGGGACAAGTTCGGCCCTCAGTTGCTGCATTTTCATGACCGTCACCAACGTGAATACTGCTATGGCCCGACCCATGAAGAAGTAATTACCGATCTGGTACGCAACGAAATCCGCAGTTATAAACAGCTGCCCATTAATTTTTACCAGATCCAGACCAAGTTTCGTGACGAAATCCGGCCACGTTTCGGGGTAATGCGCGCGCGCGAATTCATCATGAAGGATGCTTATTCTTTTCACATCGACGAGGATTCCCTGCAGAAAACCTATGAAACTATGCACCAGGCCTATTCCAGCATTTTCAAACGCATGCAGCTGGATTTTCGTCCGGTGCTTGCCGATAGCGGGGCCATTGGCGGCAGTACGTCGCATGAATTTCACGTGCTCGCCAATTCCGGCGAAGATGCCATTGCCTTTTCATCCGCCAGCGACTATGCGGCCAACATCGAATTGGCCACCGCAGTGGCGCCTGCCGATGGACGCGGCGCCGCCGGTGAAACATTACAAACCGTAGCTACGCCGGGTCAGCATTCAATCGATGAAGTCAGTGCATACCTGCAAATACCGGCATCGAGCTGTCTGAAAACATTACTGGTGAAAGCCGAGGATGAAACTGTCACCGCATTAGTACTACGCGGCGACCATGAGCTGAACACCGTCAAGGCGGAGAAAATCGCCGGTATCCAGATCCCCCTTACCCTGGCCAGTGAAGAACAGGTACTGCAGATTGCGGGTTGCAAACCGGGCTCGATTGGCCCGCTCGGCCTCAATATTCGCATCATTGCCGATCATGCCGCCACCCAGGCTGTTGATTTTGTATGCGGCGCCAACCAGGACGGTAAACACCTTAGGGGTGTGAACTGGGGACGTGATTTGCCCGAGCCCGAGTCCATGGACATCCGCAATGTGGTCGAGGGCGACCCCAGCCCCGACGGACAAGGAAAACTGTCGATAGTGCGCGGCATTGAGGTAGGTCACATCTTCCAGTTAGGCAATAACTATAGCGAAGCCATGAAGGCAACCGTACTGGATGAACAGGGCAAATCCCGGATTTTGACCATGGGATGTTACGGTATAGGCGTGACCCGAATTGTGGCAGCCGCCATAGAGCAAAACCACGACAACAACGGCATCACCTGGCCACTGCCGATCGCGCCGTTCCAGGTGGCCATCGTGCCCATCAATATGCACAAATCCGAGCGCATACGTGAAGCAGTAGAAAGCCTCTATGCGGATCTGCAGGCCGCCGGTTTTGAAATACTGCTTGATGACCGTAATGCCCGGCCGGGCGTTATGTTCGCCGATCTTGAACTGATTGGTATTCCCCATCGCGTGGTTGTTAGCGAGCGCGGACTCGATGAGCAACAGCTCGAGTACAAGGGTCGTAACGACGACGAGAACCGACACATTCCGCTTGTTAGCTTAATCACATTTCTTAAAGAAAAAATACCGATCACGTGACCATGGCATTATCATTGATCGCCATATAACAACCGGGATGACTAATGCATGGCAATGCGCGCCCTAACTACAACTCTCATTTGCCTGTTGCTCAGCGCCTGTAGCTGGGTGCAACTTACTCCTGAAGGCGAAAAGGCACGCGTATTGAGTGCTGCAGAGGTGAGCAACTGCCAACGCGTGGGAGCCACAACGGTGTCTGTTAAAGACGGCTTAGGTAGCATTAAACGCCATCAGAGTATGGTGGCGCGGGAACTCAGTTACCTGGCACGCAATAGCGCCACCGGCCTGGGTGGCGATACTGTCGTCGCCGCCAGCAGTATCACACAAGGACGACAAACATTTGATATTTACAAATGCGTGCAATAAGTCATACTTAATGGGCTAGGGAGCGTTTGTTCGATTCAGTCTCTGCGCTGAAACACACAGTGACTCAAATGCCCCGAGCTACAGTCAGTACCGGCATTTTGAACCCGTACACGCGAGGAGCGGTCGGTGTTAAATGTACTCGATACCCTGCACAGCAGCGCCACCCAGGTCATGGATGCCGATGCACTGTTAAAAAGAGCTACAGCATTAAAACGTGCTGGCCATATCGGTGCCTCTATCGAAACCCTGCATACCGCCTACAAACAAATTGCCGCGTCGTCCCAACACTATCCGGTACAGACCTTCTTGCGTCTTCCGTTATACCTACAGCGTGCCGAACAACCCGCAGAGGCATGGCGCGAGTTCAATCGTTTACTGGTGGAAGGCTACCCCAATCAAACGCGCGACATTGAAAACGTGACGCATGACCATGCCGTGATCTACGATAAGATGCGCCTGCTCCTTCATCGCGAAAAACACCATCGAGAAGCCATTAAATTTGGTATTTTCTCGCACTTATTGGAAGGTATCAGCCTGTATCACCAAAGCAAGAAGCGCGCCTTACGCTCGCACATCTCACGCAACACGCTGCACGCTCTGCTCGAACAATTACTGGAGAAAGCAGAACAGCCTGAAAGCTTTCGCGCACTAACTGAGGTACTGGAACGGCATCTGGACGCATACCCCAAAATCAATTTCCCACTACTGGGCAAAGATATTAATGCGGTAGTGTTCGGCAAAACACACACCGATTACAGGATATCCGACAAATCGTAACACCACGGCGGTAAGCGAGATACATCACCGTTATTCAGCATACCTCAAAACCTGCATACCCTGCATCTTCAGCGGTTTCGCATTCAAATTGCGTCACCCGCGCCAACCTCGGCCCCACCTGTAACCACTCCTTAAGGGCTGCAATAT
>CAMYKB010000004.1:4178-38323 GCA_947258875.1 uncultured Gammaproteobacteria bacterium | reverse complement strand
CGATGCACGGAAAAATACACCCTGCACCTGGCCAGCAACATAACACCGCACACACTGAGACTGCGCCGGCTGCATCATCTATAGGTCTAGCTGCGCTTGCACGTGCAATGTCATACCAGCCATGGATCACAAGCGGGTATCATTTGGATAACGCCTGCTGACGTGCCTCGATAGCCAACGCCCTTGCCTGTTTTGCATGACGCTCCGCCACACGATAATCACCTTTATCGATGGCCGCTTGAGCGTGTTGCAACTGCTGTTGTGCCGCTGCGTAAACCTCACTGGCGATGACCGCAGCATGTGCCGCTTGCGCCGCCTGCAATGCCTGACGGGCATCGCTCATTTCCTGTACGGGTGCTGTAACGCAACCACATAGCAACACCGTCAACAAGACAGCGACAGCGCTACGCTTTAATCCGTCAATACAAAAACATGTCATAATTGCAACACTTGTCGTTAATACGCACACTAATCAATGCAGTAACCCTGTGATTTCAAAGCAAAATTATCACCGGATCCGTAAAGCGTCAAGCTGCAAAACCGGTAAGGAGAAGGAATGAACAACACTAAAGACAACACCACTATCTACCACAACCCGCGATGTTCAAAATCACGGCAAACAATGCAACTGCTACAGGACAACGGCATTGAAGCGAAGAGCATAGACTACCTGAAGAATCCGCCCAATCATACGACACTCAAACATATTCTCGGCATGCTGGGATTGAAACCCCGTGAACTGATGCGCCATAAAGAGACGCTATACCGTGAGCTGGGACTGGATAGCATGGAACTGAGCGATGAGGCTTTGATTGATGCCATGGTAAAACACCCCATCCTCATCGAACGTCCCATCGTGATACGTAATAACCAGGCCGCCCTGGGGCGTCCACCGGAAAAAATTCTGGAGATACTCTCATCATGAGCGAAGTATTGGTGTTGTATTACAGCCGTCACGGCGCTACCGCACAAATGGCACAACGCATTGCGCGCGGCGTCGAGGAAATCGAAGGCATGCAGGCCAGACTACGCACTGTGCCGGAGATCTCCGCCAAGTGCGAAGCTATTGAAGACAGCATCCCCGCTGAAGGCCCCCCTTATGCAACAAGCGACGATCTCAAACAGTGCACGGGTCTGATACTGGGCAGTCCCACCCGCTTCGGAAATATGGCCGCACCGCTCAAATATTTCATCGATCAAACCAGCGGCCTGTGGCTTGCTGGTGCGCTGAGCAATAAACCGGCTGCCGTGTTTACCTCAACGTCGAGCCTGCACGGCGGTCAGGAGACAACCCTGCTGACCATGATGATGCCGTTACTGCATCACGGCATGATGATCGTTGGCCTACCCTACTCGGAACCGGCATTACTACGCACCCAAACTGGAGGTACTCCTTATGGCGCCAGCCATCTCGCCGGCGCCGAGAGCAATCTTCCGATCACTGATGATGAAAAAGAATTGTGTTTGGCTCTAGGCCGTCGCGTAGCACAAACCGCCCGCGCACTGGGTACGGAGTTAAACTAAATAAACGACATGATTGTGTTTGCTCGCAACCTCAGTCTGCTGGGATATTTTGGATTGCTGGCGCTGATACTAGTCTGGAATGCCTGGGTGCAGCCGCCAGCACAACTGCCCCGAGCGCTGGTACTGATTATTATGCTGGCTCCGCTATTATTCCCGCTACGTGGATTACTCCACGGCCGGGCCTATACCCATGCATGGACGGCGTTTCTCGCCTTGCTGTATTTTTCGCTGGGGGTGGCCAATGCCGCTAACGCGGATACCCGCATTTACGGAATACTGGAGATTGTTGCCAGTGTGTCACTATTCATCGGCTGTGTATTATATGCACGCGCAAAAGGCCGTCAGGAAAAATTGCGCAGCATTGATTCAGCGTAAAGGCGTCTCATTACTTTTGGGCTCAGGTTTGCCGGTATGAATTAATCAGGCGCTCCTTAAGTAAATGGCGTTTACAACGCGTTTCTACAAATTGAGTACGCTTTTGATAAACGGGATAGTAATACGCCGCTGCGCCTGTAACGACGCTAAATCAAGACGTTCCAGTAAAGCTTGCAGGCTCCGCATATCCCGCGCACAGTGATGCATAAGGAAGCGCGCCACATCTTCTGATAATTCGAACCCCCGTTGTGAAGCATCCATCTGCAACGCAGACAACTTACCCGCATCATCAAGTGATCGTAGATGAAACACTGGCCCCCACAGCAGGCGTGACGCCAGGTCGGGCAGATGGATATCAAGTGCCGAGGGGTTCTGACGTGAAGCCATCAGGAGATGATGACCCGCCTGGCGCGTAGCATTGATCAGGTTAAACAGACCGCGCTCCCACTCAGGCTGACCGGCTATGACATCAACGTTGTCAAGGCATATCAATGGTAGCTGTTCCATCCCTTCCAGAAGCTGCGCTCCGGAAGCTGGGAAATGGTCGAGTGGAATATATGCTCCTGGTTGGAATTGCGTAGCCTGTGCATTACAAGCGGCCTGCAACAGGTGACTTTTCCCGGTACCTGTCCCACCCCAAAGATAAATCTGTTCTTCGCTGTCACCCGCAACCAGCGCCTGGATACTGGCAAGCGCTGCCTGGTTACCAACAGCATGATAGCTACCGAAAGTGGCACTTTCACGCAAGCGCACATTTAGCGCAAGTTGCTCGGCTGGTTTATTCATTCTCAGACAATGTCGGTCTGATACAGGGTGCTTGCGACGTAGCTGCGATGCATATGACGTACGATGACTGACAGTACCGCGGCCACTGGCAAGGCCAGCAATACGCCGAAGAAACCAAATAACTGGCCACCCGCCAGCACTGCGAAGATAACGGCCACCGGGTGCAAGCCGATGCGGTCACCCACTAGCCAGGGCGTCAGCAGCGTACCTTCAATCAGCTGCCCTACGCCAAATACCGCAACCACGTAGATTAGTTGTATCCAGTCCTGGGATTGAAACATCACTGCGGCAGCGGCTACAACAATCCCGACAATGAATCCCAGGTATGGGACGAAACTCACAAGGCCGGCAATCAGCCCAATAAGCAGGGCAAACTCTACACCCGCGATCCACAGACCTGATGCATATATCGCTGCCAGCCCCAGCATCACCATCAACTGCCCCCGCAGGAATGCGCTGAGGACATCATCCACTTCACTGGCAAAGCTGGCCACATTAGACTGCAGGTTACGCGGCAACAAGTCATCGATATAGGCAACGAAATGATCCCAATCACGTAACATGTAAAAGGTCACAACCGGAATCAATACCAGATTAGCCAACCATCCCAGCAGCAATAAGCCGGACTTTGATAGTGTATTGAGCGCATAGGCCGCAACACTGCCAGCCTTCTGCCAATGCTCACCCAGAATATTCTGCAATTCCTGTTGGCTGAGCAATGGTCCTTCGATACCAAAACGCGCCTGCAGCCAGGGCAGCAAGGTCTCGTTGAGCCAGCCCACATAACCCGGCAGAGCATGGATCAGTTTTACGAACTGAGACTCAATCACCGGTACCAGCAGCACAACGATCAGGGAAATCATAAGAAACATACTGATAAATACCAGTAGCACAGCAATGGTCCTGGATAACTTCCAGGTTTGCAAACGGTCTACTAGCGGGTCACCCAGATAGCCGAGCAGGCCCGCGATCAGAAACGGTGTAAGCATCGGCGACAGCAGATAAATCAAGATACTGCCCACCACCAACAACACCAGGATGAACCATTTTTGCGAATCAGTGAGACTCAACATTAAGCTCCTTGTGGGCACGTTTCGCCCATTCGATGACATAACCAATGCCACTGTACAGCGTAGCCAGCAATGTGAGGCCAATAAGTGCTGCCAACAACCACCCAGGTATAGCCGTCAACTGCCCGAGTATTACAGCCAACACCAGCACAATCTGAAAAAATGTATTAACCTTACTGGCAATACTGGGCTCCATCTCAAGCTTGTTCGTCAACATATGATAGACAAACGCGCCAAGCAGTATCACCGCATCCCGCAGTACCACCGCAACCACCAGCCACAAGGGCAATAAGGCCTGCCAACTCAGGGTGATATATGTGGCAATCAGCATGGTCTTATCTGCCAGCGGGTCCAAATAAGCGCCCAACACACTGCGCCAGTTATAGTGTTTGGCCAAAAAACCATCCACCGCATCTGAAACACCCATCAGCACCATCAACAACAACGCCCCGGTGTAACGTTGCTGCAACATCAAGTTGACCAGCAATGGCACTAGCAACAAGCGCACAACAGTAATTACGTTGGGAATATGACGAAAATATGTAGTATTCACCGGCTATCCAGACCCCATGAAATCGACCTTCCCTACCGTAATTATACGCAATGCGCTGGACACACTGAATTCAACCCAGACGGTTATCTGTGACTCTGTAGCAAACATAACACAAGATCACCTGGAATCAGGGCGATTACGAGTTTACAGGCCCGATACAGACCGCTAACATCATGCGCCCGTGCCAAGGAGTAAATCATGTCCATACCCCCGCAAAACAAGCCGCCACAGGGACTCAATTACCGCGACGCGGGAGTTGATATCGATGCCGGAGATGAACTGGTGCAGCGTATCAAACCCGCAGTCGCACGCACCCGGATACCCGGCGTGCTGTCCGGGCTGGGCGGCTTTGGCGGCCTGTTCGAATTGGCAGCTGACCGCTACCGTAATCCCGTGTTGGTATCCGGGACAGATGGCGTGGGCACTAAACTAAAATTGGCGCAAGAGCTTGGTATACATAACACAATTGGCATAGACCTGGTGGCAATGTGCGTCAATGACATCGTAGTTTCAGGCGCGCAACCTCTGTTCTTCCTGGATTACTTCGCCACCGGCAAATTATGTGTGGGTGATGCGGCCGCAGTCATCGAGGGCATTACCGAGGGTTGTCTACAGGCCGGGGCGGCATTGATCGGCGGCGAAACCGCAGAAATGCCGGGCATGTATGCAGAAGACGAATACGACCTGGCCGGTTTCAGTGTCGGCGTGGTCGAAAAGGATCAAATGCTGGATCCGGCACGCGTGCAGAGCGGCGACGTGATCATTGGACTGGCCTCGAGTGGCCCACACTCTAATGGCTACTCCTTAATACGCAGGATCATCGATGTCAGCGGCAGCCCACTCGATATGCCATTTGCCGATTCGACACTGGGTGAAACCCTGCTCACGCCCACGCGAATCTACGTTAAGACCCTGCTGCCTGTTATTCAAAAAAGCAGTCTACATGCCCTGGCCCACATTACAGGCGGAGGCATTACGGAAAACCTGCCGCGCGTGCTACCACAAGGAACTCGGGCCATCATCGATACCTCCAGCTGGCAGCGCCCGGAAATCTTCCACTGGCTTCAAAAACAGGGCAGGGTGGAAGAAAGCGAAATGCTACGCACCTTCAACTGTGGAATCGGCATGATGATTCTGGCAGCTCAAGATGAGGTCGATACGCTCTTGGAGCATTGTGCCAGCGACGGTATCGAATCTCGGGTGATTGGTCATGTCGAAGCGTCGAGCACTGCTCCAGCAGTAGACTATAAATAGAGCATGAGTAAACAGAGTCCATTACCCATTGTTGTCCTGATCTCGGGTAATGGCAGCAACCTGCAAGCCATCATCGACGCAATCCACAGCGGCGATATCACAGGCGAGATCAAGGCCGTGATCAGCAACCGTGCTGGTGTATATGGCCTGGAACGCGCGCAACGACACGGCATTCCGGTCGAGGTTATCGATCATACGCAATTCGACAGCCGTGAGAAATTTGACGCTGAACTAATGCAGCGCATCGAAGTCTACAAACCTGAGCTAGTGGTATTGGCAGGCTTCATGCGCATCCTGACAGACAATTTCATTCGTCATTTTGAAGGCCGCATGTTGAATATTCACCCTTCCCTGCTACCGAATTTTCGTGGCCTCAACACCCACCAGCGCGCATTGGACGCCGGCGTCGATTACCACGGATGCAGTGTTCATTTTGTTACCAGCAAACTGGATGGTGGGCCAGTGATCATCCAGTCCAAGATCTCGGTATTGGATAACGATGATGTAGAAAGCCTTACCACGCGCGTAGTGCATCAGGAACATATCATCTACCCACTTGCGGTCAGCTGGTATTGCACAGGACGCATCAAAATGAACAACAATCAGGTGTATATGGATAACAAACCATTAATGCAAGCCATCATGGCAGATGAATTACCCATTAAGGTAACCGCAAAGTGAACCTTATAAAAAAACGTCTTTGCCTGCTACTTGCAATCGCATGCAGCCTTGCAGCGGCAACTATCACTGCTGATGACAGCACCTCCGCTCCCATTCCCTCCTTCACCGCGGAATACAAGGTCGCCTATAGTGGCATGAGTGTCGCACGCTCGACAATCAGCCTGCAACGCGAAGGCGATATACTGACCTACCAATCCCGTAGCAAACCGATCGGGATCGCAGCCGCATTGTTTAAAAAACACAAGGCGATAGAAAACAGCGTAATGACCGAACAAGACAACCAGATCCTGCCGCTCGAGTACACTTATAAACTCATTGGCAGCGACAAGAATCGCAATCTGTATTACCGCTTTGACTGGGCCCAACAGAAGGCAACCATCGAGAAAAAGGGGCAACAACAGACCATTGAATTACCACAAGGTACAATGGATAACTTTTCACTACAGCTCGCACTGATGCGTGACGCCGTCAACGGTGCGCAAAACCTCAGCTATCCTGTCATTAACAAGGGCAAATTAGTCACCTACAACTTTACCAATCTGGGTAGTGAAACAATCGATACTGCACTAGGCAAGTTGGAAACCATCAAGATTCAACGTGTGCGGAATAACAAGAAAAAGACCACCTATACCGGCTGGTACGCAAAACGACTACATAACCTACCGGTGAAGATCGAGAAACAGGAATATGGTAACACCGTAATGTCGATGCAACTTACCGATGTAAAGTGGCAGCAGGGAAACACAGGCACGCCGCAACTCTGATCCTAACGCTTCACTCACCAGCTATTGTCATTTGTTCGATCAATAGTGAACCGCTGTAGATACTACCGCGGCGATCGACATCGTTCGCCACCGCCACAATCTGCATGAACATTTCTTTGAGATTACCTGCAATCGTAATCTCCTCTACAGGATAAGCGAGCTCACCATTCTCCACCCAGAAGCCTGCAGCACCGCGAGAATAATCTCCCGTTACGGTATTGACACCATGACCGATGAGCTCGGTCACCAACAGCCCGGTATTCATGGCCCTTATCAAACCCTGCAAATCCTGTTCACCAGGGGTAATTCCGAGATTATGCACACCGCCAGCATTACCGGTAGTCTCTAGGCCCAGTCGGCAAGCCGAATAACTGCTCAACACGTAGGACTGTAAAACACCATCAATGACAATATCTCTGCTGTGTGTAGCCACACCCTCACTGTCGAACGCGGCACTACCCAGCGCACGTTTCAGGTGGGGTTGCTCCTGGATACACACAAACTCCGGAAATACACGCTTGCCGAGGTAATCCAGCAGAAATGAAGCTTGGCGATATAAGGCGCCACCACTAATGGCGGAGACAAAATGCCCCAACAAGCCACGGGCAAGATCAGCCGAGATGATTACAGGGCATTGCCGAGTGGATAACTTAACGGCACCGAGGCGTTGTAGCGTACGCTCCGCCGCCCTCCCCCCTACAGCCTCGGGCGTTTCCAATTCCTTGCTATCCCGCGCCACGCTATACCAATAGTCGCGCTGCATATTTCCATCTTGCTCGCCAATGACTGAACAACTGAGGCTATGCCGCGTTGTATTATATGCCCCAATAAAACCATGGCTGTTGCCATACACCGAGCTGCCACGCACGCTACTCAACGATGCGCCATCAGTATTCACAATACGCGCATCCGCCTCACGCGCTACCGTTTCACTGCGCTGTGCCAGTTCGATCGCCTGCAGTGGCGTAATGTCCCAGGGATGATCCAGCTCCAGATCCGGGATATTACGGGCCATCAAGGCCTCGTCGGCAAGCCCAGAACAGGGATCTTCTGCAGTGAAGCGCGCAATATCGCAGGCCGCTTGTAACGCGCCATCAACCGCATTCATATTCAGGTCTGAGGTACTTGCTGAACCTTTCCGCTGACCAAAATACACCGTGACACCCAACCCTCGGTCGTTGTGGTGTTCGAGTGTCTCAACTTCACCTTCGCGCACATTAACGGACAGGCCTTTGTTGATGTTAACGCCTACTTCGGCGGCACTGGCGCCGCACTGTTTGGCCTTATCGATTATGTGCGCAACCAAATCACGACATGTGTCGTTATCCTGTTGCAGGGTATTTATAGCCGCCACGTAAACATCCTCATGTGAAGCTTTATTAAGGTGATTGGGATTTTCAATGCCAGCGCGGTAGAAACGCCACTGCTTTTGGACATCAGCCTGATGTGCCGCCTACGGTCATCCCGTCGATACGCAAGGTGGGCTGGCCTACGCCAACCGGCACGCTCTGGCCATCCTTACCACAGGTACCTACTCCGGCATCCAGCTGCAGGTCATTACCTACCATGGACACACGAGTCAGCACATCAGGGCCGTTGCCAATCAGGGTAGCGCCCTTGACAGGCTCGGCCAGTTTGCCATTTTTGATCAGATATGCCTCTGAGGCGGAAAATACGAACTTGCCAGAGGTGATATCAACCTGACCGCCACCGAAGTTTACGGCATAAAAACCGTTATCGACGGAGGCGATAATTTCTTGTGGATCATGGTTACCGGCAAGCATGTAGGTGTTGGTCATGCGCGGCATAGGCAGGTGCGCATAAGATTCGCGGCGGCCGTTACCGGTGGCTGCAACACCCATGAGTCTGGCATTGAGTTTATCCTGCATATAGCCTTTGAGAATCCCGTTCTCAATAAGCGTAGTGCACTGTGTCGGCGAACCCTCGTCATCAATATTCAGGGATCCGCGCCGTTCCGGCAGCGTGCCGTCATCGACTACGGTAACACCCGGGCTGGCGACCTGTTCGCCAATACGATTACAAAACGCCGATGTACCCTTGCGATTAAAATCACCCTCAAGACCGTGACCGATAGCCTCATGCAATAGTACACCGGGCCAGCCAGCACCTAACACAACCGTCATGTTGCCTGCGGGAGCATCGACGGCTTCAAGATTCACCAGGGCCTGGCGTACCGCCTCACGCGCATAACCCTCGGCCCGGCTGTCCTGCAGGAAGTAATCATAACCAAAGCGACCTCCGCCACCTGCACTACCCTGCTCACGACGCCCCTCATGCTCCACAATCACATTGATATTAAAACGTACCAACGGCCGCACATCAGCAGCCACCGTGCCATCACTGGCCATCACCATCACGATATCGTGCACACCGCTGATACTCACCATGACTTGCTTGACGCGCGTATCCTGGCGGCGCGCTTCGCCATCAATACGTTGCAATAATTCGATTTTATCCTGCGCCTGCAAGCTGTCCAACGGATTCTCAGGCATGTATAACGCATGACCACTGCGTTGCTGCCAGCTCTGCAAACTACCACTGGTACCGCTGCGTGCGATACTGCGCGCAGCTTTCGAGGCTTCCAGCAACGCCGGCAATATTATTTCATCGGAATAGGCAAAACCTGTCTTGTCACCACTGATGGCGCGCAGGCCTACGCCCTGATCGACGTTATAGCTGGCATCTTTGACGACGCCATCTTCCAGCGACCATGCTTCGTGCCTGCTCAACTGAAAATACAGGTCACCATTATCAATAGCAGCGCCCAACAGGCTGGACATTACGCCGTCCAAATCGCGATCCTCAAGCCCTGCAGGACTCAAGATATGCGCGCGCGCAATATCAAGAGCTGTGCTCATGACGCGCTAACCTCACATGCAAGGCGGCGGTGTTCAATAGTCGGAAAACTCCGGCGGGTGGAACGCAGTCGCGCGAGGTCAATATCGGCGACCACTATGCCAGAACCATGTGGCAAACGATCAAGTATATGACCCCAGGGATCGACGATCATGGCATCACCATGGGTCTCACGCCCGTTTACATGGTAGCCACCTTGTGCGGAGGCGATGACATAGGACAGGTTTTCTATGGCACGCGCACGTATCAAGCTCTCCCAGTGCGCCTTACCCGTCAGCGCTGTAAAAGCCGAGGGCAACGTAATCAGCTCTACGCCTTTGTCGAGCATACTGCGAAACAATTCCGGGAAGCGCAGGTCGTAACACACCGCCAGCCCTAGCTTACCGAAGGGAGTATCCACCACCACGATGTCACTGCCGTGCTCTATGGTTGACGACTCGTTATAGCTCTCACCGCTGTCGATCAACTCGACATCGAACAGGTGGATCTTGTCATAACGGGCAACCTGTGCGCCCTCGTCGTCATAGAGAAGGCATGCCGCATAAACTTTATTTGCATCGCTACACTCCAGGGGCAGCGTCCCACCCACCAGCCAAACACCGTGCTTACTTGCTTGTTCGGCAAGAAAGCCCTGGATACGGCCGTCACCTTCGGCTTCACGAATTTTGACCTTATCGAGTTCCGACATGCCCATTAGTGCAAAATTTTCTGGCAGAACGACCAGCTCTGCACCCGCATCGACGGCATTCGTGACCAAGCGACCTGCTTCAAGCAGATTTGCTTCGACATTGGGGCCAGACGCCATTTGAATGGCGGCAACCTTTTTCATAGATTACAGATCCCGTATTTTGTGAACAGGAGTAAACGCTACGTTACTCGATGAAATGCCTGGACGGATTCATGCGCCACCCGGTCCCGGGCGCCGTCAGCGATCAGACACAACTGTAAGTCAGGTCTTATGCTTACGAGGAATAGACGCTCGCGTCCTTGCAAATCACTACTGTTCGCAGGATACCATCAAATCAGCCTTTTTTGACCCTCCGTCTGTCTAACCACAACGGTTTTAGGGACTAATGGTCATCCAGCTCGTCAATGGGCAGCTCCTCCGTCTGCTCTTGTATGCGCTCTATCACAGGCGCGTCCCAGGCTCCCTTTACCTGGTACTCGATTTGACCGACACGGCTGATATCAGCACCCAGCGACCTCATGGCGCGCTCAAGCACGAGTACTGCAGCACCAACCCCAGTCCCCCCGATTACCGCACCTGCAATTGGCAGACCCGCACCAAACTGGGGAACCACGGTCACAATCTGGTCATAATCGCGCGCCACCAGCCCGGTTCTGCCCTTTATCTCGACTTCTGCGGAGGGGCCTTTGATCAGCAAATCATTGGTATACACATCAGCGTCAACAAAGGAGAGATTACCCTGTATCTTGTCGAAGCCGAAACCTTCCTTGAAGATATCACTGAAATCGAGTGTCAGCCGCCGCGACAGTACCCCAAGATTAAACAGACCCAGCAAACGTCCGGCACCCGGCTCGATATCACGAAGCCGGCCGTCCCGGATGCGCACTTGCGCCCTACCGTTAAGACCGATAAAAGCAAAGTGATGCGGCGCATCGGGCCAGTGCACATCGGCCTCTATTTCAGCGGTCCCCTCATGGAATATGTTTTTGATTCCGGCATGCGCAAGCGCTTTCGCTACCTGATCACTATCGATATTGATACGAAATTTCGACTGCTGTTGCTTGGCGGCCAGCGCCAGCCAGTCACCATGGGCGCGCACGGAAAAATGCGGCCCCGAGAACTGGAAGTTATGCACCTGCAAACCTTCTTCCAGGCGCGTTGCTTCAAGATGCAGATCGGCTAATTCAATATCGTTATACTTAAAGACCTTGCTGTTAACCCGCAGCGCGGGTAGTTGGCGCGGGTCGATCGCGACATCATTTTTCTCTCCCATTCCGGCATTCAGTTGCAAGTAGTCCAGATCCAGTTCCATCGGGATACCCGATTTCATCTCCAGCGGAACGGAAATCTTGCCTTTCAACAGCGGCGCCTCAACATAACCCAACCATGCATCATTCTGCCGGTTAAGAGTGATATTAAAATCACTGAAGGTTTGCCCTGACCATTGCAGATTAGCAACCTGCATGCTCAATGACTCGAGCAAGGAGGGGCGTCGAGTGGTTTGCTTTCCCGGCATATTGATATCCGGGTGATCACGTAACCATTGCTGCCAATCGTTCATAGACAAGTTGTGCAACCCGGCATTCACGTGTAAACCCTTGTTGGGTAATTGCGCCTCGCCACGATTGACACGCAATTCTGCACGCGGCACATATGTCCCTGCCTTGTCACCGGCGACTTCAAAAACAGCTGACACATCCTGCCCGTATTGGATGCGGATGGGATTATGCTCGCGACCTTCAATAATCTGTGTGCTCAAGACGAATTCACGAGGGTTCGTGCCATCCTTCATAAACGGTGCCGGTAGGTCAGCAACCACCCCCATAAGATCCGAAGTCAGCGTAATCGGCATGGAACGCAACCCGCTCGACTTGCCATATGCGGGGATACCCACCCAGGCATTCCACATGGTAGAGCCCTTAAACATGTCTGCTAATGGATGGCGTACATCACGCAATAAGGTTTCCGCACTCAATTGTCCTTCAATATTTACCTGAGTGGTGTTATCCGGGCCCGGCGTCGCCGAGATCTCGACGGGACGGCCACGTAATATCGCGCTGACGTCCTTTGCGAAACTTCCTTCCGGGGTAAATTCAACCATACCGTTGATATTCTCGAACGCGAGATCAACAGATTTTATCCGTAAATAGGCGTCGTTCAATTTGGCGCGACCCGCAACACGCAGCGGTATCACGGCTTTTGATTTTGCGCCCAACGGCAGCGTGATATCGAGATCTGTTTGCATAGCGCCGCGCGTCTCCAGCTGCGCAGCGACAGCACCCTGCGGATTCAACAACGATGTCTGTATTAAATAGCCGAGGGCATCACCCGCCGGTCCCTGCAGCCGACCCTCAATTTCAACGGCGGCACGCCAGAAATCCTTGATCTGAATCTCGCCTTGCTTAAGAACACTATCAAGAATCCGTCCACTTTGTGCATCTGCTGTAAGTGATTGATTGCGGAACAGCAGCTCACCTGCAAGGCCCGTCGCCTGTGGCCAGCCTGGCTTGTAATTCAACACGCCATCCACCACATCAGCGCGGGCTTCAAATACACCCTCACCCTTGCGGAAAGGAAATTGGTCGAGCGGCCCAAGAAACACCAGGCCACCGGATTTTATCCTGCCAGCAAGCAACCCCTCTGTTAGCCACTTCACCACTTTGGGGCGCATGATCTTTTGCGGCAAGTAATCTTTTACCTTGCTGATGTCGCCGTTCGCATAAGCAAGCTGCAAATCAAGATGCGGGGCAGCATCACTAATTCGCATGTTCACTCGGCCCTGTACGTCGATATCATTATTGCGGACGGTAAACAATGATGATGACAGGCGTATTTCCGAGTTTTCGTCTTGCCACTCGAACAGCCCGTTCACTTCATCAATATCGAAACCTTTTACAAACCAACGGGGATATGCAAAATGAGCGTCACGGCTTTCAAGAATGAGCTCGCCGCCATGGCTATCGAAGCTGTACTCACCGTCGAGGCCGGAAGCCCCAGGCACATTCCCGCGCGCATGAAATCCGAGGTCTAAAAATCGTCCACTCGCTGAATAGCCCTGCAGCCCGTTGGCATCCAATCTCAAGAATAATTTTGTATCACTCAGCTCGGCAGCCGGCTGGTGGGCGATGAGCTGTTCCGCGACATCATCGTGCAACCAGCTTTGCGCCAGTAAAAACGGCAAAAGATCCTGTATCTTGAGATAATCTGAACTCAGACGCAGAGCGCGCACGCCATCCGCCATAGCCGTGTATTCCACGCCGATACCCGTGCGCGGCCATGACTGCTTGCCGATCGACACATCCAGACCGTCTATATCCAATAACCAGCCGTGCTCTTGTTTAAGCCAGTAAAAATTGCTTTGCAGGCTATCCAGATCAGCAGCTGCACCGGCAAAGCGACGGTTTTCATGAAGATCGAGGCCAGCCTCATGTATACCCAGGCTGCCGTGGACCCGCACTGGCCGACCCTGCTGCCAATCGCTCCAGCTCTCCAGATCAAGGATCCCTTTATCCAGGCCATAACGTTTGGCGATACTACGCTCTGCAAGTGCCCCGACTGACATGCCCACGGCATTCGCATAAACCTGTCCTGACCAACCACCCGGCTCACTCAGACGCCCGGTGAAATCAACCCCCACACGCAGGTCTTTACCGACATGCTCCGGCAGTACCATGCTTGCCGACAAACGGTGGCGTTCACCCGCAGATTGCAGAGTAATGTTGACTTCATCGAATTGGTATTCAACATCAATCGTACGATCAATCCAGCGGACACGGCTTTTTAGTAAGCTAAGCGTGACTTCATTCAGTGAATCGATTAAGCCTTCCCGGCGGGCATCATCCGGCACTTGTTGCAATTCAAACCCGCTAAGGATAATTGCGCCATCCTCTTGCCTGAGGAAAGATAAATCCGCACCAATGACACTGACCTGATTAATCTGGAAACGACCCTCGAACAAGGAAGCGAGGTATTTTGGTTTTACGTAAGCACGTTCAAAACTCAGTGGCGCTTTATCCGCACCCTCTACAAATACACGCACATCATCCAGGCGAATACGCGGTAGGATTCCATCCCATTCACCCTCGATACGCCCGATAGTCACCGACTTACCCAGGGCAACACTGACTTCGCTCTGGATGACCTGACGATAATCGGAAATCATCGGCAACATCAGGCGGGCCACTGCAACTAATATTGCAAACAACACCAGGCCGGTCACTGCAAGCAACCAACTGTAAGCCGCAAAACGCCTGATAAAAAACCTCATATCATTTCAAGACAAGAAAAATAACCCAGGATTACACCAGCACCACATCAAACTGTTCTTGTGTGTACAGTGCTTCAACCTGGAATTTAATGGTCTTCCCGATAAATTCCTCCAACTCAGCAAGACTGGCCGACTCCTCATCCAGCAGTAAATCAACAACCTCCTGCGAAGCCAGCACCAATAATTCATTGGTGTCATATTGCCGCGCCTCGCGCAGGATTTCCCGGAACAACTCGTAGCAAACAGTCTCGGCCGTTTTCATGGAGCCACGACCACCACAGGTTGGACACGGTGCGCACAACACATGTTCCAAACTTTCGCGTGTGCGTTTACGCGTCATTTCGACCAGCCCAAGCGGCGAGACATCACAGAGGTTACTTTTTGCGTGATCTTTTTCCAGGGCCTTCTCCAAAGCGCGTATCACCTGACGCTTGTGTTCATCCTGCAACATGTCAATGAAATCAATGATGATGATACCGCCAAGATTTCGCAGCCGTAGCTGACGAGCGATGGCCTGTGCCGCTTCGAGATTGGTTTTGAAAGTGGTCTCTTCAAGGTTACGATGACCGAGAAAGCCCCCGGTATTGACATCGATAGTGGTCATCGACTCTGTCTGATCAAAAATCAGATGGCCACCTGATTTCAGGTTCACCTTGCGCTCCAGCGCCTTCTGTATTTCGTCTTCGGTGCCATAAAGATCGAATATCGGTCGTGCGCCCGGATAGTGCTCTATACATCCGACCATTTCAGGCACCAACTGATTCACAAACGCTTCTACTTTCAGCTGCGTCTCGCGCGAGTCAATTTTAACCTTTTCGACCTCATCCCCAGCCATATCGCGGATGCTACGCAATGCCAGAGGCAGGTCCGCATAGATCACTGTACCAGCATGCGCACGCTCAGCGCTTTCACTGATATTGCGCCACAGGCGTGATAAAAAATTCAGATCACGTTTAATGTCTTCAGCGAGTACAGCTTCGGCAGCGGTCCTGAGTATGTAACCGCACTTGAGATCATGGTCGGCTACGAGTTGCTGGACAATGGTTTTAAGGCGCTCGCGCTCCGCCTCATCTTCAATCTTGGTGGATATCCCCACATTGCTTGAATTCGGCATCAACACCAGATAACGCGAAGGGATTGTAATATGTGTCGTCAGGCGCGCGCCCTTGGTACCCAGCTGGTCCTTGATTACCTGCACAAGAAGCTGCTGCCCCTCGCGCAACAGACTACTGATCGGTTCCTGTTTGGCAGACTCGTCATATTCGATATCGGGCCCGCCACTATCAAACCTGCGCTGCATCACATCCGAGGCATGCAGAAAGGCGGCCTTTTCCAGGCCTATATCGACAAAAGCGGCATCCATACCTGGCATCACGCGACTGACACACCCCTTATAGATGTTACCAACCAGTCCTTGCATCCGATCACGTTCGATACTGACCTCTTGCAGCACTCCGTTTTCGACCAATGCAACGCGTGTTTCCTGTGGCGTTACGTTTATCAGGATTTCTTCACTCATAGTAGATTTCAGGTCTCAGTTTATGATTTCGCTGTCTATTATTGTTTTAACGCGCCACACTCTCCGTTCAAGCATTTGCACGCATGATCTTTGTTGCCACCACCACAAACTGCCATGCTGGCGATGAGTTAGGAGTTGCTAAAAACTTTTCCACGCCAACAACCATCAGGGGATTGTATTGTCATGCCGCAACACCTCGACACCCAATTCAGCCAACAGCGCTGCAGTCTCGAAGAGTGGCAAGCCCATAACCCCCGAGTAGGAACCTTGTAAATACCTGACAAAGATTGCCGCCCGCCCCTGGATCGCATAGGCACCGGCTTTACCCATAGGCTCATCACTACCACAATAGGCTTGAATATCTGCAGCAGTGAGGTCACGAAACCGCACCACGCTAGCGCAATACGCGGATAAAATCCGTTCACCCTCGAGTAGAGTCACTGCAGTCAGCACCTGGTGCTCCCGCCCCGATAACAATGACAACATCGTTGCAGCATCGGATGCATTCGCCGGCTTCCCCAGTATCTGTTTATCAATTACTACAATGGTATCCGCACCCAGTACGGGTAAATCCCTTGCCGACCGATCCCAACCTGCCTGCGCTTTTTCCAACGCCAGACGTTGCACGTAATTTTGAGCTGATTCGTTACTGCGACGCACCTCGTCTATATGTACGGGCAGCACCTTAAAGCGGACACCAATTTGCTGCAGGAGTTCCTGGCGCCGAGGTGAGGCAGAGGCCAGTATGACATCGACAGGTTCAGACATAGTGTTATGAGTGTAGAACCCCGTTAGCTCTATGGGATTCGTGTCACATTAATTATTCTCTATGGTAAGGGTGATTCTGGATAATACTCCATGCCCGATAGAGTTGCTCAGCCAGGATAACCCTCACCATCGGATGCGGGAAGGTCAACGCCGAGAGTGACCAACGCATATCAGCACGTTGCAAACAGGCCTGCGATAGACCATCCGCACCACCTATCATCAACGCGACATCACGCCCCGACTGCAACCAGTCCTGCATATAACCTGCGAGATCGGACGTACTCCAGCTGCGTCCTGTGACATCCAGCGCGACACACCAACAGTCTTTGGGTATGGCAGCCAACAAGCGTCCGCCTTCGCGCTCGATACACACCGATGCGGCTTGCGACTTGTTACGTTTCTCGGCAGGGATCTCGATCAGTTGCACTGCACACTCGCGGGGCATACGGGATGCATACAATTCAAACGCGTGGACTACCCATCCCGGCATCCTGGTTCCTATCGCCAGCAGGTGAATACGCATATTGAAAGACTAATGTGATGCCAGTGACGTGTCTGTCGTCTGCTCGTCCGTCAACCACAGCTTTTCCAGATTGTAAAAATCGCGCACTTTAGGAAGCATCACGTGCACGACGACATCACAGAGGTCGACAAGTATCCAGTCATCTTCACCCTCAACGCCCAAAGTTTGAATACCCGCCTGTTTTGCCATACTGGCAACATTGTCAGCCAGCGCTTTAACATGCCGATTGGATGTGCCACTGGCTATGATCATGATATCAGTAATCGAGGTCTTGCCACGCACGTCGATTATATGGATATCCTGCGCCTTCAAATCCTCAAGGGCATCGGTAGCAAGGTGTACAAGATCGTCAATATTCATCATTTTATACTGTACTCAGGTGTAGAGGCCGTGCCTCTTTATATAATTCCAGACATTTCCGGGTAACATATTATGCGGTTGCCCGCCGCCTGCTATCTGTGCACGTATCGCGGTCGCAGAGATATCCAACAGACTGACCTCACAGGCCAGAATGTGGCCCGCAGGCGTACTCTTTACTACTTCCACATCCTCTACCAGGCAGTTTCTTAGTAGGTCAGCAAGTTCACCTTGCTGCGGCAACTCGAAACCTGGCCGCGCAGTTATTGCGCCAATTGCAAAATCTCCTGCCAGCGATACCAATCGGTCAGTCCGGCAAAGGCGTCAGCACCCATGATCAGGCACAAAGATTTTTCTTCACCGAGCTCCTCACGCAAATCCTGCAAGGTATCAACCATGTAGGACGGGCCTGCACGGCGTAACTCGCGATCGTCGGCCGCAAACCCTGGTTGATTTGCAGTCACCATTTGCACCATGTGCCAGCGGTGACTGGCACTTGCAACCGGCGCGGGGCGATGTGGCGGCACGTTACAAGGAATGAAACGAATCTGCTGCAATGGCAACACTCGCAATAAATCAAGAGCAGGCTTAATGTGCCCAAAATGAACAGGGTCGAACGTCCCCCCGAGGATTCCAATCATGAATACAGCGTGATCCGACTCTTCTCAACGTTGCGAAACAGCAAATTAAACACGAATCTGCCCGTCGCCCAACACGATATATTTTTGTGTTGTCAGCCCTTCCAACCCAACCGGGCCGCGCGCATGCAGCTTATCTGTGCTGATACCAATTTCCGCACCCAACCCATATTCGAAACCATCGGCAAAGCGCGTGGATGCATTAACCATAACAGAACTGGAGTCCACCTCACGCAGGAAACGCCGCGCACGTGAATAATCTTCAGTGACAATAGCATCGGTATGCGCAGAACCATAAATCGCGATGTGCTGCATGGCCTCATCTACATCAGCCACCACACGTAGCGACAGGATGGGCGCCAGATACTCCTCGGACCAGTCCTGTTCCACAGCTGGCTTGATCCCGTCAAGTATGCTGCAGGTCTTTTGACAGCCCCGTAATTCCACACCCTTCTCATCATATTTTGCCTTCAATGCTGGCAATATATCTGCTGCGGCCGCCTCGGCAACCAACAGGGTTTCCATAGCGTTACACACGCCATAACGGTGCGTCTTGGCATTCACTGCGATGGCCAACGCCTTTTCCATATCGGCCTGATCATCGATATAAACATGACACACACCATGCAGATGTTTTATTACAGGTATCAGTGATTCGCGGCTGACGCGTTCAATCAGACCTTTACCACCTCGCGGGATAATGATGTCGACGCTGTCTTTCATACGCAGCAGTTCACCTACAGCACTACGCTCTACTGTCTCGATCAGTTGCACGGCTTGTTCTGGCAAACCTGCCCGCGCGAGGCCCAGGCGAATACAATTGGCAATCGCCTTGTTGGAATGTATCGCCTCTGAACCGCCACGCAGGATCGAGGCGTTACCCGCCTTGAGACACAAGCCGGCGGCATCCGCCGTCACATTGGGTCGCGATTCATAGATGATGCCAATCACACCCAGTGGTATACGCATGCGACCTACCTGTATGCCTGAAGGCCGGTAGCAGAGATCGGTAATCTCTCCCACCGGATCGGGTAAGGCGGCGATTTGTCGCAAGCCCTCAGCCATGCCCGCAACGCGGTCTGCATTCAGTGTCAGACGATCCAGCAAGGCCGCCTCCAGGTTATTGGAGCGGCCAGCCTGCAGGTCCTTTTCGTTTTCCGAGAGTAACGCATCATAATTAGCCTCTAGGGCATCAGCTATGGCCAGCAGTGCATCATTTTTGCGGCCGCTGTCAACCTGATTGAGTTGCTGCGATGCACGGCGCGCGGCACGCCCCAGGCCCGCCATGTAGTCAGGGATTGATAAACCAGTATTTTCAGGGATTGCGTTCATCTATTACTCATCAGTTAATTAGTCGGCAAGCCAGCCATGAGCTATCACCTGCCATTTCGATTATTGGCTAAGCCCGACTGCCAATTGTAACAATTCATCCCAGCTTTTACCTTGCGTCTGGCCCTTGATGACACGGTCGGCATGGGCACACCGTCTTAACAACCGCAGCCACGTCTCGGGGCGCTGCCGAGACAAGGCCTTGCGCATCAACGCCTGCCGCTTGGCCCACACGGGTCTCAGTACTGCATCCATCGACATTCCACGCGCCAGTTCATGCGACATGGCTGCCAGCTGGCGCAGCTGATCTGCGAGTGACCATAACACCAGCGGCGGCTTGACATCCTCTGCCCGCAACCCATCAAGAATTTTTACTGCGCGCACTGTATTGCCTGCCAACGCCGCATCCGCAAGATCAAACACGCTATAACGTGATGTATCCGCAACCGCGGCCAGCACCTGTTGCACATTCAACGCACCCTGCGGGTATAACAGACTTAATTTCTCAACTTCCTGAGCTGCAGCCAACAGATTGCCTTCCACCCGATTTGTCAGTAATTGCACGGCTTCACGTTCAGGCTTAAAACCGCGTTGCCGTAGGCGCGTTGCGATCCAGTCGATGAGCTCTGTTTGCGACAATGGCCACACCTGCAAATGTACCCCGGCCTTATCAGCCGCCTTGACCCAGGCGCTGTTGGCGGCGGATCGATCCAGTTTACCGGTCTGGATAAGCAGCAGCGTGTCTTCGGCGGGCTGTTTGGCATATTCCGCAAGGGCCTTACCACCCGCAACCCCGGCCTTGCCTGTAGGCATGCGTAAATCGATTAGCTTGCGCTCCGCAAACAGGGAAAGATTATCCGTAGCCGCTGCCAGCCCGGACCAGTCAAAACCAGTTTCCACGCTCATGATCTGGCGCTCGGAATAACCCTGCTCACGGGCATGCGAGCGTATGGCATCGGCGGCCTCCATGGCCTGCAATGGCTCATCCCCTGATACCAGATATACTGGCGCCAGGCCACGTTGCAAGTGCTGTGAGAGCTGATTTAACCGTATTTTCACAATCGAGCCTGTAAATCGCGGAAACTACAGTATAGCGCGAGACAGGCTCTTGTGAGCCGACAAAAGGCAAAAAAATCAAACCCAAAGGTCGCCATAATAGGCTTTGGGATTTTCCAAGAGTGGCGCGGTAGCCTACACTAGTTAGCCGGGCCAAAAAAACCAAAAAGAGGCCAGGAGCAACCCAGATTCTCACATAACAACTAGTAAGCGGCTCGCATATGCTTAGGATTCTCAGCAGCAAGTCCGAGAGCGCCAAATCGGACCAGAAACAGGACATACATCATATCGTTGCCAGATTACGAACGGCGCTTTATGAAACCCTCGCCGTCAGTTTGCGCGAGATCGAAGCAATTGCTGGAAACCCGGCAAGTTGCACCCGTATCGACCTTGGCAAACATTACGACACATTGGCAGCATTTTATGCGTTGCGTGAATCTGTTGCCGCGGAGTATCTCGACGAGGTTGGCGCAAACTTCGAAACCGCCACACTATCGCACACAACAGATGGCAGCAATACTGCCAATGATCCTTTGGCTCACCATTTCGAACAGTCTATAAACACAGCAGAACAGCGCTACAAAAATTCTCTCAAACTCCTGCACGCGCAACTCCGCCATCTCGGCACACAATTGCCCGCCGGATCGTTAAATCCGCATTGCATGGATCCACGCTCGATATATTTACCCTACAAGGTGTGCCTTGAATCATTGCCTATCAGTGATGAAGGAAAATATATATTGCATCAACTCTTTAACGAAAAGCTGTTTAGCAAACTTAAAGAGTTGTACCGGCAAGCCAATCACATCATTACTGATGGTGACACAACTCCTGATGACAACTTTCCCGGTCAATTCATCAGCGAACCGATGACGGAGGAAGATCTTGAGCCGGAATACAGCCCCCCCACCGCAAAAGAAATAGATAGTATGAGCACGGGTGAGTTTTTTGCACCGGTGGAAATCGAGGCCTGGGCTCGAGAAGCCGAGCTACGCTTAGCCCAGGAGCAAAACAATCACGAAAGAGATATTGAATTACACCACCATCATGATATCAGCAAGATTCCTTACCGCCACTACAGTATAGATCGTGAAGAACTGCAAAACCTGCTGCATGTGGAATTCCCGACTGGCGACACCAATAGCACACAGCATCAACGCTCTCAGCTTATCCAGGCGCTCACCGTGGTACAGCATGCCGAGGCGAACAGTGACACGCCCCTGAATACCGAAGAAATCATATCCGCGGCAACATGCGCACTTTATGAAGCGGGTAGCACTGTCGCCACAGGGGTGATTGAAAACGAAAAGAAGGTCATAGATTTCGTTACCCAGACTTTTAACACTATGCTGGGAGATGACACGCTATCCAATGAAGTCAAAGGCCTGCTTGCAAGACTGCAATTACCGATCATCAAGCTGGCATTGATTGATTTCGCATTTTTCCAGGATTCTGCACATCCGGCTCGCCAGCTGCTCAACCAGATGGCAAATATTGGTATCTCGAACCGGACAATAAAGGATACGGATTTTACATCGCTCAAAGCCGCCACCAAGCTCATCGTTAACGATTTTGAAACTGAAACCGACACTTTCGTTACCGCACTGAAATTAATCGAACCGATCCATGAGGAGTTCACCAGAAAAGCGCGTGAACTGGAAACCAAGATCAGGCATCAGGCACAAATCAGCGCCAAACGTTCCGCAGCAAAACGTACTGTAATCAGTACGCTCAAACACCAAATGCGTGGCACTCGAGTACCCGACATATTGCAGCGCTTTACAACAAAATGCTGGGCATACTATATGGGGTTGGTGTACCTGGAACAGGGCGGCAAATCAAAAGAATGGCAGGCAGCTGTAGAGACAGTCAAACAGCTTATTGAAAATGCCCAATCCTATACTAACTTCGAGCAAATTAATCGCCTTACATCTAGCGACGCCACGTTCTTTGAAGACATACGTCAAAAATTAGAAAAGACGATTCCATCACACCCAGAACACCAATTTTTGTTTGAAGAAATTGTCAACTGGTACGAACTGCGCACCGAGAAATTGCGCATGGACTGGGAACTACAACAACAAGTTGCTCTGGCTGCTACAATAGAAATTCCTGATGAGAGTGCCGCTGCATCAACGCAGGAAGATGAACCTGCCTCTAACAGTATTGCAGACAACAAAGTCGTAGCACTGTTTACGGATACCGAAGAAAAAGAGCAAGATGATTCTACCGACAACTCCATCGATGACGAGGCAGCATCCGCAGAAGAAATTCAAGACGTCCTGATCGAAAAATCGGCAAATGATGTCTCTGAAATGATAAGCAAAGCCGAAATCGAATTGGATGATTTAATAAATAGTATCCCCGAAGAAGTTCGCCCCAATTCGTGGTTTGAAATCTACCAGGGTGAGGGACGCGCACGCAGACGTCTCAAACTTTCAGCAATTCTAGAAGACACCGGACAACTTCTGTTTGTCGACCGTACTGGGCGCGGTATACTTGAAATTGAAATCGAATGCTTTGTCGACGATTACAATGAGGGCCGCAGCAAACTTCTCAATGACAACAATCGTTTTGATAGCGCGCTCAGTTCTGTAATAAACAATATCAAGAACAAACTACCGTAAGCGTCTCAATACCGAACCTCCCTGAACACCCGTAGCGCTTGCACCAGCACGGTTCAAGCGCTACGGTGTTGTCTGTTACCTTCACGCGGATATACAACAAAAACATGGTTGTCAGGATCATGCGACGGGGATCTTGCATATGAACAAACCACTTGTCGGCTTTATCGGGCCGGGCATCATGGGCCAGCCAATGGCACTGAATCTTATCAAGGCCGGTTATTCTCTGGCAGTTTACGCACGCCGCCCTGAGGCCGCCCAACCGCTTGCCGATGCCGGCGCCAAGCTCTGCGGCAGTCCTGCTGAAGTTGGCAAACAGTGCGCCATCATATTCACGATTGTCTCCGATACCCCCGATGTCGAAGAGGTCATTACAGGCGATTCCGGCATCATACAGGGCGCGGAGCCCGGAGACATTGTGGTCGATATGAGCACCATCTCGCCCACGCGGACCATCGAACTTGCCAACAAGTTGGCTGATAAAGGCATTGAAATGCTGGATGCTCCTGTTTCGGGTGGCGACAAGGGCGCCATCGCAGGTACGCTTTCGATCATGGTCGGCGGCAAACTCGCCAGCTTCGAAAGGGTACGTCCATTATTTGAATGTATGGGGAAGAATATTGTACACATCGGCGATCATGGCGCCGGACAAATCACCAAGGCCTGCAACCAAATCGTGGTGGCAGGTACTATTGCAGCAGTCAGCGAAGCCCTGCTACTCGCCAAAACCGCCGGGGTTGATGCCGCCAGCGTACGTGAGGCATTACTGGGCGGCTTTGCTGGCAGCAAGATACTTGAAATCCACGGACAACGTATCCTGCGGGACGAGTATACGCCGGGCTTTAAGGTCAAGTTACATCAAAAAGACATGCGCATCGTCAACGAAACCGCCGAAGCACTGGGACTGAAATTGCAAGGCGCACTGCAAGCGCAGGCTTATCTCGACGAACTCATTGAGTTGGGGGATGGTGAACTCGATTCAGCGGCTATAGCCAAAGTCATTGCTGCTCATGCTGTGGCACATGACACTGACTGAAGCACGCAGCCATTTGCCGGACATGCTTATCGACCTTCAGTTCCCGAAATCGCCTGCAGACGATAAATAATCAGCCGCACCGCATCACTGTTCATGTCATCGTAGATCAGTTCCTGTTCTGCGGCTTTGCCCAATACATCATCCTGATCAAAGATGAAATCACGGCTAAGATTGATGGTCTGGTTCTCCAACAGGCTACTGCCCTCCCGGGAATTGACCTCGAAGGAGATGAGCAGATACAACTCGTATTCGCGCACTTTGCCATCCTGCCCTACTGTGAGGACACGACGGCCCTGCTCCCTGCGGGTAATCTTCAGGACTGAGGTCGCCTTGGCCTGCTCAACGGCCTTCACCCCATTGACTTTTAGCTGTCGTTTGAGATCAACAGCAAACGCGCCATTCGTATCCAGCCCGGAGATATAAATTGCCGATACGACTGCGGGCAAGCGCGTGGCACCACGCATGTGAAAACCGCAAGCACTGATCGCCAATAAACATACCGCTGACAGCATCAATAATGCGGGACGTATTGGTGAATATTGATTATTCATTTATGTATGCACGTTACTTGCAAGCCACGCGCTCACTTGACAACAATATTCACGAGCTTATTCGGTACCACAATAATCCTGGCAACGGTTTTACCTTCAATAAAGCGTTGTACATTCTCATACTCGAGCGCCGCCTGTTCAATTGCAGCTTTATCAGCAGCAGCCGGTACCAGAATATTCGCACGCAGCTTGCCATTCACCTGTACCACCATATCGATCTCGTCCCTGACAAGGGCAGCCCGATCAACTACCGGCCAGGCGCAATCGATAATGGCATTTTCATGACCCAACATTTTCCACAAACTATGGGCAATATGTGGAACAATCGGCGACAACATCAGCACCATGGCTTCCAGGGATTCCTGCATGATTGTCCGACCCTGGGGCGAGTCATCACCAAAACGACTCAACTCATTGAGCAATTCCATATTGGCTGCTATTGCCGTGTTAAAGGTATAGCGCCGACCGATATCGTCACTGACCTTGGTAATGGTTTCATGCAGCTTACGCCGCATCACCTTCTGTGAATCACTCAGCGTGCCTGGCTGTGTGTCTTGCACAGCACCCCGGCTGACATGCTGATACACCAGTGTCCACAAGCGCTTGAGAAAACGATACTGTCCCTCAACCGCTGAATCCGACCATTCCAGCGACTGGTCGGGAGGCGCCGCAAACATGACGAACAGACGCACCGTATCGGCGCCGTATTTGTTTATCAATTCCTCCGGATCGACCGTGTTACCCTTGGACTTGGACATCTTGGCGCCATCCTTAAGTACCATACCCTGCGTCAGCAAGTGTTCAAAGGGCTCGTCTCCCTTTACCAGACCAACATCACGCATCAACTTGTAAAAGAAGCGGGCATACAACAGATGCAACACGGCATGTTCAATACCACCAATGTACTGGTCGACGGGCATCCAGTAATCCACTCTCTCGTCCAGCATGGCTTGTTCATTGCCAGGGCAACAAAAGCGTGTGTAGTACCAGCTCGATTCAAAAAAGGTATCGAAGGTATCGGTCTCGCGCTGGGCCTCGCCACCGCATTGCGGGCAGTTGGTACGGTAGAAATCCGCCATCTTCTTGAGCGGGGAGCCGACCCCCTCCAACACCACATCTTCGGGTAACAACACCGGCAACTGCTCTTGCGGTACCGGTACTGGTCCACAATCCGGACAATTGATGATTGGGATCGGACAACCCCAATACCGTTGCCGCGAAACCCCCCAGTCACGCAGCCGGTAATTTACCTGGCGTTGGCCTCTGTTGGCTTTCTCCAAAGCAACGGCGATGGCATCAAAGGCCTGTTCTGAACTCAGCCCGTTAAACTCGCCGGAATCCTTGAGGATGCCTTTCTCGATAAAGGCGCCCAGTGTCATATCGGGCGCGGGGGCATCACCTGCAGGGAAAATCACGGGCTTGATCGGCAGCCTGTACTGTTGCGCAAATTCCCAATCACGCTGGTCATGTGCCGGCACGGCCATAACGGCACCGGCACCATATTCCATTAATACAAAATTCGCGCTCCATACCGGCACTTCATCACCGCTGAGGGGGTGGATCGCCTTCATCCCGGTATCGACACCGTGCTTCTCGAGCAGCGCCATATCCGCCTCAGCCACCTTGGTGTGCCTGCACTGCTCGATGAAGGACTGTAGCTCGGGATTCTGCCTTGCAGCCTTGGCAGCCAGGGGGTGCTCGGGCGCCACCGCCACATAGGTTACACCCATCAGGGTATCCGGGCGGGTCGTGAATACGGTCAGGGGTTCGGCGTCACCCGATACTTCAAATTGCAGCTCGATACCCTCAGAACGCCCAATCCAGTTGTGCTGCATGGTACGCACTTGCTCGGGCCAGCCGTCGAGCTGCTGTAGATCCTGCATCAACTCATCGGCATAGGCAGTGATTTTTAGGAACCACTGGGAAATTTCGCGTCGTTCCACAGGCGCACCGGAACGCCAGCCCTTACCATCAATAACTTGTTCGTTGGCCAGCACCGTTTGATCGACCGGGTCCCAATTAACCGTCGCCTTCTTGTTATACACCAGCCCTTTCTCGAACAATTTGGTAAAAAACCACTGTTCCCAGCGATAATAGTCCGGCTTGCAGGTCGCCAGCTCACGATCCCAATCATAGGCATATCCGAGGCGTTTGAGCTGATCACGCATGTAATCGATGTTTTGCTGCGTCCAGGCCGCGGGCGGCACCTGGTTCTTGATCGCGGCATTCTCGGCCGGCAGGCCAAAGGCGTCCCAGCCCATGGGCTGCAGTACATTCCGGCCCTGCATCCGCTGATAACGGCTGATGACATCCCCGATAGTGTAATTACGCACATGCCCCATATGCAGTCTGCCACTGGGATACGGAAACATGCACAGGCAATAGAATTTCTCTTTATCCTGGTCTTCCATGGCTCGGAAGACCGCATTTTCCGCCCAGTATGCCTGGACATCGGCCTCGGTCGCAGCGGGTTCGTAGTTCTCGTTCATAAATTCCGATTAGTTGATATTCCGGGAATCGTAGCGCCGACCCCGCTCTTAAGCCTGCACATTGTATAGATGAAGACAATAAATCCCAACAGATCAATAAAATGGGCCTATAGACTTATAGGGGAAGGACTCTTCGGTTACAATCTGTACTACAGCTACCGGGTTGCCCAGGATCAGGCTGTACGCTTCGGCTCAGGATAGAATAATTTCAGTTACCCAAGGACCCAGAATGTCAGCCAGTAAACCCGATATCGAACATATCAAGCGTAGCACTGAAGAGAGCCAGCGTCGCTCATCAGGCCCAGACAGTATCAACACCATCCCGGATTATGCCATGGAGGATGAAATCGACCTACTGGATCTGTTGGTGGTGTTCGTCAAACACAAAAAGGTTATGCTGATTGCGTTCGTGGTGCCGGTGCTGCTGAGCCTGTTGGCCGCATTGTTAATATCATCAAAATACAATTATACAACACGTTTTGAACTAGGACTGCTATCCAATAACGAGCTGCTCGAACCCGCAGATGCCGTTGTCGCCAAACTGACACAAGGCTACGTCCCCACGGTATTGCACGACGCCGCAACAACCAATGACGACATCTCTACTGATCTTATAAAAGTGAGCAGCCCCAAAAAGAGTAATATCATTGTCCTCAGCAGTGCAGCCATTCAAGACAAAGAAGAGCTGGTAACCGGATTACAACAACAGGTTGCGAACCAATTGCTCACTGATCATCGGCAACGCATCAATATCGAAAAATCAAAACTCGAGGCAGGGCTTTATGAGGCAAAAGTAAAATTATTGGAACTGAAAAACGATGACCTGTTCAATCTCGAACTACAAAAAACCAATATTAATATTGAAAAAGCCAAATCAGATCTAAAAGATATCCAGCAGGAAAAGAAATCTTTCGGCCTTGAGATCAAGAACCTGGAATTTCAAAAATCATTATTGAAAAAGCAGAACCAGCTAGCGGAATCGCGTCTGAAAGAAATCGAGGAACTGACGCAACGGCTCGACAAGCAGCGCGAACAAGCCGTTAAAAGGACTGGCGAAGCCTCATCCGCCATGACACTCATGCTGCTTGATGGAGAACGCTTACGCCTTAACAACCAGAGAACCACTGAAATCGAAAAGATTAATGTCGAGCTGGTCACCCGTGAGCAAAAACTGGGTACCGATATCATCATCGCCTCAGATAAACTGGCCAATCTTGATACCAAAGACACCAAACTTAAATACGAGCGCGATATTAATATTGCAAAGCAGGAGCAATCCATCGCGCAAATCAAGGCGCAGATTGAAGGTATCGTCCCTACACGGATTTTGGCCGGACCGTCGCGCTCCATCCAGGACATCACCAACAAGAAGTTGTTTCTGCTGGCAGGCCTGGTTCTCGGGTTATTTGCTGCCTTTGCCGCCGTGATCTATCTCGAGATTTCCAGAAAGCTAAAACAACGGCTGGCAGACGAAGCAGCATGATCGTGCATACCTGGATATATTGATATGACCAAAAAAGAGCATACGGAACACACGGCGCGCAGCTATCACAGCATACTGGAACGCGTGAAACATACCTTTGAGGCCGCTGAAGAGAAAACCCGACCAACACTGGAGCACGCCATCAAGGTGGCGCGCGACAAGGCCGTGGAATTAGGCGAAATCAGCAGCGAAGAGGCCGAAAAACTGGGCGACTATATTAAACGTGATATCACAGATATCGCCGAGCACCTCAATACTTCCGGATCCGAATTCAAGAACTGGTTGCGTATCGACATTGACCTGATCGAGGCTAACCTACTGGACCTGATGCTACAGGTTGCGGATAAGACCCGCGTGGAACTATCTAATCTCGCGAATCGCGCACAGCAAGCCAACAGTTATCGTACTGGCGAAATCACAGGGCCCGGCGCACTGGTGTGCAAACATTGCGGTGAGCAGTTGCAATTCACAAAACCCGGGCATATTCCACCCTGCCCAAAATGCCACAAAACCGAGTTTAAGCGTGCCAAAGTTTAGCCTGAAGGTAACAAAATAACTTTTACCGCAAAGACGCAAAGGCCGCCAGGAAAGACATTAATACAATACTTTTTTCTGGTTCCCAGGCTCCAGCGTGGGAACGCGAAACAAGATGGTATTTGTGTGCGCCAAAGACCAGTTTGAATGATGGGTTACGCTGCGCTCCACCCATCCTACAAAACCCACCCAATTAAAAACTAAAAATTCAAACCTAAGAACTGCCTTTTCTTCCGTAGTTATCCTCGAATCGCACGATATCGTCTTCACCGAGGTAGGCGCCTGACTGCACCTCTATCATTTCCAGTGGAATCATGCCGGGATTTTCCAGACGGTGCCTGGCGCCTATCGGGATGTACGTCGATTCGTTCTCACTCAACATATAGACCTCATCGTCGCGTGTGATCCTGGCGGTGCCTCTGACAATAATCCAGTGCTCGGCACGATGATGATGCATCTGTAGCGAAAGACTTTGACCCGGCTTAACGGTAATGCGCTTAACCTGGAAACGATCGGCCGAATCGATGCCTTCATACGCCCCCCAGGGACGGTAGACCTTACGATGCAGCATGATCTCATCACGCTCGGCATCCTTTAACTGATCGACAATCTTACGCACATCCTGTGAGCGTCCACGTGGCGTCACCAATACGGCATCGGCGGTTTCAACGATAACATAATCATTCATGCCTACGGCTGCAACCAGACGGTGGTTGGCATTGATATAACAACCCCGGCAATCTTCTGCCATGACATCGCCGATGGTGACATTATCCTCAGTTTCTATACTCTCCGCATCCCACAGCGAATGCCAGGAACCCACGTCGTTCCAACCCGCCCGTAACGGCAACACCATTGCCCGGCTGGTTTTTTCCATCACCGCATAATCAATGGAATTGCCCGGTGACACAGCGAAGGCATCCTTATCCAGACGCACAAAGTCCAGGTCCTTGCTGCGTCTTTCAAAGGCCAGCACACAAGCCTCATAGATTTCCGGTGCATGCACCTTTAAGTCAGCAAGGTAATCAGCTGCCCTGAACATGAACATGCCGCTGTTCCAGAGATACTCTCCAGACACGATATAGTCCTGCGCCGTTTTTTGATCGGGTTTTTCCACGAAGGCATCCACAGCATAGAGACTTCCCTGCAAGCCGTTTATCTCAGCAACCGCGCCCTGCCGAATGTAGCCATAGCCGGTTTCAGGTCGGTCCGGTACCACACCAAAGGTGATCAAGGCACCCGATGCAGTGGCTTTTACACCGTCCTGAATAGCAGCATGAAATGCAGCTTCATCATGAATGAGGTGATCTGCAGGTAATACCAGCAACACCGCATCTTTGGAATCCTCCATAGCCTGTAAGGCTGCCACTGCGATGGCAGGCGCCGTATTGCGTGCCATCGGTTCAAGCATGACACAACCTTGCTCAACACCGGCCTGGCGCAGTTGCTCTGCAGCCATAAAACGGTGTTCGTTATTACACACCACGATCGGTGCATGGCACCCCATGCCTTCCAGGCGTTGGATAGTTTGCTGAAATAAACTGGACTCGCCCGTCAGGGGAATAAATTGCTTGGGATAGAGTTGCCGCGACATAGGCCACAACCTCGTCCCGGAACCGCCGGATAAAATAACAGGTGTGATCGCGGATGTATCAATTGATTGTGACATTGCGTAATCCTTTTTTTGCCTGATGGTAATGTCAGGTGACAACTATCCCTGTAGCCGCACTATATCCTTTAAATTATAGACCATGTCTTCTCCGAAACCCAAACAGCACGCCTGTAATCGATAACAGAACCACTAACGTCAGTACGATACCCCAATTACCCACGCGCGCGTAGGGAGTAAGCCCCTGCCGCGGCACTGCTTTGGCTGTCAGCACATGGCGTTCAAACTGGGGCGAGCGTTCAATGACCCTGCCCTTGTGGTCAATAATAGCCGAGATACCGGTATTGGTGGCGCGCAACAGATAACGGCCGCTTTCCAGCGCGCGCAAACGTGCAATCTCAAGATGCTGGTGTGGTGCCAGAGAATCACCAAACCAGGCATCGTTACTGACATTTACCAGCATATCGGCTTGCGGCAGAGCGTCGATGACTTCATTACCATAGGCATCCTCGTAACAGATCGAGATACCGGCCTTAATAGACTTTAATTCGAGCACGGGTTTACCCTCTCCTGCGCTCAAATCCGACATGGGAATAATCAACATGTCTTTGAGCCAGTCCAGTAACCACCTGAACGGCATGTATTCACCAAAAGGCACCAAGTGACGTTTGTGATACACCGCCACCTCATCGCCGAGCGCAACGAGGCTGTTGTATCCCTGCTCGGTTTGCTTATCGAGGTAGAATAAACCCACCAGCAACTCGCTACCATGCTGGCGCGCTTCCTCACGTAACGGTTGCAAGAACGGCTCATCGACGTGATGATAGTAGGCAGGTATTGCCGTTTCCGGCCAGACTATCAAGTCACTACCCCAATGCGCGCGCGTCATATCACGGTACAATTGCATGGTGGCGACCCGCTGACCTTTCTGCCATTTGACGTCCTGGGCGATATTCCCCTGAACAAGGCTGGCCGTGATCGCAGCACCTGATGGCGCAGTCCAGTTGATTTTTCCCAGCCCGATACAGACCATGGCAATCATCATCGCTGTACCTAAGACTATAAACCGGCGCTTCCCAGGCAACACTAACAATAAAACAAACAAACCCGACAATAACAACGACAACCAGCCCGCAGACAAGGCGCCCGCAACCGGCATTATATTCGCCAACGGGGTATCGACATGCGCCTGCCCCAGTTGTAACCAGGGAAATCCGGTCAGTATCCAACCCCGCACCCACTCAAGCAGCACCCATATCGTCGGGTAAAGCAACGCGAGGCGTAGCACGGCACCACCCGCCATATAGCGATTCACCAACCATCCGGTCAACGCCGGAAACAATGCGAGAAACAGTACAAACAATGCTGTGATGATCAGCGCCAGCCAGAAAGGCGCCGCACCAAATACAAAGATACTATGGAATACCCAGGATACGCCGAAGCCAAAATAGCCCAGCCCAAACCAGTAACCACACCAGAAGGCCTGTCGCGGCTTACACCGTAGCCAAACAAGAAACAGGATTGCAGGTGCGATGATGCTGAAAATACGCAGCGCGAACGGCGCAAATGCAAGCACCAGCAACGTACCAGATATAAATGAAACAGTATATTTCAGCGCAGGGCGCGTATCGAACAAATCACGCAGCTTGTGAGCTACCGTTGATATCGGCATGCGTGAGCGAGCCTTCAGGACGAAGCAGTCGAGTCAGGAGTAATCTCCATCCTCAATAAATATATGCGTCGATTGTCCGCACGCAGTACCTCAAAACGGAAACGGTCTATAGTTACCATTTCACCACGTTTGGGCAGATGTCCAAAACGGCTGAGCACCAGACCACCGATGGTATCGAATTCCTCATTACTGTAATCGCTGGCAAAATACTCATTGAAGTCCTCAATCGGCGTCAGCGCCTTCACCGAATATCGCGATTCAGAATGTTTATAAATATAGGCATCTTCATCGATATCGTGCTCATCGGTAATATCACCAACGATCTGTTCCAGCACATCCTCAATAGTCACCAGACCGGACACCCCACCATACTCATCGACTACGATGGCCATGTGATTACGACTGGTACGAAATTCGGTCAGCAGGATATTGAGGCGCTTGCTCTCCGGCACGATGACCGCAGGACGCAGAATATCTTCCAACACGAACTCATCATCATTTTCGCTTACGAAATAACGCAACAAATCCTTGGCCAACAAGATGCCAAGCACTTCATCGCGGCTGTCACCGATTACCGGAAAACGTGAGTGCGCCGATTCGATGATGAGGGGCAACATGGACTGGATACCCAACTTCGAATCAACTACTACCATTTGTGAACGCGGGATCATGATATCGCGCACCCGCATTTCGGACACCTGCATAACGCCTTCAATCATGCTTAACGCATCAACATCGAGCAATTCGCGTTGATGTGCATTGCGCAGCAGATCGATCAACTGCTCGCGGTCCATCGGCTCACCCAATAATAAATGGCTGAGACGTTCCAACCAGCCCTTCTGTGAAGTAGCGGAATCAGGTTGTTCGTTCATGTTTTGTTTGTAATATTTTGTTCATAATTTTTTGTTTAACAGCCAACATACAGCCTAATGCTGGCTGGTTCTGTCATAGTCGAAGTTATTCGATCGCTCCAAACCTGACTCATCATTCCCTTGTCACCTAGTCGTTCCTTTATCACCTCGTCATTCCCTTACTAGTTCGTCATTCCCTTACTAGTTCGTCATTCCCTTACTAGTTCGTCATTCCCTTACTAGTTCGTCATTCCCTTACTAGTTCGT
>CAMYKB010000004.1:0-4170 GCA_947258875.1 uncultured Gammaproteobacteria bacterium | reverse complement strand
TCCCTTACTAGTTCGTCATTCCCTTACTAGTTCGTCATTCCCTTACTAGTTCGTCATTCCCTTACTAGTTCGTCATTCCCTTACTAGTTCGTCATTCCCGCGCAGGCGGGAATCCAGTAAGCAATGCACATATGCTCACCATCTTCTGGATTCCATCCTTAGGTCCGTTGACGCCACATCCCTGTGGCACTGCTCCCGCCTGCGCGGGAATGACGTCAATATTTTTTTAATGACCTCAATGTTTTTAAGGTGCCCATATAATTCCACAAATGCTTAACACAACCCCACAAAGACATCTGCTTAATACAAATGATTGAGCTACGATCACCAACCCGCTTATCAATCATCATCTGTGTATGGATCAGCATAGCCCAATTTCTTCATTATGTTTGTTTCCAGGCCCTCCATGGCCTCGGTTTGTTCATCGCTCTGATGATCATAGCCCTGCAAATGCAACACACCATGCACGACCATATGCGCCCAATGGTCAAGCGGCGGTTTACCTTGTTCCTCGGCCTCTTGCATCACCACCGGCGCACAGATCACGAGATCACCCAGCATGGTCGAATCTACACCGGGTGGCACCTCGAAGGGGAATGACAGCACATTAGTGGGCCCTTGTTTACCACGGTACCGGTGGTTGAGCTCTGCACCCTCATCCGTATCCACAACCCGTATCACCAGCTCTACCCCCGCCTGATTGCCGACCGCCATTTCCGCCCAGGCGCGAAACTGATCCAGTGCTGGCAACGCCTCCATTTGAATCGCATACTGAACATCCAGCTCGAGACTCATAAGCTGTCTTCAGTACCAGTCTCGTCATGTTTTTCATAGGCCTGCACGATGCGTTTCACCAACGGGTGACGCACCACGTCGCGCGCGGCAAAGAAGCTGAAGCTCACACCCTTTACGTCTTTGAGGATATCAATGACATGCCGCAAACCGGACAACTTGCTGCTGGGCAGGTCGATCTGTGTGACATCGCCGGTCACCACAGCCGTCGAACCGAAACCGATGCGTGTCAGAAACATTTTCATTTGTTCAGTGGTGGTGTTCTGTGCTTCATCAAGAATAACGAAAGCATCATTCAAGGTCCTGCCACGCATATAGGCAAGCGGCGCCACCTCGATTACATTACGTTCGATCAGCTTACTCACCTTTTCAAAACCCAGCATTTCATAGAGGGCGTCATACATGGGTCGTAAATACGGATCGATCTTTTGCGCCAGATCTCCCGGCAGAAATCCCAGGCGCTCACCCGCCTCCACCGCCGGGCGCACCAACACCAGCCGCTGCACCCGATCAGACTCCAGTGCCTCGACTGCACAGGCGACTGCGAGGTAGGTCTTGCCGGTGCCGGCAGGACCGATACCGAAAGTGAGGTCCTGAGTCTGAATATTTCTGAGGTACTGCGCTTGATTCGCACCCCGCGCCCGAATCAGCCCCCGGCGAGTACGAATATTGATATCCTCTACGACCTCGTCCGACTGTTCCAGTAAGGCATCGACACCCGAGTCTTGCAGAAACAAATTGACAGCTGCAGCCGACAACACTTCCCGTTCTGTCGTTTTATACAGATCTTTCAACACCTCGACAGCGGTATGTGCGGAGCGGGCGTCGCCAATGACATTAAAATTGTTACCCCGATTGTTGATCTCCACACCCAGCCGTCGCTCAAGCTGACGCAAGTGCTCATTAAGCGGGCCGCAGAGATTGGACAGGCGTGGATTATCGGCAGGCTCCAGCACCAGATTGAGACTGTCAGGATGCGCGTTCAAGAGGCTGTCTGGATAACTCGGTAGTGTTGGTGGAAGGTGCGGCGATTTCACCGCGCAACGAATTGGGCAGGGCCTCGGTGATGCGCAAATCGACAAATGTCCCGATCAGATCCGCGCTGCCATTGAAATTAACCACCCTGTTATTCTCTGTGCGCCCGGCCATCATCGCCGGGTCTTTGCGTGACGGCCGTTCGACCAGCACCCGCTGGATGCTGCCCACCATGTTGCGGCTAATCCCGGTCGCCATTGCATTGATGCATTCCTGCAAAACCTGCAAGCGTTGTTTTTTGACATGTAGCGGCACCTCATCCGGTAACGAGGCTGCGGGTGTGCCCGGCCGCGGGCTATAGATAAAACTGAAGGACTGATCGAAACCAATCTCATTAATCAGCTCCATGGTCGCCTGGAAATCCGCATCCGTCTCACCGGGAAAACCGATAATGAAATCCGATGATAGGCTGATGTCGGGACGCACTTCACGCAGGCGGCGGATTTTTGACTTGTATTCCAGTGCGGTATGCCCGCGCTTCATCAGCGCCAGGATACGATCTGAACCGCTTTGTACAGGTAAATGCAGGTGACTGACCAGTTGCGGTACATCGGCATAGGCCTGGATGAGACTGTCTGAAAATTCCACGGGGTGCGAGGTGGTATAGCGAATCCGATCGATACCATCGATTGCTGCGATATAGGTGATCAATAAGGACAGATCAGCCGTCTCGCCATCACTCATGAGGCCACGATAGGCGTTCACATTCTGCCCCAGCAGGTTAACTTCGCGCACGCCCTGTTCCGCCAATTGCACGACCTCGGCGAGTACATCATCGAAGGGCCGGCTGATCTCTTCACCACGGGTATAAGGGACCACACAGAAGCTGCAATATTTGCTGCAACCTTCCATCACCGACACAAAGGCGCTCGGCCCCTCGGCGCGCGGCTCGGGAAGATTATCGAATTTTTCGATTTCCGGAAAAGAGATATCAACGATCGCGCCGCGATTAACCCTGACTTCACGCAACATCTCCGGTAGACGATGCAAGGTCTGCGGGCCGAAGACGATATCGACATAGGGCGCACGCTCACGCAACGCCTCGCCCTCCTGGCTGGCGACACAACCACCCACCCCAATCACCAGCGCGGGATTCTGCTGTTTTAGCTGACGCCACTTGCCCAGCAGCGAAAACACCTTCTCCTGGGCCTTCTCACGGATCGAACAGGTATTGAGCAGCAGCACATCGGCCTGCGCCGGATCATCCGCGCGCACGGCACCTTCGGCTGCATCGAGCACATCCAGCATCTTGGCTGAATCGTACTCGTTCATCTGGCAACCGTGGGTCTGTATAAAAACCTTGTTTTTCAAATGGAAATTAGTTTGTTTACGAACTGGTAAAAATACACCGATCAGGCCCTAACTTCCACAACAAGACGTTCATGAAGGTAGTTTCCCATGGCAAAAATGACTAACCTCCCATTGCCAAGCATGGGCAATGATCGTCTCGAGATCGGCATAACAGGGCTGCCAACCGAGTTCAGATCGCGCGCGTGTGGCATCAGCCACCAGCCGTGCCGGATCGCCCTCACGGCGTTTGTCCTGTTTCACTGGAATGGCCTTTTCTGTAACCTTTTTGGCCGCGCCAATAACCTCCTGCACGGAATAACCTTCGCCATTACCCAGGTTGTATTGGGCACTCGCGCCACCGCTCAGCAAATGTTCGAGCGCCAATACGTGCGCCTCGCACAAATCGTTGATATGAATATAGTCACGAATGCAGGTGCCATCCGGCGTATCGTAATCGGCGCCAAACACCGAGATAGCCTCACGCCGGCCGGAAGCGGCCTGCAGAACCAGAGGGATTAGATGGGTTTCCGGCACATGCCGCTCGCCCAGCCTCCCTTTCGGGTCAGCGCCTGCGGCATTGAAATAACGCAGGCAGACCGATTTCAGCCCATAGGCCCGATCATAATCTTCTAGTAACTGCTCCACCATCCACTTGGAACGCCCATAGGGATTGATAGGCAACTTGGGATGGGCTTCGTCGATAGGAACATATTGCGGTTCACCAAAAATCGCAGCGGTAGAGGAAAAAATAAAATGTCCCACCTCATGGCGAACCATTGCGTCCAGCAGATTCTGGTTATTCGCGACGTTATTACGGTAATACTTGGCGGGATCACGGACCGATTCACCCACCTCAATGTGCGCGGCGAAATGCATAACGGCATCAAACGAATAGCGCGAGAACAGTTGATCGAGTAACACTGAATCACCCAGATCACCCTCGACGAATTCACCTGCAATTACCGCATCACGATAACCGGAATCAAGGTTATCAATGGTAACAACTTTATTTCCTTGCTCTGAGAGCAACAACACCATATGAGAGCCGATATA
>CAMYKB010000003.1 GCA_947258875.1 uncultured Gammaproteobacteria bacterium | reverse complement strand
AATACAAGATAAAGAAGACAGGAAGGATATGTTGAACTCTTTGAAGCGAAGCGTAGTTCTGCTTCAGCAAAAACTCGTTTTGCTGAAGCAGAACTACGCTTCGCTTGATAACATTTCTTCAACGTATCGTCCAATCACTTATTTTTCTTTGTAATAATTATTTAGTCTTATGCGTCTATCGCAACAGTTGACTAAACTGACCCGTCGGTCAGTTTAACATGAATAAGTTATTTCTAATGTTCTTCCGTAACTCACTGTTTCTAATTTAGATTATACGCAGGCCGTCTTATTATCAAAAATAGCAAATCGTGACGGCGTGCTGTTGCTTATGAAGGTGCCATTAGCTCATTAATGGTGAAGCACACCGACACGGCACGCTAAAGGCCAGTTAACTGTGCGTTTCTTATCGGGCGGATCCCACACTCCCAGCAAGCGATCAGTGATATCCGGCACGGGGCTTTCACCCTTGTGCGCGATATAACGCTGAGTGGCTGACCAGGTCTCCAGGTAACCGGTGAGTTGTTGTAATGACCACTGCGCCTGCATCTCAAATTGTGGCGATACAATCCCCTCAAACGGAAAATCAAGATCGCGGTAACCACTCTCGACGAGACGCCTTTCCGGCGGCCAGTAAGAGCCAACAATATTGGTATAAAGATCATCAATGATGACATCGATCTGCGGCGAGATTCTGTGCAGACTGTAACACCACACTGCGATAACCCCTTTGTTTTTCAATACTCGTTTTACTTCTGAATAAAATTTCTGAAGATCAAACCAGTGCAGCGCCTGCGCAACAACGACGAGGTCCACCGTGCCCGCGGTCAGGCCGCTGGCCGTCGCATTCGCCACCGCGAATTCAACATTATCAGGCCCGTATGCATTTGCGACCTGCTCGTCGCTGGCATCGGTTGCAATGACAGTATCAAAATATGGCGCCAGACCACGCGCCGCTTGTCCCGTGCCGGAGGCGCAATCCCAGACGCATTCTTGATTTGCCGTCAATGTTGCAAGATAACGAAACAGATCAACCGGGTATTCCGGGCGGTATTGGCTATAACCCACGGATTGCGTGGAAAAATGATCTTTGAAGTTCAATGCGAATCAACCCGCAGAGGATAGGTATGTTATTGCAGCACAGCTAATGATGACAGTGCAATTCTTCTGCTTGCCGCAAGCCCGCAAATAGTCATTCTCGTGATGTCGCTCCATGCAATCCTGCAAGGATGAATGATAACCGCAGTTTATTGTACCGGCGCCTGCTCGGACCAATTACCTTTCGGCAGGAACTCGGCCACTTCCTTTACAGCCGCCGCCTCATCGAGCTTGCCCATGGATTCCAAGATCAGGCTTTTCAACATCATCGAATTACGGGCCTCCGGACTTAGTTGCAGGCCTTTATCGATGGTTGCCAGCGCTTCAGAATCATTGCCTGTGAGGTAATACACCATCGACAGGTTGTGATACGCCTTCTGGTAACTGGGATCGAGGCTAATGGTTGTCATGAAGTGTGAACCAGCCTCCTGATATTGTTCACGCTGCGCGTAGATCACACCAAGATCATCATGCGCCTCAGCATTCCTGCTATCCAGCTCGATGGCCTTTTTAAAGTCCGCTTCCGCTTTGCCACGATCACCCAGCCACAGATTGCGTATGCCGCGCTTGGTATAAGCTAGCGAACTCTTAGGGTTGCGCTGTATGTAGACCGTCAGATCGCTGATGCCATCTTCAATGAATCCTGCCCTGCCCAGCGCCATACCGCGGCCGAAATAGGCTTCGTCCTGTGAATCGTCCAGTTCAATGGCCTTGCTGTAATCCTCAGCAGCCTTATCGAATTCATGTATCTTAAAATAGGCCTGCCCTCTATCGATATAGAACTGCCCCTTATTCGGTTGTGCCTTGATAGAGCGGGTGGCTGCTTCGATGATCTTTTCGACCTCAGCCCGTGTTTGCGGTTCGGCTTTTAGCGGATAACTGGCGAGCATCAGCAGTAGTCCTGCACAGGACAGTAAGCCAAGCGGGATTCGGAAACACCAACGTGTCGTGGGCCGTATATTCATGATCATCCTCCGTCGTTGATGGTTACGGCACAAACTGTTTCGCTGTGCTCATAAATCGCCGAATTACTTCATCGCATTAGGTATGGATGACATGGCAGGAGAATTTATTCCTCTACACCGCGTTCAATGATGCCGGGAATGACCTGGCTTGAGGCTCCTTAAACAGTAAACAGGCGACTGCAAGCCGTAATGACTATCAGGATGGATCAGCATAGCGACCCAGCTTTACCGGCACTTCGTCGAAGCAACTCTTGTACTCGGCAGTAGTCATGACTTCCAGGGGCGGCTCATGAGCGAAAGGAAACTCATCATCATGGATCTCGATTCTGGTCTCCCGGCCATCGCGTGTTACGACACACTGTTCGTAGAGCTTTTCACCGGAAGCATCAAACTGACGATAACCGTGCGCATGATCGGCGTAGCCATGTAGGTTGATCAGGGTCACGAACGGTGCATTACGGTGTGTCAACAGATATGAAACCACATAGTCTCTGAGCAGACGGCCTGACTCATCATAGACAAACACTTCCATGGTATGGATATTACCAGGAGGTCTCGTTTCCCAGCGGATACGACTGAGAATTCTTTTATCAGTAGCATCCTTATATGTAACTTCTTTATAAAATTTCGGGAAGTCTACGTAGCTACCTACCCTTTCGTGAGGAATAACATCTCGCGACTCAATCTGCCGTTCGTGCAAGGCATATACGGCATCAGCAAAACGATTCCAGGCTGCTGCCCGCGCATCACCCGGGTTTTCAGGCATCGGCTGATCTGAAGCCAGAACTGCGCCCGGCAACAGCGCAATCAATACGCCCAGCAGCACAGACAAGCTCGATTGTTTCATTCTCTCAAACCACATACAGGTATAGACGCATCAGCTGCTGACACTATTCCATCATCTCTCGTAGCGAGGTGGTTTAATTGTTCTCGTCATCACACAACCTGCAATCAAGCTCGCGGCCTATGTGACGTTCGCGCTGCTGTGGATCAATCACCCATGCACGGTTCTGCCAGGGCGGCCTGTGGCGCACGTGTTGTGTATGGGAACACTCCAGGTCGGCGACCCAGTCATCGAATTCATCCAGGTGAAAACCGGTTATCCTGCGCTTCATGGGTCGGATTCCGCCTATCGAAACCTATGCCGGGATTGCACAAGTAATACCCGCGCCTTCGGCCTCAACCGTCCTGTCCAGGATAACAAAGGAATAGGCATGCGGGTTGTTCTCATCTGCAGCATGATTGACTCGCTCAATCTCCTGCCAACGCTGTGGGTCGAATTCCGGGAAACAGGTATCGCCCTCGAGTTCGGCATCGATGTAGGTCAAATATAAGCGATCAGCTACCGGCAGCATCTGCTCGTAAATTTTGGCGCCACCTATAATCATGATCTCGTCTTCGTTGAGGGTCATGGTGATGACTTCGCACAGGCTGTTGGCAACCTCGCAACCCTCATGACTGAATCCAGCATCATGCGTTACCACGATGTTACGCCGTTTCGGCAGTGGCCTACCCAGTGACTCGAAGGTCTTGCGACCCATAACAACAGGCTTACCGAGTGTAGTTTGTTTAAACCACTGCAAGTCAGCGGGTAAATGCCAGGGCATAGCATTGTCTTTACCGATAACCCGGTTGCGTGACATGGCTGCGATAAGTGAAATCATGAGATAGTATTAACTGTGCAACAGGATAATTTTTGTGAACTATTAAGTGTCGATCTCTTTTTTTCGAACAATTCCTTCAAGATAATTTTTCCTCGCTTCTTTTTTTCTATCGCGTTCTTTCTCGCGACATGCACGACAACGTACTGCTGTCGCAAAAAAATAGCCACCAGCCTTCTCATACCACCATTTCTGTTGTGCAGCAGTCCAAAGTTCCTCTGAACCACCATTTCTGTTGTGCAGCAGTCCAAAGTTCCTCTGAACCACAATCCTTGCACGTGAACTCGATGTCGTAGTAATACCTTGGAGGCACATCATAAGTATTGCCCATATTTAGTTTATCGGGCTTCACAGACAAACGACCTTGTTTTTTATCCTTACCCCTGATGATCTTCTGAGCAACCATTGCTTGTGTGCCCTGGCAGACTGCTAAACCGCCACCGGCGCCTTAATATGCGGATGACACTGATAGTCGACCAGTTCAAAATCTTCAAACTTGAAATCGAATATTGATTTTACGTCAGGGTTTATCTTCATCTGCGGCAAGGCAAACGGTTTGCGGCCGAGTTGCAATTCGGTCTGCTCCAGGTGATTCAGATACAGGTGCGCATCGCCCAGGGTATGAACAAAGTCGCCGGGTTTTAAACCGGTGACTTGCGCCAGCATCAGCGTCAACAAAGCATAGGAGGCAATATTAAAGGGCACACCCAGGAAGACATCGGCACTGCGCTGATACAACTGACAGGACAATTTGCCTTCGGCCACATAAAACTGGAAAAAGGCGTGGCAGGGGGGCAACGCCATGTTGTCGAGCTCGCCGACATTCCAGGCATTGACAATCATGCGCCGCGAATCCGGAGTGTTTTTGATCTGCTCGACAAGCTGCGAGATCTGATCGATATGGCGGCCGTCCGCTGCCGGCCAGGAACGCCACTGATAACCGTAAACCGGCCCCAGGTCGCCGTTTTCATCGGCCCATTCATTCCAGATACTGACGCCGTTATCCTGCAGATATTTTATGTTGGTATCGCCTTGCAGAAACCATAACAGCTCATGGATGATGGAACGCAGGTGCAGTTTCTTGGTGGTGACCACTGGGAACCCTTGCGTCAGATCATAACGTGACTGATGACCGAATACCGACAGGGTGCCGGTGCCGGTGCGATCTTCTTTCTTTACGCCATGATCACGCACATGGCGCATTAGCTCGAGGTATTGCTTCATGCCTTGGCGGTCTTTTTAGGTAAGGCATTATTTTTATAGGCGTAGATCATCAAGCCTATTCCCAACAAGATCATCGGCAGGCTTAACACCTGGCCCATGGTCACCCAGCCGAAAGCCAGGTAGCCGATATCGGCATCCGGCACGCGCACAAATTCGACCACGAAACGGAACGCGCCATAACAGACCAGGAACAGGCCCGACACCGCACCCGCAGGACGCGGTTTGCTGGAAAACAGCCACAGGATCACGAACAGGGCCACGCCTTCCAGCCCCGCCTGATAAAGCTGTGAGGGATGCCGCGGATCGGGGCCGCCAGTGGGGAACACCATCGCCCAGGGCACGTCACTCACCTTGCCCCAGAGTTCACCGTTAATAAAATTACCGATACGGCCCGAACCCAGGCCGATAGGGACCAACGGTGCAATAAAATCACCCATGCGCAAAAAACCGATGCCTTGCCTGCGCTGGTAGATCCAGGCCGCCACGATCACACCGATCAGACCGCCATGAAAACTCATGCCGCCTTCCCAGATGCGGAAAATCATGGACGGACTGGCTATGAAATGATCGAAGTTATAAAACAGTACCGAGCCCAGGCGGCCACCGATAATCACGCCCAATACGCCATAGAACAGGAAATCAGATACCTGTTCTTTATTGAGTACGGCGCCGGGCCGGCTGGCACGCATACGCCCCAGCACCAGGAAGGCGATAAAGCCGACCAGATAGGTGATGCCGTACCAGTGAATTTTCAGTGGGCCCAGCTTGAGGGCTACGGGATCGATATTCGGATACTTCAACATGGGGCGCTATCTTAACACGGTGTAATACTGACGAGCAGCTTGATAAATCGAGTTGTTAATGCGTCAGCCGTGCAAAGATGGCCTTGAGATAAGCCGTCTCGGGGATCGCGGGATGCACAGGATGGTCCGGCGCCTGGCCACCGACCAGCAGTATCTGCATGAAACGGTCAACGTGCCGCGCGGCCTGTTGCATCTGCCGCATCAGTTCCTGTTGCGGCATGTGGTGCGAACAGCTACACGACACCAGCACGGCGTCTTTTTCCAGCAACCGCATGGCCAGTTCGTTAATGCGGCGATACGCTTGCGTGCCCTGCTTGAAGTCCTTCTTGCGTTTGATAAAGGCTGGCGGATCGAGCACGATCACATCGAAACGCTCGCCCTTTTCCTGCAGAGCTTTGAGCGCGACAAATGCCTCCTGCTGCACAGCCTGCACTTTGTCTACGAGTCCATTCTGACTGGCGTTGTGCTGGATGAGTCCATGTGCGCGCTCGGACTCATCGACACAGATCACCTCTGTGGCGCCTGCCGCCGCGGCCTGCAAGCCCCAGGCTCCTGCATAGCTGAACACATCCAGCACCCGCTTACCTTCGACAAAGCGGCGCAGCGAGGCGCGGTTATCATGTTGGTCGTAAAACCAGCCGGTTTTTTGACCCGTGGCCAACGGCACCCTGAAGTTCAGGCCATGTTCGATGACATCCACATATTCCGGCACCTCACCGAACGCTGTCTCGGTATAGAGCTCCAGGCCTTCAAGTTTGCGCACGCTGCTGTCATTGCGTAGCAGGATGGCCGCGGGTGCTGCCACCTTCTGCAGTGCAGCAATGATGTCCTGCTTGATGACCTCCATACCCGCCGTGGTGAGCTGCACCACCAACACGTCGTCATAACGATCCACCACCAGCCCCGGCAGGCCATCGCCTTCACCAAACACCCAGCGATAGAAGGGTTTATCAAACAATTTTTCGCGCAACGACAACGCGACCTTCAAACGGTGCACCAGCAACGATGACGAAAAGGGGTAGCGCTTGTCCCGCCCAACCAGACGCGCGCAGATGAGCGAATGCGGATTGACATAACCCGTACCCACCGGCTTGCCATGTAGATCCTCGACCACCACCGGCTGCCCCGGCTCAAACGTCGTCAATGGTGTTGCCTTGGTGTCGATCTCGTTACTGAACACCCACAGATGCCCGGCACGCAGACGCTTGTCTTCGTTCTTTTTCAGGCGCAGCGGCGCAAAATCGTATTCGCTCATCGAGATCTTCCTGGGGGCTTACTGAGAAAGGCGCACATCATAACAGAGCTGCAACATTCCCGGAGGCCGGTAGGGTTATGAGACAGCCCAGCCGGTCTGCGCTATAGTCGCGGCACAGAATCATAGCGGATCATCATCATGCCTGCGCATAAAAACCACCTCGCCGAAGAAACCAGCCCCTACCTGTTACAACACGCCGATAATCCGGTGGCCTGGCATCCCTGGAACGCGGCGGCACTGGAGCTGGCGCGCCGTGAGAACAAACCGATCCTGCTGTCGATCGGTTACTCCGCCTGTCACTGGTGCCATGTGATGGCACATGAATCCTTCGAGGATGAGGCCACTGCCGAGATCATGAATTCACTGTATGTGAACATCAAGATCGACCGTGAGGAGCGTCCCGATCTCGACAAGATCTACCAGACCGCGCAGATGCTGCTCACCCGTCGTAGCGGCGGCTGGCCACTGACCATGTTCCTCACACCCGACAGCCACGTGCCGTTTTTCGGCGGCACTTACTTTCCCAATGAACAACGCCATGGGCTGCCAGCCTTTAAGGACCTGCTGGTGCGAGTTGATCAGTACTACCGCGAACATAGAGAAGAAATAGACAAACAAAACGCCTCGGTCGTCGATGCGCTTGACCGCATCTATGCGTCGGAGGGTCAACCCGTCGCGCTGAGTGCCGAGGTTCTGGATACTGCCCGCAATCAACTGGAACACAGCTTTGATGACAAGCATGGCGGCTTCGGCAGCGCGCCCAAGTTCCCGCACCCGAGCAACCTCGACCGGCTGATGCGTCACTGGGCTGCTAGCACCGCGGGCGAACATCAAGACCAACGCGCACTGCATATCGCGACCTACACCCTGGAAAAAATGACTCTGGGCGGTGTCTACGACCAACTCGGTGGCGGATTTTGCCGTTACTCGGTCGATGATTACTGGATGATCCCGCATTTCGAAAAAATGCTGTATGACAATGGGCCATTGTTGGCGCTGTGCAGCGAAGCCGCCGTCGCCACCGGCAACCCGCTGTTCGCACGCATCAGTCACGAAACCGCGCAATGGGTGATGCGCGAGATGCAATCACCACAAGGCGGTTATTACTCAACACTCGATGCCGACTCGGAAGGCGAGGAAGGCAAGTTTTATGTGTGGCAGCGCGATGAGGTTAAGGCGCTGCTGGACGAAAAGGATTACGACATCTTCGCAGAGCATTTCGGCCTGGATCGCCCGGCGAATTTCGAGGGTCACTGGAACCTACACGTCTACAAAGAACTCGATAAGCTGGCGACCCAATTCAAAATGAGTATCGACGAACTCTGCGCTAGCCTGAATCGTTCGCGCAAGATACTCTTCGCTGTGCGTGAGCAGCGCATCCGCCCCGGCCGTGATGAGAAAATCCTTACCAGCTGGAACGGCCTCATGATCAAGGGCATAGCGGCAGCCGGGCGGCATCTTGATAATCCCGAGTACATACAATCCGCGCAACGCGCACTGGATTTTATTCGCGACACGCTGTGGCAGGACAATCGCCTGCTGGCAACATATAAAGATGGTAAGGCCCATCTGAATGCCTACATCGATGACTACGCCTTCCTCATCGACGGCATCATTGAACTGCTGCAAGCCGCATGGCGCAGCCAAGACTTGCAGTTCGCCTGCCAGCTTGCCGATGTCTTGCTCGATCGCTTCGAGGACAACGACAACGGCGGATTTTATTTCACCTCCAATGACCATGAACAGCTGATCCAGAGACCCAGGGTAATCGCTGACGAGGCCACACCGGCAGGTAATGGCATCGCAGCCACTGTGCTGGCGCGCCTGGGATACATCATGGGTGAAACCCGTTATCTCGATGCCGCCGAACGCACGCTTAAATACGCTTCCAAAGCCATCAGCGAATCACCAATGGTTCATGCGACCCTGCTGAACGCCTTTGAAGAACAACTCACCGCGCCACAGACAATCATCCTGCGCGGCAATACCCCGGCGCTAGCCGAATGGCATCAGGCCTGCACAGCCCCCTATGCACCGCGCCGCATCAGCCTGGCGATTCCCGCTGACGCAGCCGATCTGCCCCCGGCGCTGGCAGAGAAGTCAGCGCGTGACTCAGTCGTCGCTTATGTCTGCAACGGCATGACATGCTCGCCACCAGTCACTACACTAGCGGAACTGGAAAACATCCTCACCGAAACAACCGCTTCTCTATAACACACACCGTCAGACACACTATGGGCTTCTTACGCTGCAGTTACCGGCTGTTCCGCTTATCGCTACATATTATTTGGGGCTTACTGTTGGTCGTCACGGTATTCCGTCACGCTGAAAACAAGGCCCTGACGCCGAGACAGATACACACCCAGCACCGCTGGCTGACCAAGGCCGGCAGGATCGTTGGACTACGGGTGACAACACATGGCATACCAATCGACGCGCCGGCATTGGTCGCCGCCAACCATATTTCCTGGCTGGACATCATGGCGATCGGCAGCGCCCTGCCCGTCAGTTTTTTATCCAAGTCGGAAGTCGGTCGCTGGGCCGTGGTTGGCACCCTGTCTTCAGCTACCGGCACCCTGTTCATCAAACGTGGCGGCAAAAACGCGGCGGCCGAAGCCATAGAAATCATGCGCGACCGGCTGCAACACGGCATGAACGTGGTGTTATTCGCCGAAGGCACCACCAGCACCGGCGAAACCGTGCAACGCTTTCACCCACGTCTGTTTACGGCGGCGGTGGAAGCCAATGTCCCCGTGCAACCACTGGCAGTGGTATACCCCCATCCACAGGGCGTTCACCCCATCGCGCCATTTATCGATGATAATGATTTATTGACGCACGGACTCAAGGTGCTGAGTGAACCCTCCATCCCCGTCAACATATACTTCTGCGAGCCTATTACCGACACACAAACTGAACGGCGCACGCTTGCCGACACTGCACACCAGTCTGTCAAGCAAACAGTAGAACAACATCAGTTGCCAGGGCCTGAAGAAGGCTAGTGCGCATTGGACAATGGCATCTACTGCGTAGTTTTGTGCCAGCACACAGAATTAACTGCAAACGCATCTGTCCTCAAGATCGACTTTCGGCCATACCCGGTTATCCTAACGATCGCAGTGAGGAGCTTGCTGCCGCGCTTGTTGGGCATTTTTTTAATTACGCCTATAATTCTTCATTCCAAAAGGTTGCCTCAATCTTATTCCCGTCCAGATCTCTGACAAAACATCCGTAATAAGCTTCACCATAGTCTGGTCTAGGACCTGGAGCGCCATCATCTTCACCACCATTGTTTAGTGCAGCCTCATAAAAAGCATGAACTTCTTCTTTTGAGTTAGCGACAAAGCCAATATGTGACCCATTCCCTACGGTGGCAGGCTTTCCATCTATGGGAGTTTGCACCCAAAATTCGGGAAATTCTCGACCATAAGCGACTGCACCAGGGTGCTGCATGATCTGCTTGCAACCCAGGGTAATAAGCACCTTATCGTAGAAAGAAATAGCACGTTCGAAACTGTTCGTACCGATTGAAATGTGAGAAATGACACTTAGGTTTTCACTAGCCATTTTTTCTATCCTTGTATATGTTGGAGGTATCAATCATACATCTACACTACTGACAGCATTATGTCAGTTAAGACGCGGCACGTGGAATGCCTAACGTCAACGTAACCGGTGCGACGAAGGAGCGTCCGGCGCCGCAGGCGCGTAGTTAACGTTATTGTTAGCCATTTGCTTTAAACGCCTCATGAAAAGTGACCTTCCCCTGCGGCATGTACTCGCTGAAAGAAAGAGCGAAGAACACCTCTTTGGGCACTCCCTCGCACACAAGGCTCGATACATTCTCAAACCCGAATTTCCTGTAGTATTCCGGATGTCCAACAAGACAACATCCTCGCGCATTCATATCTTTAAGCCGTGACAATCCTTCCTCTATTAAAGCCTTGCCAACACCTTTTCGTTGGAACTCTGGCAATACTGAAACAGGGCCTAGACCATACCAATCTTGTGCGCCATCTGAAATCTTCAGAGGCGAAAACGCGATATGTCCGATCACATGCCCGTCAATTTCTGCTACGAACGATATAGAGAGAGCGTTGTCGGCGCGAAGGGCCTCTATTATAAATTGCTCAGTATGGTTGCTGATCTCAAGAGACTTAAATGCAGCGACCGTCACATCAGTTATTGCTGTGAAATCGCCATCAGATTCGTTCCTTATTGTGAGATTCAGGTTCACGAGCTTTTTGGCACTCTTTTTTTGGTGGCCCACCTCGTTTCTAGCGATTGAAATCGAGGCGTCATGTTTATGGGTAGGTCCAGTTACCGAGGCCAGACATTCAGCAAACAATTGATTTATATACCATTCGTGTTCACTAGATTCCCGCCTGCGCGGGAATGACGCGTTGGTGGGACATTAGTAGTGCGTCAGACTCGATTTTCCCTCAATTCGCTCATTGTTAGATTATTTTTTCATAGTTTTAAAGCGGAGCGATGGGATGGCATCAAGGTTTTGTGGCGATAAGTGGCACGACACGGCTCGACACAAATTGAGCGGCTGGCCAATATCTCTGGTTTTTAGGACAAGGGGCGGCTATTTTTCCTATGCGCCGTTATTTTAACAATAATCAGGGTAACACCTATAGCAATAAGCAACAGTGCTGCCGCCGCCATCACATTATTCAGTAATTGTGGCGATACAACCAATAACAAGCCCAGCATTAACATCATCACACCAGATAATAACTTCAGAACCATACCTTCATGTTCGGAAAGTTTTCGTGACCCGAGCTTCACCGTGAAAAGAGCAACAATGATCAATAAAGGCAATATATAAATTAGGTTGTACATCAAAAGATACAAATAATAACTTTCAGTCGATAATGAGTTTAAAGTTAAAATCCTTGTGTATACCATTGGAAACCCGGCTGTACATAACAGTTCATAACTATTTGCTACGAGCGCTAATATAACAGTCGCAAAAATAACCGTGATCAATGATTCCAACATCAGTAAATGGCGAATGCGATCAATCAACTTGGGTTTTTTATTCTCAGAGATACTTAATGAGAAACCTTTTTTAAACCAGAAATAGTCTTTGATATTAATCAGCGCGATCAATATCGCAATGCAGCCGGCAATCAAGGTAATTACATGCAACTCGCCCAGGTAGATAAATAGATTTAACCAGGCCGTCATAAACAAAAAATAGATAGCGCCAGAGAAAAAAACAAATATTCCACCAATTAGCGCCATTCTACCTCTGCTTCGACTGTGTATCATCATGCTCAGCAAAAACAACAAGACAAAAAAAGCACAAGGATTAAAGGCATCCATCCCAGCGATAAAAATGGTTAATACGGGTAACGAATAATCATCTGAAGATATGCTGCCAAAAAACGGAACATTGATTGATGGCGATTCATCTTGGTCAAGCCTGTATACAGTGGTGTTATCAGGGTCGCTTTGTTTCGCAAATTGGTAACATGCCTGTAAATAGGATTTTAATAATTGCCCTGTTGTGTTTTTGTTTTCATAGCCACTAAGTGAATTTCCACAAAACATAAATGTAGGCACACTGCGAGCGTCATTACCAAACAGCGCTGCCATATCGATATACGTTTGTACGTTTTCCGGATAATCGATCAACTCAAGCGAATGTAATTTTAGCCACGGATATTCTTTACCCATCTCAATAATATCGGGTCGCGCCTTAACACAATGAGGGCATTTTTTTGACCAAAAGAAATATAAATGAATTATAGGCTGGCCATTCACATCCTTTTCATACCAGACAGGTTGATTCGAAGCTAGAACATTAGGCGCAGGCGCAATAAACAGAAGGAAAAGAATTACAAGATAGCGCCCTATTTTTTCGATTCCGAACATTATCTGTGTATTGACCCTGGTTTCGTAATAAGCTGCCTTAGGTTTAGCAGATCATGCGTTGGCACATTAATTCACATCTGTTTTTTCAATTTATACCAGCACAAGCCCACCCAGAGAGCAATTGTTTCTAATATTAGCGGAAATTGCACTTTGGCCCCAATTTTCTTTTTTGGTCCTACTATTTGACTCCGCAGTCTGTTGATGCACACAAACAGGTGGTTATCGGATGAAGTGCGCTGGACAGCTATGCGTATTTTTGGAGACTGCCACTAGCAGCAAGATTTCTACTAATCGCAGCACGTTTAATTACAACGTAAACACCTGGATGCCGAAAAAGATTTCCCGTATTTCTCTGAATAAATTTACAACGACGCAATAAAGAAGGGGTGCTTTAGAGCACCCCTTCTTTATACCAGAAAAATATATTTCTTAGTGTTTGTCGTGATCACGACCTTTCCTGGTGATAGCCCAAGCGCCGTCGTCATCGTCAGCAGCTGAGTGCTGGATATTAACGTACAGGGTGCGTGGGTCTGTTGGGTTGAAATAGATACCCGTAGCTTCGGCACCAGGATCAATCAATGAAGCAAGCAGCTTAACTTTAAGTGAAGCACCAAACTCGTCTGTCTTGGTAGAAGCAAACCAGACATCTGATGGTTTGTTGTCTTCGATCATAATCAGTTCGCCATTAGGGCCTTCCACCAGGTTATCTACGCTGCCGAAGCCAGCTTGATGCCCTTCATCGCCGGGACGGCCGTTTGTATCGTTTCTATAGATTTATGCTTTATCGATTCCCGGAATCCGAAAAAATGAATTATTGCAGGGAGTTTACGACGCGCAACAGATCAAGTTCGACTGCGCCGGCCAAAAATTGGCAATAGGTTGATCACCACAAACAATATAGCTGCGACAACTACAATCGATGGGCCTGCTGGGGTATCCCATCGCAGCGACATCATCAGTCCGCCGCCGACAGCGGCGCAGCCCAATAGCGCTGCAACCACGGCCATCTGTTCGGGACCGCCCGCGAGTCGTCGCGCGGTGGCCGCGGGGATGATCAATAATGCCGTAATGAGCAGGATACCTATGATCTTCATGGCGACGGCGACCACAATCGCGATCAACAGCATCAAGCCGATATTCACCCAGGTGACGGGTACGCCTTCGACGCGCGCCAGTTCTTCGTGCACCGTCATCGATAGCAAGGGCCGCCATAACGCCAGCAGTATCAATAAGGCCAGTACACTACCGCCATAAATCCATGCCAGGTCGTGACTGGTAATGGCAAGGATATCGCCGAATAGGTAGGCCATCAGATCGACGCGCACGCCCTCGATGAACGACATCGCAACCAGGCCCAGTGACAGCGCGGCATGTGCGAGTATCCCCAGCAGGGTATCATTGGCGAGTTGCTGTTTCTGCTGGAAGATCACCAACAGTATGGCGATGCTGAGACAGACAGCAATCACTGCCAGGTTGACGCTCACGCCCAGCAAGAAACCCAGCGCGACGCCGAGTAATGCGCTATGTGCCAGCGTGTCACCAAAATAGGCCAACCGCCGCCACACCACGAACGAACCCAGTGGACCCGCGATCAGCGCCACGGCCACACCTGCCAGTAACGCACGTATCAGAAAATCATTCATGATCGTGGCCCTCGTGCTGTTCTTTCTCTTCACTCTCTGCCAGGGGCACGACATCACCGTGCAGGTTATGCTCGTGATCGTGTGCATGGGTATACACTGCCAGACCCTTCAATGGCGCATCACCAAACAACTTAAGATATTCCGGATGTTGACTGACGGCCTCCGGGTGCCCCGTGCAACAGACATGTTGATTGAGACAGATGACCGAATCCGCCGCTTCCATCACCAGGTGCAGATCATGCGATACCATCAACACCCCACAACCATAGCGATCGCGGATACTGCCGATCAGGGTATAGAGATCGCTCTGCCCTACTACATCCACGCCTTGTGCGGGTTCATCGAGAATCAGTAAGTCAGGTTGACACATCAAGGCCCGCGCCAGTAACACACGCTGCAGTTCACCGCCGGATATCACATGTAACGACTGCTCCTGCACATGAGCCGCGCCTACTTCTTTCAAGCTGCGCTGTACATCCTGCTGCGAGGTGCGTCGACTGAGTGTGAGGAAACGTTGTACGCTGAGCGGAATAATCGGGTCAATCTGTAGTCTTTGCGGCATATAACCCACGCGCAAGCCTCTGGCGCGATGCACCGTACCACTGGTGACTGCCTGCAAGCCCAGCAGCGCCCGCAGCAGCGTGGTCTTGCCTGCGCCATTGGGCCCGATTAGCGTGATAATTTCTCCAGCATGCACATCCAGCCCCACATGACTGATCAGCGCGCGCCCGTTGGTTTCAATACTGACATCGCGCAGACTCGCAAGCAATCTGTTATCCGAGATTGCCATCAATTCATCCGGCAGGCACTGCAGATGCCCTCAATCTCGACGATTTGATTGGGTATACGAAACCCGTGTTCATCACCACAGCGTCCGATATCCTGCAACAGCCGATGTTCTTCGGACTCGATCGCCTCGCCACATTCACGGCAGACAAACATGAGCCCGTGATGATCATCGTGTGGATGGGTACAGGCCACATAGGTATTGGATTTGGCGATGCGGTGCACCAGCCCATGTGTCAACAGGAATTCCAGCGCCCGGTACACCGTGGGTGGCGCATCACTGAAGTCATCGTGTTTGAGGTCTTCCAGTAATTTATAGGCGCCTACCGGCTTGCGACTGATCAGTACCAGTTCCAGCACCCTACGGCGCAAGGGGGTCAGCCGCGCATGATTTTGTTTGCAGATCGATTCGGCCTGCGCCACACCGCGCTTGACCGACACCACAGCCTGCTCTACTCGTTGTTTGCCCGCCACAGGAATATCCTCCAGCCTGAAGATGTTATATTATAACGTTACATAAATCGTATTAGCCAGCGAGCATTGATGCCTTCTTTTCATTATTTATTGCGCCTGACCCTATTGACCGTGCTGCTACTGACGCCTGCCGCCAGGGCACATCAGGCACCCCACGTACTGGTCACGATCAAACCGATATTCTCACTGGTCGATGGCGTAATGGACGGCGTCGGCACACCTGAATTGCTGATACCGGCTGGCGCCTCACCGCATGACTATGCGCTGCGGCCTTCTGACAGGCGCAAACTGGACAGGGCCGATCTCGTGATCCAGATTGGCCCGCAACTGGAAAGCTTCCTGCAAAAGATATTCGCTAACCAGTTTTCAGAACGACAGCTCATCAGCCTTGTCGAGATCGAGGGCCTTGACCTGTATCCCGTACGTAGTGAAGAAAGCTGGCGACGAGACACGCATGCAACCCATGAACATGTTGCTTCTATTGATCCGCATCTGTGGCTCGATCCTGTCAATGCGCAACGCATCGTGCCATTTATTGCCACACGTTTAGCGGATATTGATCCCCACAACGCCGCTCAGTACCGCGACAATGCCGAAAACATGATAGAAGACCTCAAGGGACTCGATGACAGGATTAATCAGCGGCTGTCATCCGTGCGGGATACGCCCTATGTGGTTGCGCACGACGCATACCAGTATTTCGAAAAGCGCTACCAGTTAAACTCGCTAGGCGCGATCAGTGACTCCCATGGCAATCCGCCAGGCGTAAAAACATTGATAAACCTGCGCCGCAGTATTTCAGCGAGCGAGTCACGTTGTGTGTTTGGTGAAACGCCATCAGCTCCAGCAGTGGCAAATGCCGTACTTGCTGATGGCGCGAACCGTTATGTACGACTCGATGTCATGGGCACAGAACTGCCGGCCGACCCGCTGACGTATGAAGCACTCATGCGGGCCATCACTGATTCACTGGCAAACTGCCTCAGCCAGTAGTCAAGATCAGGCATTCCCACCCAGGGTTTGCTTCATGGCCAGTAGTTTCCTCTTATAACGCGACTGCACGATATCAGTAGCTACCAACACACCAATAACAAAGTAGAAGGTCGCCTTACTCATCGGCGTGACGGCGCTATCGAAGATTTGCATGTGCGCAAGATGTCCACCCTCGGACAATAACATGATGCCGACCACGAACAGGATAAACAGGCCCAGCACTTCGTACATCCTGTTCTTTTGCAGAAAGTCAGACACCCTGTCCGCCAGCCAGATCATGAGTGCGCCACCAATGACGATCGCCACCGCCATCACTACAAATACATCGCTGAGTGCCATGGCACTGAGGATAGAATCGAAAGAGAACACAAGATTCATGACGACAATCGAGAATATAATCCAGCCGACGGATTGCGGTTTCTTGACTTCGTGCGCCTCTTCTTCCAGCGTCATCATGTGAAAGATTTCCCGCGTTGCCGTGTAGATGATGAACACTCCACCGAGCAGCACGATCAGGCTATGCAGATTAAACGTGGTTTCGATGATGCCGTCCAGGTGTATCCCGAACAACGGATCCTGGAAATACTGGATAACCTTCATCAACACAAACAGCAGTACGATACGAAGACCAACTGCAAGACCGATTCCCAGGCGCCTCACCATAGCCTGCTTGTCTGCAGGGGCACGCTTGGATTCCAGTGAGATATACAACAGGTTGTCGAAACCCAATACTGCCTGCAGCAGGATTAACAAGCCCAAGCTCACCAGATTATCTAATGTTAATAACTGTTCCATATTTATCAGCCCTGATCATGCTCCGGAATCTTCCGGATATTGAATGAAGAAAATCCAATGCGGAGGGTACCCTGTTAAATCAAGATCAACAAAGGCATAGGCGTAAAAATATGTGAACAATCCCTGCCGCCACATTACCAGCCACCACCACCGCCGCCTCCGCCACCGCCGCCGGAGGAGCCACCTCCACCGCCACCAAACGATGAGCCTGAGGACGAACCAGGCGCAGTCGAAGATGATGATATTGCCGAGCTAAGCGACCCTCCCATCGCAGAGGCGAAACTTTGTAGATTATTGTGACTGAAGTTGTTGCCGTGGTACCAGCTGGGCTGGTATCCCTGTTGCTGTTCAGCGAGTTGACGGAATACCCGGGCGAATTGATCCGACCAGTCCTGCTCCACATCCAACGCCAGCGCATAGGGGAAATAACGCTCAAATAATTCAGGTGTCAGCTCAGGGGTTTTCGCTGACTTCAATTCATAGCCCTCAGCGATCATCATATACTCGCGAAAACCTTCCACCTTGTCCAACAACTTGCGGCCGAGATGCGTAGGTGACCTTAACAGGTTGTAAAATACAAGGCATGCGCCAAAGGCGGCTGCCACCAACATAACCGTACCGAATGAAACCATCGACAGCGCATCCCGGAAAAATACAACCAAAACAATCACAGGCAAAACAACCACGACCAGAGTGAACATACCGTGAGCCTTTACACCCAGCGCAACAGTCGAACCGCTTTGATTTATCCAAGCCGCCGCAAACCCTTTTAAAGCGCGAAACACCGACCACGTCCATACCACAGCAAAAGCCGAAGCCACTATATCGGCATCGGCTATTTTGTCCTGCATTAAAAATATAACCGCAGGGATAGCGAGTGCAATAACAACGCCAATCACAAAATATTCGAGATTGGTAATAAAATATAGTTTTTCATAATCACGTTTCAACGAACGTTTGTGAGCGCTTATAGCCGAGCTGATTTTTTTATGGTTTGCATCTTTGAGGGTTACATGACTGCCCTTGGCAAACAATTTATCGGTCAAGGCTTGTTCGCCCGGCGCCATTAGCACCTGTTTCCCGGTTTTTTCCAGCTCATAATCTGAGGCTTCAGTAATACTGAGGTATCCTTTGGCCGCCAGATTGACGATCGCCGACGCAAAGGTTTTGTGGTCGTACCGCATCCGCTGGACGAATCGCATCGATGCGGGTGAAAAGCCCTCAGCTGGCACATAACGCGGGAAGATCACACCGGAATCAGGGTCACGCCCAAGCTTCCACCATACGATGAGGAAATATAACAACAACGCACACAAGAACACTGCCCCAGCCAGCAGGTGTTGATTATCCTTTGCGAAATAGCCGAGTTTCGTTTTCAGATCCGGTTCAGTGACTATCCCTTTGGGCCACGAGACCACCACAGTCAATCCCTCGAAGGCTGCGAACGCGGTGGTTGTTTTGAATAACGCTATTGATTCGCTATCAATATGGGCACTGTAGTTTTCCCCCTGCGCGCCCTGTGACCCGGTATAGGCCTCCAGCCTGATATCTTGCGCTGCCACGTCATCGGGCAAACGTACCCGCGCTGTCACCTCATCAATAGTGAAGATCCAGCCATTTCCGGTGACGTTCCAGTAAAGCTCGTCGTGAGTCTCAAAAAAACCCAGTTGCCTATTGGTACGGTAGGTCAATGTGTAGGTGTATTCGCCGCGCTGCAGATACACATCCTTGTTACCGATATAAATGCGCACCCCATTGGACTTAGATTCAATGTGGTACGCCTCCGGACTGTTGCCGCGCATCACGCTCAGCACCTTGAACCCCACCCGGTAGCGATGACCCAGACGGTCACGATAGGTCGTGGGGAAATCTCGAAAGATGCCACGCCGTATGCGATTACCCTCGGCACGCACGCGGATGGTTTCGGTCACAATCATGGTGGCATCTTTGAAAACACTGATGTCACTTGTGAATGAAAGAATCCGCTCTTCGGCAGAAGCACCACCAGCGACAACAAGCAACATCAACACAGCGATGCGCGCACTCATCATGACTGGCCAATCATTGGTGTTTCGCGCTTATCGGCAGACTCCAGCTCAAAATAGTCTTCATGCCGAAACCTCAATTGACGGGCAATTATCAAATCAGGAAAACGGTCAATACGCGTATTCAACTCCCTGACCGCTCCATTGTAATAGCGGCGCGCATATTGAATATGGTTCTCAACCTCAACCAGGTCGCGCTGCAATGATAAGAAATTCTCACTGGCCCTGAGATCGGGATACGACTCCGCCACTGCGATAAGGCGCAGCACCCCCGTACCCAGTTCGCCCTCCAAAGGGCCCTTATCGGCAATTACGGCCGTATTCTGTGCCTGCGCACGCAGCTCGGTAATAGCCTCGAAGCTGGACTGCTCATATTTGGCATATTGTTTGACGGCCTCAACCAGCCTCGGGATCAAGTCATAGCGGCGATTCAGCTGCACGTCGATATCGCTCCACGCAGCATGCACACGGTTGCGATCACGCACCAGCATATTGAAAATGAGGATTGCCCAAAGCAACAAGACACTCGCTATAAGAATCAGGAATATGAGCATAAACAACAGGAGTTCTTTGTTTTTTTAATCAATCATGCGGAACACGGAAACGATCTCCTGCAATTGCAGTTCATCTTCGGTATCAAACATATCCAACTGATCCGAATCAATATCCAGCACCGCAACAAGATCATCTCCGGCTGAAAATACCGGTACCACGATTTCTGACTGAGTAGTTGAAGAACAGGCAATATGATAGTCCAGTCTGGAGACATCCGGCGCGATTTGTGGCGTCCGCGTGAGCGCGCACTGACCACAGACGCCACGTGAAAATGGAATAGTCAGACAGCCATGAACGCCCTGATATGGCCCGATCTTGAGCGTATCGTCACCGATATTCCTGTAAAACCCCACCCAATCAAAGTACTCAAAGGCATGATAAAGCTCACAGGCAATGGTCGCCATCAACGCTACCGGATCGGTTTCACCTCTAACAAGTGCGTCTATCCGCGGTATAACCTCACCATATGTCACGGCCTTACTCATGCATCCGTACTGGCTATTCGTCCTCAATGCCGAAGCAGTCCCGCATGGCCTTATTCAAATCATCCTCTTCCCCTGCAGTCATGGAATTGCAAAACAACGAGACACGAATCGAGAACGTTTGGCCATTACTCCATGGCCACCACGCACAGAACAGAGAGACATCATTGTCAGTATCCGCAGCGAATAACATCTGCCCAGGCCGGAGCGTACCGAACCGCTGTTGGATCTGTTGTACATTCTCCGGTGCAGAATCGATATTGGTGACATTCCAGACGTCTGTGAAATGTTGCAACAGAACTGCACGCACTTTCGGTTCTTCTTCCACAGCGAACTCGGCAAGTGCCGCACTGATCCGATGCACATCCCATTTCCATGACACACTACCCTGGTATAAAGCAAGAAATTGTCTGGAGATGTTTTCAATATCAGCAATAATATTATTATTCATGGGTAATACCGTTTATACCACAATAGAAATCGACCAGCCTGCCGCGAAGGTTGCCTGTCAGCATGGTTACAATAAGTCAATCAACGGCCAACACGCAATCACTTCGTTACCTGCGAGAATGGCAACAGCAAAGATGTCGGCACAACGGAACCGGTTATCGCTGAGATATGCGGAAGGACTGAAGAGAATCAGGCTTCAGTCATCCTCAGATGACTTGTCTTTACGCTCTTCCGGTTAGCTTGATGATCGATACAGAACCAACAGAACAGAGTACTCAATCACGCGCGATCACAGCCTATCGAACACACCCTGACACTCCAAGTCATTCTTCATTCGAGCCGTTTTCTTTCTGCCATTTTTCATAGCAGTCAAGACCACAAAAATACAACACGTAATCGCTCACCTCTTCAGCCCTTGCATCTGATCGGGGTATCTCTTTTAGGCATACCTTGCAGGCTACTCTCTTGGTTTCTATATTTTTTTCTGGTCCGTTCATAGCACACACCTATTCAAAGCATATATATGTAGTCCAGGTTTCATTTGAAGTTAAATAATTGACCCCAAGTAACGCCCAACAGTTATATATAAAATCAACTCGCCCATTCTGGGGCAGAGCGATATTCACATCGTACCCATCTCCAAATCATCGGTTACTGCCGCAACGCCGGCTTTAGCGCATTTCTCATCAGTGGCGCCGGAGGGCGCTCCACTGACACCAATACCACCCAGGATGGTGCCGCTAGCGGTCACAGGGACACCACCGGCAGAGAACATCAGGGTTTCCTGTTGCGCGAGCGCGGAACCAGCGCGCGTACCCAGTTGTGAGGTGTCCGTATTGAATGACATGGCCGTATAAGCCTTTTTACGGCTGATATCGAGCGTTAGGTCCATCGCCAGCACGTCGCGCAGGATGACTTGAGGGTGACCGCCCCGGTCGACAACCGTCACACCAACCTGTACCCCCTGTTTACGACATTCGGTAATTGCCGCCTGCGCCATCTTGAGCGCCATTTCCATCGACAGACGCTTGATATTAATGGCAACCGGCTGTTCTTCTGCGGCATGCAAGGGAACGAAAAGGCATGCCGGTAACAGCACGCCACAAAGCAGGAGTATTATTCGATTCATCATCAACGACCTCATTTCTCAAATACTTATCATAGACAAGTTTAGTCCATTCTTAGACCAGCACAATGACAGACATCACTTCAATAAACAGCCTTGTCCTTAGCAATTCTCCGTAGCAATAGAACAAATTCATAGCTTATTTTTCCAAATCATTACTATCAGTCGCACCAACACCATCTGCTGCCTCGCAGGTCGCTACCACTTTTTCGCGATAGTTACGCATGATAACCAAAGAGCTTTCCGCCTTCTGCTTCTCAAATTTTTCATCAATATAATTCTAAAATGCTTCCTGGCCATCCAGGAACTGATAGATGTTTCCGCCTAATGATACCAGTAATAGAATGATGAACGCAGTTAATGCATCATTATTAATTTTAGCCATACATCACTCACCGAGGATCAATTGGGAAACAGATAGTACCACCATGTTAAATTACCAACACCAGCAACCACACCACTGCAAGATTGACCAACGAAAGAAACACGGCAGCAGAACCCATGTCCTTGGCGCGAGCGGATAACTCGTGATGCTCGGGACCGAAACGGTCAATCGCGGCTTCTAACGCGGAATTTAGCATCTCTACTATCAGTACAATGAACAAACTGCCGAGCAATAACGCGCGCTCAACACCAGTATCTCCCAGCCACATACCAAGTGGCGCCATGACGATAAACAGTACGGTTTCCTGGCGAAAGGCCTCCTCGTGTTTGTACACGGATTTAAAGCCCTGCCAGGAATAACCGGCAGCCTTGATAATACGGGTCACTCCCTTGTTACCGCTATTGGCCATTCAGAGTGGGTGGTTATGCGTTAGTGGCGAATTTAACATCCAGCTCGCGTGCTGCCTTGACTTCATCGAAGCGCCGATTAGGTTGTGTATAGGGCGCACCCTTGACCTTGGCGGCATCCGTCTCTGATTCACGCAGGATAGCAAGCATTGCGTCGATAAAGCCATCAAGCTCTTCCTTTGGCTCAGATTCTGTCGGCTCTATAAGCAAACACTCGGGCACCAATAGCGGGAAATAGGTTGTCGGGGCATGATAATCATAATCGAGTAAACGCTTGGCAAAATCCATTGCCGTGACATCCAATTGTTTCGCCTGACGCTTGAGCGTAACGATGAATTCATGGGTGGCACGCCGCTCGGGAAAGGCCAGATCAAAACCCTGCTCCGCAAGCCGTTTCATCACGTAGTTGGCGTTGAGGGTGGAAAAGTCAGCGACGCGGTGCATACCATCGCGGCCCAGCATACGCATGTAAATGTAAGCGCGCAGCAGCACGCCGGCATTGCCTGCGAACGCTGACAAACGGCCGATGGTTTGCGGCAGATCTTTTTCGCTCAGCCAGGCGTAGCCGTCATCCTGTCTTGCGACAACAGGGATTGGCATATACGGCTGCAAGCGCTTGCCCACACCAATTGCGCCGGAACCCGGGCCACCACCACCATGCGGTGTGGAAAAGGTCTTGTGTAGATTCATATGGATGACATCAAAACCCATGTCGCCGGGGCGTACCTTACCCAGAATAGCATTAAGGTTGGCACCGTCGTAATACAACAAGCCACCGGCGTCATGCACAATTGCTGCGATTTCCTTGATCTTGCGTTCGAAGACACCGAGCGTTGACGGGTTAGTCAGCATCAGGCCCGCAGTCTGGGGACCCACGGCAGCCCTCAGCGCGGGCATGTCGACATCGCCGTTTTTATCGGTGGGAATCTCTCTAACCTTGTAGCCACACATGATCGCGGTGGCCGGATTGGTGCCGTGGGCAGCGTCGGGCACCAGGATCTCGGTGCGCGCATCATCGCCCTGCGCCACATGATGGGCGCGAATCATGGCAACACCGGCAAACTCACCCTGTGCACCAGCCATGGGTGTTAACGACACGGCCTGCATACCTGTGACTTCCTTGAGCATTTCCTGCAGCTCAAACATGCAGCCCAAGAAACCCTGACTGAAGCGATCGGGTGCATAGGGGTGGCGATCGAGGAACCCTGGCAGCATAGCAAGGCTATTACAAGCACGCGGGTTATACTTCATGGTGCAGGAACCAAGCGGATAGAAGTTGGTGTCGATAGAAAAATTCTTTTGCGAAAGACGCGTATAGTGACGCACCACCTGCAGCTCCGACAGCTCTGGCAAGTCCGCGCGCCGGGCGCGCCGGAATCGCTCTGGAAGGCCATCGGTGGCGGCAACCTGCAGTGGTGCCTGTGCGTATGCGCGGCGACCTGTGCGTGAATGTTCAAATATCAACATACCCTGCTTCTTCTCACTCATCTTATTTCAGTAACCCGGAACATTCAGCCTGCAAGCGCCGCCAGCGCTGCATCATAATCAGGCTCTTGCGCGATCTCCGGCACCATTTCGGTGTACACAACCTTGTTGTCTTCATCCAGCACCACAATCGCGCGCGCGTTGATACCCGCTAGCGGGCCATCTTCAATCAAAACGCCGTAATCCTTGGCAAAGCTACGTGAGCGCATCATTGATAGCATCACCACGTTGTCTATCTCTTCGGCAGCACAGAAACGGGACATGGCAAATGGCAGGTCGGCAGAAATCACCAGAATGATCACGTCTTTCAGGCCTGCGGCGACTTCATTGAATTTTTTTGCGGAGTCAGCACACACAGAAGTCTCCAAGCTGGGTACGATATTCAAAAGCTTTGTCTTGCCATCAAAGTCAGCCAGACTCACATCACCCAGATCCTTGTCGACCAGACGGAAGTCAGGGCCGTCTTCGCCGACTGCCGGGAGCTCGCCGTTGGTATGAATCTCATTACCTTGTAGTGTAATTGTAGCCATGATGACCCTCCTTCCAGAACCCAACCGAATTATGACTGTATGATGTCGGACAGCGCGCGCCTGTAGTGTTCTATATCCTGTTCTGTCTTGGTCTCTGTTGCACAGACCAGCAGACCACCTTCAAGATCCGCATAATCGTCAACCAGTCGATAGCCACCGACTATGCCATGATCGGCCAGTTTGTCCAGCACTTCGCCGACTGGTTTACTAAGGCGCAATACGCACTCATGGAATATCTCGCCACTAAACATGGGTTCGACGCCATCAACTTTAGTCAATGCCTGAACGAGTTGTTGCGTATTTACAAAACAACTCGAAGCGACCCGCTCCAGGCCCTGCGGGCCCAGCAAGGCCATATGTATGGTGGCCGCGGTAACAACCAGACCCTGGTTGGTACAGATATTCGAGGTCGCCTTGGAACGGCGGATGTGCTGTTCACGTGCCTGCAGGGTGAGGACAAAACCTGGTTTGCCGTCGGCATCCACAGTGCGGCCGACGATACGCCCCGGCATTTGCCGCACATGTGCTTGCTGGCAACACATAAAACCGAAATAGGGCCCACCCGAAGATAACGGCGCACCCAGCGGTTGACCTTCACCACAGACAATATCAACGCCGTGATCACCCCACTCGCCCGGCGGCTTCAGTAACGCCAGAGTTACGGGGTTCACCACCGCAATCACCATGATGTTGTGCTGTTTCGCCCATGCGGTGAGTTCATCGACCTCTTCCAGCACGCCAAAGAAATTGGGTTGCGTGATCACCAGGGCGGTAATGTCCTGACCTTCGTATTGTTTAAGCTCCGTAAGGTCGGTGCGCCCGGTTTCAGCATTAAACGGCACATTAACCAGCTCGATCTCCTGATTATGCACAATATTGTGTGTGGTGGCACGATAGGCCGGGTGTACAGTCCGCGGCATCAGGATGCGTTTGGACTTCGATTTGCGGTTGCAGCGCACCGCCATCAACACCGCCTCGGCCAACGCCGAAGCGCCGTCATACAACGAGGCATTGGAGACATCCAGACCGGTGAGGCGCGTCATCATGGTTTGATATTCATAGATGAGCTGCAAGCTGCCTTGCGAGGCTTCGGCCTGATACGGCGTGTATGCCGTATAAAATTCACCGCGCGTTGTGATCTGCCAAACCGCAGCCGGAATATGGTGCTCATAGGCTCCGGCACCAACGAAGTTCAACGGGCTGCCATCCTGTGCCGCACGCGCATGCATCAGGCGCGTGATTTCCATTTCGCTGAGACCCTCGGGAATACCATCCAGGGACTTAACCCGCAATTCTGCGGGTATTTCGTCGAACAGGTCATCAATGGTGTCGACACCAATAGTCGACAGCATTTCACGTACTTCGTCTTCGGTATGGGGAATGAAAGGCATGGCAGTTACAAACTCGGGTCACACAAAATGACAACAATATAATGAAATAACGAACCGACTACGATATGGACTAGGCTTCTGCTTCCACCTGCGCAGTGTAGCTATCGGCATCCATCAGGTTACCGAGGTCGTCAGCGTTGGCCAACTTCAACTTGAACAACCAACCTTCGCCATAAGCGTCCTGATTGACCTGCTCCGGGGCATCGGCGAGTGCGTTATTGCCTTCGATAATCTCACCGGCTACCGGTGTATACACATCGGATGCCGCTTTCACGGACTCGACCACAGCACAGGCTTCCGCAGCTGCGTAGCTGCTACCGACCTCGGGGGGTTCAACGAATACCAGGTCACCCAGTAGTTCCTGCGCATGCTGGGTGATACCGACTGTTACTGTGCCATCGCCGTTATCGCGCACCCATTCATGGGACCTGGTGTATTTTAATTCTGCTGGGATATCACTCATCTTTCACTCCCTAAAATCTTCAATATAAAATCGGAAATTAATATAAATCAATCCAGACAAGATTTACCGTTGCGCACAAACGGTGGCTTAACCACTTTCGCCGTTAACAGCTTGCCACGGATCTCGACCTGGCATTGGTCGCCGGTGGCTGCAGGCACCCTCGCCATAGCGATGGCCACCTTGAGTGTAGGTGAAAACGTACCGCTTGTGATCTCACCTTCACCAACACCTGCAACGACAACTTTCTGGTGACCCCGAAGCACACCCTTGCCTTCCAGCACCAGACCAACAAATTTGCACGCCGGGCCTGCTGCACGCTGGGCCTCAATTGCAGCACGACCAATGAATTCACGCTCTACCGGTTCCCAGGCGACCGTCCAGCTCAAACCACATTCCAATGGCGTAATACTTTCATCCATATCGGTGCCGTAAAGATTCATGCCTGCTTCCAGACGCAGGGTATCACGCGCACCTAACCCGGCCGGTTGCACACCTGCAGCCACCAGGCCCCGCCAAAAATCTGCGGCTCGTGCGTTCGGCAGTATGACTTCAAAACCGTCTTCACCAGTGTAGCCTGTGCGGGCGACAAATAAATCACCCAACTGCGCTGCCGAGAAGGGCTTAAGTGCCTGCGCCGTTACGCGGTCTTCATCCGTTAATAATCCCAGCGCTTTGTTACGCGCATTTGGTCCCTGGATGGCGATCATCGACAACTCATTACGCTCAATGAGGTTCACCTCAAACGCCTTGGCCTGCCGCTGCAACCAGGCAATATCTTTTTCACGGGTCGCAGCATTAACAACCACCCGGTAAAAGGTATCAGATAAGTAGTATGTGATCAGGTCATCGATCACCCCGGCCTGTTCATTGAGCATGCAGCTGTACAAGGCTTTGCCTGGCGTTTTCAGCTTGGCTACATCATTGGCAAACAGATATTGCAAATAGGCTTTGGCGCCCGTGCCTTCCACATCAACCACCGTCATGTGCGAGGTATCGAACATACCGGCATCCTTGCGAACCTGATGATGCTCCTCGAGCTGCGAGCCATAATGTAGCGGCATAATCCAACCGCCAAAATCGACCATGCGTGCACCACTCGCAACGTGGGCGTCGTACAGGGCTGTGCGTTGCGTCATTAAAACCTCCAATAAAAAAGGGGCGGCCAACAATGCATCGCTGCATGCTGGCCGCCCCTCTGTCCTGTTACCTGAGAGATTGTTCCATCCAAAGTAGAACCTCCCCTTCGGTGGACCCCGTCGGGCCGCTCTCCAGAGTTGATTACCTCTCGCTGGTCCTTTTGCCTGAGCGTTTCCGGGCGGCTTTGCGCCTTCGGCGCCCTGCCTTGCAGGGTCTCTCCCAACGAGCGGTGAATGCGACGTACTATATACCAGCTGCCAACGGTCTTAAAGCCATCCGCGCAATGGTCAGCAATGTCACTATATAATGTATGAGTAGCTCGTTATGTCCACTTTTTTTATATGGTTTTATTATGTTACGTAGCCCAAACCCACTAACTATTCTTTTATCGTTACTACTTATGAGCGCTTGCGGAACAGAGCCGCCGCCGTCGGGATTGACGGTACAGGATGCCTGGATCCGCGAGGCCCCTCCGAATGCCATGATGCTGGCCGGTTACATGGTGGTGACCAATAATGACACACAACCCCACACACTCATCTCCGCTCATAGCGAAGCCTTCGGTGAAATTGAATTTCATCGCTCCTTCGAGGTTGATGGTGTCGCACGCATGGAGATGCAACCGCGCCTGGTGGTGCCGGCCCAAGGCAGCATCAGCCTTGAACCCGGGAGTTACCATATGATGTTGATGCAACCTACTACCCCGCTAAGCAGCGGCTCGGTGGTTACCATTACGCTACGTGTGGACAATGGCAAAGAAATCAGCATAGATGTTCCTGTCAGGAAACCCGGGCAATAACAACAGCCATGAGCGACTTGAGCTCTGCCTTCGGCACCGCCGCCAGCCTGATCCTACACTTGGATGCCGATCTGTTGGAAATCGTATTACTCTCCCTGCAGATAAGCCTGCTCGCGACTCTATTCGCAGCACTGATAGGCATGCCATTGGGTGCTGCGTTGGCGCTGTATCGCTTTCCGGGGCGAGGTTTCATCGTTGCAATGTTAAATGCCTTCATGGGTCTGCCACCCGTTGTGGTTGGTTTAGTCGTGTACCTACTGCTCTCCCGCTCCGGTCCTTTGGGCCCGCTCGGCTTGCTGTTTACGCCTACGGCCATGGTGATTGCGCAGTTTATGCTGGCGGCGCCCATTATCGCGGCCCTCACCCAGCAGACTGTCGCGGACCTGAATGAAGAATATGACGAACAACTGCGTTCGCTGGGCGCAGGCCCGCTGCGTGCAATGCGCACGCTGCTCTGGGATGGCCGCTTTAGTTTACTGACCGCGGTACTTGCCGGCTTTGGCCGCGTCAGCGCGGAGGTCGGTGCGGTACTAATCGTCGGCGGCAATATTAATCACGTGACGCGCGTCATGACGACGACTATCGCGCTTGAAACCAGCAAGGGCAACCTGGCACTGGCATTGGCGCTGGGACTAATACTCATCGGCCTGTCTATTACACTCACTTTCACTGCACAATCGATCCGTGACACAGCCTACCGCCACTATCATTGAACTGGACTCCGGCAAAGCTGCGCCGGAACAGGAGCAAACCTGCAAATCACCCGTCTTGCCACTGGTGATTTCTGAGCTGTGTTACGAGGCAAATCAACAACGGCTACTCAAATACGTATCATGCACACTGACCGCGGGTAACAGCACCATTATTCTTGGACCCAACGGTGCAGGTAAAAGCCTGTTACTAAGGATTTGCCAGGGATTAATCGCACCCGCATCAGGCAACATCTCCTGGTCCGGACTGAATCCAGTGCAGGCGCGCCCATACGTCGCAATGGTTTTCCAAAAACCGGTGTTGCTGCGCCGTTCGACCGCTGCCAATATCGATTACGCATTAGCTGCGAGGGGTGTGCCCCGCAAGCAACGTCGTGAACGTGTTACAGAGGCCCTGGAGCTCACCAACCTTAATCACCTGGCGCGACGTTCCGCGCGAGTGCTGTCAGGCGGCGAGCAACAGCGCCTGGCGATTGCGCGCGCCTGGGTCACGCAGCCAGAGGTGTTGCTCATGGATGAACCGACATCCAAGCTCGATCCGGGGGCTAGCTATGCAGTTGAGCAGTTGATCAGCGCTATCCGTAAACAAGGCACCAAGGTAATCATGACGACACACGATATGGGGCAGGCACAACGCCTGGGAGATGAAGTCTTATTCCTGAATCGCGGCCGCCTGCTGGAACAAACACCGGCCAAGATATTTTTCGAACGCCCCCAAAGCAAACAGGCCGCCGCATTCATCTCGGGTGAGTTACTCTACTGAAGCAATATTGCATATGGCGAATTAGAATGTTCGTGTCTTGCACCAGACCGTGCCTGCTTGTAATACTCCTGGCCTGTTTAACCCTACTGCCTGCCACCCAGGTCACGCATGCCGGCAATCGCTTTATTACCGTGGCATCGACAACCTCCACCGACAATTCGGGATTGCTTGCACACATCCTCCCGTCATTTGAAAAGGCGGCTGGCATCCAGGTGCGCACTATCATTGCGGGTACTGGCCGCGCCATCAATCTTGCCGAAAGAGGTGATGTCGATGCGCTGTTTGTTCACCACCCACTATCCGAAGAACAATTCGTGCGCCAGGGTTATGGCCTAAGACGTTATGACGTGATGTATAACGATTTTGTCATCGTGGGTCCAGCTGCTGACCCGGCGGGAATCAGGGGCATGGATAATGCCGTCGAGGCACTGCGCAAGATCGCGACTGCTCGGGCCAGCTTCACATCGCGCGGTGATGATAGCGGCACTCACAAACAAGAACTCAGCCTGTGGTCAGATAGCGGCATCGACCCCCAACAGTACAGTGGTCAATGGTATCGTGAGACGGGTTCGGGCCAGGGCGCAACCCTAAACCTGGCAAATGCCATCGATGCGTACGCGCTCACGGATTACGGAACCTGGATGAGTTTTACCAACAAGGACAATCTGCGCTTAATGCTGCGAGGTAATCCGCCGTTATTGAATCAATACGGGGTGATCCTGGTAAACCCCGCGAGGCATCCCCATGTGAAAGCACAGGACACGCAGTGCTTTATCGACTGGCTGATCTCGGGAAAAGGGCAACGTGCAATTGCCGGCTTCACACACAACGGTCAACAACTGTTTTTTCCCAACGCCGCTCAATCAACTCAAGCACCACCTGCGTGCATCGCTAACCCGGATTCTGATTAATCACAGCAAAGAATCTACACGGAAGTGTGACGTATCAGTTGAGGTCGTTCACCGGAGAGTCCCATGGCATGCCGCATCAGCATACGCTTGGCTGCCGGCAGGTTATTGGTGAGACTGAGCCCCGTATTCCGCAGTTGCGTGATAGGCGATGAGGCACTGCCAAACAAGGTTTTGAATCCTTCCATAGCACGCATCATCAGAATATTTTCACCCTTGCGGGCACGTTCATAGCGGCGCAGCGTCCGCAAACCACCCATATCACGCGTGCTACTACCCAACACTTGCGCCAGCACTGCCGCATCAGTAATGCCGAGATTAGCACCCTGCCCGGCCAGCGGATGAATACTGTGTGCAGCATCACCAACCAGAGCAATCCGCTCACCAACATAGGGTTCTGCCTGACCACCGGCTAATGCGAATGCGACACGCGGTGTGCTCGATGTGACTTCACCAAGTTTGTAGTCGAAGGCTTCAGCCAACGCCTCACAGAAGGCCGTATCATCGAGCGTCAACAGTCGATCGGCCTGTGTGGTAGACCAGACAATCGAAATACTGCCGTCAGCCAGCGGCAGGAACGCCAACGGCCCACTGGGCAAAAAGCGCTGCCATGCCGTGTGCTGATGTGGCAGTGCAGTGGTGATGTTAGCCACTATGGCCTGCTGTTCGTAGGCACGTTTTTGATACAAAAAACCGGCGTGCTGACGTACTCTTGACGCAGCGCCGTCCGCACCTACCAGCAAACTTGCTGAATAAGCCGAACCACTCTGCAGTCGTACCTCTACACCACAGTCAGCAACCTCAAAGTCAGCAAGACTATCAGGACAACACCATTGGACATTGGGCAACTCATGCAGGCGTTGCAACAGGGCATCCTGTAACACACGATTTTCAATAATGTGCCCCAAGCGCGGCTCGCCAACATCGAGACAATCAAAATCGATCTGCCCGTTACCGCCGGCATCCCACACATGCATGTGCCGATACGGTGAAATGCGGCGCGCACTAATCATGGGCCATACACCCAGTGCCGTGAAAATCGCCTGCGATCCGGGACTGACTGCAAACACGCGCAGATCATATTCATCATCGGGCTTGAAAGCTACCGGTTCACGTGCCTCAACAACAACAACCTGCCTGCCCTGTAGGCCGAGCGCACTGGCGAGTGTGATGCCGACTACACCACCACCAATGATGACGACATCGGTTTGCCGGGACACTAAGTGTATTCCCCCAAGGCAAGTCCACAGCCCAATTGCGTGTTGCCACCGCGCAAACCAGTACTTTGCTCGACCAGTCGTTTACGCAAAGGCTTAATGAGATCAACAGCAACCAGGCCAAGACCGCGCGCATGCGCCAATGGTGCCAACGGATTGGTAAATACGCGCGCCAAAGTATCGGTAAAACCGACGGTGCGCTTTAAATCCTGCACACGCCACGCGGCATACTGTTTTAATAGCAACTCATTACCAGGGTCGTCATGCTGCTGGGCGGCCGCAAACAGCAACTCGGCCAGCACTGCGACATCGCGCAACGCCAGGTTCAGGCCCTGCCCCGCAACCGGGTGCAATGTATGCGCGGCATTCCCGAGTAACGCAACACGCGGCCGCACCACTTCTGTGGCACGTAGCAGTGACAACGGATAGGCATGTCGTTTACCCGCTTTGGTAAATCGGCCCAGTCGAAAACCAAAACATTCCTGCAGACTGTAAAGAAATCCGACATCGTCGAGTTGCATCGTCGCATCTACGTCGCACTGATTGTGTGTCCACACTAACGAGCACCGGTTTTCACTCAAGGGTAACAACGCCAACGGACCAGATGATGTAAAACGTTCATACGCAGTGTTGTGATGAGGTTTTGACGTCGTGATGTTGGTAACAATTGCGGTTTGATGATAGTCATCACGTTGCACATCGATGCCCAACTGCTTACGAACACGTGAATCAGCGCCATCTGCAGCAATTAATACGCGTGTTTCGATGTGCAAGCGTGAATTTTTGCTTTTTTTGTTTTCAAATGTAACGTCAGCGCTAACACAATGCGATTTGAGCGTTAAATCATTCAGGATTGATGGTGAATACACTTTAAGATTTTTTTGCGCTGACAAACGCTTATAGAGCGTCTCACCGATGTTTCGATTTGCGACAACATAACCTAATGCATCTACATCTTCATCAGCATGATGTAAACGCGTTACACCAAAACGGCCGCGCTCAGAAATATGGATCGTATTGATGGATGTTGCCACCTGTAGCAGTTCATCCCACAAACCCAGCGCTTCGAAGATACGCCGTGAACTGTATGACAGCGCAACGGTACGCTCGTCATAACTGGGTTGACCGGGCGTACCGAGAGGTCGCGCCTCGAGTAACACCACTCGGTAATCACAATTGGCAAGCGCACACGCCAGCGTAGCACCCACCAGGCCACCACCAACTATCAGAATATCGCAATCGTCTTGCATAGGATTGAGTAGTGCGCAGAGACTCCAGTTACAACGCGGACCCAACCAGGCCTTCGATCTCGTCGGGATCACGCGTCAGTCCACGGCTCAACACCTCGTTACCATCGCGCGTAATCAGCACATCATCTTCGATGCGGACACCGATGTTCCACCAACGCCTGGCAACACCCTTGCTGCCCGCGGGTATATAAATACCAGGCTCAACGGTCATCACCATACCTGGTTCCAGCAAACGCCACTCTTCATCAACGCGGTAATCACCCACATCGTGGACATCCAGTCCCAGCCAGTGACCGGTTCGGTGCATGTAAAATCGCTTATAGGCTTCATCGCGGATCAATTGCGCGGGCCGCCCCTTCAGCAAGCCGAGCCTAACCAGCCCTTTGGTCAATACTTTCACCGCGGCATCGTGCGGATCATTCCAGTGATTACCGGGGATCGCTTTTTTAATGGCAGCCTCTTGCGCCGCCAGCACCAGCTCATAGATATCGCGCTGCGCAGGTTTAAAGCGGCCATTTACGGGGAAGGTGCGCGTGATGTCACTGGCATAACCATCGTGCTCAGCACCGGCATCAATCAACAACAGATCACCGTCTTCAAGTAGCTGGTTGTTGTCCGTGTAATGCAGGATGCAACTGTTATCACCACCGCCGACGATCGGCGTATAGGATGGGACCGTGCCGGCAAGATGAAACTCATACATGAGCTCCGCTTCGATATGGTGTTCATTTATACCTGGTTCGCAATACATCATGGCACGCTGGTGTGCCGAGATTGCTGCTTTTGCTGCTTTTCTCATGGCACTGACTTCGGCACGCGATTTGTACAGACGCATGTCATGCAAGGGATACTCCAGCGACACGAACTCATGCGGGGCCTGGCTACCGGCACGGGCACGCTCACGAATACTGTTCACCCAACTCATGAGCTGGTGGTCGAATTCCGGATCCCGACCCATGCTGTAGAACACGCGATCACGCTCCTCCAGCAAACCAGGCAGGATGTCGTCGATATCCGTGATCGGGAAAGCGTCATCCGCGCCATAGGTTTCGATTGCACCCTCTTGCCCTGTGCGCCGGCCATGCCAGGTTTCCTGTTCGGGATCTTTTTCCCGGCAAAACAGAATGTACTGCCCGTGCTTGCGACCGGGAATCAGCACCGCAACTGATTCCGGCTCTTCGAATCCGGTGAGATACAAAAAATCGCTGTCCTGGCGGTAAGGATAATCGACATCCCGGTTACGAATGCGCACCGGCGCCGAGGGTAGGATTGCAATGGCATCATTTCCCATCATGCGCATTAAGGTCTTGCGGCGTTTAACGTATTCCTTGCTCTGCATTGTTTTACCAATTATTGAGGTTAAATCAGTGAATTGATGCCTGCAGCTTCATGGGCTGCAGCTCTTCATTTACCAGCAATACGCCCATGCGGACATATTCCAGAATCTCAGTGTAGGCGTTTTCATCCTCTTCGTCCGCGATCTCGCCGATACCAAGTTTAACGATCTCAGCCAAGTCCTTAAATAGCTCTGCACTGTCTGCCGGTAGCGAAGTATCCGCCTTGACACCCGCCAAGGCAGTGCCGAAAAGAAAGCCCCGACACCAGAGTGCCAGTGCACCCGCACGCTCTTGCAGCGAGCAATCATCACCAGGCAACAGTAACTGAAAATCCAGATTACTGCTGTTGAGCTGCTCGCGGGTCGCGGTACACAAGGTTTCCAGCAGCGCACGCGTTTCTCTCACCAGCGCATTCGCGGAATCAGCCTCGGATAACACCTCATCCAGCCAAAGCTGCACTGGCACAGCGGCATTCACCACCAGCACACCGCATAATGATCCATGGCAATCGGCAGCGTCGATGTCCACATCGGCATTGCGCAGTGCATTGCTGACTTCGTGATATTCCGGCATTTGCATGCCCTGCATCTTATCACCAGTCGGCACTAAAACGGCGCACAATAATCAAGTTGCGGCAGCCTTGACAGATTTCACAAGCCAGCGCCGCAATTGGCGCTATGGCCGGTTGACCCCCGCATTGCAGCGGCCTACTATTGACCCATGGAAAAAGATAAAGCACAGCAAGTCATGGAACACGAGCTACAGCGGCTCGAGTCCCGCATTAATGAACTGATTCGTACCTGCGAGCACCTCAAGGAAGAAAATCGCCTACTGCGCACTCAGCAGGACCATCAGTCCACCGAACGCGCCAATCTTATTGATAAACATGAGCAGGTGCGGACGCGTGTCGAGGCTATCCTGAACCGACTGAAGTCCATGGAACAGACCGCATGAGCGCAAACGACAACATCCCTGTCACCGTCAACATCCTGGACAAGGAATACCGTATCGGCTGCCCTGCGGAACAACAGAATGAACTGTTGGCTTCGGCAAACTACCTACACAAGACCATGAAGGAGATCCGTGACAGCGGCAAGGTCGTGGGTGCAGACCGTATTGCGGTAATGGCAGCCCTGAATCTGACACACGAAATGCTGAACCAGAAGAACAGTCAGGAAAACTTTGCCGACAAGTTCTTCAACCGTATTCGTTCACTCCAGGAGCGAGTCGATGTGGCACTCAAAGACAGCCAACAGATGGAGTTTTAAGCGCCTGTATTAAAGATTTAAAGTTTGGGTCGCTCTGCCCTGTACGTGAGCAGCTGGGTAAAATCCTTGAGCCTATTTCTTTACCCCGGGAGCCGAGTAGATGATGTGGTGTGCATGTCCGGTCAACGGAAAGCCTTAAGCATCACCGAAGCCCCCACCTGAACCTCTGGTTCAAGGTCGAAAGCTGTAACGGCAGGGCGGAGCACCCTTCCCCTTCAAGAGCGACGCTGCGGAGAGCGCCGCTGACTTTCCACACACAATCTACTGAACCTCCTACTAGTACACGCCGATTCCACCACAGTTTCAACATAAAGCAGCCACTGCAGCACAGCTATCTACCCCAAGCATTACCTCCAGGCTTACAACGAGCGTGTATAGCTATACATACCTCCAGCACTTGTCTGCACCGCCAGCGGCTTTATACTCAGCAGCTCCCCAAATACAGGATAGCGGACATGCAATACTGGCTAATGAAATCGGAACCCAGCGAATTCAGTATCGACGACCTCAAACGCGTTAAGGTCGAACCATGGGATGGCGTAAGAAATTATCAGGCCCGCAACATGATGCGCGACGACATGAAAAAGGGCGATCTCGCATTTCTGTATCACTCAAACTGTGATGAAATCGGCATTGTCGGTGTCATGACCATTGCACGGGAGGCTTATCCAGACCACACCGCATTCGACCCTGATGACAACCATTACGACCCCAAGAGCGACCCTGACAATCCACGCTGGTTCATGGTTGATGTGCGTTATAAGCGCAAACTCAAGCGTGTGATTACACTCAACGAGCTCAAACAGCACCGAGCGCTCGCTGATATGACCCTGCTGCGTAAAGGCAACCGCCTTTCCGTCATGTCTGTTACTAGAAAACAATGGGACTACATACTGGAGCTGGAATAAAACCAGCTTTTGATTACGCTGCACACCATAGTCTTTCCCTAGTATCACGAATCTCCCGCTATATTCGCAGCTCAGACATCATGCCCGTTTGACACTACCGGTTTCTAAATTCCGACACGTGATATGCGCACAAACATACCGTTTAACACATCCTTTTATCGCCGATTCTTCGCCGTTCAGTTAGCAAAAACATGTGTTCGACAATGCAAATTTTAAAAAAAACTACTTTTTTCTAAAAAAACGTGCTAAAAAAACATTACTTATTGGCTAGTATTTTCCATTTTGTGGTTTATACTCAGCCCGTGCACTTTTGTTAACTAACTGTTTGGAGGGAGATTTGATGGCCATCAAACGCAGAGCATCAACGAAGAAAAAGTCTCGAACGAAAGCTAAAGCGAAACGCGCAACGACCAAAAGGAAAGTTGCGAAAAGGAAAACTACCAAGCGCAAAACCGCAAAGCGTAAAACGGCGAAACGCAAAGTAGCCAAGAAAAAGAAAACGGCGAAACGCAAAACCGCAAAACGTAAAACGGCGAAACGCAAAGTAGCCAAGAAAAAGAAAACAGCTAAAAAGAAAAAAACTGCCAAGAAGAAAAAGGTAGCTAAGAAAAAGAAAACAGCTAAAAAGAAAAAAACTGCCAAGCGCAAAACGGCGAAACGTAAGACAGCCAAGCGCAAGGTAGCAAAGAAAAAGAAAACGGCTAAACGTAAAACAGCCAAAAGGAAAACGGCGAAACGTAAAACGGCTAAACGTAAAACGGCTAAACGTAAAACAGCCAAGCGCAAAACAGCTAAAAGGAAAAAGTAAGTAGTCGTTTACGAAGACTGCAAAGGGCCCCGAAAGGGGCCCTTTTTTGTGCCTAAAAACCACCTAACGCTAAGAAAAATTAGTATAAATATCAATAAGTTAAACATAGGATGCCCCGGTAACCCCAGGCAGATTAGAGGAATAACTTATAAGCCGGATTAGCCGTTTCATCTGCATAAGGATAGCCCAAGTCCTTGAGCGACGCGACGAACTCAGAGCGATCTTTTTTCGCTACCTGCACTCCTACCAAAACCCGCCCATACGCTGCACCATGATTTCGATAATGAAACAAGCTGATATTCCAATCGTGACTCATTGCATTCAGGAACTGAAGTAACGCACCCGGTCGTTCTGGAAACTCGAATCGATACAGTATTTCATTTTTCACTCCGGGCGCGCGCCCGCCTACCATATAGCGCAAGTGAACCTTGGCCATTTCATTGTCGCTAATGTTCAACACCGTATAACCCTTATCGGCCAGTTCACTTAAAAGCTCGGGGCCCTGCATATCTGCATCTTCCATCTGCATACCTACAAAGACGTGAGCAATTTTTTCATCTGCATAACGGTAATTGAACTCGGTGATACCGCGCTTGCCCAGCAGACGGCAGAATTTTCGGAAGCTGCCGGGACGCTCCGGAATCGTCACCGCCAAGAGGAATTCGCGGCGATCACCCAGTTCGGCACGCTCCGCCACGTGCCGTAATCGGTCGAAATTGATGTTGGCGCCACTGTTTATGACGATCAAATTCTTGTTTTTGACGCCCTCGCGCTCGATATATTTCTTCATTCCTGCCAGTGCCAGGGCCCCTGCAGGCTCTGAAATGCTGCGAGTATCGTCAAAAATGTCTTTAATCGCGCCACAGATCTCGTCAGTAGTCACCAGGATCACCTCATCAACGCTCTTTCGCGCCAATCTGAAGGTTTCTTTGCCAATTTGCCGTACGGCGACGCCGTCAGCAAAGATCCCAACCTGATCCAATACCACACGACGCCCTGCGTTCATGGCCGCGTGCATTGATGGCGCATCCTCAGGCTCGACACCGATGATCTTGACCTCGGGGCGCAGGTATTTGAAATAGGTACTGATCCCTGCGATCAATCCACCGCCGCCCACCGGCACAAAGATCGCCTCGATATCGTCAGGATGCTGGCGCGCAATCTCAACACCAACAGTGCCTTGCCCAGCGATCACCAAAGGATCATCGAATGGATGGATAAAGGTCATGCGCTGCTTGTCTGCCAGCTGTAATGCATGTTCGTAGGCTTCGTCATAGGTGTCACCATGCAATAATGCACGTGCACCGTATGATCGTACGGCTTCAACCTTAATACTGGGCGTTGTCCTGGGCATCACAATGACCGCCTTGATCTTCAGCTGATGCGCGGCAAGTGCCACGCCTTGCGCATGATTACCGGCAGATGCGGCGATAACCCCACGAGCCTTTTCTGCCTCACTCAGGTGATAAATTTTGTTATAGGCACCACGCAATTTAAACGAAAACACAGCCTGCTTGTCTTCGCGCTTGAGGTAAACATGGTTATCAAAACGCCTGGATAATGATGGCGCCAGATCAAGCGTTGATTCTACCGCGACGTCATAGACGCGCGATGAAAGGATCATATCAATGTATTTTTTTGTCATGGTTCCAGCTAGGTTGTAAAGTGCGCTACGACACAGCATAGCAAGCCTGCGCCTATCATGACATCCACCGCCACAAACGGTATCATTCCGGCTCGATTACTCCGGCAGGAAACAGTGATGACACAAGATGACATGAAAAAACTCACCGCAGAAGCGGCACTGGATTATATCGAAGCAGGTGATATCGTAGGAGTCGGCACAGGTTCTACAGCCAATTTCTTCATTGATGCGCTCGCAGGCCTGAAGGGCAAGATCGATGGCACCGTCGCCAGTTCAGAAGCCTCTGCCCAACGCCTGCAGTCACATGGTATTACGGTACTGGATCTCAATGCGGTCGGTGATCTTCCGGTTTACGTCGATGGCGCCGATGAGGCGACCCGTCATTTACACCTCATCAAGGGCGGTGGTGGTGCACTCACTCGTGAGAAAATAGTCGCAGGTGCCAGCAGTAAATTCATCTGCATCGCCGACGATTCCAAGCTGGTAGACGTGCTGGGTAAATTCCCGTTGCCAATCGAGGTCATCCCCATGGCACGCAGCTTTGTCGCGCGTCAACTATTAAAACACGGCGGACAACCCGTGTTACGCGAAGATTTCATTACCGACAACGGCAACCTGATTCTGGATATCCACAACCTGGACATATTGGATCCGGTAGAACTCGAAATAGAGCTGAATGCAATACCCGGTATCGTTACCGTGGGGATTTTCGCGCAGCGTCCCGCAGACGTTTTGCTGCTGGGTGACAAAGATGGGGTTAAGACACTGACCTAGTCTAATTTACGCCAAAATATTTCACCGCAAAGACGCCACCTCCTCCATCCTGGGAGTCGTTAGCGTCTTTGCGGTGAACATATCTCATATCAGATTTCACGCATAAAAAATGGGCGCCCGAAGGCGCCCATTAAATTTACACTGCTTTGCTATTGCTTTTAGAACTTGTGACGGATACCGAAGTCGATCACAGAAACTGTGCCGCCTGCTGGTCCGACAACTGTCTCAGCATGACCACTGCCACCCAGGCGGGGGCCAATGTTGTTGTCGCCTTCATTCTGCGCGTATTGAACATAGGTATGGGTACGCTTGGACATCTTGTGATCCCAGCCAATTGAAAACAGCGCTTCGCCAGTATCAGCGGCAGTGCCTACAGGTGTATCAAACTCATCTGCAGCATAGTACTGAGCCTTAAAGGTGTTCTTACCGGCGGTGTAAGCTGCGCCAATACCCCAGATCGAGCGATCTAAGTCAGAAACAAAACCCTGGTTGGTGGCATCCTGATAAAAACCGGCCAATTTCACGGCACCGATCTTATAAGTAACGCCAAAACGTATCGTATCTGCATTATCGATGAGTGGCGAGCCGCCGTCATCGATACCACGGGATTCATAGGCCAGCCCAAGGTACAGCGGACCATTCGCCCAGGTAGCACCTACACTGACCATATCGTTATCGTTATTGATATCGCCACTTGTGTTGACATCGTCCTCATTGTTACTGGCATTCACGTCCGTGTTATAACCAAGTTCCAGAGTCAAACCACCAGCGATCTTCGGTGAAGCATACATAATGGTGTTACCGAGGCGGCTGTCTTTGCCATCCAGGCCACGCGCCACACTACGGTTCTGGCCAACCTGAGTGCTCCAGAACAAATCCACCTTACGACCGACCACTTTAACGATGGTGTCTTCACGACCCAACTTAAAGGTACCGAAGCCGCCTCGTAATGCGATGAACTGATCACGGTTACGGGTAGCGCCACTGAAGTCGCGGAATGTATCGGACATACCGACTTCCCATTCAGCCTTATACAAGGCCTTTAAACCACCGCCCAGATCTTCAGAACCCTTCACACCGATGCGTGAGGTGTTACTGGAAACGCGGAGGTTGTTGGAGATGTCATCATCATAATACCCAACGGATACATGTGCCTGACCATAAAGTGTTGAACCTGCGAATGCGGCGCCAGGAGCTGCCACAGCTGCAGCAACTGCTACTGCAATAAGTTTCTTGTTCATGTTAAGACTCCCAATAAACGAGTGATGAGATTGTGTAGTCGAGATACGTTATAGTCGCATACAGACAAATATGCAACACTTTATCTCAAAAAAACCACAGTTAGTTCTAATTTCTTATGAAAACAATGACATTTCTGCTCGGTATCAAGCGGGTTTAGCCGCATTGAGACCTTTTTTGGCATTCATTTTGTTGTTCAAAAACAACAAAATGAATGCCAAGTTGCGAATGAGTATAAACAAGCTCCTGTAAATTAACAAGTAGCACCGATAACTTACTGATATTTATGCGATAGAGGTCACTCTCCCAGGATAACGGCCTGTATCGGAAAAGCACAAAAGCAAGCCAAACAGCTTACGTTCGCCGCATTGACACGCTCCAGGGCAACCGTAATTTCCTTTAAACCTGCAGCTCACGCTTCACCTCACCCCGGTTACCACGCTAATGCACATTAATTCACTCATGTTACAAACGCATGCTATTTCGGACTGCGACACCCATGCTTGCATCTATGCAACCCGCATCAAAATGAATTCATACTTGTAACTTCCGCACTACACATAAAGACACAAGGGCAGGATCATTGCTCTGCTTACAATAACGCTAAACACACTTTTAAAGATCGTGAAGTGTTCGGTGAACAGAAAGAAGCCTGTAAGGCTGAACACACGAACATGGCAAATAAAATTGACCCAAGCAATTCTGCAGCAAACTCGCAAACTTCTTTCGCTCAGCCGCGCAGGCTTCCCCAGCCAACAAAAAAACCCGCCTGACGGCGGGTTCCTTATTGGCTGGGGGACTAGGATTACTCGGCGCGCCTTCTGCTCAGTCGCGTAGACTCACCCCTGCGGGGCCAGCGTCGCTGCGCTCCGCTGTTCAAAATTGCTCCCGGCAATTTTGTCGAACCACTAGCTTCTCATCCTTCGTCCCCCAGCCAACAAAAAACCCGCCTGACGGCGGGTTCCTTATTGGCTGGGGGACTAGGATTCGAACCTAGGTTGGCGGAGTCAGAGTCCGCAGTCCTACCACTAGACGATCCCCCAATAAACTGATGAAGCGATCCAGGGGTGGACGTGATGGTCCCGTTTAACGCTTGGAGTATTGGGTTGCCTTACGTGCCTTGCGCAGGCCAACTTTCTTGCGCTCAACTTCGCGTGCATCACGTGTCAGGAAACCTTTTTTGCGTAACGCGGGACGCAGGCCTTCATCATAGTTCAGCAAAGCGCGCGCGATACCCATGCGTATGGCACCAGCCTGGCCGTTGGCACCGCCTCCGGCAACCGTGATGCGCACGTCGAAATTTTTGAGGAGCTCGGTTGCCTCGAGTGGCTGGCGCACGATCATGCGCGACGTTTCACGACCGAAGTAAGTATCTATCGAACGCTGATTGATAGTGATATCGCCATTGCCGCTGCGCAGAAATACGCGCGCTGTTGAACTTTTGCGGCGGCCCGTGCCGTAATAATTTGTATTTGCCATAACCGTCTTATGCCTGACTTATAATTCGAGTGTTTGAGGTTGCTGTGCGGCGTGCATATGTTCCGCGCCTGCATAGACCTTGAGTTTACGGTACATCGACCGGCCCAGCGGATTCTTGGGCAACATACCCTTGACCGCCAGCTCAATCACCCTTTCGGGCGATTTGCGGATCATCTTCTCGAAGCTGATCGATTTGAGGTTACCGATATAACCTGTGTGATGGTGGTACATCTTGTTGGCAGCCTTGTTGCCAGTGACGCGTACTTTACTGGCATTGACGATCACAATGTAATCGCCCGTATCCACATGCGGGGTATATTCTGGCTTATGTTTGCCACGCAGTCGGCGCGCAACCTCGCTAGCCAGGCGGCCGAGGGCCTTGCCATCTGCATCGACGACGTACCAGTCGCGTTTCACCGTTTCCGGCTTTGCACTAAATGTCTTCATCCGAGAAAAAACTCCAAAAGTTGGCTGTCAGCACCACACGGAAGGCGCGCAATACTACCCAAGATAGCCCTGGGATACAAGCTGAATGCCAGCTACAACCCCAAATTTAAGACAAAAAAAAAGCGCGGCCAATAGGTAGGAAGCCGCGCCAAATATACCACCAAGGGAGGATGGAGGATTTTTCTGTTGAGAACGAGGAGCTCTCATTCAGAATATAATAATTGTCTAATATAACTATTTACTTGTCAACCCCCGCGCACCGGTTCGATGCATGCCACTATGTGATTGTATTTCCTGAATTATTTAGCCGAAAGGCCGTGTTCAGAGCTTAAGGCGTTTAACAATGCGACCGTTGACCAGGTGCTCATCCATGATTTCATCGATATCGGCGGTGCTTCCATAGGTATACCAGATCCCTTCCGGGTAGATCACTGCAACCGGCCCCTCACTACAGCGATCCAGGCAACCTGCTGTATTGATGCGAACACCACCCTGCCCGGCTATGCCCAGCTCTTTGCTGCGTTGCTTGGCATGATTGCGAAACGCCAACGCATCATGATCCTGACAGCATACGCCATCCTCGCGCTGGTTAGTGCAAAAGAACATGTGCCGCTTGTAATAAGACATTCAGCTAATATCCCGTGTGATACTGGCGGCAGATTATATAGCGCAGCCACGCGGAACGCATGTCATAACCAGAAAACCGGGATTGCTATAGTGCTGGCGACAAACCGGCCAGCCCCTTACACTGCCAATATTTCAGCCCATAGCCATATCATCAGCATTTCACAGATTCACATGGATAAGGCGCTTGATGCCACCGACCGTTGCGTGATGTGCGGCATGTGCCTGCCGCACTGCCCCACCTATATGAAAACCGGCAACGAAGCCGAATCACCGCGCGGGCGTATTGCACTGATGCAGGCACTCAACAATGGTCAGCTCGGTCCTGATGAAAACCTCACTGGACACATAGAGAGCTGCCTGCAATGTCGCGCCTGCGAGGCAATGTGTCCTGCCCTGGTGCCCTATGGCGAACTGATCGACGCGGCCCATGCGCTACTGCAGAGTAACAACAAGCAACACCTCCGCCTCGCAGAATTGTTCCGACGCGCTTTTCTGAAACACCGTGTAGTGCGCCAACTCAGCGGCCTCCTGCTTATAGGTTATCAACGCAGCGGCTTGCAGACCCTAACGCGTAAAAGCGGGGCCCTGGAGCTACTGGGACTGGCACGTGCAGAGAGCATCATCCCAAGACAGCGCCGCTTCAGACTTGAAGCCGGCGCAAACCACCGGCCACACAAATCCCAGAGCGTGGCGCTGTTCACAGGTTGTGTTGCCGAACTATTTGAGCACGAAACCCTGGCGGCAAGTCGTTTGCTGATCAGTGCCCTGGGTTATTCTGTTGCCAACGCCGAACACCAGTGTTGTTGCGGCGCACTGGATTTGCATGCTGGAAGATCCCCTCAAGCGCTGACACTAATGCAACGCAATATCGAGGCCTTTGCAGAATCTGATTTTGTTGTATCCAGCGCCAGTGGCTGTGGCGCTATGCTACTGGAGTATCCAGACCATATTGATAACAGCGAAAGTCGGACACTGGCTCACAAGCACTTCGATATCAGCACGTTTTTACTCGATCACTGGAATGACGATGTACAACTGGAACCACTGTATCGCCACGTTGCTGTGCATAGTCCCTGCAGTCTGAGAAATGTACTTAAATGTTCACAGCAACCATTTGAGTTACTGCAAAAGATACCTGGCATCGATGTGGTTGAATTACCGGGAAATGAGTTGTGCTGCGGCGCGGCAGGCAATTATATGATGACCCACCCTGAAATGGCCGATAGCTTACTCCAGGACAAGCTGGAACATATCAAGGAACACGATATCGACACCCTGGTTTCCAGCAATATAGGCTGTGCACTGCATTTACAGGCTGGCTTACGCCGGGAGGGACTGGATATCGAGGTCGTGCATCCAGTGACGATGCTGGCAAGGCAGCTTAAAGGCAATTTTTAGTTTTGAATTCATAATTTTTATTAAATACACAGCTTGCGTGGCACGGATACAAGCCGAGGGCGTTACCACTCCAACACCTTTTCCTGGCGCCCACGGTCCGCCGTGGCTACCGATACTGAACTCAACCAAGAACAAGGCATGCGTTCCCACGCGGGAGCGTGGGAACGGGAAATACTTCTTGGCACCCTTGGTGTCTTGGCGGTTTAATCTTTATACTCCATGGCATGATGCGCAACTATTCACCGATAGACCGCCTGCTCATGCAGGCTGATCAGGCCATGCGGACGATTCACGCACGGGCGCCTAAACCTGAGCGTGACAACCCGGCGAGCGGCGTCGAGGATGCCATCGATCTGAGCGATGAGGAACAAAAGTTATCCGCCCGTCTGTTACGCGTGGATCATGCTGGCGAGGTAGCCGCGCAAGGTCTATATCATGGTCAGGCACTGACCGCCCGCAACGAACTGGTGCGCGCACAGATGCAGCAGTCATCAGACGAGGAGACCGACCACCTCGCCTGGTGCGAACAACGCCTGGAAGAGCTTGACAGCAACAAAAGCATGCTTGGCCCGCTATGGTACCTGGGCTCGTTTACCATGGGCGCCGCTGCCGGACTGGCTGGTGACCGCTGGAGCCTGGGCTTCGTCAACGAAACCGAACGTCAGGTAGTGAAGCATCTCGACAACCACCTGCAACGCATCTCGCCAGCAGATGAAAAAAGCCGCGCCATCCTCGAACAAATGCGCATCGATGAAACCCATCATGCAGACATCGCTCACGACGCCGGCGCTGCACAACTCCCTGCACCCATCAAAGGCCTGATGAAAATGGTATCGAAAGTAATGACGACGACGGCTTACTGGATATAGGTTAGGCAGTTTTTAGTTTTGAATATTTAATTATTGATTGGAAGAACCGCCCTGCGGTTTACCGCAAAGCTAATGGGAACAGACAATTATTCGTATTTTTAATTAAAATTAAGAATTAAAAACCAAAATTTACGGTTAGCTCATGTTTCTCCCGTAAAAGATCTCCGCCATTTCTTTACGCAGACGCTTTTCGATGTTGGCCAGCTCGCGCTTATCAAAATCATCAACACCTGAACCAAACAAATAACTGCCCATATTAAAATCCCTCAGCATCATCTTGGTATGAAAGATGTTTTCCTGATAGACATTGACATCAATCATCTGATAACGCTTCTTGGTGTCCTTGCTCAAAAAATTTTGGATGGAATCGATCTTGTGATCGTTATAGTGCTTCTTACCTCTCACATCACGGGTAAATCCACGCACCCGATAATCCATGATCACAATATCCTCATCGAAGCTGTGGATCAGGTAATTCAAAGCCTTCAAGGGTGAGACTCGTCCACAAGTCGAAACATCGATATCGGCGCGGAAAGTACTAATACCATTGTCCGGGTGGGATTCCGGATAGGTATGCACCGTAATGTGGCTTTTGTCGAGATGCGCCACGACAGCATCCGGCAGCGGACCAGGCGCTTCGGTATTGGAAATTTGCTCGGTGGTGACTTCGTCTTCAGCAATCAGCATAGTGACACTGGCACCCTGAGGGTGATAATCCTGACGCGCGGTGTTAAGTACATTGGCGCCAATGATCTCGGCAACATCTGTCAGAATCTGCGTCAGGCGCTCGGCGTTATAGGCCTCATCGATATACTCAATATACTCTTCACGATGCTTAGGCGTTTTTGCGTAGCAGATGTCGTATATATTAAAGCTCAGGGTTTTGGTCAGATTGTTAAAACCGTAGAGTTTGAGTTTCGGATTGAGTTTACGCACGAACGCACCAGCCTCGTTACAAGCAGCCGGCAGATGGCTGCTAAATATTAAACCCGGATAAGAATATAGATCGGTTACCCAGGACACTTCTCCGCGATTGGCGGATGATAAATCATTTGCACAGTATTACCTTCCGGGTCGCGGCAATAAAAACTGCGCGCACCATCGCGATGGGTGCGTGGAGACTTCTCCACCAGTACTTCATGTGCGCAGAGAAAATCATACCAGGCATCCACATCCTCAGGGCGGCGCAGTATAAACCCAATGTGATCAAGACGCTGCTCTGAATCTGAGTGCGTTTTCGCCTTGTGCAGGGCCAGGTTATCGCAGCCGGAGCTCAGATAGAGATTCTCCGCATCTGGACGCCATTCGACCTGCATGCCCAGCAATTCGCTATAGAAATGTTCAGCCGCCGCCATGTCATCGACATTGAGGGCCACATGGCGCAGACCACCGGTCACTGGGGGCCTATTCATGGGTTCGCTTCATCTACCACTGCGTAATCGTGGGTGATCTCAACGGACTCGCCCAGCATCATTGATACCGAACAGTATTTATCTGCCGAAAGCTCGACTGCACGTTTTACCTGCTTGTCAACCAGTCCTCTGCCCTTAATGATGTAATGGGCATGGATGCGGGTAAATACGGCGGGCACGCTATCGGCGCGCTCAGCCTGCAATTCAATGATGCAATCCGTAATTGGCTGGCGCGCCTTTTTCAGTATTTGAACCACGTCGAAGGCGGTACAGCCCCCCATGCCTAGCAGCACCATTTCCATGGGGCGGATACCCATATTCCGCCCTCCATACTCCGCCGCGCCGTCCATGACAACACTGTGACCGCTGTCCGACTCGCCGACAAAACTCATATGATCCAGCCATTTAACACGCGCTTTCATAATATTAATGAACCTTCCTCAAATATTTCAGTCAATAGATTTCGGGAAAAACTCAATCCTTGCTAAACTTAGGACATACAATGACTAATAACGCCTTGAGCCAAGCAATGCCTACACTTAAACCACAGAAACCGGACCTGGATCCCTCGTTGGAAAGATTCCTGGGGCACTGCCACAAAAAACACTACGCTGGACGTAGCGTCATCATCCACGCCGGCGACATTGCAGACACACTCTACTATATAATTGACGGTTCGGTCAGCGTAATGATCGAAGACGAAAGCGGCCATGAAATGGTACTCGCCTACCTCAACAAGGGCGACTTCTTTGGTGAGATGGGCATGTTCGAGACCGACCCGCGCAGCGCGCTGGTTGTTGCCCGCACCGAATGTCAACTGGCGGAAATGCACTACACCAAATTCCGCGAACTGGCAGCTGAGGACCCTGACCTACTGTTCTCGCTGGCGTCGCAGATTGCAGCCCGTTTGCGCGATACCAGCCGCAAGGTCATCGATCTGGCGTTTCTCGATGTCACAGGCCGCATCGCCCTGACCCTGCTTGATCTCGCCAAGCAACCGGACGCCATGACCCATCCCGATGGGATGCAGATCAAAATTACTCGCCAGGAAATTTCCAAGATTGTTGGCTGTTCACGCGAAATGGCCGGGCGCGTCCTCAAGGAACTTGAAGACCGCGGCCTAATCTCTGCACACGGCAAGACCATAGTGGTATTCGGCACGCGCTAAGAGCAACTTTAGTTTCAAGTACTTAATGCTTAATTAAGGAACGATGAAAGCAAGCCAAATCTGTCGCTTGAGCAGCGCGTTGCGCAGCCCAACCTACACTACTAATTTTGCTTTTCAACTAAAACTAAACATTGCCTTTAAAGCTAAACCCGGATCTTTGGCTCGCATGAAGGCTTCCCCGACCAGGAAGGCGTTTACGTGATGCGCTTGCATCAACGCCACATCATCCGGCTGCAGTATGCCACTCTCAGTAATCACCAGACTTTCCTGTGGGATTTTGTCCAGCAAATCCAACGTGGTCTCCAGGTGCGTCTCGAAGCTGCGTAGGTTACGGTTATTAATTCCTAACAATCGGGGTTTCAGCTGCAGGGCACGTTCGAGTTCAACAGCGTCGTGCACTTCGATCAGCACATCCATACCGAGTTCGCGCGCAAGGCCATAGAGTTCACGCAGACCTGTATCATGCAGTGCAGCGACGATCAGCAAAATACAATCGGCGCCGATGCTGCGTGCCTCGTACACCTGGTACGGGTCGATAATAAAATCCTTGCGTAGCACCGGCAACTCACAAGCGGCACGCGCAGCCTGCAGGTAATTCTCAGAGCCTTGAAAGAAGTCGTGGTCTGTCAGCACTGACAAACAGGTAGCGCCGCCCGCAGCATAGCTTGTGGCTATTGCTGCCGGATTAAAATCTTCGCGCAATACACCCTTGCTGGGCGAGGCCTTCTTGATCTCAGCAATCACTGCTGGCCGTTGCGCATCAATTCGCGCTGCCATGGCAGCAGCGAAGGGCCTCACTGACGGGGCATTTTCGATGCGCTGCAGCAGATCTTGCACACTATTGTGCTCGCTACGCTCGGCAACCTCCTCAGCCTTACGGCGCAGGATCCTTTGCAGAATATCAGGAGGTGAAGGCATGATAGTTCTTGGTTGTGAATGCTTGGAATTTAGTTACTAGAAAATCAGAAAGATTGTGTTAGGTCGACCAGGGATTGCAACTTTTTGGCCGCTGCGCCACTGGCTATATTTTCGGCCGCTTTAGTCACACCCGCCTTAAGATCATCAACAAGGCCAGCCACATAAATCGCCGCACCGGCGTTCAAACACACAATGTCACGCGCCGCGCCCGGCTCATTAGCCAGCACACTTTTGATGATAGCCAGGCTATGCTCCGCGGAATCAGCCCTGATGGCATCCAAGGGACTGCGCAGCAGGCCAAAATCCTCTGGCGATACGCTGTAGGTCTCGACTTTGCCCTGCTTCAATTCGGCAATACGCGTGGGCGCACCAATGCTGATCTCGTCCAGGCCATCCTCGGAATGCACCACCACAACATGCCGGCTGCCCAGTTTGCCGAGCACCTCAGCCATCGCTTCCAACCAATGCTCGCTGAACACACCCAGCACCTGATTGGGCGCACCAGCAGGATTCGTCAACGGACCCAACAGATTGAAAATAGTACGAACCGCCATCTCCTTACGCGGCCCAATGGCATGTTTCATTGCACTGTGGTGCATGGGTGCAAACATAAAGCCCACACCGACCTCATCGATACAACGCGCAACCTGTTGTGGATTCAAGTCCAGCTTCACCCCGGCCGCCTCCAACACATCCGAACTACCTGACTTGCTGGATACCGAACGATTACCGTGCTTGCCGACACGCCCGCCCGCAGCGGCCACCACCAGCGCGCTGGCAGTAGACACATTAAAACTGCCTGAGGCATCGCCACCCGTGCCACAGGTATCCACCAGATGCGTCTTATCGACCTCCACATGCGCCGCCAGCTCACGCATCACAGTGGCCGCAGCGGCGATCTCATCTACCGTCTCGCCCTTCATGCGCAGTCCGATGAGAAATCCCCCGATCTGCGCCGGCGTGCTCTCACCCGTCATAATACTGCGCATCACAGAAGTCATATCATCAGCATTCAAATCCCGATGTTCGATAACTGCGGCTATGGCTTGTTGGATGTTCATAGTGACTTTAACCTGAATTATTAGATTCTCATTAGCCTACGAGATCGATTCTATCGGATACATTACCTAATGGCCTTTACGTTAACGACACTAATCGCCAAGAAAATTCCGCAACAAATCATGTCCATGCCGCGTCAAAATAGACTCCGGATGAAATTGTACGCCCTCAATGTCGTATTCCTTATGGCGTACACCCATGATCTCATCCAGTTGCCCATCTTTGATTTCGGTCCAGGCTGTGATCTCCAGACACTCCGGCAGGCTATCTTTCTCGATCACTAATGAATGGTAACGCGTCGCCTCAAAGGGGTTTTCCAGACCCTTGAATACCGCTTGATCTTTATGGTGAATCATCGAGGTCTTGCCGTGCATGATTTCGCCGGCGTGTCCGATACGCCCACCGAAGGCCTGACCGATACACTGATGCCCCAGACACACACCCAGAATCGGCAGCTTGCCGGCAAAATGCTCGATCACCTGCAACGAAATTCCGGCCTCATTGGGTGTACACGGCCCTGGTGAAATCACAATGCGTTCAGGCGCCAGCGCTTCGATCTCTGCAATACTGATTGCATCATTGCGCACCACCTTGACATCGGTCTGCAGCTCAGCGAGATACTGCACCAGGTTATAGGTGAAGGAGTCATAATTATCGATCATCAAAAGCATCATCCAACCCCTATTTATGCACGCCATCGAGACCCGCTTCGGCCATCGCCACGGCGCGGAACACCGCACGCCCCTTATTCATGGTCTCCTTCCATTCCAGCTCGGGAATAGAATCATAGACTATGCCCGCACCCGCCTGGATGTGCAGGGTCTTGTCCTTGATCACCGCAGTGCGTATGGCGATCGCGGTATCCATATTACCGTTCCAGGAAAGATAACCCACGGCGCCGGCATACACACCACGTTTTACGGGTTCAAGTTCGTCGATGATCTCCATGGCGCGAATCTTGGGGGCGCCGCTGACGGTGCCTGCCGGGAATGTGGCACGCAATACATCAATGGCGCTCTTGCCCGGTAACAACTTGCCAATCACATTGGAGACGATATGCATCACATGCGAGTAGCGCTCGATCAACATCTGCTCGGTGAGTTGCACGCTGCCCGTTTCACTGACACGGCCGATGTCATTGCGCCCCAGATCGATCAGCATCAGGTGCTCGGCCAGTTCTTTGGGATCGGCTAACAGTTCGCGCTCCAGCTCTATATCACGTTCATGCGTACTGCCGCGCTTGCGAGTACCCGCGATAGGCCTGACAGTAACTTCACCCTCGTCCAAGCGCGTCAGGATTTCTGGTGAAGAGCCCACAATATAAAAATCCCCGAGATCAAGGAAATACATATACGGTGACGGGTTGAGGCTGCGCAGGGCACGGTACAGATCCAGTGGCCGCGCCTCGAACGGAACTGACAGGCGTTGCGACAGCACCACCTGCATCACATCACCCTCAATGATATATTCCCTGGCCTTTGCTACTGCCGACTTGAAACCGTCTTCAGTAAAACCGGACACGAAGTCCGCTTCCGTGACGCTACGCGCATGTTGATTGACCTTGTACACCGGCGTGGCGGTGCGCAGTATTGCTTCCAACTTATCGAGTCGTTGCACAGCAGACGCATAATTACCGGGAGTCGCGTTAACTATGATGTACAGCTTGCCACTGAGATTATCGAACACCACCACTTCTTCCGATACCATCAACAGGATATCAGGTGTCCCTAACGGGTCGGATTTATGTACTCCGCCAGATTTGGCCAGCTTGGGTTCGATATAACGAATAGTATCGTAACCAAAGTAACCTACCAGTCCGCCAGTAAACCGTGGCAAGCCATTCACCTGGGCCACTGAAAACTGCCGTTGGTAATCCTCTAGCCAGGCCAGGGGGTCGTCTGCATCAATCTCTTCGACAATCCTGCCATCGGTCTCAACAACAATGCGGTGGCCGGACACCTTGAGCACGCTGCGACAAGGTAAGCCAATAATGGAATATCGCCCCCATTGCTCACCGCCCTGCACGGACTCGAATAAATAGGAATAGGGGCCGGCGGCCAGCTTCAGATAGGCACTTAATGGTGTATCGAGGTCGGCGAGCACTTCGCGGACCATGGGGATGCGGTTGTGGCCTTGTGCGGCCAGGTGTTCGAATTGTTCAGGTTTCATACGGCTCATTCCAAGTCAAAAGTTGTCGGGCACAGGTTTGCAGATGGTTTACCACCATCGCTGTCCTGCGCCTTGCCAAACTTCAGCTTGAATGAGCATCATCATGTCTCTATGCCGCTTGTTCCAACAGGGTACTCAACTCCGCCATGGAGTCAATCACGGCATCCGGATTGTAGTCACGGATATCTTCGCCATGATTATAACCATAACTCATGCAAATAATCTGGAAACCGGCGGCACGCGCGGCCTTGACGTCGCTAATGGAATCACCCAGCATCAGCGCCTCGCCGGGATCGACACCGAGTTGCTCGGCACCATGCAACAAGGGCATGGGATCGGGTTTCTTGCGGGGCAGCACGTCGCCACTGATGACAATTTCAAAATGGTCATGGATCCCCAGCTCTCGCAACAAAGGAAGGGTGAAACGCTCCGCCTTGTTGGTCACACAACCCAAGCGCACACCCAGTGACTTGAGATAGGCTAAGCCTTCTTCCACCCCCGGATACAGACGGCTGCGCTTGCTGGTATTTTCGGCGTACAGGTCCATAAAAATCGGCAGCGCCTTGTCGAATAACACCCGCTCAGGCTTGCCATCGAGCTGGTTAACCAGCGCGCGTTCTACTAGGCGCTCCACACCGTTACCGACCCAGTTGCGCACGGCGTCTTCACCACGCCGCGGCATCTCCAGGTGGGACATCATTTCGTCAACACAGTACGCAAGGTCAGGCACGCTATCGACCAGTGTACCATCGACATCAATGAGCACCATTTTGGGTTTATGCAAACTCATGCCCTGCATCCTTCTCAATTAGGCCTTGGCCAGCTCCTCGCGCATCGCCTTGACAATGCTATCGTAATGGTTCGGATCGCTGGCGTTGGCTGCACCAAAAATCGCAGAACCAGCTACAAAGGTATCGGCGCCTGCTTCCTTGATCTCACGGATGTTATCCACCTTGACGCCGCCGTCGATCTCAAGCCGAATGTCACGGCCACTGCCATCGATCAGCTTGCGTGCCTGGCGCAGTTTCTCCAGGGTCGCAGGGATGAAGCTCTGCCCACCGAAACCGGGATTCACCGACATCAACAACACCATGTCTATCTTGTCGAGGACATACTCAAGGTAACTTAAGGAGGTCGCAGGATTGAATACCAATCCGGCCTTGCAACCCTCGTTCTTAATGAGTTGCAGGGTACGGTCGATGTGCTCACTGGCTTCAGGGTGGAAGGTGATATAGCTGGCACCAGCCTTGGCAAAATCGGGAATGATCCGATCCACCGGCTTCACCATCAAGTGCACATCGATAGGCGCTGTAACACCATGCTTGCGCAGTGCTTCGCATACCAGGGGACCAATCGTCAGATTGGGTACATAGTGGTTATCCATAACATCGAAGTGCACGATGTCGGCGCCAGCCTTCAATACATTGCCGACTTCCTCACCCAGGCGGGCGAAATCAGCGGACAGGATGGACGGGGCGATATGATCTTGCTGCCTAGCCATACGGGTTGCCTCGTTACTCAAAATCTCAGGAAGCGGGGACTTTACCCGATCAGGACACATTTTTCAGCCCAAAACGACTTAATCTCCGTAAATACTAAAGTCTTTGTTGTGCCTGGGCGCCAGTTTCAGGAGAATGAAGCGTTCAACACAATCCACGACTGAGCACCCGGGAGCCCGAATGTCTATTGCCTACACATTACATGTACTCGCCTCTGTTATCTGGGTAGGCGGTATGTTTTTCGCTTATGTGGCGTTACGCCCGGTGGCCGCACAACTGCTGGATCCCCCCCTACGCCTGACCTTGTGGCGCGACACCTTTCGCAGGTTTTTCCCATGGGTGTGGGCCGCGATCATCTTGTTACCCGTAACCGGCTACTGGATGCTATTCAGTTATTTCGGCGGCATGGCCACAACGGCCGGGTATATCCATACCATGCAGCTGCTGGGGATCATCATGATCCTGATCTACCTGCATGTGTTCTTTGGGCCATTCAAACGTTTATCTCGCGCTGTTGATGCAGAGGATTTTCAGGCGGCCGGTAAAAGCCTAAACCAGATTCGAATATTAATCGGCATCAACCTTACCCTTGGGCTGCTACTGATTGCGCTCGTCATACTTGGAAAATACCTGTAACCACAATGCCAGCACAATAAAAAGGCCCGCTAAAGCGGGCCTTTTTATTGTGCAAATATAATTTCGTTAATTGCAACTCAAGCCCGAGAAGTAAGCAGCGAGGTTATCGATATCCGCATCGGACAGGCCTGCCGCCATCGCCTTCATGGTGGCGTTCTTGCGTTCACCGGATCTGAAACCCTTCAATGTGGTGACAATATAGGCTTCCTTTTGGCCTGCCAGATTAGGGTACATCGGGACATTGCTAATACCATTAGCGCCGTGACAACCGGCACAGGATGCCGCCTTAGTTTTACCTGCTGCTGCATCCCCGGCAGCCATCGCGCTACCGCTAATCAGCAAGCCTAATACAACAATAATGCGTGCTAACCTGATCATTTCACCTCTCCTAATTACCATATCTATATGAATATAAAAAATATTTCAAACAGCCCCCTAGCGGGAACCCCCATAATTTAGACTCGCATGTTACAAGAAAAGACCTGAATGTAAACTGAACAAACTTACAATAATAATGGTTTCTCCATAAGCAACTATTACCCGCCAGCGCAGCACCTGCACATAGCCTACCATCCTGGGAAGCGCGCTGGATTCGTCCCCTTTAAGCCACAGATCGCGGAAGATTTATTTATGCATAACCCGCTGACAGCACTGAAACAGCCCAACTCCAACAATTAACCCATAGCCTGTTTTGCCCCTATCCACCGCCCTCCGTCGCAGTATCAGCTGCGGCACTGAGCAGCAGATTGGTTAACTTAAAATAGCTATGTACGAGAAAAAGCGTTAAATTCTGCGTATTTACTATATCTTTGGGCATCTTGGGCAGGGGGCTGGGCTGTATGATGATAACGACCAACGGGCATGACTGTTGAATAATTTTGTAGCGATGATCAAGACCCTGTCTATCGTCCTACTGTTTTCAATAGCGGGATTCGCTGGCAATTACTATAGCCTGCCTCTTTTCCTGGGCGTCAATTACCTGTTCGGCAGCATAGCCACACTGACCGTGACCCGCCATCTTGGCACTTTCTGGGGGGTGGTCGTTGCCATTGCCGCCAGTAGCTACACCTTATTGCACTGGGGGCATCCCTACGCGCTGATCACCTTCACTGCCGAGGCGCTGTTCGTCGGTACATTAATCCGCCGCACACAAACAGACATCGTAGCCGCAGATATCGCCTTTTGGCTGTTGCTGGGCATGCCGATGACCTGGTTTTTCTATTCCGGGACATTGCATATCGATAACCCTCAAGCACTGACTATCCTGTTCAAGCAGCCGGTTAACGGCATCACCAATGCGGTGGCGGCCATACTGTTGGCGGCCATTACCCCTTCCGTGTTCTGGCGCAATCAGAACGATAATAGAAATTTTGTTTCCATCACGGGATCACTGCAAAGCCTGCTGATCTCTTTCGCTGTAATCCCGGCAATCAGTATTTTCGCCTACCAGGCAAGACAGGACCACACAAAGATCCTTGATGAGATTAAACAGAATTTAGCAGCCACATCGCACACCATATCAAACCAACTTACAGTTAGCGTCACTGACAAGGGCGATAAGCTTTCTGAATTAATCAACAATCCCAGACGCCTGGCAAGCAGATTGAATCAAAGCAACCTGCACGATCAGTTCGCTAAACTCGCACCCAGCAAAATCGTCTTGTCTGATGCCAACAATAAACTTCTTTATCAAAGGAGTTTCCGCCAGCCACGAGGGACGAGTGGTAGTGGTAATAGTGACCGCATCACTTACAGCATCGACTTGCTGGAGAATCAGCGGAAATTGGCAAGCGTGAGCTATAATCTGTCAAGCCAGGGCCTACTCGAGGTCTTCGCCGAATTCACAGAATCCATTGGCGCAAAGGCCGCCATAGTAAGTGAAAATGGCCGCGTCATCGCCGCTACCAGCCCAGATCTGGCCCCTGGAGATGACTATGCGCACAAGAGAGCTCAGGCCACGCTCTCCTTCGCAGACAAGATACCGAACTTCCTGCCGAATGAAGCAATGCCCGCGCTGGCACGTTGGAGGAATTCTGTTGCCATCATCGAACCTGATCTTGACGGCGCCTTGCTAAACGCCCATGCAGTCATTGAAAAACCATTATCTGGCAACATCACAGAGTTACAGAATGTATATGTTAAGTACCTCGGTTTTGCGTTTCTTGTTTCCCTTATCTCTGCCCTGGTATCAGCCATCCTCAGCCGACGCGCAACCGATACGCTGGTACGTCTGGTAAACGAAACATCGGCACTCTCCAACCGCCTGGTTAGCGGACGTTTCATCGAATGGCCAAAAAGCAGAATTTCCGAGATTCGCTCCCTCACCAACACCCTGCACACCATGACAGAATCATTATGCAATCAGTTTGTTGAGATACATGAAGCCAACACCCAGCTACAAACCGAGGTCAGTGAACGTCAGCAGGCACAAGCCACCCTGGCTACCGAAAAAAATCGTATTCAGACTACGCTCGACTCAATCAATGAAGGCGTAATTACTACCGACCCGGAAGGTATCATTACCTATATGAACCCGGTTAGCGGGGAGCTAACGGAATGGGCTGAAAGCGAAGCGATTGGGACACCTATCAACGAGGTATTCAAAGTGATGACTGAACTGGGACGCGAACCAGTCACGTCTCCCATTGACGCTTATATTCATCAGCAGGATTCGATCGGCGTTAATGATGACATCATCATGACCAGTCGCAATGGCCGTGAATTCTCCATCCAGAGTTCGGCATCAGCCATCATTGGTGAAGACAGCACCTACCGCGGCTATGTTTTTACGTTCATAGATATCAGCGAATCACGACATCTTGCCAGACAAATGGCCTATCAGGCGACCCACGATTCACTCACAGGCCTCGTCAATCGCAGTGAATGCGAACGTCTGATAAAGCAGGCCCTCAAGGACGTTAAAAACTCGGATCAACAACACGTGCTGTGCTACCTGGACCTGGACCAGTTCAAGGTCATCAATGATACAGTCGGGCATATCGCAGGGGACAAACTACTCAAGCAGGTCAGCAACCTGCTGTTACATAAGATACGTGCGGCTGACACACTAGCCCGGATAGGCGGCGATGAATTCTGCTTGTTATTACATAGCTGTTCATTGCATCACGCCGAACATATCGCGGAAACACTCATTAGCGCATTGAACGACTACCGGTTTTTGTGGAAAGACCACAGTTTCAGCATAGGCGTAAGCATAGGCATTACACCGATTTCCGATAACGCAGACAGTGCAGTGCAACTCCTTACCCGCGCCGATGTCGCTTGTTATACCGCAAAAGAACAAGGCCGCAACCGGTTGCACATCTACCAGTTTGAAGACGATGAATCCGGTAAACGGCACAATGAGTTATTCCGTGCGGCGGCATTATCAGATGCTATGACGCAGGGAAAATTTGATTTGTATTGCGAACCTATCATTAGCCTGCCCGCAGATGGCAGCCCCGCCACATACTATGAGATCCTGTTGCGGCTGACAGGTGAAGACGGCCAGCTGGTTTCACCCGGCGCGTTCATACCGGCTGCGGAACGCTATAACCTGATGAGCAAGATCGACCGTTGGGTGATTTATGAAGCATTACGTCGCTATATGAGCAATACGGACACCCCGCCAGCCAGCAAAATGACGATCAACCTGTCCGGAACATCGCTGAATGACCGTGATCTGGTGTCCTATGTCTGCCAGACGTTGATTGAGTTCCATGTGCCACCAGAATGCGTTTGCTTTGAAATCACTGAAACCGCTGCTGTGAGCAATATCGCACAGGCCTCCAATATCATCACCTCACTGCGTGATACCGGTTGCAGTTTCTCGCTGGATGATTTCGGCAGCGGGCTGTCATCTTTCAACTATCTAAAAAACCTACCTGTCGATTTTCTGAAAATTGACGGGCACTTCGTTCGCGGCATTGCTAATGACTCCGTAGATCGCGCCATGGTGGCCGCTATTCACGAAGTGGGTGAGATCATGGGCATTAAGACCATCGCGGAATGTGTCGAGAATGAAGAGACGCTCAGCCTCCTCAAAGAGATTGGCATAGATTACGTTCAAGGTTTTTTATTAGGCCGCGCTACGCCATTCGATGAGGTGTTTGGCAAGCAAAAGCAGGAAACGCTGAACGCAAGCCAGTCCGCCTGAGGCAGCCCAGCCTCACCAGGGCAGCGCGATGAAAACCATTCCCCCATCACGCGACTTGCTGCATCTTACTAATGAGGTGACCTCCCTTAAGCCTGACGAATAGAGCTGCTGATCCGTCGTTCCCATACCTCAGTTTACACAACAATCGGAACTATCAGGCTTGATTACTGGTCTTGATTTATATCAGCTTACTATTATCACTTGCTTGTAAATGGAAATAGTGGGAGTTAAGCTTCGTTCTATATGAAAACTCGCCGCAATATATGGTGGATATTCCTTTTGGTCTGCAGCCTGATTTTTGCGCCCTTGCAGGCTATGGCTGCACCTGCACATCTCACCGATGCTGACGACTGCAAACACTGCCAACAAATGTCTGAGCAGGCCACACACTGCAAAATGGACAAGCAACAGGATCAAAACAAGGGCTGTGATCATAACGGCCAATGCAATAACTGCGCTGATAGCAGTTTCACGCAGACCATGCTGACAGCCAATTCCACTGGCGATTCAGAAATCATATCTGTCTTGATCAGCAAGCCCGGCTTCGCCCCACACGAATTTCTGCCCTCCCTGGAATACCGCCCACCCCGCTATCTCTAATCACTACCCGTAGCCATACGGCTACTAAGGCTTTACTTGCACGGATTCCTTTAGTGCGGGTTATTGGGTCTCAGGTAATTGATCAGGAGATAGAGGATGAAATCTAAAAACCTCGAGCACGACAAGCAGCGCATACTGCAGGCTGCGGATATTACACCACCATCAGCCGATACTTCGCGCCGTAACTTCTTGCGCGGCGCCGTAGCCGCCACCGGCTCGGCCGCGCTGGCAGCGAGCAGCCAACTGGCCGCCCAGACAGATAAAACAGATCACTCTGCACACATGGCTCAAGGCGGCATGGATCACAGCATGCATGCTCAGATGGGACAGGCCGGTAACGGTTACAGCTCCATGATGTTCGTGGAAGGTCATGCCATGCAGCCCGGCCTGTTGACCGAACCCCCCGGCTCACCCGCCGACCATGAGGTTGATTACAAGGTGTTCGATATCGACATCCGTTTGGCCGAGCACGAAATCCTGCCTGGCATCAAGACACACTTCTTCGCCTTCAATGGCCAGGTGCCGGGACCTGAATTCCATGTCACCGAAGGTGATTGGGTCAAGGTCAATTTCACTAACCATACAGAGGAGATGCACACCATCCACTGGCATGGCATCGTGCTGCCATACACCATGGATGGCGTACCTATGATCACCCAGGATCCGGTGCATCCCGGCCAGACCTTTGTGTATCGCTTTCAAGCTAAACCATCAGGTACCCGCTGGTATCACTGCCACTGGGGGACGCCTTTACATGCCACCCATGCGATGCACGGCGCATTCATCGTGCACCGCAAGCACGAACCTCTGAAAAAACGCTTCCCTTACACACGGGACTATACCCTCATGCTCGAGGCCTGGGACATCGATTTTTCACGTGAAGAAATCAATGAACTCTTGCGCGGCATGAAAGAGGTCAACCTGTTGATGTCACAAGGCAAGCTGGACTATAAGACACACGGCTTCTTCAAGGACTACGCTGAGTTCAAACAGGCTGTTGATAGCGGCGACTACAAGGCGCCATATCTGCAAAGCCGTTCTAACGGGATGCACATGAAGCAAAACTTCTTCGGCATCAACGGTAAGGCCTATCCCGCAACCAAGCGCATCAGTATCCGACAGGGCGAATGGATACGCATCCGCATGATCAACGCCAGTGGCCTGACCCATCACATGCATCTGCATGGCCATGACTTCTGGTGGGTGGCACAAGACGGTAATGACCTGGCTGAACCCCGCCAGATCAATACTATTCATGTGGAACCAGGCGGCACCTACGACATTATGGTGTACGGCGACAACCCCGGCTACTGGACTTTCCACGACCACAAGACGACCCACGCCACCAATAACGGCATTTACCCCGGAGGCATGCTGACGGTGCTCGAGTACGAGGACTTCCAGCCCAGCTACATACCCTCGACGTCTGTGGACCAGTAACTGTTGCGAGAAGGAATATAATCATGAAAACACAATACACTTTATTATTTTCAGCGCTCGCCGCATTACTCGGTTTGCAGTCGGCACAAGCGCTTGAAGTAGACCGCAAAGTCATGCCGCGTGTCACCGTCGGTGGCCGTGTGATCGCCACCCCCTCAGCGAGTCAGCTGGACGGCTTCGCCGGTAACGAAGACGAAGATCACAATGCCATCGATATTTCTGATTCGGGGTTATTACTGCGTTTCGACAAGCGCATCTATGAAACCGGGGTCGCAGGCGCCATGGTCGGTTTCACCAAGCCGGACCAGGACAGCGATCTTGATGATGATGTGTTCTTCCATCAGTTCAACGCGTTTTACTGGAACAAGAATTACGATGTGCTGCTCGGGCGCACCCGCCTGCCCAACACACTGATCGAATTTCCAACCCTGCGCGACGACGACCTGATGACCTACACCCATGCACTCAATCTGTCATCGTTCGCGGAAAACGATCAATACCAGATGTTCGGCGACATCATGTCGCTCGGCTGGCATATCACACCCTATACAACGGCGTCAGTATGGGCTGGTACACGCGCAGAAACCGAGCCCAATGGTGAAAAACGCGATGAATTCAACATGAACTCGGCCGGTATCGGTCTCGTCTATGTCATACCTGAAGAACTGGTGTATCTCAAACGCCTGCGCACCCTCGGCCTACTGGTCGATTACCAGGACGTTGACGATAGCGTCAACGATTCCAGCAGTAATTCAGTCATCGCAGGTGCTGAGTTCAATCTCAACAACAACCCATTAGCCAACTGGTCAACGGGCCTGCAAATCATCTACAGCGAAGGCCTCGACGACATCACTTTGCTCGATGCCAATGGTTTGCGACGCACCGCCTCATGGTCTGCCGTAAGCTCACTGCGCTACACGCGCCGACCCAAGCTACTGACACGCTGGCAGGCGGGGTTGACACTAGCCTATAAGGACTACGATGACAGCAACGCCAGTCAGTTCAGCATCATCCCCAGCATTGCGTATCGACTGGGATCAGGTGTCGACCTGATCGGCCAACTCAGCTACACCGATCTTGATGATGGCATTGCAGCAATCACCGGCTATGACAAGGAGACCGCGGTCATGGTGGGTTTATCGTTCAATTTCGATATGACATTCAATGACACCATTGGCGAGCGTACATCAATCCTCGATACAGAACACAACTACATCACACGATAAGTGGGGGCAATAACATGAAACTTCATATGCAAATATTAATTTTTATGACTGGATTGACCCTGGCTACGAGTGGCGCATTGATCGCGGCTGAACCCGATCACAGTGGCCATGCAGGGCAGATGCAGCACCCTGATCAAATGCAACAGACGATGCAACCGGAGATGGACCATAGCAAACACGCGATGCCTATGGACCATTCTCAACATGCACCCGCGGCAAGCCCTCAATACAGAGACACCGGTGAAGTAAAAACGCTAGACAAACTCAACACCATTCCGCCGAGCGGCCGTGCTCGCGAGGCGGGTTTTGATGGTCGTTATGCCATGGAACCCACGTCAGCGCAGCACGAGCTGGCAACGCTGTGCGCCAATGGTAGCCGTGGTTTGATCATGCTGGATAACGCCACCTGGGATAAGTGCGGCGGCAAATCCGAAGGTGCTTCCAAAGGTCCGGGGCATTACCCAGCCATGCCGCCATGGAACAAGGAAGGTACGGGCGATACCTTCCAGATGGATCATTCCATGATGGGACATTAAGTATTTGCGATCCTGTGGTGCCGTTCTGCGGAATAAAAACAGGACGGCACCCTTGCAGCATTTTATAGAGGTATAAAACCATGCATGATGGTCACCAACTATGTTTCGGTTTCGGACATAGATTTTTGGCCTGTTAATTTGGGTGATCACCATTGCCGCAATCATTGTATTGATAAAATTGCTATGCGGCCGTGCCTGGCTGCCACCACAAAATCAGGCATTGCCTGACACCAACAACCACAAGTATTTGTGGTTACGTTCACGCCCTCACTGAAACCTTTATGGAAAATCGCTATTGGTATGCCTGCACATCCTTCTTCATCATTGTTGAGGTCACATATATTACATACAGCGAAATATTGAATGTTCGCAGCAATGGGACATGCAACCATATGAAGCGGGCGCCATTGATACCGGTGATCAACGCAGGAGGTGTGTCATTTTTCCAATGGTCGTTGGCGCCTCCATTTTTACTGTGGCACTGAAACAAAAGGCGCAAGATCACGCGCTATCACAAGATCTTGAAACAGCTCCCAGATAAATACGCTTTACATTATTACCCATCATCTGGCATCCCAATAAAGTTTTTGATGTGTATGAATTCTTCTACAGGAAGAATCGCAATAATACCGTCGCTAGCCAAGCCTTGATGCACAGTTTTCGCAATAGTGTTTACTATTTCTCTTGTCTTCTCAGTCTCTGTAAATATCTCCATGCGGATGCAATCAGCCATGCAATCCTTTGTGTAGTAATTTCGGTATTCTCCCAAACCATGCACTCTAGATATCGTCATCCCAGGAACACCCAGGTCCATCAAATCCAGCTCAACCTGCTCCAGGGCTAATTCCGGAAACATCGCTACCACCATTTGGAAACTCATAACATCACCTCCTGGTTTGATCACACATGCCGCACCAAGCAACCTCATTGGTAACAACACGCATAACACTGAAACTCGTTGCGCCACCCTGTCATTCGGGCAGCGTCTGATTCTTAAGAGAGCGCCCTCGATTGCGAGCCGTTGAGTAAACTGACTTCAGGTCGCTTTGCCACAGACACATTGCGTTCAGCGCACATGATGTTGATCATACCCATTACCTGCCTTGCACCATCAATGAGTATGATCTTTATGGCTGTCGTCACGTTTATCTTCATCAGAAAAACCTTTATGAAACGCCTTATGGACATAAGTCAGAACATCCCAGCGTTGCGGCTCACTCAAGCTGGATTTGAATGGTGGCATACCTGATTTCATTGCTTTAAAAGGCGCCACGACACCACCCTCACTCACTCTCCAGAAAAGATAAGCGTCGCCATCACCGGCCTTCTTGTGAAAATGATTTGTCAAATCAGCCGGAGGATGCTCCAGAGATTTTGCCACTGGCCCCGTACCTTTTCCATCTGCACCATGGCAGCTTGCGCAGTTTTGCTGGTATAGCGTTTTCCCGCGCAGGGCCGCAGCCTCATCGTTCCAGTCAGCATTTACCTTTTCGCTGTAATCGGCTGGCGGTGCTACCCACTCACCATGCTGGTGACCCGCCATATCCATAGCATGCTTATCACCCTGCATACCCTCGTCACCATGATCCATGCTTTCATGAGTATCGCGCTCATTAGTAGATTCACCCGAATCTGAGCCCATCTCACAACTTGATGCCACGACAGGCAAACCCATACCGACCACCATTGCCAGAACAATCTTCACGCGTATATTATTTGACATTCGAAACCTCCCGATCGTGAAACCTATTAAATATAATCAGGTATCGCGATACTTTCGTTTAATTCGTTATATGCATGCAATATTACGCACGTTCGTTTTCCTCTACTCACCGCATCTGGCGGCATTTTAATTCACCGATAAACAGCAATGCATCCCTGGTCCATGTACAGTTATCACAGGTACAGCGATGCGTATCATGTCCATTCAGTATACTCATCCCTTCGACATAGGCTATTGCGGATTCAAACGAACAAGCGACTGCCTCACTGGATTTCTGTTCTAGCGCGACACATTCATCATTACCGAATAGCCATTGACACTCGAACTCGTAATCACATCGCTGACATTCCTTCTCCTTTGCTGCATAGTGTCCGGCATGAGCGCAGTCTTCGAGCTCAATGTATTGATGCATTAATGCACGCGGATAACTGAGTATTTCGATGATTGTTTCGTTCATATCGTCACCCTCCGGCAATCGCGATATCTAACACCGATAGCGCAACTCTATTTAACAGCAGGTCTCACATCATCCTTTTAATCCTGTTCTAACCATATAGACCAATGAGTCACCGTCGACTGGCATAAACAGCAGTATTGCCCTCAGCATCAAAGGTCAGGATATTATAAGCATCGCGACGATTACCCTCCATGCCCGGCGAACCCATTACCATTCCCGGCACCGAAATACCCCTGACTTCGGGACGCTCCTGCAGTAAACGCTTGACCACATCAGCCGGCACATGCCCCTCTACAATGTAGTCATCTACCAGCGCTGTATGGCACGAAGATAATTCGGACGTGATTCCAGACCGCGCCCTGATCTGATCCATATTGGGCATGTTCACAGCTTTGACCTTAAATCCGTTATCACTCAGATGGCTGATCCATTTGTTACAACACCCGCATGTCGGGCTCTTGTAAACGGTGATCTCAATGGCATCAGCGTCGGCATTGCGCACAGGCATCCAAATCATGAATGACGCGATCAATGCTAATACAAGCCCACCGACAATTATGTACCAGTAGGCGCCACCAGCAAGATTTTTTTGTAAACCATGTTTGTATAATGACTTCATAATATTTCTCCAAATTACTGTCCATTGATTTGCCGTTACTATTCTCGACTCCAGTGACACTATCCATCAGGCGTTGCTTGCAGGTGAGTGCCTATCCACATGGAATCCATGCATATGCATAGCTCCGTATCGCTGCGGCCAACAGGTTACGACGCTAAGCCTGCCCTACAGGCAAGCGCGCTTTAGAGAGTGACAGTACGTGGAGGTCTTTGGGGAGGAGAAATATGGAGTTCGCGCTTGGTAAGCAAATGAAACGGACTCAGCTTGTGCGCTGTAAAGTTAAAGAGATCTGAAGTATGGGCTGGAATCATTGTGCCGCCAGGCGCCCCGCCGCAACTACTGACACACACAATCCCATTGCATGCTTGATCATAACAACAAGCGCAGACTTCATCGCTGTTCTGGCTATCACTGCTGGCAGCGGTATTTGCAGTGTGGTTATGGTCATACCTTACACTATCAAGCTTGGTTTCATCATAGCCACGGCATAGCTTTTGTGTTGTTACGAGCGCCTGCTCGCCAGCAACATGAGCAGGCAAGCCGGCCACAACGAGCTGCATGGGCATAAAACCAATCATCAGAACCAACAACAACCTCACGAGGCACGCTGGTTCTTCATTGATCTGTCGACGACACATGGCATATTCAGCCTGTTGAGATGCCCATGATTGGTATTGACCTAATCATAGTAGACAGTCTGGTTTACCGTATGTTCCCAAATATTGACCGAAATCAAATGAGCGCTAACTCGGGAGCGACGATATGCAAATAACGATTGGCGCCCGATTGACACACATATATTCACTCTCTATGCTCTAACAGCATGAAGAAGCTGTTAAACCCTGTGGTAGCAATACTGGCCGTCATGATGATCATGGCGCCGTTTAATGCTATCAGCAGCCCCCCATTCAATACCAACACTTCAAGCAGCTGCCACTGCGATTCCATGCTGAAAGATCACGCAAACCATGTATTTAAGTTACATACCGATCACACACAATGCTGCAACTGCCTTGATTGTGACTCATCCACAGGCTTCACATTCATCATCTCTGATTATTCTCCCAGCACAATGGCGGGCAACCAACAGATCGTACGCCTCTACTCAACACCTCACGATATCGACCATCCGATCGAACTGCGACCTCCACGCATCTACTAGACTCACTGTTAGCCTACGCTAACCGCGTTGGTCTTATTTTCTTTTGTTTACGGAAGATGCGCTGCATCATACACAGCTAAGTGCGCAACCTGCAGCTGCGTTGGAGTTAGTACAATGAACTATCAATTTCGATTTGCCGTGTTAGGTCTGCTAACACTATTTGCTGTATTTGGCGGTAACGCTTCCGCTACCGAACTGGCGCTTGAAGATGCGCTGCAACTGGCGATGCAGCAAGACCCTCTGGTGCAACGTCATTACGAGAAGGCACAGGCCCTGGATGAGCGCGCCATTGCCAGCAAACAGCTGCCGGACCCGAAATTAAAACTTGGGTTAATGAATTTTCCTACCGACACCTTTGCCCGCGAACAGGAACCCATGACACAGGTCCAGCTGGGCGTGCAACAGATGTTTCCCTCCGGAGGCACACTGGAACACCGCAGCAGCCAGGTTTCGCATATGGCTGATGCCGAACGTGAGCAGGCCGCCGACAAACAACAGAAAATTCGACAGCAGGTTCACGAGCTCTACCTCGAAACCTATTATTGGGGTCAGGCAAAACAGATTGTACGCCGCAATCAATCTCTATTCAGGCAGCTGATTAAAATCACACGCTCACAATATGCTGCTGGCCGCAGTAATCAACAGGACGTAATTCGCGCTGAACTGGAACTGGAACTATTAAACGACCGACAAACACAGGTCGAAAACATGGAAGCCAGGGCGCGCGCCAAGCTGGCACGCTGGATTGGTGATGAAGCTGCACAACGTCCATTGACGACTTCGCTACCCACAACTGCGCAACCGGGCGACTACCCGACGTTACTCGAAAATCTGGCCAAGCATCCCATGTTGCGTTCACAGGATGCACGCGTAAAGGCTTCGCAGGAATCAGTCGCTGTTGCACGCGCCGCCTACAAACCCAAATGGATGCTGGATGTGACTTATGGCAACCGCGATGGCGAGAACATGGACGGCAGCGACCGCGCTGATTTTTTATCTGCAATGGTGCTCGTCGATATTCCATTATTCAAAGACAAGCGCCAGGACCGAAAGCTTGCAGCCAGCCAATTCGAAACCAATGCCGCATTACAAACACGCGAGCTGCAATACAGGGAACTGAAACGGGCGCTCGACGAACTTTACGCTAACTCGCAAAAGCTGGCGGAACGCCAGGCGCGTTATGATGAAACCCTCATTTCACGCGCCCGACAGAATGCCGAAGCGGCATTGCACGCCTACCAAAGTAACCGCGGTGATTTCACCATGTTAATGCGCGCCAGAATCACCGCACTCAACACCCAATTGGATGCCTTACGTATTCGCGTCGATTACAGCAAAACCCTGGCCGGACTGCTGTATCTCGCAGGAGATCAATCATGAAATCAACAACAATAATACTCAGCCTCATCATGGCATCACTAGTCCTGACTGCGTGTGAAAAGCCGCCGGAAACCCCGTCCGCTACAGGTGAGACCGCTGTCGAACACGGGCTTAAACATGCTGACCCGAATTATGTCTGCCCCATGCACCCGCAGATCATCCGTGGAGAACCTGGTTCGTGCCCGATCTGTGGTATGGATCTGGTCGAAGTCAAACAGGACGATGCCGCACCAAAGGAAAAGAAAATCCTGTATTGGGTCGCGCCCATGGATCCTAATTATCGTCGTGATGAGCCGGGCAAATCGCCCATGGGTATGGACCTGGTACCCGTTTACGATGAAGGCGGTGGTACAGACGTAAAAATATCGCCCGCAGTCGTACAAAACATGGGGATACGTACCGCCAGTGTCGAACGTTCACGTCTGTGGCGTCGCATCGATACCGTAGGCTATGTCGATTTCAACGAAGAACTGGTGAGCCATGTGCACCTGCGCACCGACGGTTGGATCGAAAAACTGCATGTTAAATCGGAAGGCGAGCGCGTCAAACAAGGCGACACACTGTTCGAACTCTATTCACCCACACTCGTCAATGCACAGGAAGAATACCTGCAGGCGCTGGCTTCAGGCAGCCGCTCCTTAATCGGCGCCTCAAAAGACCGCCTGCTTGCACTGGGCATAAGCAAGGGTCAAATCAATCAGCTTAATAAAACGCGCCGCGCACAACAGATGCTCAAGATCTATGCAAGGCAGGATGGCATCGTTGCCAACCTCAAGATTCGCGAAGGCATGTATGTTAAGCCGGCCATGGAAGTGATGACACTTGCCGATCTGTCCAATGTCTGGTTGCTGGCCGAGGTGTTTGAGTCACAGGCCGACTGGGTCAAAACCGGACAAACTGCCGACGTGCGCCTGAGTTACCTGCCGGGCCGCAGCTGGGAAGGCCAGGTTGAATATATCTATCCGCGACTCGACCCCAAGACCCGTACACTCAAGGTGCGTCTCAAGTTCGACAATACGGACGAAGCGCTCAAGCCCAACATGTTCGCTGATATCACGATCTATGGCGGTGCCAAACGCGATGTATTGGCGATTCCGCGCGAGGCGTTGATCCGCACCGGGCAGACGCAGCGTGTCATCATCGATAACGGTGATGGTAGTTTTGCGTCACGCGAGGTTACCGCCGGGATAGAGAGCGGTGATTTCATTGAAGTGCAAAGTGGTTTGCGTGAAGGCGAGAAAGTAGTGACTTCGGGCCAGTTCCTGATCGATTCAGAGGCCAGCCAGAAAGCCAGCCTGATGCGTATGAGTGATGCGGCAGCCTCTGCTGCAGAAAAAGACACAGCAGTAATCACCGGTAACGGTGTACTCAAGACAATCATGGCTGCAGAAAACAAACTCAACATGTCTCATGAGCCAATCCCCGACATCGGCTGGCCCTCCATGACCATGGATTTCAATGTGAAACCGGGCGTGAGTCTTGAGGGTTTGGCGGCGCAAGATGCGGTCATGTTCGAACTGGAACAGACCGATCAGGGCTATGTGATTTCGTCCATTCAAAAACAAGCGAAATAAGGGGCCGTCATGATTGCACGCATTATTGATTGGTCACTCAACAATCGCTTCCTGGTGATCCTGCTCACGGTATTGCTCACCGGCTGGGGTATTTACTCGGTCAAGAACACACCGCTGGATGCGATCCCGGACCTGTCCGATGTACAGGTTATCATCAAGACCACCTATCCCGGTCAAGCGCCGCGCGTGGTGGAGGATCAAGTCACCTACCCACTCACCACGGCGATGTTATCGGTACCGGGTGCAGTGAACGTCCGCGGCTACTCGTTTTTCAATGACTCGTATGTGTACGTAATTTTCAAGGACGGCACTGACCCTTACTGGGCACGCTCACGGGTATTGGAATATTTAAGTCAGGTCGCCACGCGCTTGCCGGCAGAGGCACGTCCGGCATTGGGTCCGGATGCGACCGGTGTCGGCTGGGTCTACGAATACGCACTCGTCGACCGCAAGGGCACACAGGATTTGTCGCAACTGCGTTCCTTGCAGGACTGGTTTCTTAAGTATGAATTGCAAACCGTAGCCGGCGTGTCTGAGGTCGCCACGGTTGGCGGCATGGTCAAGCAATACCAGGTGGTACTCAATCCTGACCGCTTGCGCGCCTATGGCTTACCGCTCGCCAAGATCCGTATGGCCATCAAGATGGCCAACCAGGAAGTCGGTGGCTCGGTAATTGAAATGGCCGAGGCCGAATACATGGTGCGCGCCACCGGTTACATCAATGAGCTGGATGACCTGCGGCGTATTCCGCTGGGTGTGAACGCACAAGGCACGCCTATCCTATTGAAGGACGTGGCCGATATCCGCCTCGGGCCACAGATGCGCCGCGGCATTGCCGAACTCGATGGCGAAGGCGAAGTGGTCGGCGGCATCATCATCATGCGCTACGGCGAGAATGCGCTGAAGACCATCGAAGGCGTTAAACAAAAACTTGAGGAATTACAAAACGGCTTGCCGGACGGTGTCGAGATCGTCACCACCTATGATCGCTCATCGCTGATCAAACGTGCCGTCAGCACACTGCAGGGTAAACTGGTAGAAGAGTTCATTGTAGTGGCACTGGTGTGTGTGGTATTCCTGTTTCACCTGCGTTCAGCCTTTGTCGCCATTGTCAGTTTACCCATCGGCATCCTTATTGCCTTCGTGGTCATGTACAACCAGGGCATTAATGCCAACATCATGTCGCTGGGTGGTATCGCCATCGCCATCGGCGCCATGGTCGATGCCGCCATCGTGATGATCGAGAACGTGCACAAGCATATCGAACGTGAACCGCTAACCGATGAAAACCGCTGGCGCATTGTCCGCGAAGCGACTCTGGAAGTCGGCCCGCCGTTATTCTTCTCGTTACTCATTATTACGTTGAGCTTCCTGCCGGTGTTCACGCTGGAAGCACAGGAAGGCCGCTTGTTTGCGCCGCTGGCCTTCACCAAGACCTATGCCATGGCCGCCGCCGCTGGCTTGTCAATTACCCTGGTACCGGTCTTGATGGGTTACTTCATCCGCGGCCATATCACGCCCGAGCATAAAAATCCGATCAACCGGATTTTGATTGCGGTCTACCGGCCGTTTATTAACATCATACTAAGGATACCTAAAACCGTTTTACTCGCTTCCATCATCATCATGGCGGTGGGTTTATGGCCGGTCACGCAACTCGGTTCCGAATTCATGCCTGACCTGGATGAAGGCGACCTGATGTACATGCCGACCACCTTCCCGGGTGTCTCCATTGGCAAGGCACAGGAGTTGCTGCAACAAACCGATAAAATAATACGCTCGCACCCCGAAGTGGAACGCGTCTTCGGCAAGATCGGCCGCGCCGAAACCGCCACTGACCCGGCGCCGCTAACCATGATCGAAACCACCATTATCTTCAAACCCCGCGATCAATGGCGCCCCGGTATTACACCTGAAAAAATCAGGCAAGAACTGAATGAAATGGTGAGATACCCCGGCCTAACCAACGCCTGGGTGATGCCGATCAAGACGCGCATCGATATGCTGGCGACCGGCATTAAGACGCCTGTCGGCATCAAGGTGGCCGGGCCGGATTTGGGTGTTATTCAGGAAATCGGCCAGGATCTTGAAAAGGTTGTTAGCCAGGTGCCTGGCACTGCGTCAGCATTCTCCGAACGTGTCGCCGGTGGCCGTTATATTGTTGCTGATATCGATCGTATTGCCGCCTCACGCCATGGTCTTAACATCAGTGACGTGCATGACGTGGTGCGTACCGCAGTCGGTGGCATGAATGTCGCCATGAGCGTGGAAGGCCTGGAACGTTACCCGATCAATGTGCGTTATCCTCGCGACATCCGTGATTCGGTCACCAAGTTACGCAACCTGCCGGTGGTAACGCCGGGTGGCGCCCGCATTCCGCTGGGCGAAGTCGCCGATATTCGCGTCGAGGATGGCCCAGCCATGATCAAGAGCGAAAACGCACGCCCCAACGGCTGGACCTTTGTCGACATCAAGGACCGCGACGTGGGTTCTTATGTAAAAGAAGCGCGCCAGGTCGTGGCCGACAATGTCGAATTACCCGCCGGTTATTCAATTAACTGGTCCGGCCAGTACGAATACATGGTGCGTGCCAAAGAGCGCCTCACGCTGGTGGTGCCCGTTACGATACTGATCATCATGCTGTTGCTGTACCTGAATTTCCGCAACCTCACGGAAGTGCTCATTATAATGGGTACCTTGCCGATGGCGCTGGTGGGTGGATTCTGGCTGCTCTACTTACTGGACTATAATATATCTGTTGCCGTTGGCGTCGGCTTCATCGCCCTGGCCGGCGTCGCTGTAGAAATCGGCGTCATCATGCTGGTGTATCTCAACCAGGCCTATAATCGCATGACACATCACGGCGAACGCGCCCACCGAATAACACTCGATGAATTACGCGAAGCCATTACTGAAGGTGCCTTGCTGCGAGTGCGACCCATCATGATGACTGTCTCCGCAATCATCGCCGGCCTGTTACCTATTATGCTGGGCAGCGGCACCGGTTCAGAGGTCATGCGCCGCATCGCCGCCCCCATGGTGGGCGGTATGATCAGCGCTACCCTGCTGACGCTGGTGGTGATACCCGCAGTCTACCTGGTCATCAAACAGTCCAAACTCCGTAGTGAACCCAGTTGATGCAGGTTAAGCTTGCGTTCAGCCAGGCCAAGTAGACTTATTGGGTTATAGAACTCCTTTTCGATAGGCCTGTCTTATCAAACATAGACCTCTATCAAGGTAGGGTGGAAACCATGAAACAGCTGTTATCACTGCTAATTGCAGGATTGTTATTGACGGCCTGCGCCAGTAATGTCCCACAAGAGATCAGCGCCAGAACCAATACCCCGAGCGTGGCCGAAGTCCGTAGCAATCCACAACAGTTCACCGGCAGCCAGGTACGTTGGGGTGGCACCATTGTGTCAGTGACTAACCGTCAACAGGACAGCGTGGTGGAAATCGTGGCGCGTGATCTGGGCAGATCAGGCCGCCCACTGGAACAGGACAGCAGCCCTGGCCGTTTCCTTGCACAGGTGGATGGTTTTCTCGATCCTGCCATCTATGCCAAGGGACGCGAAATGACCGTATCAGGCACCCTGACCGGTGCTGAACAGGGCAAGATTGGTGAACACGCCTATAACTTCCCTCTGGTTTCAGTCACCAGTCATTACTTATGGGAAAAACACGTCGAGCAACCCGCGCGCTACTACGACCCATTCTGGTATGATCCCTGGTATCGTCCATACTATTACGACCCATTCTACTGGCCATATTACCGCCGTCATCCCTACTATTGGTGAGTACCATAATGATTATCAGCCGCTTTGTGATTATAGCATTGTACATAGGTTTGCTTTCGGCCTGTGCCAGTACACCGCGTTTCGAAACAGCCAACATCGACAGCAGTCTAACTCCCGCACGCGCATCTACACAAAGCACCACCGGACAACGCGTGTTATGGGGTGGCACGATCATCAGTAGCACCAACCTGGAAAACAGCACCTTGGTGGAAGTACTGGGTTATCCACTCGACCGCAAGCAACAACCCAAACTGCGTTCCACGCCAACGGGGCGGTTCATGGTGTCACAGGACGGTTACCTCGAGACCATGGACCTCCATAATGGCAAGCGCATTACCGTGGCGGGCACCATTACAGAAACACGCCCCGGCAAGGTTGGCCAGGCTGATTACAACTATCCGGTCGTGAATGCCGAAGACATGCATCTGTGGTCCAACGAAACACATGAATATGACAAACCCAAAGTCCACTTTGGCATTGGCGTCAATATCGGTCTGTAGTCACTGCCCTGCCCGGTCTCTATTTTGTAACGTTTTGTGAAATCCCCGCTGATCCCGGCGCTCACCAGGCACCGGAGGCACAAACACATGCTAGAGTCCGTATAAATTAACTACCAGAATCTATCTCAACTCGTGGATCGCGCGTCATAACAATACCTGATGACATAAAGGCGCGGACCGCAGCACTGAATTGGCGTGTGAGACAAACTTTGAGATAGGTTCCAGGCAATATTGCCTGTGCACTTACCCAAACCCACCGGGGACGATCTACATGATGCGAAACATCCTTTATGCATTCATACTTGCGGCGGTTGCGTTACAGGGCTGTGCCGTTAATCCTGTAACGGGAGAACGCGAACTCACATTGGTGTCTGAAGCCCAGGAAATCCAGCTGGGCAAACAGAACTACTTGGTGAGCCAGCAGATGCAGGGTGGCCAATACAACGTCGATCAGGAACTGACGCGTTATGTGCAGAGTATCGGCAACCGCCTGGCCGCCGTCAGTGACCGGCAATTACCCTATGAATTCGTGGTACTCAACAACTCCACACCTAACGCATGGGCGCTGCCCGGCGGCAAAATCGCCGTCAACCGTGGACTGCTGGTGGAACTCAATAACGAAGCTGAAGTTGCCGCGGTACTGGGTCACGAAGTGGTACATGCCGCCGCACGTCATGGCGCCAAAGGTATGGAACGCGGCATGCTGCTGCAAGGCGCCATCATGGCAACCGGCATTGCCGCACGCGATAGCGATTACGCCAATCTCGCTGTCGGTGGCGCGCAACTTGCGGCGGGCCTGCTTAATCAAAAATACGGCCGTGACGCGGAACGCGAATCCGATTTTTATGGCATGAACTACATGTCCAAAGCCGGTTACGATCCGCGTGCCGCCATCAGCCTACAAGAAACCTTCGTACGCCTGTCCGAAGGCCGGCGGTCAGATTGGTTATCCGGCCTGTTTGCCAGCCACCCGCCGTCACAGGAACGTGTCGATAACAACATCGAACACGCGAAAAGCCTGCCATCAGGTGGAGAACTGGGCACACAGCGCTATCAAAGCAAGATAGCGCACATCAAACGCAGCCGCGAAGCCTACAAGGCCCACGACGAGGGCCGCAAAGCCCTGGCCAAGGGCGATACCCGTAAGGCGATGACTCTGGCACAAAAAGCCATTCGTATGGAACCGCGAGAGGCACAATTTCATTCGTTGTTCGGCGACGCAAAGTTTCAGCAAAACAACCTCAAATCAGCACTCGCCGACTACAACAAGGCGTTGCAGTATAACAATCAGTTTTTTCATTACTACGTACAGCGCGGCCTCACACGCGAGCGTCTTGGTGATCGCAGCGGTGCACGCAGCGATCTCGAGCAAAGTGTTAAATTGTTGCCCACCGCGACCGCGCTGAATTCACTCGGCAACCTGACATTGGCCGCCGGTGATCGTGCCAGCGCCCTGAAATATTACAAGGCAGCAGCGGGTTCCAACTCCGAACCCGGCAAGCAGGCCTCGCAATCACTGCTGCGACTGGATCTGCCGCAAAACCCGGGTAATTACATTAAGACCCGGGTTGGTCTCAATCAGAACGGCTATGTGGTGGTGCAGGTACAAAACCCGACATCCTATGCAGTGCGCAATGTTAAGGTCGCCGTACAATACCCGGATGCACAGGGAAAGCGCCGCCAGATCACCCGCGATATTCGCAGCCTCGCCGCGGGCAAGGCCGTAGTGGTTCCTACAGGGTTGGGCCCGGCGAAAGATAAGGCCGTGCTTAACAGCATTCGCGTCGGCGTGATCCAGGCCGCGTTAGTGGAATAAGGGGTAGTCGTTCATATCAGGTATGACGGGTAGTGTGAGCCAACAAGGCTCGTTCGTGTACAGATAAGTAAGAGCTGCTGAATACACACTATCCCAGGTGCTGCAGAACTCACGCCCCTCGAAGTGACTGCAACGGATTTTCGTAACCAAACCACGGCACATACTGTCATTTTATATGTGCGCTCCCATCCTGGAAAAACGCGTTGATACAACAGACTTAAGTCATACCCGGCGCCGCAGCAGACGGCTGTTCAATCAATACCCCAATCCTTCAACTGATCGATCTCACAATTACTACGACTTTCTATAGTAATCTCGTCTATACTCATTGCAAGTCGCAATGCCGCATTAAGTGGCGAATATAAGCACTGCATATATAAAAAAAACACAATACCAAGAGAGGGCGCCATGGGAACGACCGCAAGGGCACTAGCTTTATTCCTCGTTACGCTATTTATCACGTTCACTGCAGATGCCAAGATCGGAGCCGGCGAAGGCTGCATGAGTTGTCACAACGGCCTCGAACAGATACGCCAGGAAGGCAGCGCCATGATGGCAATGATCAAGGCGTTGGGTTCATCGCACGGGGATAGCCAAGGTTGCGTCATGTGCCATGGCGGCAACCCAGGCGCAAGCGAGGCAAAAGCGGCTCACAGCGGCTCACCGGCGACACTAAAGCAAGCCAACGGCCCGCAAACGTTTTACCCAGATCCCGGGGCGATGGATGTCAACAAATTTACCTGTGGTCAGAGCGCCTGCCACCTGGGCTATTCTGAACGTCTGGAAAAATCCTTAATGAATACCGAAGCCGGTAAGATTCAGGGCAACCTGCACACCTGGGGCATCGAAGAGGTGCAGAATCATAAGGTTCCCTGGGGTAATTATGATATCAAGGACGGTGACGGACCTGTACCTGCTGTGGGTACCGATGACTACAAGGCCTACATGAAGGACATGATAGCCGCGCACAAGGAACAGTTCCCCACTGAATTGTCGCAAATACCCAACCCATCGGTCGAAGACATCGAGAAAAACCCGAAGCTTGCTGGCTTTACCTACCAGCGCCAGCAATGCCAACGCTGCCACGTTACAGTCAAGGGCCGTGAAAAACGCGGTGATTACCGCGGTCAGGGGTGTTCAGCCTGCCACATAGCCTATGGCAATGAAGGCATCTACGAAGGTAATGACCCGACCATCGACAAGACAGAAAAGGGCCACATGCTGACCCACCAGATACAGTCTACTCGCAAGTCCAAAGTGACTCATGGTGGTATTGAGTATTCGGGTATCCCCGTCGAGACCTGCAACTCCTGCCACAATCGCGGCAAGCGTATCGGCGTGACGTATCAGGGATTGATGGAGTTCCCTTACGGTTCGCCGTTCAACGAGAAAGGCGAAAAACAGCCAAAACTGCACACCAAGCAGTACCTGTTTATCTCTGATGATCTGCATCACCAGATCAAGAGCCGCCCGGGGAATCCCGAAGGTGGCCTGCTATGCCAGGATTGTCATACATCGATCGACATGCATGGTGATGGCAATATTCCGGGCACCACGCTGGCACAGGTGGAAATTGAATGCCAGGACTGCCATGGCACGCCAGAGCAATTCCCCTGGGAATTACCGCTGGGACATGGCGAGGAATTTGACCAACCACTGACCGGCAAAGCGCGTGGTCTGGCCACGAGCCCACTGCCGGAAACCGCAGCCTTCGCCACGCTGTACGACAAGAAGGATGGTTATCTGAAGACCGCCCGTGGCAATCCATTCGGCAACGTTGTCAAGGATGGCAAGAAGGCCATGTTGCATTCGGCAACCGGCAATGACTTTGAAGTTCCGTTGCTTAAACAGCTGCAGATCGACAACGCGTGGAAGAGTCCGGATGCCATGGTGGCCATGAGCCGGGTCCAAAAACATGCCGAAAGCCTGGAATGTTATGCCTGCCACGCATCATGGGTGCCACAATGTTATGGCTGCCATGTACAGGTTGACTACGGCAAAGACAAAGATGGTAAACCTAAACATGATACCGACTGGATTGCATCCGGCAGTCAACGCAACCCGGACGGTTCAACCGCTGAGTCACCGCTAGGCGTAAAAGGTATTCAGAGTCCTGGTAAGGTGTATGAAACTCGTGCTTACCTGCGTTGGGAAGAACCGGTACTGGGTATCAACGGTGAGGGCCGTGTTACCCCATTAATGCCGGGCTGCCAGATCGTTTACACCGTTAAAGCGCGTGACGGCAGAACCGTTGCTCTCGACCAGATAGCTTTATCGTACGACGAGCAGAAAGAGCTGGGACAGGAGCGTACTCCGTTGGCACTTGATATGGCACCGGTGCAACCGCATTCGGCACAGCGCAAGGCCCGTACCTGCGAGTCCTGCCATAACAATCCGAAGGCAATGGGGTACGGTATTTCCGGTGGTGTATTCCAGACGCGTTATCCGGTGGATATCGTTGAAGACCTGATTGATCAGAAGACCGGTAAAGTCATCCCCAGGAACTACCAGATCCAGATTCCCAAGATTGAGGCCCTGGATTTTGACTGGTCGACGATTATCAAGGATGACCAACAGGTTCAGACAGTCGGCACACACTGGCCGTTATCGCGCGCATTACCCAAAGAGATGCGTGACGCCATGGATCGTACCGGATTGTGCATGGGCTGCCATCGTGAAATGACCAATGCAGAGTTGTGGGCAAAAGTGTCCACCAAAGGTCAGCTGAACGACGCGCAGCACATCGAGCTAATGAACAAATTGCTCAAGGCCTACAGCGAGACCAAATAAGCAGGGTGAGACTATTTTTGAGAAAACACTCTGCTGCCAGGCGCTCGATAGTGATTCAGGCAAGGCTTATGGCGACGCTCGTCACCATAAGCCTGTCTGCTTGTGACAGCGGCCCCGGTAAGTCGACTGCTGACGCACAAGTCGAGTCTGAAGCCATCGTTCAGCAAATCCCTAATACCGGGACCGATGCCCCGCGTGTGCGCCCGCACAGCAGCTATGATCCTCACGCCAGCCTGACGCCGGACAAGCATGTTCAGGTCGCCCTGCAGCACCTGGCTGAGGGCCGTGCGACGCAAGCCATAGATAGCCTCAACCAGGCCGTAGAAATGTATCCGGATAACGCAAACTTGCATGGCGTGCGCGGCAGCCTGTTACTGGAACAGGGACGTAGTTCGGCGGCACTGGCCGACCTTAACAGAGCGCTGGAGCTGGATGCGCACAACCCGATGTTTCTCACCAATCGCGCCCAGGCCTACCGCAATTTCGGCCGCATTGATGAGGCGATGGCAGACCTCGATAAAGCCATCGAAACAGACAGCGGGTTTATCGCTGCGCGTTTCAACCGCGGTTCGCTTGCCTTTAACGCAGGCAGATACCCGCAGGCGCTGGAGGACTTTGATGCCTGTGTTGCGGCGGATCCACACTCTGCAGCACCATATTTCAACCGTGCTTCAGTGCATGATGTAATGGGCAACCGGGCACTGGCCATCGCCGACCTCAAGCGTTTTCTGGAGATAGCGCCTTCTGAAGAATGGAAGGATGCCGCCAAAGCACTATTACAGCGATGGCAAGCAGAGGATGTACCGGCAAATAAAGCAGATCTTTCATGACAGGTGTGCCATCAAGACAGTGGCTGTTGGTGTTGCTGCTAGTCGCGCCTGCGCTGACGACAACCGCCTCAAGTTCTGCGGAATCTTCCCAGGCACTATTCGAACAGTTGCTTAAGGAATCCGGCCTGCGATTTGAGCCGCCCCCGGATTTTACCGACATTGAACCCGCGGCCAATCCAGTACTTCACTATGAACGTGCATTGAAACATGTCTCGGGTGAACTCGAGATACGGTTCGTGATCCGTCCACTAGCGCGAATCTCTATTGATTACAATGACCCCCACAATGCGGCGCCCGAACCCAACCATCTTTTTCCATTGCTGTTTGAATCGTTGACCGCGCAGATGTCGAATGGCGGAAATACACCGAATACGGAATATCAGCAGTCGCAGGCGCGTGAGCTGTTTAACGCGAACTGGGCCGCGGCAGCGGTATTTGATGTCGACCCGCAATTTTCCGCTAGCTACAGCCAGGCGCTACTGATCGGGATCCACAAAAACGAACAGGCGGATGCCTATTCAGTATTCCTTTTCAATGAGTATGCGCGGGCGAAAGACATTATTCAGGGCGCACTTTCCACACTGTCCTTTGCGCCCTAGCCCTAGGCATTAGGCAGTCGCCCTCGGCGGATCAAGCCGACGAATTGTTAAATGCCTGGTCGGACCTCGATAGTCGGCTAATACCGTTCGTTCAGACATTGCAGATAATCGATCGATTCTCCCACCTAATGTTTCTGCCGATTATTTCGATCTGATAATTGTTGGTGGCTGAGGCGGAGACAGTTCACTGCTGCCACCTGAACTTAAACGCTGCGGACAATGGAATTTCCGCAAGTCTTGGTCGAAAGGGTTTATTCCTTTGCTTGTCTGCAGATCGAAGCTAGCGGAAAGACTATTCTTACTGAAGGTTACACGCGAAACATCCTGGCCCCTCGTTGCACTAATCTTGGCCTGGTCCAGAATCTTCAACCATGCCCACGCACCCTCCTCCTTAACGCTCGCGCTTTTACCATCCAGACCTTCAAACGTGTACAGTGCGCGCTTGAGCCTGGTGTTGCCCGGCCATGTTATGTCTGTGGTACGTTTCGGGCCATGCGCATATTGAAGGCGTTGCCCGTCAATCTCCAGCGTGAAGCGAACAGCCTTCTTGTCGAGTTGACTGGGTTTAAGGCTGAACCGCAGCAACGGTATTTCCCCGCCGTCCTGGAAGAACGCTGCGCGGATGCGGTTCGCGCGTTGAAGCTCGACTAATGATGCGCTTGAAAAACCCTGCGCTTCAGCACGCCAACGCCATTGACCACCCGAGGTATCCAGGTAGGGCGCCAGCTCTTGTTCAGTGAAGCGCTGCACAATTCCGCCTTCACCGAAGAACATGCCGAAATCTTTCAAGGTCACGCTCTTCTCACTTTTCAGATCGAAAGGATAACGTCCCTCGATAGCCTTTTTATAGAAAGGCAGGACGTTCGCGAGCCATTTTTCGTTCAACGTTGCAACGACGTCCGATGCCTTGGGCTGTTGTTTAGCTGTCGTCTGCCGGGTATCGTTTTGCTGCGAGACAGCTTCAACGACCACCACGCCGATGGTCGATTGCTCGCCTGGTCCCTGGGAACGGTCTATCTTCCACCAGCCGATTGCATCTTTACAGTTGTAGGCCTGGGCGTAGCGGGTACGCACCTCGTAGCTCCCCGGTGCTTGCGGAATCCTGAGTGTGAACGATACCGTTTGCCAGCCGCGACTGGACTGCCCACCGTTCCAGACGCAGGCCTGCGCCCTGTCTTCACCGGCCAGGCCAACGATGATCTGATTGATGGCGCCGCCGCATTCGCGACAGTCGTGATTGATTTCCAGAGTCGCTTTCACCTGACCGCCCTGTGCCAGGCGAATGTTGTTACCCTCACCGTTGAGCTTGAGATCGCGTACTGAATAGCGAATACCAGAGCCACCACCAAATTTCTCCACGAAAACATCTTTAATCTGTGGTGGAGCCTGCTCGTCCGCCGGTTGCCAGTCGCGCTGGACAATCTGCGAGTCGTTACCGCCCGCCTGTATTGCCTTGGCAAGATCAATCAGCGAAAAGGCGCTGACCGCCAGCAGCACAGATGTGCTGGCCGCCAGCAACAACCCTGTGCGTTCACGCAAACCCAATGCACTCAAACCCCGTTCATAAACCCAGCGATGCCAGTTGCGCGGCGCCAGCACCTGCAAGCGCTGCGGACGCTTGCCGAGCAGAAAATTGACGAATACGCGATCCTGCAGCGGACTATCATCAGGCTCGGTACGCAGCAGATCGGAAAAGAACCGGGTCCAGCCGCGCCGCTGCATGTTGTCGGATGGATGCGCGATATCCAGGCGGAAGCGACTACCGGGCGCCTCCAGTCGGGCGCGCAACAGTTCGCGCAAAAACCCGCGCACGGTGTTTTCATCATCGCTGGACAGTTCGGCCATGAGACGCAGGCGCAACCAGTCAGGCATGTTGCCGCGTCGCAGCCAGGGCAGACGCACCAGACTCAGGAGCGCCGTTTCGTCGAGTACCGGCGTGCCATTCTCACGCTGCAGATGCAAACCAAGATACAGCGTCAGGTACCAGTCGAGTTCGGGATAAACAGCCAGCGCACACAGCCAGCGGTAACTGTCGTCACCCAGATAACGCCGCAGCTGACGCAGCAGTTCGTCACTGTCCTCCGGCTGCGGTTCATTGCGTTGCAACCAACGCGCCGGATGCGCCGCGATGATTTCGGGGAATGGCGCACGCCAGTGCGTCGTTGGCGGCAGCACAATACTGTCCGGCACATCCAGCTGTTCGACAAAGGCCAACAGACCCTCAGGTGTCGCGGGTAACACGCTACAACCCAACCGCGCCAGCTCGACCTCGCGTGATGACCAGTGAAAGGCCGGCACCGGTGTCATCAGCGCACGTTCGCGCCAGGCGGAAAACAGTTCTGTCCAGGTTGCAGGCCGGCCGGTCACGGGATCAAGCAGTCCACTGCCATCGCTAAACAGCAACAGGCGATGCTGCGGATAACGGCCGGCGAGTTCACGCACCGCGCGCCGGGTGCTGTCGCCACTCACTGCTGTGACACACATGCGTGGATCGCGATCGAAGTAATAACGGTCGACCGTCACGCCACCTTCTTCCAGACAGTCGAGGAATTCGTCGATCAGATGTGCCTGCTGATCGCGGAAGCCGCTGCGGTCGATCAACGCCAGATAGGCCGGCAGGCGCAGACGCGTCTTGTAAACCGGCGAGAACCAGCCGAGCTGCCGCACCGTTTCGTCGACAGTGGCATCAGCATCGAGATCGCCTTGCCCGCCTGCCTGGTGCCGCCGCGCCTCGATGCGTGCGCGCACAAAGGACTCGTCGCGATACAGGTTGTGCTGCGGCTCGGGCATCGCAACACCTGCAAGCGCGTCAACGTTGCGTACCGTGCGCCGCTCCAGGATCAGCTGCCGACGTTTGCGCCGCCACAACCACCAGGCGGTAACAACCAGCAATGGCAGCAGAGTGAGCGTGACACGGGTCAGCTCACGATTGCGTATAAATACCTCCAGCCACTGTGCCGGGCGTGGCGCCAGGCTGGCCTCGACAGTTAACTTGCCGAAACCATCGGGTATATCGTGCAATGAGGCATCCTGATAGTCAGGGTGGGAAACCCGGAGCCGGGTGCCGCCGATCAGGTTGGAGGTGAGATCGAAGTTGCCGGTGGAGTCGCTACCGGCCCAGTGCAGGAGCTTCGCGCCAACGCCGTTTGTGGCAATTAGCTTGCCATCCGGGCTAAACACAGCGGAAAGGATCCCTTCCGTACCCGGCAATCGCCTCAGCTCGCGCCCGCTATCCGCGTCCCAGATGCGTGCAGTACCGTCTAGTGACGCCGTGAGCACGCGCCTGCCATTCGGACCGAAAACGGCTGAACTGACCCAACCATCATGCACCAATCGTGCAAGCTCGCGCCCGCTGACAGCATCCCAGATACGCGCTGTGCCGTCTAGTGACGCCGTGAGCACGCGCCTGCCATTCGGACCGAAAACGGCCGACTGGATCCACTTATCATGCGCCAATCGTGCAAGCTCGCGCCCGCTGACTGCCTCCCAGATGCGCGCTGTTTTATCTCTTGACGCCGTAACCACGCGTGTGTCATCCGGGCTGAAGTTTATAGACCAAACATGGTCATCATGTCCTTTCAACTCCTTCACCGCTACCACCGTCGCGCCGTCAATCACCCGTCCATCAATATCCCTAACCTCACCCGTGACGAGCAATTGCGGCCCAACCGGCTCCTGCTCAACCGAAACAGACGGGTCGGGACGCACTGGCTGCGATGGTTCGGTCCCCGACACGACTGGCGGCGGTGTAATATTTTCGGGCTGCTTCAGCAGCGGCGGAACAAGCACTGCTACTGCAATCAACCCGACCGCAAGTGCCACCCACTTCCAGGGACGTGCGCGTTGTACATCTTCGTCAAGCTCGGTTTTTACCGGCGCTGGTTCAACCGTGTGTATAGCGGTTACCGGTTGCCGCTGCACCCACCAGTCGGCGAAGCGCTGGTAAAACAATCTCTGTTCGTCGGGGTTAGTGCACAGGACCGGCGCCAGCCAGTTGCGTAGCCGCGTTGGGTCGATGCCATAATCATCACTGCAGGCGATGGCGACTTCCTGTGCGGTGATATATTCCTTAACGCCGATGGGAAACCCGTCATGTCGCAGGCTATCGAGCAGGGAAAGCAGGTTGTCGCCATCAAGCGTTACCGCGTCTCCCGGTTCGACAGAGGGATCAATCGACGTGTTGCCGGAGGTCGTGCTCACGCCGGTTTCGTTTTCAACCAGTCCTTGAGCAGTTCGCGCGCTTTCGGCCGGTCTTCGGTGGTCTTGATCAACGCAGCAAGCGCCGGCTCGACCATGGCTGCAGTGCGGATGTAGTCATCGTTGTCTTGCGAATGCGTGACAAGTACCTGCAGCCAGGCAAGCAATTCGCCCGTCGAAGGTTTCTTATGAAGGCCACTGGCCGGATCGCGCAGGCGTTCGAACAGGTTGAGTGCATCCTCCAGCAGCGCCCCCTGCCCCGTAATCGCCTCGCCCAGCCGCGAGTGCACAATGTGGGTGAGACGCTTGCGATCAGGAAAGGGGATGTCGTAGAAGACGCAGCGCCGCAGAAAGGCTTCGGACAGGTTCTTTTCCGAATTACTGGTCAGCACCAGGATCGGCCGCAACTCAGGCGCCGAGGTCACGGTCGCATTGCCGAGCTCGGGGATCCTGAAATACATGCCCTCCACTTCGTTCAATAGATCGTTGGGGAAATCGCGCGGCGCCTTGTCGATTTCATCGATCAACACCACCGAGCGCTGCTGCCCGGTATGTTGCGTATTATCGGCCAGCAGCTGGGCCACGTCGGCGGGATCGTTGGCGCGCAGGATCGCCAGCCCCAGGGCGTTGAAGCGGATATAGTCGAGGCTATCGGCAGCGCCCTGGCCGGTATGCACGGCGTGGAAGCGGCCCAGGGTGTCGTAGGTGTAGAACAGATCGCGCGCAACGCTGGTCGACTTGGCCTCGAACTTGAGCAACGGCTCGTAGCCGAGTTCCCAGGCGAGGCTGTTGGCGAGCTGGGTCTTGCCGGTACCTGGTTGCCCGGTCAACAGCAGGGGTTGACCAAGATGCAGCGCGACGTTGACCGCGTCTACGAGACCGGGATCAGCCAAATAGCCTGCCGGATTGGCGTGCCGATCCAGTAGCGATGCCGGCAGGTCGACCGCCGTTGTGCTTTGTGCTCCCGTGCCTTGATACCAGTTGGCGTTTGCCATGGGTCAGATTCCTCCTTCGTTTAAACAGCGGTGCAGCTGGCGCCGCAGTTCACGCGCCAGCTCCTCCATATGAATACCACCCGATTCGTCCGCTACACCCTCCTTGCGAAAAAATTCGCGCAGCCAGGGCTTGAGCTGTTCTGCGAGCACCAGTGGGTCACGGATCGCACCACGGGATTCACGGCAGAACTTCCCGGCATGCTCTTCCAGCCAGTTCAGCACATCAGACTCGCGTATAGCTTCCAGCCTGTCGAGGCTTACAAGCGATAGATCGTCACCGGCAAGCCGCTCGAGTTCGGTCACGAATTCGCAGACGCATCGATTCTTCTTGATGAGTTTGCGATGCGCCCAGAACGAGGCCTGCGAACAGTCCTTAAGATGAAAACTCAATACAATGACCAACCTCTGACCAGGTGGCAGGTCCGGCCAGGCCTTCCACAGCTTGAGCCAGTGTTGCACGAGTTTCGCCTCGTCCGCCTGCCAGTCGGCACTCAGAATCGAGGTGGAAATCATCACCGCGCAGCGGTGCCGGGCAAGTTCCTGTGCCATGGTCTGTGTATCCGCGCGGCGCTCGCCGGTCAGGCTTTCGGAAAGACGGCACTGCAGGCGTCGTTCGCGTTCGTCCAGGGAACCTCCAGGTTCGCTCCAGCGCAGATCGAGATGATGCACCGGCCCTGCTTCCGCACTCAGCCCGAGCAGATCGGGGAACGTCACCCGCTCCAGCCGTTCCAGGAAGGCGCTGTGCGCCTCGCGTTCATCGCCATAGACGATCGCGACAAAGGGCCGCCGTGGCCGCTTGTCGAGGTGGACATCCAGCGCATCGGCCAACTGGTCACGCTGCCGGCTGCGGTCACTCATATAGGGCAATAATTCCGGTATTTCGACCTTGCCACTGCCGCCGCGCTTCAGCAATTCCTGGCTCAGCGCAGCCGTCAGGCGGGCATCAAGCTCATCGCCACTGCGAAAGGTACTGACGAGGTGCTTTTCCTGTAGTGCTGTGCGCAGTTGCCGGATCGCTGAAGGATCTGGATCACAGTTTGAATCCGGCCAGTCCACCGCCTCATCGAGGATAAATATCAGGCGCGGTATACCAGCCCGGCCGGCTTCCTCATATTCCAGGTGGGTGACGCTCTTGTCATGGCCGGGCGGTGTGAAGCCATAGCGCCGGGCGAACAAACCGACATACACATTACTGGCGCGCACATCCGACAGACAGCGGTCGAGCGGGCGCTCATCGCTGGCCAGGTAGTCCTCCATCGCGACCGCGCGGCACTGCAGATGACGCACAGCCTTGGCCGCGATAGCACGGAAATCCTGCAGATCTGTATAAGTCGACGAGATATAAACCTGGTACATACCGCTCCCTGTATGTGTAACCAACTGGGCGCCGATACTGCTGGTCCTGATTGATTCTTTTTTTTAAGTATAGGCATAATAGAAGCCCTTTTACCTAAACTCCAAGGTTATTGAACAACCGCCGGCCTCACTATTTGCGCTCATTTTAGCGATGCCTTGCTTAATTCGCTGATCGCGAATAGACTAAGCCTATGATTCTGAAGCCTCAGGATGTCGTGGTGGCGCTCAAGCTCGTGGCTTTGGGCCAGGAGTCCTGGTCATATCAGCGCCTCTCGGCTGAACTGCATATGAGCGCCTCTGAGATTAATGCCGCGGTCAAACGCGGCCGCCGCGCCCGCCTGTTGGCGGCATCCAGCGAACAAGCCGCCCATCCCAGACCCGTCATCATGGCCCTGCAGGAGTTCCTGGTGCATGGCATCAAGTTCGCCTTCCCACCGGATCGCGGTGAACTGACTCTCGGCGTACCGACCAGTTATGCGGGGCCACCGCTGGCCGGCGGCGACAAACCCAACGAGGACCTGCCACCGGTATGGCCGCACCCTAGGGGCCCTGTGCGGGGCTACGCATTTTCGCCACTGTATAAATCCGTGCCCGACGCCGCCATGGATGATAGCGGTCTATATGAACTGCTGGTGCTGGTCGATGCCATGCGCGATGAACGTTCGCGCAACCAGAACCGTGCCGCCCGCGAGCTTTCCACGCGACTGAGCCAAGGCTGAACCTTATTTGTGGTTGCACCCGTGGCCGTGTATGTGATCTTCATCCTTGCCATACCGCACGTGCAACGGTAGAACCTTCTCTCATACAATCCGACTAACCAATAATCCCGGCCTAGCCATCACTGCACCAGATGAAGCCAAGGCTACACAACAATAACCGAGGAATCCGATGAAAAAGCCCCTGATAACCTCCAGCTTGCTGGCACTGTTTATGTTAACCACCCAGGCCGCTTGCGGCACCCAGGACAATGGACAAGACCAGGTAATGCAGAGTCAATCAGCGCCCCTGGATGCTGGCGCGGCTTTTCTCGCCGAGAATGCAAAAACACAGGGCGTTGTCACCACAGCGAGCGGCCTGCAATATTTGGTACTAACACCAGGAACTGGCGCCTCACCGCAGGTGACTGACGCGGTCACCGTGCATTACCGCGGCACTTTGATTGACGGCACTGAGTTCGACAGCTCTTACAGCCGCGGCAAACCCGCAAGCTTTCCACTCAATCGCGTTATCAAAGGCTGGACTGAAGGCTTGCAACTGATGCAGGAAGGCGGCAAACATCGCCTGTTTATCCCGCCAGAACTTGCCTACGGCGAACGCGGCGCCGGTAAGCTGATTGGTCCGAATGCCACACTGATATTTGATGTTGAACTGATCAAGATTGGCATGTAACCGACAACCAGTGAGTCTGGTTATTTCGTAAGTGAGAACTAAATATCTGCTACAAGGAGAGGAGAACACCATGAACATCAGTCGTCTTATTATTTCTCTTACACTGCCTGCAGTGTCGTTTTGCACAACCGCTGCTTATGCTGGAGACAGCCCAGAGAACAGCATCAAGTATCGACAGGCTATGATGAAGGCACTCGGCGGACATACCGGCGCAGCCGCCCAGATCGCACAAGGCAAGGTCAACCCCGAGGGCCATTTACAAATGCACGCTGACGCGATTGCAAACTTATCGAAAGAGATCACCGCGCTTTTCCCTGAAGGTTCCGACTTTGGTGATACCCCGACACGCGCCAAGCCCGAAGTCTGGGAGAAATGGGACGACTTCAAAAAAGCCGCTGATGCGTCAGCAAAGGCCGCAAATGAATTTGCGCAAGCTGCAGGATCCGGAAACAAGGAAGCAATAGGCGCCAAATTCCAGGCACTGGGCAAATCCTGCAAAGGCTGTCACAAGGATTTTCGCGAAAAACAAGAATAGTCAAATTGTATTACGGGGAGTGGATCACAAGTGATCCTACTCCCCTTAATTATTGATGTTGCGTAAACTACGCCGTGTTATTTTATGGCCCCTGCTACTCGTTGTTGCATGGGCTTCTTTTGATGCGCTGATCTGGCCGCGCTTGCGGCCCATCGCATCTCCAGAGTTACTTGATCACAACGACTTAATCGGCCAAGGCGAATATATATTCAACGCCGCAGGCTGCCTGGGTTGTCATACCGACGACGACAATAACGGCCTTCCACTCGCCGGTGGGCGACGCATTGAAACTGATCTGGGCGTGTTTTATTCGCCTAACATTACGGCCGATACAGAAACCGGCATAGGCAACTGGGAACTGCGTGATTTTATCCGCGCCCTGCGCTACGGGATAGACCCCAAGGGCCGTTACTACTATCCGGTGTTTCCCTATACTTCGTATCACCAGATGCAAACACAGGATATGGCCGTCATATTCACCTACCTGCAAGGCCTGCCATCTGTTAATCAAGCCAACAAGGCGCACGTGCTGCCATGGTATCTGCGCTTACGCCTGGTCAACTGGGCATGGCAGAAGCTGTACTTCAAGCCCGGCGAGTTTCAAGCGGCCCCTGACCAGAATGAAATCTGGAACCGAGGCGCGTATCTTGCCAACGCCATCGCACATTGCGGGGAATGTCATACGCCACGTAATGCACGCGGCGCACTGAATGCAAAGATGTTTTATGCGGGCACCAGAAACGGGCCCGATGGAGAAACCATTCCTAATATCACCCCACACAAAAAAACAGGCATCGGCAACTGGTCAGCTGACGACTTGCATAGCTTCCTTAAACAGGGCATGACACCCGATGGTGATTTCACCGGTAGCCTCATGGCAGAGGTCGTCGACAACAGCCTACAACATCTCACTGACGACGATATCGATGCCCTGGTGGAGTATTTGCGCTATATCCCGGCAATCGAGAACCAGGTTAAAAAACTGAAAAAACAACAGGATACGTTTGAGTACTAACCCCCACCAACGAGATAATTGATCCAGATCACTGCGTACTAACGCCCGACGGCCCATTATTTCTGCCAATCAAGATAAAACTTGTGAGATCGTCAGAATGACCAGAAATGTAGGCAGTCTGGATCGCATACTGCGCATCGTGGTAGGTCTGGGACTAATCACTATAGCCCTGACAGGACCACAAATCGTATGGGGCTGGATCGGTATCGTACCACTGGTAACGGCATTTGCCGGCTGGTGCCCACTGTATACCCTGCTAGGCATCAAGACTTGCAAGACCCGGTAAATAGCACTTTCATGGAACTTTCAACATCAACCCTATACTGACAGCCAGGCACAACCTAGGGATGCTCGTGGAAATCATCACAGCCCATGTATATGCCCTGCGAATCCAGACTGGCATCTCCATTGCGCAATTCGCAACGATCTCCCAGCCTGCAGGTAGCTATGATGCCAACAAAACAAGCTTGTTAAACGACAACAGCCCAGGAAAATGCAATGTCGCCTAACGAGTTTATTACGCCAAAGAAAGCCTCGCACTATCTGCGAGAGTGCATGCATGGCATGTCCACACACGACCATCAGTTATTTCTGGAATACCTACATAACTGCAAGATCATCAATCAGGATGAGACCCGCCCATACGACGACCTCTATTTTGGACATAATCGCTGGCGCACGTATTACCATCACCATCACACACCCGATCACACTCATGACGAGCACGGTCATTTTCATATTTTTGCGCAATTGAATGTCAATGACTCGCATCCCGATGGCTGGGCACATGTTGCCGGGCTCTCAATGGGCAAGGCGGGGCAGCCCCTGTGCTGGTTTACCGTAAATCAATGGGTTGCCGGCGGACCATGGCTGATATCATCTCAATGGCCCGCGATAATGAAATCACTCGATATCGATGCAGAACATGAAGTACTCGGCCACTGGCTAACCTGCATGCTGTGCCTCTACCAACACGAAATAATCGAATTACTGGATCTTCGCGAACGTGAACTGGTGATACACCAGGGCTCACTGGATGTGAACACCAGTCTCACCGACAGAAACATCTATACCCTCTCCGAGCAACCCATCCATTTACATGAAAAACTGTCAACAATGCACACCAACTGAGACACAACAACCCTTAACAAACACTCAGGGACACTCTTCAATACAACGCGTACTAAATTGAGGGATTTATCGACGCCTATATGATGCCCTGCAATGACGGCATGGTATGCCTACCACCGGACACAGGCGCAGCGATGAAGTCCGCTGGACATATATGTGGTGGATGCACAGGAATTTTGAGAAACGCGACATACCAGCTAGCGAAGAGCTGGCCGCCACGATCAAATCGATTTTTGCCTGTAAGTGATTTTTTTACTTGACGATCTTGACGAGCTGGCCCGGCTGTGGCTCACCCTCAGGGTAGGCCCTATTCAGGGTACGTACTATGGCTTCGGCATTGTTTTGCAGGCGGCAATACCTGGATAGCTCGGCGTATGTTTCGCCATCACCCGCTGCAACCACTTGGATGCGCAACTGCTGTGACTGCTGCTGTTGCATGTCATTGGTTCCCAAGGCATACATGCGCGGATCTTGAATATCGTTGCCATATTCCATACCTTCAATGATGTCCAGGTAACGCTTACGATCTCGCTGATTCTGCACAACATCCGCGGTTTCGGTCCACTTGGCCACTTCAGCATAACGTTGCCCGATAGCGGGATGGCCAGTAAGCATCTGACCGTTAAATTTTGGGCTTTCAACATAAGTCGCCAGCTCTTTTTCAAGCTGCTGCACACTTTCGATCAGGCGCAACATACCCAGCACGGCGGAAGTCTGGTAACCACTCTTTTTCAGGTAATCGATGGCCAGGCGATCGGCCATTAATTCGTCTTGCTGAGCTGCGCCGCGCACCGCCCCGGAAGTCCGTCCTTGTCTGACACCGTCCTCAAATTTTTGCGTACCGGACCAGTTCGCGAAAAACTTGGTAAATTTAGGTGTGGCGGGAATAGTTTGATGGTTCCGCACACTGTGCTGCGTTACAACATGAGCAACCTCATGCGCCAACACGGCTGCGAGTTCGGCTTCGGTAGCGAGATGCGCCAACATGCCGCGTGTAATATAGATATCTCCACCCGACACCGAAAAGGCATTAACGTAATCCGTATCGAGAATAATAAATTTGAAATCGTAGGGCAGGTGCGCGCTGACTCGCGAACCTACTGCGCGCACATAATGATGCAACGCTTTGTTTTCATAGAAGCCGAATAGCTCGTTGAAGCGCTCGTTGGCCTCAGCATTGCGATGCTGATCGGCCGCATCATAAGCACGGGTGGGTGCCAGTGAAGTGGGCTGCAATGCATTATTGCTTGTGGCACAGGCGGTCAGTAGCAAACAAGTGCAAGCTATAAACCAACGCATCGCAGATACTCCCCAAACAGAATGTTTTTGAGAACCTTCAATCTACCGTATTCCACTACCCAAGTACCCTGGCAGCGGATCAGCGGATCAATTAACGGTACAAGTGGTGAGTCATCCTGATGACACCACAGCATTTCAGAATATGTTGATATTCCGGTAGTGGGGTACACCAACCCAGTGAACAATAACCCCGCAACCCGGCCAACAAAAACCGCGAATACCGGTAGGTATCCGCGGTCGACGTTTCAAACCCACCAACACAACTTATTGTCCGGGAGGCTTCGAATATCAGTATGTACTTTTGATGGTCTATGGCAAGGTTTAGGGACGCTAAAACAGAAAAATTTGCAGTAGTTCACAATATCATCAACAAACAACCCTAGCGGCTTGAATTTCTGTGATCTCAGGCTATTCGATTATTTTGATAAATTCGCCTGATATAGGTTCTCCCACAGGATAAGCGCGATTCAGGGTGCGCAACACGGCTTCGGCAGAATCCCCCAGACTACTGTCAGCAGCCAGATCGGCATAACGCGCACCACCTTCTACACGCAGCAGTTTTAACTTGCGTACTTCATGCCTCTGCAGAAAATCCGATGCGGAATCCGTTGCCTTTAAATTGGGCTGATTACCAAAGCGGATATTCTCAATCATTGCCAGATAACGGCCGCGGCCATCTTCAGCATGTTGTGCATCGAAACGAGACACAGCCTCCTGCAGCATCATAATGCGCCGCTGATTATCGGGATGAATGTTGGACAGGTGCACCAGCCCCTGATGGTGTGGCGCATGTGATTTAGGAATGTCATTAACCATGCGGTCATAATCGTCAAACATGCGAATTACATCGATCAGAGCACGCGCGTTATAGCCTCTCAGCACCAGCAACTCGAACGATATCCGGTCCGCCTCCAACTCGTATCTGCGCATCCTAGTATGCAACATATCGGGTTGTGCCTGAGTGTCGCCCGTATTACTAAGATTTAACTCAGCACCGTCATCGAGCATTGCACGCAAGGTATTCCTGGACACCTCATCAAGCCCACCGATATCACCCATGACATGCGCCAGTTCATGACCCAGCACCGCTGCCAACTCAGCCTCAGAATTTAAATGTACCAACATGCCCCGCGTGACATAAATACAGCCGCCAGGGGCTGCATAGGCATTGACATCATCTGTATCGAGGATATAAAACCTGATGCGGTAAGGCAGGCGCTCAGTGACACGCGCCCCGACTGAACGCAAGTAATTCAGAACCTTAGGCTCTTCATAGAAACCGTAAGTCCAGGCAAAAGCAAGATGCGCTTCGCGGCCCTGTTGCCGGGCATCAGCTGAGAACTCATGATAGGCGGCGCCGTCATGTCCAGCACGCGCGGAACCAGCAAAGACAAGTGCCGAAATGATCAGGCACAACAATAATGCGATGAACTGTTGGCGATGAAGCACGTTCATTATGCAGACCTCATTTTCTATGCACCGGCATAGCCCTTCGCCGGCATGAGTGTCAGAAGTGTTAAGAGTGTTATACCAGTTACCGGGCTACACTAAAAGCGGGGGGCGCCCATAGACACCCCCAGCTATCGACCTTTCGAACCCCTTTAGCCAGAAATAGCCGTATTCGACTGTGTGCACTCTCGAGGACGGCTCCAGGAGCTCGGGGATTCATTATCCTGTACGCACACCGAATGACCAGCCCTAAGCTATTGATACTACATTTGTTTACATTTGGTAATTTCATCTAAACCGCCCGCATAACCCGCATCGCAATAACGCAGCGCCACTCAGCTCATCGTACGCAGGAAACCTCGTGTCAACCAAATTCCTGTTGCTGCGTTTCAGGAATAAACGCCCGCACAGCGAACTGTTTGCAGTGTCGGCATCCGTAGTATTTTTTTGGGAGAAATTAATCATGCAGACAACATATTATCCGTCCGCCAGCCACTCTCGGCAGCCACAACACACTATCAGTGGCTGGCTGCTGGCATTCGTATTGTTCACCAGCATGGCAATGCTTAGCGCTTGCGGTGGATCCACTGGGATAACAGAAGACACAGGTGAAGTCTTTATCGGCCTGACTGACGCCGAAGGCGATTTCGTGAATTATACTGTCGATGTTGTCGCCATCTCTTTGACTCGTGCCGACGGCAATGTGGTCGACACACTGCCGTTGACGACACGCGTGGATTTTAGCCAGTACACCGATCTCACTGAATTTCTGACTGCCGCGACTGTACCCGCTGGACGTTACGTTCAGGGCACAGTAACACTGGATTACAGCAACGCAGATATTTGGGTAGAAGATGCCAATGGTGTTGGCATAAAGGTCAACAGCATTCTCGACACTGCCGGTAATCCGGTGACCACGATGAACATGAGCGTACAACTCGACGGTATCAATCAACTACCGATCGCACCAGGGATACCCAGCATGCTGAACCTTGATTTCGATCTGGAAGCATCCAACAACGTTGACTTCAGCAATGGTGAACCGGTGGTTACCGTAGATGCTGTGTTGATTGCCGAAGTCGACCGCGAATCTCCTAACAAGCAACATCGCCTGCGTGGGCCATTAAAAGAAGTAAATGTTGCAGATAGCTATTACCAAGTCTATATCCGTCCGTTCCATCATCGCATCGCTGACAGAGAACATCGTTTTGGTGAGTTCAAAATTCACACCAACGATACTACTGTTTATGAAATCGATGGCGTAATGTACGAAGGTGCCGCTGGCCTTGAAGTTCTGGCAACCATGCCTCAGTTCACGGCCACGGTTGCAATCGGCAAGCTGCGTCTGAATCCGCTACGCTTTGTAGCCCGCGAAGTCTATGCCGGTAGCAGTGTGCCCGGCGGCGATCTTGATGTAGTCAAGGGCAGTGTAATCGCTCGCAGTGGTGATGATATTATTGTTAAAGGCGCAACCCTGACGCGCACCGATGGCACTGTGGTATTCAACGACACAGTCACTGTCAGCCTTGATGACAGCACCACGGTAACCAAACAATTGGCCAGCGAACTCGCAGGCATCGATGATGTTTCCGTCGGGCAGCGAGTGACCGTGTTTGGTACCCTCACGAACGATGAATTGAGTGATCTGCAGTTTAGTGCTGCAAACGGCTACCTTCGCATGCTGCTCTCCAACCTGCGCGGCACGGTGGTCAAGCTGCCGGACACGGGCAACTACCTGACCATGAATCTGCATGCAATTAACGGTCGTAACCCGGAGATCTATGACTTCACCGGCACCGGCGTTGATACAGCAAACGATGCCGATCCGATGAACTATGAGATCGACAGCGGTGCACTGACGTTGGATGAACTCATGGTTGAGGGGCGCGCGGGTGTTCGCGGCCATGTCACGCCCTTCGGCATGGCCACGCCGGACTTCAACGCACAAACCATAGTCACCCTGCTTCCTGGCGAATAATTCGCCGCACCCTGCCGTCTGCCTGTTTTCCCTGACAGGCAGGCGGCATTTTTTATTGGAGTTAACGTCATTCTTCGGCAATCGCTCCTGGCTTTGGCTCACACCTACGTCTTAGTAGGCGTTTATGCGTTACCCGCGACATGGCGCATTTATAGGGGGCATTAATCCTGAATGTTATGAAATCGTGATAATTTCGTGATGCTGCCGCAACCTCTTGTGGCTCTAATAGCAACGGTGCAATTCCTGATAAAGCTAACTACCAAGAGGATCAAGCAATGAAAAAAACACGTTCCGCAATTGCGGCGGCTGCCCTGCTGATTTCAGCAGCACCTGCGTTTGCCGACAAGGATGTCAGCGTCGAGGTGACCAATTTGACCAACGGCCTTTACTTCACTCCCTTGTTGATTGCAGCCCACCGCGCTCACACTGACCTGTTTGAAGTAGGCACCGCTGCATCCGCCAATCTTCAGGCCATGGCAGAGGGTGGTGATATTTCCGGGCTGGCATACGACGTAGTTGCCAGTGGAGGCACCGCCATCGAAAATCCCGCAGGCGGCCTGTTGGCCCCCGGCGCAAGTGCCACCGCTATGCTAGACGAAGATGATGTGAAAAAAAGGCGTTTGTCGGTCGTCGCCATGATGTTACCGACCAATGACGGCTTCATAGGGCTGGATGCCGTGCGTATCCCCAAACGAAAAGGCGTCTACACCTATTACCTCAATGGCTATGATGCCGGCACCGAGGCGAATGACGAGATCATCAACGGTGGCGGCGCCCCAGGCACACCGGGTATCCCTGCAGCACCGGGTGGTGATGGCGGCACAGGCGGCAGTGGCGCGGCCGGTGCAGACAGCAATGCGACGGTGCATATTCATCGTGGCGCGCTGGGTGATAGCGACCCCAGTGGTGGTGTCAGTGACCTCGACAGCAGTATTCATCGCTGGTTGAACCCGGTGGCGCGGGTTGTCGTCACTGTGCAATAGTGTATTGATGCATAGCTGTACCCCACAAACGTGCCGGGCCATATACCCGGCACGTGTTTTTCGCTGTCTGGCCGCATCACAGGTTAAACTAAACGAATGACTCACAGCGTCCTCATCATCGAAGACACACCCGACATTGCGCGCCTGGTGCAAATGCACCTGCGCGACCTCCAGTGTGAATCGGTCATCGCCGGCGATGGCAAGGAAGGCCTGGAGTTATTTCACAAGGGCCAGTTCGATCTGGTGATACTCGACCTGATGTTGCCGGTGATGGACGGCCTCAGCGTATGCAAGGCACTGCGAGCCCTGCCCGGCTACGTGCCTATCCTCATGCTTACCGCCAAGTCCACCGAACTTGACCGCGTGCTCGGCCTGGAAGTTGGCGCAGATGATTACCTGACCAAGCCATTCAGCATCCCCGAACTACTGGCGCGCATCAAGGCCTTGTTTCGCCGTGTCGATGCGCTGGCGGAGAAGACCAGCAACAACACCACCGCAGCACAAACCCTGGAGTTCGGCGATCTCGTCATTGATACCGGCAAACACCGTGTAGCTGTCGCCGGCAAGGAAATCACCCTCACCGCCCGGGAGTTCGATCTGTTGTTACATTTCGCGCGTCACCCAGGCCATGTGTATAGCCGCACCCAGTTACTAGATCAGGTGTGGGGATACGGTCATGACGGCTATGAACACACCGTAAACTCCCATATCAATCGCCTGCGCACCAAGATTGAAGATGACCCCGCCAAACCCCGCTACGTGCTCACCGTTTGGGGCGTCGGCTACAAATTCACCGACCAGGTGGACGCATAAATGTTACGTACGCTTTATGCCCGGTTGGCGATCGTACTGGCTCTGCTACTGATATCCATCGGTGTTACCTATACACTCGTTAGCGCATCTGCAATGCGCCATTACCAGCGCGAGGTCGACCAGCAATTCAATCGCGAGCTTGCACATAATCTGGTGGCCGACCGTAACCTGGTGGAAGAGGACCGTATTAATGAAAAGCGCCTCAAAGAAACCTTCCACATGTACATGCAGATCAATCCCAGCATCGAAATTTACCTGCTTGATAATGATGGCAACATACTCTCGTACTCGGCAGAGCCCGACAAGGTTAAACGCAAGCGGGTATCACTAACCCCCATTAACCGCTTTCTACAAAATGAAGGCTCTCTGGTAATGGGTGATGATCCACGCAGCCTTGATCGGAAAAAAGTGTTTTCTGTTACCCCGGTCCCCTCAGTCGAGAACATGCAGGGCTACCTATACGTTGTATTACAAGGCGAAGAATACGAACAAATCAACCAGGCCATAAGAGAGAATTACTTACTGCGCCAAAGTAGTTGGTTGATGGCGGGCAGCTTGCTCTTTGGACTGCTGGCAGGACTGCTGGTATTTCGCGTACTTACCCGGCGGTTACATCGACTTGGCCACTTGATGGAAGATTTCCGCATCAGCAACCTGAGCAGTTACACGCCTTATGTCGAACCCGCCATGAACGATGAAATCGATCGGCTCGGCGCGACCTTTAATCACATGGCAGAACGCATCATTACCCAACTGGGTGACTTAAAGAAAAAGGATTCGCAACGACGCGAACTGGTAGCCCAGGTGTCGCACGACCTGCGCACACCGCTCGCATCACTGCACGGATACATTGAAACCCTGCAGCTCAAGGACAAAACGCTCACCGAGACAGAGCGCAACGAATACCTCGACATCGCCCTGCGCCATAGCGAACGGCTCTCACGTCTGGTCCAGTCCCTGTTTGAACTGGCCAGACTTGATGCCACAGACACACCGCCGCGTTACGAATCCTTCGGCCCGGCGGAACTGGTACAAGACGTGGTACAGAAATTCAAGCTACAGGCACAACAGCGGCAGATCGACCTCGACATGGAAATCGACGGTGATATTCCGTTTGTGTCGGCAGAAATCAGTCTCATCGAACGGGTGCTGGAAAACCTTATAGAGAATGCCCTCAACCACACACCCGCTGGCGGTCAAGTGCGCGTGCGCGTACAGGGAGAACAAGGTGGCGCGATTATTAATGTCACTGATACCGGCTGCGGGATAGCTGAGAAAGAATTACCACGCATCTTCGACCGCTTATACCAGGTCGGCAATCAACACCGCGGCAGCGACCATGCCGGACTCGGACTCGCCATCGCCAAACGCGTCCTCGAATTGCACGGGCGTGATATCCAAGTTACCAGTCAGCAGAGCAAGGGCACTACGTTCACGTTCACACTGCCCGGCATTGATCAAACCATTAACACCAGTCGTGGCTAAGCAGCGCACAGCCCTGAGGTCTGAAGATATTTCCCCTTAGATCATCGGGCTGCGCAACCCGCTTTGCTTGCAGCAAACACGCGCGATTATAGTGCAACATTTCATAACCAGCACAACATCCGTGTAACATTTTCTTCACAAGCGACACTGTCTCGCGTGAATCATTTGACGATGCTATTCTGCTGGAAATCCCCGCTTTTAACCGACAACCGTTTAGAGGAAACAACGATGAGTAACCAGCTCGTGGAGCCCAGCATTAGTGATCGCGATTCAGACGGCAGCGCGCGCGAACGCATTCTTCAACGCCTGGAATTCCTCTACGGCCATGATTTAGGGCGACAAGTCAGCAAACGCATTTTTCGTTATATCGATACTCACATGCAATTGCGCACGCGTTCGGTAGTGGGCCCGTTCTGGACGCACGCGGATATCGTATTGATCACTTACGGCGACTCGATCCAATCACCCACCCGCCCCCCGCTACAGACATTGCGCAGCTTTCTCAACCGCCACCTGCCGATGGAATTCAGCATGGTGCATATTCTGCCTTTTTTCCCCTGGAGTTCAGACGATGGCTTTTCCATAACCGATTTTCGTGCTGTAAACCCCGAGCTGGGTAGCTGGGAAGACATCGCTGCGCTGGAGGAATGCTACGATGTGGTCATCGATCTGGTATTGAATCATTGTTCCAGGGAGAACCTCTGGTTCGCCGATTTCATCGCCGGCCAGGAACCTGCCTGTGACTACTTTATCGATACCGATCCGGAAGAGAACCTATCGGCGGTAACCCGCCCGCGCAGCACGCCACTGCTGACCGGTGTGCGCACTCACCGGGGCTTGCGCCATGTATGGGCGACCTTCAGTAACGATCAGATCGATCTCAACTACAAAAACCCTGACGTCCTGTTAGAGATGATTGACATCCTGCTATATTACTTCCGACGGGGAGCAAGGATGGTACGACTGGATGCAGTCGCCTACTTGTGGAAAGAGATCGGTACATCTTGTATTCATCTGCCGCAAACCCATGAAGTTATCAAACTGCTTCGGGACATCCTCGCGCTGGTCGAACCCGGCGCACTGATCATGACCGAAACCAATGTCCCGCATGAGGAAAATATCAGTTACTTCGGTAATGGCGATGAGGCTAACGTCGTCTATCAATTCAGCTTGCCACCCCTGTTACTACACGCCATTTACTCCGGCACGACGCGCTATCTACAGGCCTGGGCGCAATCCCTGGAGCAGACACCGATACCTAAAGGCTGTACCTATTTAAACTTCACCGCCTCACATGATGGAATCGGGTTGCGTCCGCTGGAAGGCCTGGTACCCCAAGCAGAAGTCAATACAATGTTACAAGAGATGCGCAACCGGGGCGGTTTTATTTCGACCAGGCAAAATATTGATGGCAGCGATACCCCGTACGAACTGAACATCACCTATTTTGATGCCTTCCGTGATCCACACGCCAATGCCAACCAATGGCACATCCCCGCATTCATGCTGTCACAGATCGTAGCGCTTACACTCAGGGGCATACCTGCCATTTATATTCATGGCCTGTTCGCCACACCCAATGATCATATCGGGGTCGAAAGAAGCGGGCACACACGAGCAATCAACCGCCGTAAATGGGACAACAGCGAACTGAAAAACCTAATGGCCAACCACGAAAGTGAAACTGGCCACGTATTTCAGATCTACAAAAAGTTACTCCGCATCCGACGCCGGCAGCTCGCCTTTCATCCCGACACATCACAGCACGTCCTCACCCTGGAGGATGGCTTGCTTGGCATTGAACGGGTATTGGCCGATAAAAGCCAGCACATCATCGCCGTGTTTAACTTCACCCATGAAGCAAAAACACTGAGGCTGAATGCGCTGCCTGAAGATATCCGTGAGTGGAAGGAATTGATTGACGAAACTGAAGTGCACTTTGAAGGCGGCAACCTGAACCTGCCGCCCTATGCTGCCTTCTGGTTCAGTAAATCTTAGCAGCTCACACTGATGAATCTGCAGCCACTGCTGCCAGCATCTGTTTACCGAAATCGGGATAAGCGCTCAACACACGGTTCCAGTTGGGGATGAAGGCAGCCTCCATCGGGTTCTCCAGAAATATTTCGCCCGCCTTGATGATGCTCTGCGCAAACAGATCGACACCACCTTCTTCTATATGCCTGTCAAAACCAAGGCCGTTAATTTTCGCGTCATAATAATATTGTTCAACATAATCCAGTGCGAGCCGATAATAAGCCGCCTTGATGGTGCGGATGTCACCCATAGAGAAAGTAATGCCTTCAGTAGCCAGTTTTCTAAATAACGACTTGCATATCTCGACGCTCATACGCATCAAACCGTCATCCGATTCATTTGGAGATAAAGATTGATGTTTATGGTCGTATTCGTCTGCGATATCCACCTGGCAGATGTGCTGATGCGAAAGGTTACGGTACACTTCGGATAACATACCGATCTCGAGCCCCCAATCAGCGGGGATCCGCAAATTCTTGATAAAATCTCTTCTCAGGGAAAACTCGCCGGAGAGTGGGTAACGGAAACTGTCCATGAACTCGAGATAGTCGATACTGCCAACCACTTTTTTAAACGCCCGTAATAGTGGCGTGACAAATAGACGCGTAGTACGACCCGTAAGCTTGTTTTGATGAATACGCGCATAGTAGCCTTTGCAAAATTCGAAACTGAATGTCGGATTGGCAACCGGATAAAACAAACGCGCGGGCAGACTGCGATCATAAGTGGTAATGTCGCAATCGTGTAAAGCGACAGCCTCACAGCCCTCTAGTGCCAGGGCATAACCAAAACAGAACCAGGCATTGCGGCCCTTGCCAGGCTGCTGCGGGGACAGCTTTTCCTTTTTCAGCCGCTCATCCAGGCTTCGCAAGCGCTCACCATCATTCCAGAGGATATGTACGCGCTGAGGCAGTACACTGAAAAATTCCCTGGCGTGATTGAATTGATCACGGTTCGCCCTGTCCAGGCCGACAATGATGTTTTCGATATAGGCCGCGCCTTTCAGGTGCTCAACGATGTTGGGTAGCGCCTCCCCCTCAAGTTCGGAATAAAGACTCGGCAGCACCAGCGCCATTGGGCGTTCGCGCGCAAACTGAATCAGTTCCTCTTCCATCTCATCTAACGGACGTCTGCGTAATTTATGTAGCGTGGTAACCACGCCGTTTTGAAAAAAATCAGCCATGTAAAACCCTTGTTACTGTGTTATCGAGATATTGGCTCATGAACTCATTCCAGCCAACGGGACCGACGCCTTCTGTGTAAACCACGCCACGCTTGCGAGGCAGATCCAGTGTATTGTCGTGCTCACGCTGCACCAGAACAGCAATGTCTACTTGCATCAGCATCGGGATATCATTTGGACTGTCACCCAGACCAATAGTGGTGAACACGGCCATATCCGCCTTGCGAAATAACTCATTCAAGCGAAGGATCGCACTTCCTTTGTCGTACCTACCCATGACGTGCCAGAAGCGCCCACCCTGAGTAAGTTGCAGGTCATGACCTTGTAGTTGCTTTTCAAACAACTCAAGTGTGTCCGTAGAATCTTGCCATAGCAACGGCTCTGAACACATGCGTTGGCGTGCGCGCCCTGCATCATCCACACCCAGACCCGTCAGCTGAGAAACTTCGCTAACTGACATATCGTGAAAACCATGAAACTTGTAGCCGTTGTTTACGCGCAGGGACTGTAATATTTCGAGAATATCGGCATAGCAAGGTCCCATGGTCAACACCTGATATCCCGATACCGTGGTTATCCACTGAGGATCAACATCAAGATCCGAAAAATAATTGTTCGGTACCGCGATCACGCCACCATTCTCCGTAATCAGGGGATATCGCAGGGCCAGGGTTTCTTTTAACACAAGCAGCTCGGAGAGCGTCTTACTGGACACCGGGATAACGGGGACTCCGAGCTGCCGCAGGCGATTCAGCGCGGGTTGCGCAGCGGCATGACTGTAGTTTTTATGATCCAGAAGGGTACCGTCAAGATCGGTATAAATCACTAACGGGTACTCGGGGACCGTGAACGAAGCAGTCATGAGTTCATCGATAATATTCGTATCCCTGTCCAGCGCATGAGCCTCCCGGCACCGTTGATCAAGAGTAGATACTTATGTGACGTGCACAAAGCATACCGGTTCTGGCCGGCTAATTCGACTTAAACAGGATTACGGCACACAGGCAACGCCCTGAGCATACGTTCAACCTTTTGCAACAAGGAGGACGACGGACGTGGGAAGTGTGTTGACTGGATGCCGCTGTTTAGTTCGTTAGCATTACCTCTCTGCGGCACTAACATCGCTTCGACTTCGGCATTCTCGGCAACGTTTGGAGCACGACTATAAGGGATATAGGAGTTAGGGCAACGCCGGGAGCAGTTGCCGAGCAGCCAACATCTCGTCATTTCCGCGCACGACTATATTATATGCAGGTGGTACGAGCCCATGGATGGGTGAAAGTAGGACAATGCATTAGGGCAGGAAGCCCGTAATTAGGACAACGCAGGGGTAGTTGTCGAGGCGGGAACCCAGTAAAACAGGCGCTTCTTCTACGAATTTTTTACTGAATGCCCACCTCGGCTTAGATATCCTGATCGCCCTATCACCTACATCCCTGCAGGCGGGCGTGGGGATGACAGGGCGTAGTGAATTTGTTGGCGGGATACCACCTGCGGCTCGTTAACACCACATCACTATGGCACTGCTTGCACCTCGGCGTTACCATCCCATCATCATCACGCATGACTTAATCAGAGTTCCTCAATACAGTAACCGGTCACGCCCACAGCCTGGTTCTCCGTTTGCAGAGGACCAGGCGATGGACATGCGTGCGCGCTTAGTGGCGCCCAGAAAGGTGCACAATACCCCCTACAACGTCTAATGCTTACCCGGCTCCAGCTTCACGCCGCGCCGTTCATGCGTGATATAGGCCTGCAAGGCAATCATGCGCTCGTCATCCGCAGCCAGGTCCTCGCCCTCTAACGGATTCCGGATACACCAGTTCACCATCTCCCACAGGGGCGTGACCCTGCCGAGTTGTTTTTGGAACTTGGGATAGGTCTCGGGATGGGTATTCGCCGCATTAGGATGGCACTGCGCACAGGCAACACCATTGGTACCCAGCTTGGCGTCCGTAAACAGCTCGCGCCCTTGCTTTACTGCAACCATGTAGTGTTCCTGCCAGCGCTTCATATCTGCCTCGGTAAATTCATCGGCGGATGCCGGAACCGCGAACACGAGTAGCGAGTGCATTACGGCGAAGAGAAAACCGAACGTCATCTGTTTATGCTCCATTTTCATCTCCTTAATAATGCGTCTGGGGTAATGTGCGGCCTTGTTGTGCCTGATATTTTTTGTCCTCAGGCTGCCCCGTTTTCGGATTGAATGCGACGCTACGCCCTTCGTTTTCTGGAAGGCTGTAATTCAACGCAACATTACCACTATAAACATCGATCATTTGCCAACCGGTAGCGTCACGCTCAAAGAACGGATCGGCCCGGTTCATCTGTACTGTCAGTTTCGGCAAATGGGTTTCCACCTGTGCATAGGTCTGCGGATACGGCCACGGCCAGGCAGTGGCCATAGCGGAATGGAAACTGATGTTACCGATCTGGTTGTACTGGATCTGATGCACATGGCCGTACAACACCGTAACTTTGTTAAACGGTTTCAACAACGCCTGCACATCTTCGGCATCTTCTGTCCAGAAATTCCAGCCCTTGTAAATTTTCTGTAAAGGTGAATGTGAGAACACCACGACAGGTGTATCTTTAGCAACCTTGGACAGATCTTTTTTCAGCCATTCACGCTGTTTCTCGCCCACCATGAATGGCGAACCATTGGGATTGTCCAGCCCCGCCATCTGATTCATGCGCTCTTCCGGTGAAGGCCATTTATTGATCCAGTCGTCATAGGTGAGAATGCTGTTCAGCACCACAAAATGAACACCCTTGTGATCAAAGCTGTAATGTAAAGGGCTGACCTTTTTCTCCCAGTACTCACCAAGATCGAGATAGTAATCATGTTCACCGATCACGAAATTAATCTTCTGACTCAGTGGCGAAAGTAACTCCAGGCCATGATCGATTTCCGCCTTGGTACCAAGCTGCGCAAGATCACCGCCATACATAATAAAATCGGGCTTGGGATCCATCAGATTGGCTTCTGCCACAGCACGGATCAGGCCTCGGTCCCAGTTGCGCACGAACTTGTTGCCCTTGATGTGCTGGATATGTGAATCGGAGATATAGGCAAAGGTAAAATTCTGCGCCTTGTCGGCAAATGCCAGCTCAACCAGGCTGAGCGGCAAACCACCACCGACCATTATTGCGCCGGCACCCTTGAGAAAATCACGTCGATTAAGTGTGCTCATGTGTGCCTCCTGTTATTTTTCAAACTCTGGACTGGTCAGCGCTTCCATAAAAGCCACAAGGTCCTTCTTTTGCCGATCACTCAGATCAAGTGGACGAATGCCGCCGCTTTGAAAACCATTAACGGGATCGTTTTCCTTCACCTTGCCGCCGTTGTTATAGAAATTGACCACGTCCTCCAATGTTTCAAGACTGCCATCGTGCATATAGGGTGCGGTCTTGGCGATGTTGCGTAATGTCGGCGTCTTGAAGCCGCCCATGTCACTCCAGGCATCGGAGATGGCAAAGCGTCCCAGTTCGGAGGTGTTTTTGTTGGAAAGCACTGCGATGTCCACGTTTGTGCCTGCGGCCTTGGCTTTGCTGAATGCGGTGACCAATTCTTTGACGTCTTTATCGATGCGTTGAAATCCGACATTCAAATTATGAAAACGGTTATCAGTAAACAACGCATAAGTCTGCTCGATGGTATGGCACGACACACATCGTCCCTGCCCATTAAATACCGCCAGCCCGCGGATTGCGCTTTCACTCATTGCCTTTTTATCACCACCATAGAGGTAACGGTCGAAGGGTGAATTGCCTGACACTATGGTGCGCTCAAAACTGGCGATCGCCTGAGTGACCTCTTTAATGGTGATGTCATTGCCGCTTTTACCGAACGCACCTTTGAACAACTCCACATATGCAGGATCCGTGCGCACGATCTTCAGGATCGGCTCATAATCCTCAAGCGCCATCTCGACAGGGTTCAGAAACGGCTGCCCCGCTTGCCCCTCCAGATCCGACTCGCGGCCATCCCAGAACTGCGTATGCATATAGGCTGAATTAACGACCGTGGGCGCATTGCGTGTGCCGGTGAGCTTATTAATACCTTCCGACACCTTTAACGGACTGTCAGTGAAGGCCTTCTCGCGCGCATGGCAGGTTGCGCAACTGACCTCGCCGGTTTTACTAAAGCGCTTATCGTGGAACAACTTATCGCCGAGCTCGACCTTCTCTTTGGTCAAGGGGTTATCTTGTGGGATCGGCACCGACGGGAGACCTAGAGGTTGCTTCACCGTCAACGGGTCCACCGCGGCCTGCACACTCAGCATAAATACCACAGCAACTACGGATACCACTACAGAATGTCTCATTGAACACCCCCATGCGGTCTTGCGTTACAAAGATTGAAGAACTGCCCGGTCCTTGTGAATACAAATAGGCAGCTATTTAGACCGAGTCTTAGACAAAGTCTTAGATAGAGTCTAGATCGAATCACCCCCTTTTCAAGCCCGTAGCGGTGTTAATTTGACCTGGATCAAATCCAACCGCCCAAAGTGATAAGCAGTTCACCATATGTTGAATCACCTGCGAGACACATTTCAGAGAGAAGTTCTGTTGTTATCCAACCAGACACTGCACGGATGGGCCAGCCTCGGCTATCGCTCGTCCTATTGCAGGATCGTTGATACCACGCCGCCCCACACCGCTAAGGTAAAAACTCACACAAAATCAGATCAATTTCACACAGCGGCACAACTTGCAAATACCCTAGTATCTCCCGTGAACGGCAGCACCAATGCATGGGTATTTGCTTAATACCCCATCAAGCAAAGGAGGCCATCATGGCAGCCACCGCACATCAAATAGAAGACGCCATCACAGCTACCGCCGAAAAACCGATAACGGATACAGCGCGCAAATCGACGCTGCTCGTTTACATTAAAGCGTCGTTAGCAGATGAAGGCTACGCTGATATCACAGAACTCCTGACAAACGTGCCTGGCATTCATGGCGCGCAGTTTGCCCTCAAGAAACCAAATGTCATGGTAGTGCAGTTTGCGCCTGCACAAATCCACTGCAAAACCATCCTCGAAATACTGAAAACCACGGGGCTCGTAGCAAAGATCGTTGGCTGTTAGGAAAGGCCTATGTGGGCAAGCCACGGTTGGATCACCCTCCGACGAAGGCGCCGTTCACCAACACGCAGTGTTTATCGATCCAGGGCGCCCCATCATCTGATGGGGAGGCAGCGCCTTGAGAACTGTCTGCCCATATGAATACCGCTAGACAGTGGCAGGCCAGGCTTAGATGTGAAGCTGGAGCGCGCTACTGGCGATTTAAGCCACTGCAGCACGTAATTGAAAATCCTGGAAATAGCCTGATACCCAGGCCATAACAGCAGCACAGCAAGCTCTTTCCTGGGCACACGCACCTCCGCCGCGTGAAAATATCACACCCCAATACACTATTTCGGCACTGGAAGCTGCCGTAATATGGTATAAACTTATTATGAAAGGAACAAATAAAGCCCTGGCATGGGCTATGCCAGGCGATTTCAAGGAGTAAATTTATGACAACCACACCGAGTCAGATCCATCCTGACATCACGACCTATACCGGGGAGCAGGTACCCAGCATAACCGTTGCCGGTCACATCAAGATAACCATGGATGACACCCGCAGTATGGAATTGCAAGAAATTCTGCTGCGTATCCACGGCATTGAACAGGTGCATTTTTTATTCCGTAATCCGGACATCATCGTGATTCGATTCGTACCCAGCACCATACACCTGCAGTCTATACACGAGATAATGAACAACCTGGGACACCCGGCAACCATCGTCGACTACTGAAACGCCGGTCACACTCTGGAATCACCGCAGCGCTGCTGCCCCAGCCTGCAGCGTTCTCCCTATCAGCTTTAACACCACAAACAGCAGCGACCTGAAGTTGCCGTGCCGCGCAGCTCCAGCCCACCTCAAATAAGCAACACTACCAGAACGGTAATATCTCACAGCGTTGCTGCCACTACCTCACATATATTATCAATGCGCGTGTACTAGAATTTAATTGTAAAAGGACACACCAGCACCGGGTCTCTTAACCGGTGGCATGGAAGACGTACAGGGATGCACCTACGTCCGGGAAGACACGTCTACATTGACGCTGTACAGGGATGTACAACACACACTGTCATGGCTGGTATAGCACACAGGTTTCATCAGGAAATGCAGTATCACCGGAAATCCTGTTATGGGTATTACGCAATACACTACCGCTATTGGCCGCATCACACCTGCAATGAAAGCGCAGCGCTGTGTAGAAATAGAACACATCCTTACCCACGTTCCAGGAATCGAATATGTCTGTGTGGTGTTCAGAAAACCGGACATCCTATTAGTCCGCTTTGCGCCGAGCCGCATAGACAGTGACTCCATCAAGGAGATACTTGGAGCCCTGGGACACACCGCCGAGATCACAGAAGCTAAGCGATAACAGTTTCCTCCTTTTCCTGACCGCCTGTTAACACCCCCCAAGCCCAGGCGGCAGGAATTTTTTGCCTTGCACAACAGGCTGTTGGACCCCCGGCATAGCGCAATCCCTCACAAGTCATTGCTGTCATACGCATCTGACCAAGGTCTGCAGCCACACCCCTCAGAGAGGCAAGGCACTGTGAGGCACCGCAGTGACATGCACCTGATTGGTTATTCCATTTAGACTCGGAACAGTATGTATTGTCCCGTGTCATACCAATCCGCGAACACTCGACTACACTCAGCATAATGGTTTGTGTACAGTTATCTCAGGGACATTGATATCCATAGCCGGGCCTGTAGAGGATGCTCACATCCAGCGGCATGGGCAATGTGTACACGCATTCAAATAACCAAAAACAGAGGAGCACGCCATGCACGTTACACTCGTTCATGTCAGCGTAAAATCCGGGCATATCGATGACTTCATCGCGGCGACACGCCGTAATCACGAAGCATCCATACAGGAACCGGGCAACCGCCGCTTCGATGTTTTGCAATCTCCCGAAGATCCGTCGCACTTCATATTGTACGAGGCCTACGCCAGCGCAGACGATGCGGCAGCACACAAACAAACCGCGCATTACCAGAGCTGGCGCGACACTGTTGCCGGTTGGATGGCCGAACTGCGCCGTGGCGTACACTACAATGGCTTGTATCCTGAGGATTAGGTGCTGCTTGGCTTGGGCTCCTGATCTATGGAAACAGCGCCCTGCGTATATGGGAACATAAACAACAGACTGTTGATGGATTCACAAAACAACACAACATTCATCGACTGGTGTTCTACGAAACTCATACGGACATGCCGTCAGT
>CAMYKB010000002.1 GCA_947258875.1 uncultured Gammaproteobacteria bacterium | reverse complement strand
GCGGCTTTAGTTGTTACCATCTCTGACCTTGGCTTTGTTCATTACATCACCACTTCTATTAAAGAAAGGGATACGTTTTTACATCAGCATTGGAATTACTATCGGCTCTTATTGGTTCATGGCCACCTCTCTAAATCATTATGGGGTTAAATTATAAATGCCGTATAACCGCTATAATACGGAGACAATATGAAAATATTTTTTAATGTTATTTTAGTTATTCTAGCATTGTTAGCAATCTCTTCCGGAATCACAAAAATCATACTCATGCAGCAAGATGTGGAATTTTTTGGTAAATATGGGTTTACCAAGCCAATTTTAATTGCATATGGCGCTGCTCAATTACTCGGCGGTATTTTATTAGTAATGCCCAAATCCAGAATTATCGGGGCCTCACTTGTTGTAATCACATTCTTAATATCTGCCGCCGTACTCGCAATGGAAGGCAATATACCAGTTACTATAATTACGCTTGTTTGCGTACTATTACTGGGAGTTATTATAAAACGGTCCCTTAACAAAACGACTCAACAACCGGCGGAAACACAGTAGTTGGTGCTCGTGAAGAGATATCCGATCACTTTTCATACTTTATGCGTAATGTTAGCAATTCATTCTTGAATGTATTTGGAGGTTAAGAAATTGTTATTCTTAAAAAATAAAATTCATGTTTTGTGGTTAGTTGTATTTTTATTTTCCTGCGCCGCACAGCAGGTTCAACTAAAATCGAGTTTAATACCATCTAAAGACACATCTCCTAAATACGTTCTAGAGGAAAATGTCACTATCAAAGCACCAAATGCTGCAGCCACTACATTAAAAGCCGGAACGTCTTGGTTAATTGTAGGCGAGTTAGATGAAGGAATCGTATACAGAACCAAAGATCAAGTCGTAATAGTGAATAGCTTCAATGTACACGAAGGATTCATAGTTATTAAAAATGATAATGTAGTTGGTTATTACTTATAGTTATTAAAAATGATAATGTAGTTGGTTATTACTTACCAATAGAAAAAACATTTGTAAAATCTGAACCAGTAAATATTAAACTGACCAAAAAGGAGAGGCAAAATGAAATCTAGAAGCTATTTAGTAGTCTTTAGCCTTTTTATTCTAGCGTTGACTGGCTGCGCATCCGGGCCAACCTATAATGAGTATGCTAGTAGCATAAAATCTGCTACATCGGATAATGGACGGATTTATTTGTACCGCACCACGGCGTTAGGAGCTGCTGTTCAACCGAGTATTCGTCTCAATGGAGAGATCATTGGCAAGGCACAACCGCAGGGTTTCTTTTATGTTGACCGCCCAGCAGGACAATATGAGATATCTGCATCAACTGAAGCAAAACGAAGCTTGTCTTTTAATTTAGACGCTGGTGATGAGAAGTATGTACGCCTGGAAATGAAAATGGGATTTTTTGCTGGTCACGTAAAACCTGTTCTCGTTGATACTGGGGTAGGTAAAGAAGAAATAAAGAAAACCAAGTATATAGGTACGCAATAATATTAATCAGTCAAACCCAGGGCGTAACACCGATAAAAGCGGGTCGGAGAGCACTCTTAACAAATATTAGAAAGGAGTGTTCTCTGACCCCAGGTTATCGAGATCGATAAATAATATTTGATACTTACTGACCAGTATTGCATGATTGTTTGCTGTGCTGCTACGGACACAGCTAGCCAGCGTTCAACTTAAAGAGAACCCGATACTTTACTGTGTTTTCGTTCAGCCGCGTCAATCAGATCTCTCGCACGCACGATATCCTCTGGTTTTGCGCTTATCTCCCTGCCCTCAGGAACCGTAAGACCAGGCGCGGTAAGCACGCCGCCCAACACCTTTGATCGCTCCTTGAGTAATGCACCCAGGAACCGCCCTTGATATTCCTTCACTCCTTCTGGTGCACCGATACGTATACTGTGTGCATCCGGGCGGTAATCCATCATGATAGTTGCGAATGCTGCGCTCTCATGTTGAAAATACGAAAATTGATAGGGACCATGTATCAGAAACACATTTGTCTCCACCAGGCTACGATACAACACCAGATCATGCATTAGCCATGACTGATCATCAACAACGGAATATTCGACTTTTGCACCATCGTGCAGATATACCTGCTGGCCAATAACACTATACCTGACCACACAATACGCGCCGATGCGGCTACCGGAACCGACCACACTGCCTTCAACCGTCGCTGTGGGGTGCACATCGGCATCGGGATGAATACGATTCCAGCATAGTGGTATACGCTTGCGTAATGTCTTGGGGTGACGTGAAAACAACGCACGCAACCAACTCCGTGGCGAACGTTTGACCAATGCAGCAATGTTAGAAAAGATTGCTATCTGATTTGCAAACAGCACATCATGGTCACAGCTATAAGGCATGAGTAAAGCCAGAGGCGTGCGATTAATGTCCGACGCTGATAATGAACTCGGATAGGGTATGTCTGTGGCGATTTCAGGCAGCGTGATTACGAGCGTATCTGTTTTGGTATCATTTATGCGACTATTACAAGCCGCCTCGACTGGGAGAGAAATGCAACCATTCTCTAAAAATTCGTTATGACTATAATAATCACGTCGCGCTTCATTAGAAACGCTGAGCCTGAATTTAAGTTTCGAGGCTGTTCCGGAATAATGTTTAATTGCTTTAGCTATAGCCAGAAGTCCCGCTTTATCAAATAGCAATGCACCACCAAGCTGTACACTCCAGTCATCACGTGATGGAATCGACAACGAATCAACCACCTTACTATTAAAGTCAGAAACACTACTGCATAGAATTCGCCTATTTTTCAGATCATGCGCGAGAGCTTGCTGTTGATATTTTATCATGATCAATTATTGCGCCGGCAACAACACCGTTCGCTGTCGTGTTCTTTTCATAATTTGCGTAATACCAACCAGAGCGATCAACAGAGCCAGCCACTGATAAAACCCGATTCCTGCAAACTCGCTCGCTATCGTTTCACGCCAGAATTCCAGCACAAAACGCATCAGCCCATAGAGCGCGAAAACGATGAAGAGCCTGCGCCCGGGAAACAGGTTCCTCAGGTGCATATGTTGTATCATATAAAAAATCACAAACAATCCAGCAGCCTCAATATATTGTACCGGCACTCGAGTAATGCCATCGCCAAAATCAAACCCCCACGCCACGTGTTTACCGTAGCAGCAATGTTGCAGAATACAGCCGATACGGCCTATCGCCATAATAGCAATCGCGCCGCGCGCAAAGGCATCACTGGTATCGGCGCGATTAGAGGTTATCATTTTGAACGCGGCCACTATTAAGAATGACATTAGCAAGCCGCCCATGACTGTTTTTGGCATTATGGGCGTGGTCCACGCAACCCCTCCTACAAAACCTCCCGCAAAATAAGCAGGGATAGCGCAGCCAATAAGTGACCCGATGAGTGCGGCCACCATAATACTCCAGCGCCGATAATCAGGCAGATCCCATGCAGCGGCATCTTTGCGTATCAACCAACCACCGGTTAACGCAGCAATGATCACACACAGCTGATAACCCACTCTGCTGCCAGCAGAGATAATATCATGATGATGTTGCAGCATTTCTTGCATCACGCAACCATCAATAACCTAGAGCAAACAACTCACAAAAAAGGCAAGGAAAAGCAAAAATATGATGCCTGCAAACACCGCAAGCAGTTTTAACATGACTATTGCGCAACCAGTAAATGCATTACCCTCAGGTTGCTGGTCGTCGCCAGTAGTTTTATTATTGTCTACCATTATATCCCTCCCGAACTAATGGACTAATGAGATGCGAATGCTGAATTCGATAGCTATTTGCTTCAGGTAGCAACTCATTCCATCGCAAGGATGGTGCATGATGGTGCTCCCAATGAAGCCCGTTATTAAAAAATATTTTATTGTAGAGCTCGTTTGTAAATGTAGTAATCAGGTTGCCTTCAATTGGAGGGTGTTGACCATAATTATGCACTGAGCTCAATGCCCAACCAAGATAGATAAGTGCAAGATATAACAGCAATATTTTCCAACTGAGAACAGCGAGAACGATAATACTAAAAAGTAATGCTTTTTTTTGTGCGGGGATGCGCTGCTTTATCCGTTCTGCGTCCGACCGGCTACCACCAAAAGGGTTTTCACATCCCATACCCGCTATAAGTTGCCTGGGCCAGCCCAACGCGTATGACAGCAAAGGACGGGGTATCTTATTGCTTCCCTGCCATTTCCAGGTTGTTGAAAAATCACACGAACCATTCTCATAACGATGATGATTGAAGTGATGAATACGATACCCATCGAAAGGCAGCCCCATGAGTATGGTAGCAACCCAGTTGAATAATGACGAATATCGCTCGTTTCTGTGGACACATTCATGAAAAAAGATATGCACGCTGAAACTCAGCCACACACCTGATATTAATAACAGGAACGCAGAAATAATGATTGAATAATTCAACATCAGGGCACTGCCGACAAAGAAAATCAATTCCAGAAATGGAAAAATCATCAGCGGCCATGGGAATTTACTATGGGATAAATTATTCATACTTCAGAGCGTTAAAAGCATTACTCAAATCATTGATCAGGTCATTAGGCTCCTCGAGACCAAAACACAATCTAACAAGACTTCGCGATATCCCCATATCGATTTTTTCTTCATCACTAAGCGAGGCGTGACTTCCTGACCAGGGTTGCGCAATCATGGAACTTACGCAAGCCATACCGGTTCCAGTATCAAACAAGCGCAGTGACTCCATAAACGCGGCATATGCATTTTCTAGATCGGGCTTGAACTCAAAGAAAATAATTCCGCCATAAGCACGAAGTTGATCCTTGTCGGTCTCAGATATGTAAACCCTTTCAATTTCCGAACGGGACAACAGGTAATCAGATATTATTTTTGTCGTCCGCACATGCTCCCGCATCCTCAGTGGAAAAGTATGTAAGCTGCGCCGTAGTAACCAGGCGCTATTGGGGTCCATAATTGCCCCGGAATAGAAACGCGCCTCTCTCAACGCATCGGCCAGCTTGTCATCATTAACAGCTAGCGCCCCACCCATAACATCGCTATGACCAGAAATGTATTTCGTGGCACTCACTAACGACACATGCGCTCCCAGATCTAACGGATTCTGATGAATAGCAGTTGCCCAGGTATTATCAACAACGACCAATGCAGCTGGATTTCTATCTCTGGTAATGTCAACAACCTCCCTGATCGGGATAGTCTTCAGAAATGGGTTGGTGGGGGTTTCAAACAGGACCATGGAGACATCGCCGGGAATCGATGCCCTATCCTCTTGCTCAGTCAAATCAAGGATGGTCAATGTAATATTGAATTGATGAGCGTAACGCTGGAATAATCTGTAACTACAGCCATAAATGTATTTATTGACGACGAGATGATCGCCGGGGCGTAGTTGTTGTAATATCAATGCGATTGCTGCCATCCCGGTAGTGGTAGTAATGACATTGGCCGCATTTTCCAATATCCCTAGTGCGCATTCGAGTTCAACACTATTAGGATTACTTTTTCTGGTATAAAAATAGGGAGAATCTGCAGTAAATGCACTATTTTGGTAGATAGGCGTTGCTAGCGGACGCGTCTCAGCATTATCAATACGATAATGCAAGGCTTTAGTTTCCGGGTGGCAATCACTCTTACTCATGTGCCTACCCGCTTGATTGGAATTATTCGCTCCTGATTTTCCGATGATACAGGAAAATGCGCTCGATCAAGCACAGGGAAAAACTGATATTGTTTGTCAGAATCCCAACTTATTACAATGCCTTTATCTTCGGAGCCTTGCCGTGACACTATGAAACGGTCGAGTCCATGCTGCATCTCGCGCTCGGTAACAGAATGCGATCCGATGCGGCGTATGCGTAGTTTGTCATCCCCCGCATTACCATCAGTACGCATCACATGCGCACTTTGTACTTCAGCATTCCACAAAAATCTTATACTCCGCTGCAGGTCTTTATGTCCGCCCAAAATGGTGCTTCCTTGCCGGCCGCCCCAGGGATTGGTAATAGGGGACATTTCACCACATCCAGTACAACGGGATGCCTCATTGAGGCCGACCGTTTCTGCCGCAAGACCGTAACGTCTAACCAGCGTCGCGCCACACGACTGACATAGAGTATCATTCAAATCCATCCGATACGTATTCCCCAGGTACACGTAGCGTATCCCCATTTGTTTTGCCACCTTTCGAGCACGCAATAATGTGTCAATACTGGTACGTTCAACATGTGTGTATTTGTAGGCGGGGTGAAAAGCAACAAAATGCAGGGGGACTTCGCTGCCAATGTTTTTTACAACCCATTCAGCCGTGGCCTTTATATCCTCATCAGCATCGTTCAATTCGGGAATAACAAGTTGACTTATTTCCAGGTGTCGCCGTGATTGATGAACTTGTTTGATACGTTCGAGCACAGGCGCCAACCGGGCTTTTGTAATTTTTTGATAAAACACGGGATTCATCGATTTCAGAGAGAGGCTAAAGATGTCGATGCAATCAATCAATTCATTAACCGGCTCTTCTTCTATATAAAATGCGGATTTATAGAGCGTTTTTAATCCATTTTCCTGTGCAAGTCTTGATGTATCGACAACGAACTCATGCCATACAACAGGATCATTATAAGTCCATGAGATGATTTCAATCCGGTTCTCAAGGCAGATATCAACGACTTGCTGAGGGCTATAATCTCGCACAAGTTGTTGATCAAGGTGTTTTATTTGTGATGTTTCCCAATTTTGACAGAAAGAGCAGGACATCATGCAGCCGATATTACCCATGCTCAGGATGCGTGCTCCGGGGCTATAGTGATTGATAGCCTCAGTCTCTATCACCTCCTCGGTAGCAGCCAAAGACTTGCCATAGTTAAAACTATGCAATGCGCCATCCACAGCGCCACGAACCCCACAATAGCCGTCACGGTTGTTTTTCGGCCGACAATGACGTGGACAAAGCGTGCATTCAACTCGTTCACTGTTAAATGGGGTCCAGTAACGCGCAAGCCGGGAACCCGATAGTCGTTGCTTCATATGCAGAAGGACTCTCGATACTTATTTGAAGCGGGTATCGTATTGAAAAAAATATGTTCGAAAACAGCAACATCGTTTATACCAAGCCCACCGATACAGTCGAGGCCAGCCAGGTAATTTGCCATCTTAGGTGTTCCAGTTTGCTCTATCGCATCACGACGATAATGTCGCCAGCCTATTTCCAAAGGCAACCGTTGCAGCTGCCGCAACGGGTTTAATAATGGTGTTTTATTATTCATCTCACCTGAACGCTCGACAAACAACGGCATAATTTCCGACTCTACCCAGGATTTGGTAGCTGCATGCGCCAACGGTAGGTGCCGTAATGCCTCCCAAGGATCCATGGCAACCAATACATCCAACTTGCCTTTAGGGATACTTGATCCCAGCACAGGGGAATTGCCACTTGCAACCCGCAGTTCAGCATAAACTGTGCCCAGTGATTGCGCACCTCCCTTGTGGACTGTGTACTGACAATTTTTGCCTGATAGACGACACACCTCGGCCAGGACATTTGCCAGTGTATTGACACCCTGCCCGCCAATACCGGCTATCAAGAGATTAGTCACACATAACCTCCATAGCAGGATCAGAAACCAAAATGGCATTATTCGGACAAACATCAAGGCATGCTGCACAACGTCTACAACGATCCATATCGATACTGAGATGCGCTGTTACGGGCTCTTTCACAATGGCCGGGCACTGTAACTCGGAATAACAGCGTGTACAGCTACCGCAGCGGTCATTATCTATAGCGAGAGTGCGCTCTCGGAGTCTTCGTAATGCCTCCTGATTGGGTTGTAAAGCACAATCACCCCGGATCCATATTACTTTCACACCACGGAGGGATTTCGCTTTTTCAATAGCATGCGTGATTTTAGAAGGCACGAATGCGTCCACTTCAAAAATATGTGAAACACCAATCGAATCAAATAACTTACGTGCATCAGTGTTACCGGATGAAGTCGGCGAACCCTGATGCCCTGTCATAGCTATGGAACGGTTATCAAAAACGACATGTGTCAAATTAATATTATTCTCCACGGCACTTTGCAATGAAATCAAGCCACCGTGAAACAGACTACCCTCGCCACCGGTAGAAACCAGCGGCCTCTCCGGAAGTACCTGAGCGATTCCTTGCGACAGACCTATACCCGCATTCATGCAAAGCAGCCAATCTGTACGATGTGGCGGCAAGGATGAACAACCTATATCACCACCGATTACGCCATCACACGCGTTCAACGCCTGATCAATAGCATAGAAAGCAGGACGATGTGGGCAGCCCTCACAGAAGGTTCCAGGGCGTTCCGGGCATGTAAATTCAATTTCCGGCACCTGCTCATAATCATTCGAAAACTCAGACGGGAATTCCTGTGTAAAAAAATCGAGGATCTGCTCATAGGTAATTTCACCCCATGCCGGAAAATACTCTTTGCCATAAATCGAACAGGACACCTTACCGAATGCTTCACGCTTGATCATGGTCTCGAGAAAACCGTCCTGGTCTTCTATTACGATAATCTTTTCCTTATCTTTCGCAAAAGCCAGAATTTCTTCCAGATTCACGGGGTAAGTACGCTCGATATTCAGCAGATGCACTTCCTCGCCAAGCCCTGATCCCTCTATCAATTCACAGACAACAGCGTATGTGCAGCCGCGAGTAATGATCCCGTATTTCGACGCCGGATTGAATGCTTGCGTGGTGCACGACGTTTCCAGCGCATAGCGAGCAAGCCTGAGAACATGGTCCTTGTGATTTTCTACCGCTCGCTTACCCACATTGATAAGCTTCTCCGGATTCTTATCAAATCTGAGCAACGCAGGTTCATCTGGAATTTTATCGCGCTCTATCAGACTCGACTGATACGCCAATCTACCTGGAGTGAACACCAAGACAGGCAACTGAATACGTTCAGAAATTTGATAAGCATTCTTTACGGATTCGTATATTCCAGGAACACTGACAGGCTCCAGTAATGGCAGGTTGAACTGTGGCGCATACCAGTGAACATCCTCTTCTCCAGTACTTGAATGTGCACCTGGGTCTGTGCCCACAACAACCACCATGCCCCCGGTTATTTTAATCACTCCGGCATAATTCAGCGGGTCAGCAGCTATATTAAGTCCAACATGCTTCATTACAACCAGGGAACGCGCGCCGCAGAGACTCGCACCCATTGCAGACAGTGCAGCAATGTGTTCATTTAAAGAATGATTAATTATTATGTTATTCGAATTATTTTTTTCAATAACATCAATCACGCGGTTAACCGGTGACCCCGGGTAATGGGATACATACCTGACACCCGCATCCTCTGCAGCCCAGGCTATCGCTGCGTTGCCGTCTGCAAACTTAGGAGTCACTATTCCTGAGCCCCAACGCATTCTTTCAGATCGGATTTATCACAAGCGTCATCCAGATTTGAAAGTTCGGCATGGGTGATAGGCGGAATGGCTGTCTGCTCAGGGTGAAAGTCTTTACGAAAGTAAGCCAGTAACAACCTACGCGATTCACGGGGCAGATCCGCAAACTCTTTACGAAATTTCCGTTTGTAGAAAAATATCTTCCTGATAGAAAGTCCATCTTGACGGAGCAGCATTAAACTGCCCAACGTGGTCCATAGCAAAATATCAAAAGAAACGATAATGTATGCCAGAATACGGACGAAGTAGCTTACACCAACAGCCTGCATCACATCGAAAGCCACAGCCCTATGCTCTATTTCTTCTGCCGAATGCCAAACTAGAAAGCGCCTCATTGTAGGGTGCATACCCGCGAGTAAAGAAGGTTGCGATAACACCAATGTGGCAATAGTAGAAGTATAATGTTCCGCTGCAGCGGTTGATGCTATATTTAGCGATCTCGTCCCCATTCGCTCACTCAGGGCACCATACTTCTTGCATAAGTGCAAATACCTATCAATCTTGTAACCTTGTTTTTTCATTAGCTCAAAATAGTTTTCATGCGCCTGTGCATGCATGGATTCCTGACCAGCAAAAACCTTGATACGATTCCTTAATACCGGGTCATTCACACAACCCCTGAGCCGCATAACCGAGCGTACAAAGAAACGTTCAAAATCCGGAATAACCAAATTAAACGCATTAAAGCCATGCGTGACAACAGGATTATTTTTAAACCAGTAACACGGAATGCTTGCATCATCAAAATCTAATCGAGGTTTACGTACCCGAATACCTCGCTGCAACCCTGAATCCTGGCTTGTCGTCACTCTAAGCTTCCCCTAATCGCGTTAAAAGAGCTCTGTGTGTTAGTTACCACACACGCAAAATCAGCCGCGAATATATTCGTTATGACAGGTTCATAGGATATCTAGATTAATAGACTAAGGCAGATAATGACAGTCATTACTTTTGTACATATATTGAAGGCCACATAGTCCAATATTGTCATACGACAAAAATATCAGTCCATCAACCCCGCAAGCCGAATACAACCATTAAATATTTTTATTTGCCAAGCACTGCCTATCAGCCAGTATCTTTAGCTTTAGCTTTATTGAGATTATTCAGGTGTTTTAACTTTTCACGAATCCTGATCTCCAGGCCACGCTCCACCGGAAAATAGTATTGCCGGACTTCAAGTTCATCCGGAAAATATTTTTCTCCGGCGGCGTAGGCATCATCTTCATCGTGGGCGTAGCGATAATCTTTTCCGTAACCGAGTTCTTTCATCAATTTGGTAGGCGCATTACGCAACTGTATGGGCACATCCAGCGTGCCGGAATCACGCGCGTCCTGCATGGCCGTTTTGTACGCGCTGTACACGGCATTACTCTTGGCGGCGCAGGCGAGGTAGACCACCGCCTGCGCGATAACCAGCTCACCTTCCGGACTACCCAGGCGTTCGTAGCTGTCCCAGGCATTAAGCGCCAGTTGCAGGCCACGTGGATCGGCATTGCCGATGTCTTCCGACGCCATGCGCACTACCCTGCGCGCAATGTATAAAGGATCACAACCGCCGTCGATCATGCGGCAGAACCAGTACAATGCGGCATCGGGGTCGGTGCCGCGCACCGATTTATGTAAGGCCGAAATCTGGTCATAGAAGATATCACCGCCTTTATCGAAGCGTCTTAACCCCTGACTGGTGACTTCTTTGATAATATCTTCGGTGATAACCGCTTTACCGTCACCCTCTTCCGCCAGATCGGCCGCGATCTCCAGTAAATTCAATGCACGGCGTGCATCGCCATCGGCGGCCTGGGCCAGTAACAACTGTGAGTCATCGGACATCTGCAAGTCGCGATCACCAAGACCCCGCTCTCGATCATGCGATGCTGCTGTGATCAGTTGTTTGATGTCATCGACTTCCAGGCGTTTGAGCACATAGGTACGCACACGCGACAGCAACGCGTTGTTAAGCTCGAACGAAGGGTTTTCAGTGGTGGCGCCGATAAAGAACACCGTGCCATCCTCAACATGGGGCAGGAAAGCGTCCTGCTGAGATTTGTTAAACCGATGCACCTCATCAACAAACAGCACCGTTGGCCGTTGCTCGATCTGTTTAAAATGATGTGCTTTGTCTATCGCAGCTCGAATATCCTTCACACCGGAGAGTACCGCTGAAAGACTGAGGAACTGTGCACCACAGGTATTGGCGATAAGGCGTGCGAGCGTGGTTTTACCGGTGCCGGGCGGCCCCCAGAACACCATGGAATGCAGCTTGTCTTCTTCAATCGCACGCCGTAACGGCTTGCCGGGCGCCATGAGATGAGCCTGGCCAGCGAATTCCTCGACCGTGCACGGCCGCATGCGGTCCGCAAGGGGTTGGTATCCGCCGCGCTCTGGTGTAAAAAGGTCTTGTGAGTCAGGCGTTGAAATCGCGGCTATTCAGCGCTACCGACGAGGTCAACGCCGTCCGGTACAGTGAACCTAAAATGATCAGATGGTATCGCAACGTTGACGCCCGGTTGGTCAAGCCTGATGACTGTCTTTTGTCCAAACTGATCAAAGAGTTCCATCCTGCGCACCGTTACCTGATCCATACCAAACTCAATGCGATTGAATTCCGTGTCCTTGACCTTGGGTATTAATTGCAGCCACTCCAGCCCATCATCGCGAGGCGCCATTGCAGTAATCTCAAACTCGTCTTCCAGTGGGCGTGACTCGGTCAGCAGCATGATAGGTGCAGAACCTAAAGCATCACGCAGGGGTTTGACCGTAGCCTGTTCCAATTCTTTATCGAATACCCAGAGATTTTTGCCATCAGCAAGAATCAGTTGCGGATAGGGCTCGTTATATTCCCAGCGAAAACGCCCCGGCCTATGAATCTGTACTGTCCCTGAAGAACGTTGCATGCTATTGCCACGCTCATCAAGTACCTCCTGTGTAAACACCGCGTCCATCGTTATGACATCAGTGAAAAACGAAGTGAGTTTCTGTGCGGCATTATCCGCATTGACCACAGGCGTATAGATCAGTACGCATGCAAACAGGAAGGAAAATATTCTCATAGTTAATTTCGTGTTATGAATTCAATACTTCGATCGAAAAAAAGGTTCTAAGTTCAATAACCTCTAAGTATAGGGGACTTTAGGTTCAATCACCTTTGGGCGGTGGTGGCGCCAGCACTTCGCGTCCTCCACCGGGCTGCACCGGACTCACCACTCCGGAATTCTCCATTTCCTCGATCATGCGTGCGGCACGGTTATAGCCGATCTTTAGACGACGCTGCACATAGGATATCGAGGCCTTGCGTGTTTCAGTCACGACGGCAACGGCCTGATCATACAGTGGATCAACATCCGCATCCGCGTCGCTAAGGGGCTCAAGACCCGGCATGCCCGCGCCTGCCACAGGTTCTTGCAGTATCTCATCGAGATAACTGGGCTCGCCCTTGCCCTTGATGTGGTCGACTACATTATGTACTTCATGATCATCAACAAATGCACCATGCACGCGTTCCGGTACAGCAGTACCCGGTGGCAAATACAGCATGTCACCATGACCCAGCAATTGTTCGGCGCCCATCTGATCGAGGATGGTGCGTGAATCAACCTTGGACGACACCTGAAAGGCGATCCGTGTCGGGATATTTGCCTTGATCAAACCGGTGATGACATCGACCGACGGGCGTTGCGTCGCCAACACGAGGTGTATGCCCGCTGCACGTGCCTTTTGCGCGAGGCGTGCAATCAGCTCCTCAACCTTCTTGCCGACGACCATCATCATATCGGCGAATTCATCAACAACTATGACGATGTAAGGCAAAGCGGTCAGCGTAGGCGTTTCCGGGTCTTCCTCCAACACCTCTTTCGGATTGAATAATGGATCGGGAATCGGCTCATCGAGGTCTATCGCCTCCTTCACCTTCTTATTGAAACCTGAAATATTTCGCACACCCAGCGCAGACATCAGTCGGTAGCGTCGCTCCATCTCACCAACACACCAACGCAAGGCATTGGCCGCGTCCTTCATATCCGTCACCACCGGTGTCAGCAGATGCGGAATACCTTCATAGACATTCAACTCCAGCATTTTGGGGTCAATCAGGATCATGCGCACATCAACCGGCGTGGCCTTGTATAGCAAACTGAGTAACATGGCATTGATGGCAACCGACTTACCGGAGCCCGTGGTACCTGCCACCAACAGGTGGGGCATTTTAGCCAGATCAGCAACGATCGGCCGGCCACTGATGTCCTTACCCAGGGCAAGTGTCAGTGGTGAGCCGGATTGATCGTATTGACCGGAATGCAGGATTTCGCTGAGCGCTACAATCTCGCGATGCTCATTGGGTATTTCCAGACCCACCACCGACTTACCTGGAATGACCTCGACAATACGTACACTGATGACGGATAAGGAGCGCGCCAGGTCCTTGGCCAAATTCGAAATGCGGCTTACCTTTACACCGGCTGCAGGCTGTAGCTCGAAACGCGTGATCACCGGCCCAGGGTGCACAGCCACCACTTCCACATCAATACCAAAATCCTTGAGCTTTAACTCCACCTGCCTTGACATGGCTTCCAACGCGGCCTCCGAATAGCCCATTTCGTTAGGTCTCGCCTTGTCCAGCATTGATAAGGGTGGCAGTTCAGAATTCGGTGCGGATGCAAACAGGGGTATCTGCCGCTCCCGCTCGGCGCGGGCACTCGGCCTGGATTTTTCAATGACGGGTTCTATACGTGGCTTGGTGCGGCCTTGCTCCCTGACCCTCTCAATCTGGATCACTTCCTCACGCTCCATGCGTGCCCGGCGTCCGGCCATATACTCCCGCAGATTTTCTCTTAACGTCGCCAACCGGTTGATTGACCAGCCGATAAATACCAATGTGAGGCGCCCGATGAAATCCATCAGGCGCAGCCACGACAGGCCACTGAATATGGTAATACCTGCGAGGAACACTGCCAGTAACAATAATGTGGTACCGATGAAATTGAAGGTCGGGATCAGTCCATTTCCCACCAGGTCACCGAGAATCCCTCCGGCGAAGGACGGTAGATTGCCCGGCGTGAAATGCAGCGTGGCCAGTCCGCAACCGGCTGCCAATGTGATGAGAAAACCGGCCCAGCGGATACCCAGGGTACGGTAATCGATATCACCACTCTCCGTCTCCCCACGAAACACCAGCCAGCCACTATAGGCGACCATCAATGGTGCAAGGTAAGCGAGATAGCCAAACAGGTAGAAAAATACATCAGCAAACCATGCCCCGGCACGGCCACCCATGTTATTCACACTCTCGGCGGCACCGGTATGAGACCAGCCGGGATCGATGCGGTCATAGCTGAACAACGCTATCAGCAGATAAATACCAATCGCCACCAACACCACCAGAGCACCCTCACGCAGTCCGTGAGCCACATGCACACTGACAGCGCCGCGTTTGTTTTTCTTCTGGGTAGCCTGGGCCAAATCCTGAACCTGATCTGAGTTAGTTATTGTAAGGGCTTGATTATAAGTGAAAGGATGCACCGAAAAAGTCAACATTGTGATTTTTCAGAGGCTAAAAGCAAAAAATGTGATTTCAGCCGGCCCCGATACGCACCGTCCGCCGGTTTTTATGTTTTTTCCACCCGGATACGGCCAGATATCAGCATTATCTGCAAGGATTAACCTCAGGCACCGCTAATTACTTCATTGGGTGGTTAGCCTGGACTCCCCAGCTCCTCAAGGATTGCCGGATTCACGTACTCACCACTGCGGATGTTCACCCCCGGTCTAAGGTCACCATCTGCTACCTGCCAGTCTGTCGCCATCATCCGCAAGACATAGGGCAGCAGGCTGGCCGACAGGGCCTGAGACGCCGTGCGCGGCACTGCACCCGGCATATTGGTCACCGTAAAATGCACCACAGCCTCTTCCACATAAGTCGGGTTTTGATAGGTGGTCGGTCGTGTGGTTTCGATACAGCCGCCCTGATCGACCGAAATATCAGCCACCACACTGCCCGGATTCATGCTCCTGATCACCTCGCGGCTGATGATGCAAGGGGCATGACGTCCCGGGATCAGTACGGCACCGACCACCAGATCGGCGTGGCTGACGGCCTCCTCGATATCGTGTTGAAAGGCGTACAAACCGGTCACATTCGCTCCCAGCTTGCGCATGGCCTCCAACCGCTCACGCTTTTTGTCAAATACCGTAACATTGGCACCACTGGATGCAGCCATAGTTGCGGCAGCGCCACCAGCGACCCCGGCGCCAAGCACCACCACATTGCCCCGCTCTGTAGCCGGCAAACCGCCAAGCATCACACCTCGCCCGCCCTGGGGTTGATGCAGTAGATGCGTCCCCACCTGCACAGACAGACGCCCGGCAATCTCGCTCATGGGAGCCAACAGCGGCAAACGGAACCCATCTTCCACCGTCTCGAAGGCCACCGCCGTTAAACCGATGTCCAGCAGGCGTTCAGCCAATTCTCGGTTGGCGGCCAAATGCAGGTAGCTAAACAGCACATGATCGGCCCGCAAATAATCGATTTCCGGATCTACCGGTTCCTTGACCTTAACTATCAACTCAGTATTGTCATACAACTCGCGGGCATCAGCGCGTAAGTGCACACCTACAGCTGCATAGTCCTCATCCTGATAGCCGCTGAGCAACCCGGCATTACGTTCAATACTCACATGATGGCCCTGCCGGGTCAGTTCGGCACAGGCCGCGGGGATGAGCGCGACACGCCCTTCCAGTGGTTTGATCTCACGGGGAATTCCGATATGCATTTCAATCGCCTTTACCGCACGCTGTGCAGCCCGTAACATAAGCAGCCCGAATTCTTGAGCTATCAGACTTCTGGTATTGTCACAGCAAAGATTAATAGAATTATTTGGAGAAATTATACATGAGTGAGGCCAAGCATTGCCGTCTTTTGATTCTAGGTTCAGGTCCTGCGGGTTACACGGCCGGCGTGTACGCTGCACGCGCCAACCTGGACCCTGTGATCATCACCGGACTTGAACAGGGCGGACAACTGACAACCACCACCGAGGTCGATAACTGGCCGGGCGATGTTGAAGGTCTGCAGGGCCCGGAACTCATGGAACGAATGCTCAAGCACGTACAACGTTATGACACTGAAGTAATATTCGATCACATTCATACTACGAAGCTGGACGCACGACCATTCACCCTTATCGGTGATGCTGGCACCTATACCTGTGATGCCTTAATCATTGCCACGGGCGCCAGCGCACGCTACCTGGGTCTCGAATCTGAAGAAGCCTTCAAGGGTAAAGGCGTTTCTGCCTGCGCAACCTGCGACGGTTTTTTCTACAAAAACCAGAAGGTCGCCGTGATCGGCGGTGGCAATACGGCAGTCGAGGAAGCGCTGTATCTGTCCAACATCGCCGAGCATGTGACGGTAGTACATCGCCGCGATAAATTACGTTCGGAAAAAATCCTTCAGGACAGGTTGTTCGAGAAAGAAAAAGAAGGCAAGGTGACTATCGCATGGGATCACGTGCTGGATGAAGTGCTTGGCGACAACACAGGTGTCACCGGCATGCGTATCAAACACGTCAAAACCGGCGACACCACAGATAAAGACCTGCAAGGCGTTTTCATCGCGATTGGGCATCAACCCAATACGGCTATTTTCGAAGGTCAACTGAAGATGGCCGGCGGCTACATCAAGGTACAAAGCGGCACCGAAGGCGGCGCCACGGCAACCAGTGTGCCAGGTGTATTCGCCGCAGGCGATGTCATGGACCACATCTATCGCCAAGCCATCACCTCTGCTGGCGCCGGCTGCATGGCCGCTCTCGATGCTGAAAAATACCTGGATGAGCTGGCTGAGAAATAACTGGTTTCACTTAATTTCACCGCCAAGGACGCAAAGAAACACAATAAAGCACAAGTAATAACCGGTATATCTCGTTCCCATGGTCTCCATGGGAACACATACCTAAACTTATCGTTTACCCTTGGTATAGGTTCCCACGAGGAACCGTGGGAACCAGAAAATTATTCTACTTTTTCTTTGCGCCCTTTGCGTCTTTGCGGTGAAAGCTATTAGCCCAACCAAATGGATAACACCGACCACACACCAGAACCTCTACAAGTTCATATCATAGACAGCCTTGCCACGGTTGACGCAGTACAATGGAATGTCCTGGGTGGCGATAAGGAGCCGTTTCTGAGCCATGAATTTCTTGGCGCACTGGAACGTAACCGCTGTCTAAGTGAGGAATTTGGCTGGTATCCGCGGCATCTTCTGATCCGGGACAGCAACGGTGTGCTGTTAGGCGCCATGCCCATGTATATTAAAACCAACTCTTATGGTGAATTTGTTTTCGACTGGTCGTGGGCATCCGCCTACGAGCGTTCTGGTCTGGACTATTATCCCAAGCTGGTCACTGCGGTGCCGTATACTCCGGTGAGCGGACCACGCCTGCTGACTCATCCCGACACCCATGCAGATGTAGACGCCAAATTGATCAAGCAGATCATGGCACAGCAAGCAATCAAGTATGCAACTGATCAGCAATTTAGTGGTATGCATTGGTTATTCACCACGGATGAAGACACTCAAGTCCTGAAAGATCTGAAGCTGCCGTTGCGCATGGGCTGTCAATACCATTGGCATAACAACGGTTACGAGAATTTTGATCAGTTTATGGAAGCCTTCAGCTCCCGCAAACGCAAAAAAGTCAAACGTGAACGGCGCCGCGTTACCGAACAAGGCATCAAGTTACGCATCGTGCATGGCAATGAAGTGGATGAGCTGTTATGGAATAAAGTGCATTATTTCTACGCAAGCACTTTCGACAAAAAATCCGGCATACCGACATTGACACTGGATTTTTTTAAGGATATCGGGCAACACATGGGCGAAAAGATTGTACTGGTACTCGCTGAGCATGAGCAAAGGCTTGTCGCCTGCGCCATTAATTTCCGCAGTCATGATTCACTTTATGGTCGATTCTGGGGCTGTGACGACGACTTTCACAGCCTGCATTTCGAAACCTGTTATTATCAGGGTATTGATTATTGTATCCAGCAAGGGCTGAAGCGTTTTGAGCCTGGCGCACAGGGCGAACACAAAATCGGGCGTGGTTTTCTCCCCACCCGAACATGGTCTGCGCATTGGATTGCTAACGATGAATTTCGCGGCGTGATTACAGATTTCTGTCAGCGTGAACAACGCGCCATGGAACATGAATGTGAGGCCCTGAAAGATTTGTCGCCGTTTCGCGATGATGCGATACCGCCAACACATACTGTATTCACCGACAACTGATTCGACTATTACCGCTCAGTACCGACTTGGACATTGCACACACCACTATTCTGCAATCATTTATTGCCACTCTGGCCCGGCGTTACGGCACTACAGCTGACTCGGCAACCAGGGCGAGCATGGCGCTGGCCGAGGCCGCATTAAGCGATATCCTTAGCCTGCAACAGGATGGCACGCGTCCGGCACAAGTCGCGGTGATCGGCCCGACACAGGTCGGCAAGAGTACTTCTGTGAATTTATTACTCGGTCTTGACGCCGCCACTGTCAGCCCACTGGCCGGCTTCACTAGACATCCACAGGGGTTTGGGCTTGATATCGACTCAGATGAGCCCACGTGGCTAAACGATTTTTTCCCTGGCCGTACACGCACCACACAGGAACTACTCAACAAAGACGAATTAAACTGTTACACATATACCACTATAGATAGTGCACAAGATAATACACTGGGCACGCCTTGCGCGGTCTGGGATACTCCGGATTTCGATTCTCTCTCAGCAGAACACTATCGCCAGGGGGTACTCGAGACTTGCGCTCACGCAGATCTCATCGTATTGGTTCTGAGCAAGGAAAAATATTCCGATCTTGCCGTATGGGAAACACTCAAGCTCATTACCTTGCTGCAACGTCCGCTACTCATATGCCTTAACAAAATCACTGCTGATTCTGTTGATCTTATCACCCGCTCATTGCGTCAACGCCTGACGCAAATCGGCACTGATATCAGCGATACAGAGATCATCACCCTGCCCTTTAGCAATGAAATCGGCAAGCAAAAAACATTGGAAGCTGAAGTTACCTTGCTGCGTGATAAAATTCATGAACATATCCATCACCTTGATCGCACACAGCGGATACAAGGCGTAAAGCGTTTACTTGAAACATACTGGCCCTCATGGATAGCGCCAGTACAGCAAGAACACCACGCGCGTGCCCAGTGGAGTCAGGATATCGATACCGTTGCCGCACAGGCAATGACTATTTACCGCCGGGATTATCTTGACCATCCGCAACGTTACGATACCTTTAAACGCGCCATCGTTGAGTTGTTGAGCCTGCTGGAATTACCTGTCCTGGCTAAACCCATGATACGTGTACGCCACATTCTTACCTGGCCTGCCAGAAAACTTTCCTCGGCACGCGACAATTTACGCAGCAACAAAACACGTGATACGGGAGGTGAAGAACAGATACTGTCAGAAATAGTGATGCACGCCTATATCACGCTATTACGGGATAGTAACCGCAGGTGTGAGAAATTCGCAGCTGCAAACACATTCTGGCAGGCGTTGTCACGACAACTCGATGACAGGCAGGACCCACTTCAAGAGCAATTTACCGCCGCTATACAGCGCCACCATGAAGACTTCGAACCCGAAGTCCATGCCGCCGCCAAACAACTCTATGCACGTCTGCAGGAGAAACCCGCCTTACTGAATACACTGCGCGCGACCCGAGTCACCACAGATGCAGCGGCGATACTAATTGCAATCAAGAGCGGTGGCCTGGGAATTAATGACCTGCTATTTGCGCCTGCAATGCTGGCATTAACTTCCAGCCTCACTGAAGGCGCACTCGGCAGCTATATGAATAAAGTCGCCCGTGACCTGAAACAGCGCCAATATGATGCCGCCGAACAACAGGTCTTCGATTTATGCCTGAAACCGCAGCTGCATGCAGTCGCTGATGAGCTGCGAGCGCCCGGGTTATTCAATATCACTGCAGATGAACTTGTCACAGCAGAAAAGGCACTAACAGCACTGAATCATGAGTGACCTACTGAATCAATATTTCAGCCGCACCAGTGACTGGATCAGCCGTGCACAAGCACGTGGCTGGTTAAGTGAGCACACGCTCAATGAGTATCGCTTACTGGAAAAACAGACTCCTGACGAATTATTTACCGACAAACAAACGCGGCCTCTGGTGGTCGGTTTTTTTGGAGGCACCGGTGTTGGCAAAAGCAGCCTGCTTAACCGTCTAGCAGGTGAAGCTGTTGCACGTACCGGTGTCGAGCGGCCCACATCACATGAAGTCACGGTATACATTCATGAGGCCATTGAATTGGCGCGCCTCCCCGAAGCCTTTCCAGTAGAACAAGTACAGATCAGGCAACACCGTAATGCGGCACAGCATAATGTGGCCTGGATTGACATGCCGGATATCGATAGCACTGTTACTACCAATCGTGAACTCGCACTGGCATGGTTACCCCATATCGATTTGCTGGTTTATGTTGTCAGCCCGGAACGTTATCGGGATGACAGCGGCTGGAAGGTTTTAAGGCAGCGTGGCCACCGGCACGGCTGGATTTTTGTCATGAACCACTGGGATGAAGCTGCCAGTGAACAATTAGACGATATGCTCTGCATTCTGCGCGACGCTGGCTTCTCTGACCCCATATTGTTGCGTACAAGCTGCCCGCCGGACAACATCAATAACAAAGCTGATGATTTTGATGTCCTGCAGACCCACATCGATACACTACTCAAGGAACACGGCTTACAGGAACTGGAACGTCTGGGTTATGCGGCGCGTATTGAGGATAATCAGCACTTCATTAACGATCGGCTCGTGTCATTTGCAGACAATGCGGCCTGGGATACACTGACGGGCAGCATTGCATACCGCTGGAAACAAACGCATGACAAGATCATTTCAGGAATGAGTTGGCCCGTACAGACTCACGCTGAACAAATCGCCAGATTAGGTGCGTCGCATGAATCGGGCTTTCTCAATAAACTGGGTGGGCAAAAAAAACAACAAAATGCTAATGACGCGACAAGTATGAGCTCCGCACTGTCTACACAAGAGCTATGGGACGACTGGGCCCAGGTTGAGCTGGAAAATTTCGTGGATAGCCTGGAAGTCGACGCCAGCCGCCATGCGATCGCCAGCCAACCATTGCGGTCTCAGCTGGATCCACTCATAGAGGCAGCGCCCGCATTGATTCACGATGAGACCGGTAATGCACTGCGGCAGGCGTTGGCGAAACCCGGCACTTTCCTGCAACGCAACCTGTTTAAGCTGGCCCACTTATTAAGTATATTATTACCTCTGACTGCCCTTCTCTGGGTGAGCTACCATGTCGTCACCGGCTTCTATTATGGCGTCACGGGTAAAGCCGATCACCTCGGTATCAATTATGCTATCAACAGCATACTCATGGTGACGGTTGCGTGGTTGTTGCCCTTTCTGTTAAAGCATAAGCTCAAACCATCGTTACACAAGACCGCGGTACGTGGATTAACCCAAGGACTAAATGCAGGCCTTGATAGGTTGCACGAACGCATTTTAGTAGCTATAGACGAGCTTGAAATGGAACGCCGCCAATTTGTTGATGAGGCGCAACAAATCGTCTCGGCTACTGCCAGTTTGCAATTCATGCCCGGCGACACCTCAAGCAGCGTGTCTCGATTGCTCGCTACCGCAGTCGCTGAGACAAGGGATTGATGGTCGCCGCCGCACCCCGACAATTAAGCTAAAACACATTAAATAATACTTATAACTCAATGTTTTATCTATTATAATATTTATACTATCAAAGTGTTTGCAGATACACGATATCGTCTATGACGCTCTACTGGCTGGACAGCGAGAATCCGGACGCGCCCTTTCCCCCCGCGCATACCGCCCTGAATAACCCCAACGGCCTACTCGCAGCAGGTGGTGACCTCAGCCCGGAACGTCTGTTAAAGGCCTACCCGCTAGGCATCTTTCCCTGGTACGAAAAGGACCAACCAATTCTTTGGTGGTCACCCAACCCACGCTGTGTACTGGCACCCGAAAACATCAACATTTCCCGCAGCACGCGTAAAAGCATGCGCAAAAAACAATGGACTGTCACTTTTGATCGTCATTTTCGTGATGTCATTATGTTCTGTGCAGGCTCTCGGCGCGATAGCAAGGGCACCTGGATCACACAAGAGATGAAAGACGCCTATAACAAACTGCATGAAATGGGACATGCGCATTCCGTTGAAATCTGGAATGAAGACATGGATCTGATTGGTGGCTTATATGGTGTAGCGATAGGTCGCATGTTTTTTGGCGAATCTATGTTCAGCCACCAGTCCGATGCCTCCAAGATTGCACTGGTTTATCTTGCCCATCATTTACATTCATGGGGTTATCCCTTAATTGACTGTCAGCTGCCTTCACCGCATATTTTGAGCATGGGCGCGGAAATGATGTTACGGCGCGAATTCCTGTCAGCACTCAATACCCTTTGCGCTATCCCTGGAATACCCAGCCCCTGGCAGGTTGATGTCAGCCTCGACACCCACAACTGGAACCCGAATAAAGGTTCCGAAACACGCACATAGCATAGGGATAACCATCAAACAGAACGGCGCCTGTTCCGCCTGATTATCACGACATAAACAACCACATTCATAACCAGCACGATCAATCCCAATATGACCTGCACCTCACGCGTCAGGCCCGCAGGATAAATTATCGGGATGATATAGTGTTCGACAAACCCACCCGAATAGCCATTGCTGCCACTGGCCGCGCGCAACTTTTTTTCGAGTGGCGTCAATGGACAAATCCAGCCTGCAAACTCGATCAACACCCCCCAGATCGCTGCCGGGACATGTAGCCAGATCAACTTCTGCCATTTCAATACCAACAAACCGCCGAGTACCGCAAAAACAATAAACAACAGGTGCAACACAACGACTATATCGGCGGCTACGCTATAGGGCATACAAGGTTTCATATATTAGCATTAGAGAAACTTACCTATATAGCGATCATCGCCGATGTCAAATTTCTTGCTCAGCGATCGGCAGAGAAAAGTAAAATGTAGTGTGTTCACCAGGAATCGACTCAAAATCGATGTCCCCCTGATGAAGCTCAACAATATGTTTACAGATATTCAAGCCAAGCCCGGTTCCAGGAAATTTATAATGCCCTTCCGGGTTCACCTGTTTGAATTTCTGAAACAGAGATTCCTGCACATTACGGGGTATCCCGGGGCCATGATCAGTTACCTTAATAGTTGCAGTTTCAGGATTCGCAACAAGCGATATTTCAATAATATCGCCTTCATGTGTAAACTTCGCGGCATTGGAAATCAGATTTCCCAAGACCTGTAACAGACGCTGCTCATCACCAAGCGCTACGACTGTCGCCCCATGCTCATTTACATCAAGCACGACTTCACACCCGCACTGCTCGCAATATGCCTCGTTCAATTCGATTGACTGTTTGGCTACAGAAACCAGATCCACCGGCTGTTCACATATATCAAGTTTTCCTGCCTCCATCTTCGACAGATCGAGAATGTCATTCACTATGGCAAGAAGTCGATCAGTATTTCGATAAGCAATCGTAACCATCTTTCCCATCGGCTTATCCAGCTGCTCAGTCTTAGCATTCAGTAGCGCGAGAGAGCCATAGATCGAGGTTAACGGCGTCCTTAGCTCATGGCTTATCATGGAAAGAAATTCGTCTTTGGCTCGATCAAGAGACTGCAACTCCTTCACCTTCAAACGCAATTCCAATTGGCTTACCACCTGCCGCGCCAGCACCTCGAGCGCCTGCTTTTGCGCTATCGTCAACTCACGCGCCTCATTATCGATCACACAAAGCGTACCCAGGCGAAGGTTATCGCGCATGATCAGCGGCGCACCCGCATAGAACTTGACATGAGGCGCACCCGTTGCCAAGGGATTGTCATGAAAGCGCGTATCAAGACTGGAATCCTCCACAACAAATACTTCATCGGCAAGAATGGCATGGGCACAAAATGCAGCATCACGCGGAGTTTCGCGCGCGCCCAGCCCATAATGAGACTTAAACCATTGACGATCCCTGTCGACCAAGCTCACCAGGGCAATGGGCGTCCCGCATATCTGGGCAGCCAGATGGGTGAGATCGTCGTAGGCTTGTTCCTCTAGCGTATCGAGGATACCGACTTCCTCAAGCGCGCGGATGCGTTGTTCTTCGTTTTCAGGCAAGGGTGCTGAAATCATTGATTTTCCATTGATGTGAAATAGTCGTTATGTTGATTATGTTGCTTCTATGCCATTATAACTCCTGATAATAAGGTACTTCGCCATTGACCGACTTGCTATTTGAGCATCCAATGTAAGCATAAATCATGAACAATACCAGCCCCCCGCCTCCCGAAGCACTTTTATTTATTACACCCCAATGCCCTCATTGTCCTTCTGTTTTACAAGGTCTTACTGAGTTGCTGAAACACGCCCACATCAGCCGCCTTGAGGTAGTGAATATCATGGCGCGACCCGATATCGGTAAGCAATACGGTGTGCGCTCGGTTCCCTGGATAAAGATCGGTAACTTTGAACTGCAAGGACTGCACTCAGCCGCTGAGCTGCAACAATGGGCGGAACGCGCGGGCACAACAGATGGAACGGCTGTTTACTACACTGAGCTCCTCAAACAAGGTCAACTTCCCAAGGCGCTGGCCACCATACATAAATACCCTGAGCAGATTACCGCTTTACTGCACTTAGCAGAAAATCCCGATACGGAATTCACGGTTCGGATTGGTGTAAGTGCTATCCTGGAAGACCTTGTGGGCAGTGAGTTACTGCAAGAACAGCTGCCGAGGATTATTAATTTAGCTAAACATACTGATCCACGTGTGCGTGCGGATGCTTGTCATTTTCTCTCACTAACACGGACAGATGCCGCATGCATCCCTTTACAAAGACTTACCAAGGATCCGGAAACCTCGGTGCGAGAAGTCGCTAAAGACAGTCTTGAAGAATTACAAAAATTTTTTGGAAGCTGACCTTGCAGGATGGCTGCCACAAGCTTGTCACCAACAAACAGCTGAGTCGGCATGAGATTCAGAACAATTTAAATCAATCCAGTCATGTTCTTAGATTAGTTGATATAAAGCCCCGCACTACAGCAGCCTCATTCGCCAGCACTGTATAGCGTTCATCCTTGTTGAACAAATCCCGCATATGATAAGGCAGCGCAGGCTCACAACCAGGTATGGCTTTTGACACGGCTTCCGGGAATTTGGCGGGGTGCGCCGTCGCCAGACAAACCATCGGTATCTTTGAAGTCCGCCGGGTTCTGCGCCCCGCCTGTACACCAATAGCACTATGGGGATCGAGCAAATATTCGGTTTCATTAAACACCTGAGCGATTACTTCAAGGGTTTCCGAATCATCAAGTCGATAACTTGAAAACAACTCACGCGCCCTGGACAGCCTTGTCTCTGGCAAGCTCATTGCCCCTTTCCCAAAATCGCCCATGAGTTGCCTGATCGCGGCACCATCACCGTCATATAAATCAAATAGCATCCGCTCAAAATTGCTCGACACCATGATATCCATACTGGGTGAAAGCGTGTGCTCCAGGGGCCGCCGTGAAAGATCATTACCGCTCAAACAGCGGTGCAATATATCGTTGGCGTTGGTTGCAATCACCAGCTGATCAACCGCAAGCCCCATACGCTTGGCCAGATAACCCGCAAATATGTCACCGAAGTTTCCGGTTGGCACAGAAAACGATACTGAACGGTGCGGTGCGCCCAGGGCCAGTCCGGCGTAAAAATAGTAAACGATCTGGGCCATGATGCGTGCCCAGTTTATCGAATTGACTGCTACCAACTGACGCCCCTCCGGCAGGAAAGACTGATCAGCAAAACTCGCCTTTACGAGGTTCTGGCAATCATCGAAATTACCTTGAAGTGCGATATTGTGTACATTCTCTTCTAGCACCGTGGTCATTTGCCGGCGCTGAACATCCGAGACGCGCTGATGCGGATGCAGGATGAAAATATCGAGGTTGTCGCAATGCCGGCATCCTTCAATGGCGGCAGAACCGGTATCGCCGGATGTCGCACCCATCACTACCGCATGTTGATTACGTTTCTTCAATATGTAATCCAGCAGATTACCCAGAAACTGCAACGCGAAATCCTTAAATGCCAGCGTCGGACCCTGAAAAAGCTCCAGCACCCATTCGTTGTGGTCTAGCTGAACCAGGGGCGCTATCGCAGTGTGCCGAAATTCAGAATACGATTTTTCAATCAGATTTTGTAAATCGTCCTGTGGTATTTCATCTCCAATAAAGGGAGACATTATCTTATAGGCTAATTCGCAGTAGTTAAGTCCCGCCCACGAGGCGATTTCCCGGGCATCAAAAGCTGGCAGGGATTGGGGCAGATACAAGCCTCCGTCTGCGGCTAAACCTGTTAAGACAACATCTTCAAATGGCAATGCGGGGGCTTGTCCGCGAGTACTGATATATTTCACGCGTTTGTCTCTTTGGCCTGTTGATCAGTAAATTTGATATATATCTGAATTGAAATCTTCACTGGATAGCCATTACTTCAAGGACTCAACGCGAATCCGTGTAACCTTGTCGGTAATCCCGCCCAGCATCTCTATCCTGGCTAACGCCTGATTCATATTCTGCTCGATCACTTTATGGGTCAGCATAATAACCGGCACGTCGGCACCATCTTCCGGTTCTTTCTGGATTACCGCCTCTATACTGATACCGTGCTCACCCAGGATGCTGGTCACTTCGGCGAGCACACCCGGTTCATCCCTGGCTTGTAAGCGCAGGTAGTAGGCAGTTTCAACCTCTTCCATTGGCAGGATGGAAAGGTCAGATATCGCATCGGGCTGGAAGGCCAGATGCGGAACCCTGTTCTCGGGGTCAGATGTCATTACACGCACCACATCGACCAGATCAGCGACCACTGCAGAGGCTGTAGGATCAGCACCGGCACCAGCACCATAATACAAGGTCGGGCCGACAGCATCGCCTTTCACCAGCACCGCATTCATTACACCATCAACATTGGCTATTAAACGGCGATGTGGAATCAACGTGGGATGCACCCGTAACTCTATGCCGCCATTTGCGCGACGCGCGATACCCAGGTGTTTGATGCGATACCCCAGTTCTGCTGCATAACTGACATCATCCTGGGTCACCTGGCTGATGCCCTCGGTATAAACCTTTTCAAATTGTAAGGGGATGCCAAAGGCAATAGACGCAAGGATGGTAAGTTTATGCGCAGCATCGATACCTTCAACATCAAAGGTGGGATCGACTTCGGCGTAACCCAGTTGTTGTGCCTCTTTGAGCACCTCAGCGAAGTCCCTGCCCTTGTCGCGCATCTCGGTCAAGATAAAGTTGCCAGTGCCATTAATTATACCGGCCAGCCACTGGATTGTATTACCTGCCAAACCTTCGCGAATGGCCTTGATTATAGGGATACCGCCTGCAACCGCGGCTTCAAAAGCAACCATCACACCCTTGCGCTGCGCATGCTCGAAGATCTCGTTGCCATGCAGAGCAATCAACGCCTTGTTGGCGGTCACCACATGCTTTCCGTTCTCAATGGCCTGTAACACCAGCTCACGCGTAAACTCGGTGCCACCGATCAGCTCGACAACAATCTCCACATCAGGCAGATTGACAACCTCACGTGGGTCGGTGGTCAGTTGTATATCACTGATATCACAATTACGTTCACGACTGATATCACGTGCCGATGCCGCAATCACCTTGATGCCGCGTCCAGCCCGGCGCGCTATTTCATCGCCATTACGCGCCAACACATTGACCGTGCCACAACCAACAGTACCCAGACCTAATAAACCAACCTTAACCGGATTCAAACTACGCTCCTGAAATATTCATGATGTTACATATTGACGGGGATGTTAACCTGCTTTAAGCATCTTGCGTATACCGCGGATCGCCTGACGTGTGCGATGCTCGTTTTCGATCAGGCTGAAACGCACATGATCATCTCCGTATTGTCCAAACCCCACTCCGGGTGATACCGCAACCCTGGCCTCTTTCAATAAAAGCTTTGAAAATTCCAGCGAACCCATTTCACTGAACTGCTCAGGTACCTGTGCCCACACAAACATGGTCGCCTTGGGTTTTTCAACATGCCAGCCGATGTTACTTAGACCCTCACAAAGCACATCACGCCGCGTTTTATAGATATTGCGTATTTCTTCAACACAATCTTGCGGCCCCTCCAGTGCAGTAATGGCCGCCACTTGTATAGGCGTAAACATACCGTAATCTAGGTATGATTTAATCCGTGCCAAGGCTGCCACCAAAGTAGGATTGCCGCACATAAAACCGACGCGCCAGCCTGGCATGTTGTAGGTCTTTGACAGCGAATAGAATTCCACCGCCACATCCTTAGCGCCCGGCACCTGCAGAATCGATGGCGCCTGGTAACCGTCAAAGACGATCTCGGCATAGGCTATGTCGTGCACTATCCATATTTCATGCTCGCGCGCGATGGCCACAACCTTCTCGAAAAAGTCCAACTCCACACACTGGCTGGTCGGGTTGCCGGGGAAATTCAGGATCAGCATCTTCGGCTTAGGCCATGAGTCCTTGATGGCCTTCTCTAGTTCCTCGAAAAAATCGACACCGGGCTTCAATGGTACATAGATGACCTCGGCACCGGCGATCACACAGCCATAGGGATGGATTGGGTACGCAGGGTTAGGCACCAACACCGCGTCGCCCGGCCCCAGTGTCGCCAGGGTCAGGTGGGCTAATCCCTCCTTGGAGCCGATCGTGACAATGGCCTCGGTCTCGGGGTCGAGATCGACATCGAACCTGGTTTTATACCAATTAGTAATCGCCCGACGCAGCCGGGGGATACCACGGGACATGGAATAGCGATGGGTATCGTTGCGCTGTGCCGCCTCGGTGAGCTTTTCCACTATATGCCCTGGTGTGGGCCGATCCGGATTACCCATGCCAAAATCAATGATATCTTCACCGCGCGCGCGCGCGGACGCCTTTAACTCGTTAACGATGTTAAATACGTAGGGCGGCAGGCGCTTGATTCTTGGAAATTCGTTAATCAACTCAATCAATCCTTTTTGCTGCGCTATAATACTCGAACTCGTGGGTTCTGCCCATCAACTCGATTTGATATTAACCCCGGGCTGAGCAAGTATAACAATGTAGCTGCTACCGGCTACCGGGGAGTTTTGAACGCTGCGCAGACCTTCGCTGAATTAATCAGAGACTCTTGCATACTTCCATATGGACATCACCCAGGAACACGGTACTGCCAGCTTCGTCATTACGGGCTATGATGATAGCGCAGTGATTGTCAACCAGACACGCTATACCAATAGCATGGTCATTATGCCCGAAAAACTGATTACACAATGGGAACCACGTGGCCTGAATGATCTTGAACTGCATCACCTGGATGAGATTGCCGATCTCACACCCGGCATCGTACTATTAGGTACAGGCCCCGTACTTGAGTTTCCGGATCAAGCGGTACTGGGATACTTTCTGCAACGCGGCATCGGTATCGAGGTCATGGACACGGCGGCCGCCTGCAGGACGTACAATATACTGATGTCGGAGGGGCGTAACGTCGCGGCTGTTATTTTACTCATGGGAACCAATCCGGCACCACAACTACTCCCATAGGAGTGCCTCTTCCGAAAAACCCCTGCTCTCCAGGATACGCCGCAACTTCTTGAGGGCATCCATCTGGATCTGGCGCACACGCTCACGGGTTACACCCAGCTCATTGCCCACTTGCTCTAGTGTAGCGCGCTCGTAACCATGCAAGCCAAAGCGACGAATCACGACTTCTTTCTGTTTATCTTCGAGCTCATTGAGCCAGGCATCGATATGATGATTGATATCCTCATCCTGTAGCATCACCGGCGGTTCCGGATTCTGCTCATCCGGGATGATATCGAGGATCGGGCTCTCGCCATCCTTGCTGATAGGGAGATCTATAGAGGTGACACGTTCACTCAGATTGAGCAATTTCTTGATATCGTTGATCGGCTTATCAAGGACCATGGCAATCTCTTCCGCAGTAGGCTCATGTTCAAGCTCCTGCGCAAGCCTGCGTGACGCACGCATATAACTGTTGAGTTCCTTGATGACATGAATCGGCAAGCGGATGGTGCGCGTTTGGTTCATCAATGCGCGCTCGATGGTCTGGCGTATCCACCAGGTCGCATAGGTTGAGAAGCGGAAACCACGCTCGGGATCAAATTTCTCGACAGCACGGATCAAGCCGAGGTTGCCTTCTTCAATCAAGTCGAGCAAGGCCAATCCCCTGTTCATATAGCGGCGCGCAATCTTCACGACCAAGCGCAAATTGCACTCGATCATTTTACGCCGCCCGGACTCGTCCCCGCTTTGTCCTAGCCGCGCATAGTATATTTCTTCTTCGGCAGTCAGTAATGGCGAAAATTCGATTTCGCTGAGATACAGTCGGGTCGCATCGAGTTCACTCGATGAAAGGTTGCCGGCGTCATATTTCTTTGCTTTGGAGCCGTTCAGCGGTTTTTTCTTATTATCGATTCCATCATCGGTATCAATCTCAGCCGCCACAACCTCGGGGCTATCGAACAGCGCTTCGGCTTTAGGTCCTTCAGTCTCTCCTATAGCATCCAGCAGACCCTTTTGCGTATTATTCCTATTAACAGTTTTTGGCACGTTCATCCTCCGTAGTGGATCATGAAACCCCTGTTACATCGCACACCTGCCTTTTACTAATATTTATTCAGATTTACTTATTACTACGAGGAAGATATCCCAACGGATCAACCGGTTTGCCATCGCGGCGAATCTCAAAGTGCAACATCGGTCGGTCGGCACCAGAGCTTCCCAATTCAGCGATCAACTGACCCGCTTTAACCTCCTCACCTTCCTCAACCAACAGCTTCCGATTATGCGCATAGGCACTAAGAAAAGCGGAGTTATGCTTGATGATGATAAGCCGACCGTAACCCCGAAGTCCACTCCCACTGTACACAACCCACCCTGGCGACGTCGCGCGCACCGGCTGACCGGGCTGACCGGCTATATCAATACCCTTTTTTCCGTTCAGGGTGGCTGAAAATGAGCGAATCACTTTACCCCTGGTCGGCCACTGCCAGGCATTACCACCCGCTGCCAGGGGCGGGGACTTCCTGGGCACTGATGCGGCCGCTAAGGGCGGCGGCTTGCGTGGAGCAGATCTAGTCGCAGGCAAAGCCGTCGTCGTGCTCTGTCGTGGTGCATTCCTGGCTGTAGCAGGTGACCGTGGATTAAGATAGACACGTTGCCCAGGGTAGATCGTATAGGGAGATTTAATGTCGTTCCATTGCGCGACTTCCTTATAGTCCAGCCCATAACGCCAGGACAGAGAGTACAAAGTCTCACCACGCTTTACGGTGTAGTAGCTGTCATGACGACGGATATTGTGGGTCGTAGTCGAGCAGGCTACCAGAAGCGCACTCAACAGCAACACCACGGCGGCTTTGTGCCATCGTTTAGCTAACCCTTGAGTTTGAATATCAGAATTACGCACAGTAAAATTACAACCGTCGCCCATCCTATTCTTTCGATATAACGCCGTATCACCGGTTCCACGCTTGGGCCCAGCCAACGTATCAACACCGCTTCCAAAAAGAAGCGTGCGCCACGCCCGATAACCGACGCTATCACGAATGGCAGGAAAGCCAGCGATAATGCGCCTGCAGAAATCGTAAATAATTTGTAAGGTATCGGCGAAAAACCGGCAACAATGACTGCCCAGACACCCCATTGATCAAACGTTTGTTGCAGGCTTTGGTAGCTGGCCCAGTATTTTGGCGAGGCCCGCAACCAGGGCTCAATCATCTCTAAGGCGAACACACCCAACAAATAACCAGCAACGCCACCCATCACGGAAGCAAGGGTAGTGATCAATGCGAACCTAAGGCTTTTGTGTGGCTCCGCGGTCGACATGGGAATCAACATGACATCTGGCGGAATCGGAAAAAACGAGGATTCGGCAAAGCTCAACGCGCCCAGATAGTATGGTGCATGCTGGTGGCGTGACCAGGATATCGCCTTGTCGTATAACGGACCGAATAATTTCATAGCTGTGTGATGATGCGCAGGATTACCTGAACTGCTCCTGAATCAGGGGAACGAAACTAACGGTCTCGATAGTTTCACGTTCGTAGTGCGTCGCGGAGGTGCGTATGATTAATGACAGTTTCTGCATACCATTGATCTTGCCATGCGGGATGAGCATGCGGCCACCCTCAGCCAGTTGCTCCAGCAATGATTCAGGAACATCCTCCGGCGCTGCGGTCACCATAATGGCTTCGAACGGAGCCTGTTCAGGCCATCCCCACGAGCCGTCAGAACGCGTCATGCGCAGGTTGCGATAGCCCAGTTGATGCATTCGCTTGCGCGTCTGCTCATAAAGCTCAGGGATGCGTTCCACGGTGTATACCATGGGAACCAATTGCGCCAGAATCGCAGCCTGGTACCCTGAACCGGTACCGACTTCCAGCACCTTACTGGGTTCAATACCCTCCAGTAGCGCCTCCGTCATACGCGCTACGATGTAGGGTTGCGAAATGGTCTGCCCAAAACCGATAGGCAATGCCGTATCTTCATAGGCACGCGTAGCAAACGCTTCTTCAACAAACAGATGCCGCGGCGTAACCCGCATCACCTCCAGCACACGTCTGTTGGTTATGCCCTCCTCCTGCAAGCGTTCAATGAGGCGGTCACGGGTACGCTGTGAAGTCATGCCGATACCGGCGGGATGAGCGTGTCTCATCAATGTTTTCCCTAATGATCGTTTAACCAGTCTGCGATGGTATCGACAGCATTATACCGGGTCAGATCCACCTGCAGCGGTGTTACCGAAACAAAACCATGCCTGATGGCATGAAAATCTGTACCCGGACCCGCATCCTGCTCCGGGCCGGCAGAACCTACCCAGTAGATAGGCCGGCCTCGCGGGTCATGCGTCTTTACTACTGGTTCTGCCTTATGCCGGTGTCCCAGGTGCGTGCTCTGGAAACCGGCAATCTCCGCCATCGGCAGATCAGGGACGTTTACATTAAGGATGATATCCGCAGGCAGTGGTTGTGTCTCCAGACGCTGAACCAACTGTAGCGCCACTTGAGCCGCAGTATTGAAATGTTGTGATTCATAGGACGCCAGTGAAATCGCAATTGCCGGAAAACCGAGAAACCGCCCTTCCATGGCCGCTGCGACCGTGCCCGAATACAGCACGTCATCGCCAAGATTAGCACCGGCATTGATTCCGGAAACCACCATATCGGGCTCTTCATTCAGCAGACCGGTGATTGCCAGATGCACGCAATCAGTCGGCGTACCGTCCACACTGATAAATCCGTTCTCGGTCTCGATGGCGCGTATGGGCCGTTCCAGTGTCAAGGAATTGCTGGCACCGCTGCGATTACGGCTGGGGGCGACGATTGTGATATCACCCAGGCTGGCCAAAGCCGCAGCCAATGCCTTGATGCCCTCGGCCTGGTAGCCGTCATCGTTACTGATCAGTAAATGCATGATTGATGGTTTAATGCTGATTGTTGGGCTCTGATATGGGTGAATTGTCGCCGATCCACCGGAAAACAGCACACTTTTAACCGCAACCCTGTTATATGATGTCTCACTATACTGCAAAGCGCCTTACAGACACATAGAGCAGACCATCAGCGGATGTTCAGCATGCCGAAAACAACACCAGACAATGATAACGAATACAGCCTGTTCCGCGAATCGATGTCGGACGTCAAGCGTCTGCGAACCGATAAAGTGAATCACGATACCCCCAAACCCAGGCCTGCCCCCGAACAAACGCGCATAGATCAGGCCCGAGTGATGCAGGAAATCCTTAGCTATGACTATGATGCCTCAGAACTGCAGCCGGGCGACCAACTCGATTACTCTCGCCCCGGGTTACAGAAGTCAGTGTTGCGCAAACTGAAAAAGGGTCAATACCGTATCGAAATAGAACTGGACTTACATGGCCAGAGGGCGGAAGAAGCGGCACAGTCTTTGGCTGAATTCCTCACCGCAGCTCGCAACGAACGTACCCGCTGCGTACGCATTATCCATGGCAAGGGGCATCGTTCCGACAATCAGGGACCCGTCTTGAAACCCTTGGTGAGCCGCCTGCTGAGTAGGCGCGATGAGGTGCTGGCATTTTGTTCGGCGCGCCCGGTCGATGGCGGCACCGGCGCTCTTTACGTACTGTTACGCGCACTTTGAGCCCTGTCCGGTTGCGTCTCTGTGTAATCGACCACTTCCCGCAGTACCGTAGTGGCATACGTACCCGACGGTAGCACAAATCGCAGCATCACTACACGGGCGTCAGTATCAATGTCCCAACACAGCTCGCCCACATCCAGGCGCAGTGCGCGTCGCGCCTGCTCCAAACCGGCCATCTCCAGGCCTGCACGCAAGTCCGCATAGGCTTTAAGGCAGTGGTTTTCCAATTCCAGCGCCTCAGCGCGCGGAATGGCTGCGCCACGTCCCCACAAGGCGCCTGTCGGGTGAATATCATGTGATGTAATCCGCGCCCTGGTATCATCATCGATGATGTCTTGTACGAAAAAACTCTGACTGCCAGCTAACTGAAAGGCGTCACCGGACAAAGCCCGGTTCCAGTTATCCTGCTCCACGCGTATAGCCAAAATGCGATTGAATAGAAATGAACGCGCCGCTGACAAATACAAACCGCGTGTCTTGCGGTCGCGCGGCCTATACTTGCCCGCAAACATCGCCACGGCCTTATCGAGATTGCCACCGTGATGCCCAAAGCGTTGTTCGCCAAAATAATTCGGCACACCCTCGGCAGCGATAGACGTCAGACGCCTTTCCAGCAACTCCATATCACCGTCGATGTCCCGTACGCGAATTTCAAAACGATTACCTTTAAGGCTGCCACGGCGTAATTTGCGTTCATGGCGCGCCACTGACAGCACCTCAACTTCTGCGGGCAGTACCGCATGCCAATTGACATCGATGGGTTTGGGTTGATAAACGCTGAACCATTGCGTGGTGATTGCATGCCGGTCCTTGAGGCCCGCGACACCCACATCGCGTTGATGCACACCTGCAGCCCGGGCCAACAGGTTTGCAAGATAGTTGGTATTCATGCCTCGCTTGCGCAACTGTAACCAGATATGTTCTCCTTCACCACAAGGGGTGACCGGCATAATTTCCTCAACACTGAAATCTTCATCCTGGACACGAATCTGCCCCGCCGTTAACGGCACAGCATCACTAAAGGGGAGCATATTCGAATTCATTGATATAACCGGATCAGGTATGAGACAAATGATTAAGCAGGAACATCGTCATCATATTATCAGCTTATTAACCGTCCTTGTTGTCAGTTTTCTGCCAACCGCGTGTTCCGACCCACCAGGCTTACGGCCGCTTGCAGATGATGCCGTGATACTCGCCTTCGGCGACAGCCTGACCTACGGTACTGGCGCGACAAAGGGACATGACTATCCACAGTTACTCAGTAACCTGATCAACAAGCAGGTAATCAACGCGGGCATCCCGGGTGAAATCACGCAACAGGGTGTTACACGGCTGCCCGCTGTACTGGATGAATTTACACCACAACTCGTGATTCTTATTCATGGCGGTAATGATTTTTTGCGCAAGCAAAATCATGCTGCGACACGGCAAAACCTTTTACGGATGATTCAATTGATCAGGTCCCGCGATATGGATGTGATACTGTTTGGTGTGCCTGAGCCGGGGCTGTTCCTGACATCTGCTGATGTATATGCCGAGCTGGCTACCGAGCACAACCTGCCAATCAACACCGACACCATACCTACCGTACTCGGTACAAAGAAACTTAAATCAGACCCAATACACCCGAACGACCCCGGATATAGGCGCATAGCTGAAGCGGCCAGGCAATTGCTGGAGGAAAATGGAGCACTGTAACCACCAGGCTCACTTGCCTGTTAACATAGCTTCAAAAATGCCTTCACTGAAACCGTCCATGCGCTGTTTACCAACCAGGATAATCGGCACACCGTGTCCCTGGAGTTTCTTAAAGTCGCGTTTGCCCCTGGCACTCGTAATGCGGCGTCGATTTCACGCCGCTCGACGTTGGCAGGCTTTGTATCCGAGTAATGAATGCGTCTACTCTTATCAACATATTTGTAATACCTCAGCAGAAGCGGCTCCGCTTAACAACAGCTAGGCCAACAATACGAGCCGAGCCGTTAACAGCGGTGCAACTATTTGCTTCAAGGTACACCTACCCCCGATAACGTGAAACATTAAAATAGTCATACAAACCAGATACGGCACTATACATGTCTTATTATCAGTGTTTTGATAACGCTGGTTTTTTCGCGGGCTTATTCGCGACCTTGTCACGCAGATAGATGGGCTGCGCCCTATCGGCAGTAACGGCTTCGCCTCTTGTATAAGCCTGTTGCGCGAGACGCAGCATGTAACGTGCGTCCGGTAACAAGGCACCATCCCAGGCAACCAGCTGGCCTTGCATGCGTTGCACAAGGATATCCGTGTAGCTTTGCCAACCACTACCAGCACCGTGCCAACCCTGCCCTCGCGGAAGCTGCACATTCGCGGGTGGCACAACCATTTCCTTGCCTACCAGGGAAGCCATGCCCTGCTCATCACTCTCATAAGCCGCCCAATAGATTTCCTGCATGCGTGCATCGATGCAGGCCAGTACTTTTGTGGCATTTTTATTTGCAACCACTTGTTGCGCCAGCACTGCCAATGTGGAGATACACAACACCGGAAGGTCGTGAGCAAAGGCGATACCCTGCGCAACACCAGCAGCGATGCGAACACCTGTGAACGAGCCTGGCCCCCGCCCGAAGGCAACGGCATCGAGTTGTGCAGTGGTTATTCCCGCCTCTGACAACAATGCATCACACATCGGCAATATCAGTTGAGTATGTTCACGCGGCGCCACTTGATACCGCGCGATAACATCGTCATCTATCAGCAGCGCCGCCGAGCAAGCTTCCGTCGCTGTGTCAACCGCCAACAGCTTCATCAGTGCACTCATTGTTACGGAAGAAGGATTCGACATCAGACGCATTGTTGGTGACCGTCATATCTGGCAGACTGTTAAGAAATACCTTGCCATACGCTTTGGTACGCAGACGCGGATCACATAGCATCAGCACGCCTGTATCATTTTCGCCCCGAATCAGTCGGCCGACGCCTTGTTTCAACGTGATAACCGCATGCGGCAATTGAATATCCATAAACGGGTTTCCACCTTGCGCTCGCAATGCTTCCAGGCGGGCCTGTAATATGGGTTCTCCCGGTGATGCGAACGGTAGCTTATCGATAACTACCAGACTCAATGCCTCGCCACGCACATCGACCCCTTCCCAGAAACTGCTGGTTCCCAGTAACACGGCATTTCCGGCATCACGAAACTGTTGCAATAATTCACGGCGCGGCGCAGTGCCCTGTACCAACATGGGGTAAGGTAAACACTCTGCCAGCAGATCTGCCGCTTCCCGCAGGGCGCGATGACTGGTAAATAATAGGAAGGCACGCCCGGCGCTGGCGTTAATGACGGGCAAGGCTTTCTCAATCACCGCTTTTGTGTAGCCACTATCATTGGGCTCCGGCAAACCTTGCGGCATATAACATAACGTATTGTTGGCATAATCGTACGGGCTGTCCAGCTGCAGGCATTCAGCATCGGCCAGACCCAGACGTTGGGTAAAATGAACAAATTGTTCACCCACCGCCAGGGTGGCCGAGGTGAATACCCAGCTACAGGGATACGTCTGCATATAATTTTGAAAAGTACCGCCGATATCCAACGGTGTCATGCGTAGTACGAAACTGCGACGGAAGGTTTCATACCACTGCACTGTGGTTTCTGAATCCTGCTGCATGGCATCCAGGCGCTCACAAAGCAACTGCGCGCGGCGCGCACAGTTGGCAAGCCCCTTGCCGCGCTCTGCCAGAGCTTGCAACGCGTCGTTAACGAGTTGCAAATTTTCTTGCAACTGCTGCAACGCTTGTTTTACTTGCGGCTTGTTCTTCAATGCGCGCCAGGCACCGCGCTGTTCGCTTCGACCCATAGCTAGCCGCATGTCCTGCACCGCCTTATTCAGTGCATCGGCATGGGAACGCAATTCGATCGCTTCAGGTGCTTCTTTGACCTGTTCGGTCACACTATCGTAGGCCAGTTCAGCCAGCTGCCGACTGCTGACGCCACTGCCGAAAAAATGTGTCGCGATATCCGGCAACTGATGCGCCTCATCCAGGATTACAGCATTGGCGCTGGGCAATAACTCGCCGAAGCCTTCCTCTTTAAGGGCTAGATCCGCAAAAAACAAATGGTGGTTAATGACCACCACATCGGCTTCCTGTGCAGCACGGCGCGCCTTGACAACAAAGCAGTCCTGGTAATCCGGACATTCCTGGCCAAGACAGTTATCGGTGGTCGAGGTAATGTAGGGCCACAGGATGGAATCCTCGGAGATAGCAGACAATTCAGCAATGTCTCCGCTACTGGTATGCCGGGACCATTCCCTGGCATCAGCCAGTTCATGCAGCAAGACCTTTTTCTCGCGGCTGTGTTGTTGCTCAAATTCGGTCTGTGCGAGGCGGTGCAGGCACAGATAATTGGCGCGTCCTTTCAATAAGGCCGTAACCACCGGCACGCCGATGGCCCTACGCATTACGGGCAGATCTTTATGATACAGCTGGTCCTGCAAGTGTTTGGTACCCGTGGAGATAAGCACCTTTTTACCCGAATTGAGCGCCGGTGCCAGGTAGGCGAAGGTTTTACCGACACCAGTACCTGCCTCCACTATCAGCGTAGTGGTTTCAGCAATCGCGCGTTCAACCGCAGCGGCCATCTCCAGCTGTTGGGGGCGAGGCCTGAAACCGTCCAACAACTGGCGCAGGGGGCCTTGCTCATCAAGCACGTCATGACTGTTCAACATGTGTTCGTGCTATTACAGATCGAGTTCGCGCAGTTTACGCTCGGCACGCAATGCACCCTGGGTATCGCCTTCCAGACGTCTTGCCTCAGCAATGATCTGCCAATTGCGTCGTATGATTCCGTGCGAACCGGCTGCCAGACTGTTGGATTTATTGGCCAGGGTCTCAGCCTGGCGTGCATCTCCTTGCTCCAGGCGGAGCTGCGCGAGACGTTGCCAGGGCAATGGATCCTTGGGTGCGATGCGCACCGCACGCTCCAGATTGGCTGCCGCCAACTCCAGCTGCCCGCTGTGGCGGGCGTTGTCAGCCTTAGCCAGCAGGGCTACCACTGCCTTGCTGGGAGCGGCCACCTGTTTTTGTGTCGATAGCGGCGGTTCTGCCTGCGGCAATGACGGCGTTGCTTCCGGCAGCGGAGGTGGCATCGATGGTTCAGGCTCCGGCAGGTTATAGATTGATGATGCACAGCCTTGCAGCAACAACAATAGGCTGAACATGATGCCAATATGCTTAACGGATAGTAACGTCAATTGAATAAACCTTTAAACCATTTCAGTGTCTTGTTGACCGTGCCGCCCAGATCATGGGTACAAGGCGCCTGCTCAACAGGCTGTGAGCCTTTCACGAAAGGCAGCCACTGCGCGCCGGCACAATAATCGTCAGCCAGCAAACCCGTGAGAGGATCAATGAGTTGCCATTCGACATTATCCGGCATTTCCATATTCAGTGAACGTGTCGGAATACTGCGCATGATATCCGCCCACACCCTCAGTGCACCACTCGAACCCGTCAATCCACTGGGCTGATTATTATCCCGCCCTACCCAGACTACCATCAAGTGCTCATCGGAAAAGCCCGCAAACCAGCTATCACGCAGTTCATTGGTGGTGCCTGTCTTACCGGCCACTTTTAATTGCTGCGGTAAATCATACTGCAAACTCCTCGCCGTACCCTGGCGCGTGACTTCATGCATGGCTGCAGTGACAAGGTATACAGATGCCGGGTCAACTGCCTTTTCAAGCTTCAGTGGATAACGTTGCAGCGGTCTTCCCTCACTGTCTACAACCGCGCGAATCGCCGATAATGGCACACGATAACCGGAAGCAGCAATCGACTGGTAAAGCTGGCTAACCTCAAAAGGTGATAAGTCGACTGCACCCAGCAAAAGTGAGGGGTATGGCTCCACCGGTCGTGTCAAACCCATACGCTGCAGGTTTGCGATAATACCTTCCAGACCGACCGCCAGCCCCAAACGCGCTGTAGAAACATTATAAGAATAAACCAGGGCATCGCGCAGCATTACCTGCCCATGGTATTCATGGTCATAGTTTTCAGGTGACCATGGCTGATCGCTGGCCGCAGCCAGGGTCAGAGGTTCATCATCCAGCAATGTCGCCAAGGTATAGTCACGGGGATTATTCAAGGCAGTAAGATACACTACTGGCTTAATTAACGATCCCACCGGACGTTGTGCTTCCAGCGCGCGATTGAAGCCCGCATATTGTGGATCACGCCCACCGATCAGGGCAAGCACTTCTCCTGTATCGACACCGCTAATAACTACCGCTGCCTGCAATTCATCTTGCGCCAGACCGCGCTGCCTCTCCAGATCCTGCAGGCGCTTTTTCATCGCGCGTTCCGCTTTCACCTGGGTCAATGGGTCGAGCGAAGTAAAGATCACCAGCCCCTCTGAACGCAAATCTTCTTCTTGATAGTCGCGCGCTAGTTGCTGTCGCACCAGTTGCACGAATGCTGGAAATGGCGTAGTGCCCGAAGGCGCTGCACGGGTAACACTGAGAGCACTGGCTTTTGCCTGTGCCGCCTCCACAGGCCCAATGAATTTATTTTTTTCCATCAAATCCAGCACCAGGTCACGGCGCTGCTTGGCGCGTTGCGGGTGGCGGCGTGGCTCGTAATAAGACGGCCCTTTCACCAGCGCAACCAGCAACGCGATCTGCTCTGTCTGCAGTTCATTCAAACCACGTTCAAAATAAAACTGACTTGCCAGCGCAAAGCCATGGATTGCGCGCTGTCCATCCTGACCAAGATAGATCTCATTTATATAGGCCTGGAGGATCTCATCCTTGCTGTAGTGCCATTCCAGCAACAAAGCCATAATGGCCTCATTGACTTTGCGTCTTAAGGTACGTTCATTACTGAGGAAGAAATTTTTCACTAATTGCTGGGTCAGTGTGCTGCCACCCTGAACTGCACGTCTCGCTTTTAGATTAGCCAACATGGCGCGCGCGAGACCGGTGAAATCAAGCCCGTTATGATCATAGAAACGCCGATCTTCGACCGACATCAGTGCATAGATCAATAATTGCGGCACCTGGTCAAGTTGCACCAAGATCCGATCTTCCTTGTGTGTCGGGTAGATATTGGCAATCGGCACTGGTTCCAGCCGCACCAGACCTAATTCAGAACCGTCACTGCTATCACGTACGCCAGAAACTCGGCCATCACTAAAATCGACCCGCATACCTTGCGCCGGCTCTTCACCATCCCAAAACATAAAACCACGCGAATTAATGGTTATGCGTTGCCCATGACGGCTGTATGTCCCGGTAGCAGCTGTCCGCTCGGACTTGCGATAACGCAGTAAACGCAGTTCCTGCTCCAGCGCTTGCGCGGTCAGTTCCTGATCAGCATACAGTTCCAATGGACGCGCAAATACGCGCGCCGGCAATGCCCAGCGCTTTCCCTCAAATTGACGACGGATCTCCACATCAAGGAAAGCGGCATAAATAATAGCGGCGCTAACGCCCAGAATGATAATAGCGAAGGCAAGCCGCCCCCAGCGACGGGGCGACTTACGTTTGATGTTGCGCCGTTTGCCGGCACGACGTTTTGATTTACTGCGTTTTGGGGCGCGTAATCGGGGTTGACTGGATTTCGCCATAATCACTGCAAGTTCGGGTGGCTCTCTCTATTTCTTCTTCCATGACAGCTGCCGTCCGGCCAGTGCAAAGAAGCCTGGCAGGACAGGTTTGGTAACAACATCATGGCACATTCCTGTCTGGTTTTACTGGATGCATAGCATATCTTATGTAACAGCATGAATCTGCGAAACCCCCCACAATGCACTAGGATAAGACATTATCGTCTCATCGGTAGCATGCATCACCATTCCTCATGGCTTCAGGATTTGGTACATTATGGTTCTGCATCGCTGGTTTTGGACATCTATGGTATGACACGATATTCCCAGCTTAATTCATTCCCCTCTCAGATACGCCTGTTGGCATACGTTTTTGTCAGCGCACTCCTGGGCATACAAGCCGCCTGCAGCAACAATACTATAAAAGCGAATAGCAATCTTTCTGTAACCAGCGCGCGCAATGAAATCATCATGCATGCGTTAAGCATGCTGGGAACACCTTATCGCTACGGTGGCAATGATAGACAGGGGTTTGATTGCAGCGGCCTGGTAAATTACAGCTATCAAAATGCTGGAATAACTATACCAAGGACCACCCGTTTGCAATTCAGCGCAAGCCAGACAACGCACAAGAAAAGACTACAGCCAGGCGACGTAGTGTTTTTCAAGCTCAATGGTCGCGGCATTGATCATGTGGGGATCTATCTGGGTGATGGCGATTTTATTCATGCACCTTCGACAGGCAAACAGGTGCAACGCAGCAACCTGGATAAACCCTATTGGCGGGACCGATACTATCAAGGCGGAAGTTTTCTTTAGAGAACCTTACTTCTTCTTATCTTTTTGCGGCAACTTGAGTTGAGGTGCGTCAAAAAAGCGCATGCCAGTCATATTCCTGCCTTCGCCACTGCCCGCCTTATCGGCGACACGCTCGCCCAATTGCGGCTTGCCCTTCGCCTTACGTTCATCAGCTTTTACCAACTGTCCATGCAAACCGGCATCATAGTCTAACGCATAGGCACGTGGCTCAGACGTTTCAGCATCAGGGTCCAGCACCCAGAGATATATCGCACCATCGATGTGATGCTGTTGATTCGGTTCGATCACGTATGAAGCGATATAGCGAAATTGCTGTGGCAACACCTGCCGTGATGGCCAGCCCTGTATACGCTGGATTGCCGCATAGGCTATAAAATAGAACACGGTTGTGATGACGATAGCGCCAATCTTCACTGAAGACGGCCAGCGAGAACGCAGGTTCAGATTCACGAGCAAGGCCCCAAGAACCACAAGACCCGACAGAACGATAACCATATCAGCGCTCATGCCGGCTCCAGCAAATAAGGGGTTAATGTCTTCTGCAATTTGCTCATAGAAGTGATCTTACCATCACCCGACATATTCAATCGTACCACCGTGTATTCGTCGTCTTGACCCTGGAGGACGATATCCTCGATATATACAAGTTCCAGGCTGGGATTGACCTTTTCGACCTTGATATTAACGGGCACAGGAGTATGACTGCGGTTCTCATAGTAATAAAGGTTAACCACGTATTGACCAGCCAGGATACCGCGTATCGTCACCACCTCCTGATTTATCGGATAGACTATCTCTTCACCGTTAATGACCACCTTGTCCGTTACATCACCCTGATCATCACGATCAAGATGCAACCATCCTGCATCAGGGTTCATATAAGACACGACCTCACCGTTCGGGTTCTCAACCCAGACATCAACATCGTCCGGGCGTTCCGCCGGCCAGGTTACAGTGATGATATATTCCGCCTTGTAATCTACCGAACCCAGTTTCGCGATCGGATTCAGAAACATAATGGCGATAAAAAACATAAACGTGAAACCCAATAATGCATTGAATAGCAAATCGGTAAAGGGATCAGTCGTGTAGTTATTAAAACGCAAGGATCAACCTACTGCAGCGATTCACATTCACTGCTTGCTGACAAAAATGCGGGCAGAAAATAGACTTCCGACAACTCAGTAATCAATACCAGAAGTTCATTAGCGCCACGATCAAGAAGATGATATTGAAATCCCAGCAACACGCCGGCCAATAACCCCGAGAGGGTCGTGAACAAGGCGACACGCATGCCCTCACTCATAGTCGTCAACAAATTCTGCATTATGGCAATATCAAAATCCTCAACTGACGAAACTGCCCCTAGCATGAGAATAAAACCTATCACCGTACCTAACAGGCCGAGCTTAAGCATCAAGTCAGTAACAAACCAGCCCATGTCATGTCCTGCGCGTATTCTTTTTTCCAATACCCCCAGCAAATGGCTTTGTTCAACTTCAGATGCATCAAGATCAGCGACAGCGAGCTTTCTACATAAGGCATAGAGATGACGTCTGGCATAGCACGCATTGCTGATTTCTTCAGTCGCAACACCCACAATTTCACGGGCCACATCCGCTGACCCATCCAGTTCATGGCACAGACGTCGCGCCTCATCCATTTCCCTTGCCAGTTGATAAGCGCGATAACCCACATGTAACGTCGCAACAACAAAGACTACAGCTATCACCCGCGTAACATGGCTAATATCGGTCTCCCATATGATCTGGATAACTTCCTCGCGCCATGCCAGATACAAGACAAACACCAATAAACCAAAAAAAACCAACCATTGCAGGAACAGGCGTTTTTGCTCTACAAGTAAGGAATCCCTATTCATGGAATCTTCTTAACACTCCATTCAGGCGGGAAAGATGACAGCAATCCTATATGCGTTGCATGAAAAAAGGCCTGCTCCATCAACGTTGCACTCATGATATTGAGATACCCGCGCAAGCTGCTTGCACTATTTTCAGTATAACCCTGTTGCACCAGCGATAGAGTGACTTGAGCCAGAGTAGCCGTTGGCGAGGGTAACGGGCTGTCCATCACATGATGCTCGAGCGGCTGCCCCGGGATGAAACGTTTTTCTGCGAGTCGCCAGCCTTCCGAAGTATAAAATCGTTTCCAAGCTGCATCGACAATTGCAGCGGCCTGCTCATAATCTTCCTTTTTTCCCGTATATTGCGCCCAAGCAAGCAGCCCTTTAGCAACATAGGCGTAATCTTCCAGATTACCTGTACCCAGGCTTTTCCCCTTATCATCAATGGCGCGATATAAGCCCCCGTCTTTCCATAAACGCAATACGATAAAGTTGCGCAGCTGCGTGGCAGCTGCGCCATAGCGGCCCTTGTCGCGCTGGGCACCCGCTGCTAATGCTGCAAGCGCAAGACCGTTCCATGCGGTGAGGCGTTTGTCATCCCTGGGCAAGCTACGCTTGGCACGCAACTGTAATAATTTCTGCCGCGCAGACGCCAGATTATTCTTTACCTCTGCTTCCTCGGTATCGGTCATGCCGGCTACGTCCGCGATGGTCATGGCGTTAACGGGCAAGTATTCGCTACCAACCGTTGGCGGACGATTCAGTCCCCAGGCAAGCTCGGCGGCCCGGTATTCATCTGCACTCAGTGATTTCTGTAACTCGGCTTTATCCCATAAATAGTAGGCACCTTCCTTCCCGTCTTCATCAACTGCGGAAAGACTCGCAACATAGGCCCCTTCGGACGCCTTCATATCCTGCTGCAAAAAATCCAGAGTATCAAACGCGATCTCGGTGAATTCAGGCTGCTCGAATAGTTCCGCCGCCTGTAGATAGATCTCGATCAACTGCGCATTGTCGTAGAGCATTTTTTCGAAATGCGGCACCTCCCAATTTGGGTCGACCGTGTAGCGGTAAAAACCACCACCCACCTGATCGCGTAAACCATTATCGGCCATTGCCCGTAAGGACAACAGCAAGAACTCACGGAGCGCCTTATCGGGTCGCTTATCATAAAGCATCAAAAAACTCTGCAACTGTGGCGAAAACGGAAATTTATTCTGCTCACCAAAACCGCCAGCGGTTTCATCAGCCAACGCCATACCCTGACCAAGCAACATTTCCTCCAAATCTGACACCGAAAATTCAGTCGTCAGTTTTTGTGCAGCACGCAATTGTTGTTCCATGATTTCAGATGCTTGTGCCGCAATCTGCGCCAACTCTTCTTTATCTTTATCCCAACGTAACGCCAGTCTTTGCAAAAATTCAGTAAACTCGCGGGGTGGCATGTATAACACGCCGACCAAAGGGTAGCCTTGTGGTGTCAGAAAAACATTCAGGGGCCAGCCTCCCTGTCCACGCGTTTCCTCAATGAAGGTCATCAACTGGTCATCCAGTACCGGCTCTAGCTCACGATCCACCTTTACCGCAATAAAATTAGCGTTAATAAAAGCAGCGATTTCCTTATTCTTATAGCTTTCCCGCTGCATCACATGACACCAGTGACAAGAAAAATAACCACTGGATACAAAGATAAGTTTGTTCTCGTGCCTGGCCTTTTCCATGACCTCGGGCCCCCATTGCTGCCAGTGAACCGGATCATCGGCATGCAGGGCAAGGTAGGGTGAAGGATGAGCTGCCAGTGCATTTCCACCCTCTGCCACGGCCTGTCCGGTGGACAAACAGGCAAGTAGCAAAGCTACCAGCAGATAGCGCGCCGGCATGTGGCCGACTGCAGTGCTATGTATATTCTGCTGATGCATGACTGTCACAAACGAATCAGGTAATGGTATCAATCAAGGCGACTGCATGCGCTGCAATACCTTCGCCACGGCCGCAATAGCCTAAGCCTTCCGTAGTGGTAGCCTTGACGCTGACCTGGTCCACACCAAGCGCTGTATCCTGTGCCAGATTTTCACGCATGCGCTCGATATGGGCTGCCAAACGCGGGGCCTGTGCGATTACGGTCACGTCGGTGTTCACGATGTGGAAACCAGCCTGAGTCAGCAGTTCTACGACATCTTTTAACAACAACCGGCTATCGGCCCCACGGTAGCGCGGATCGCTATCAGGGAAATGCTTGCCAATATCCCCCAGCGCAGCAGCGCCCAACAAGGCATCGCAAACGGCATGAATCAGCACATCACCATCAGAGTGCGCCACCAGGCCCTTATCGAAAGCAATGCGCACGCCACCCAGCGTGATATGGTCGCCATTGCCAAACGCATGCACATCGAAACCTTGCCCAATTCTCATAATTTATACAAAACAATTAGTTATGAGTGCTATTTAATGCTTTTTTAGAGCCTGGCTCAAGTGTTTTCGAGCCTGTTGCGTAAATAATATTCGGCCAGTGACAGGTCTTCAGGCTGCGTGATCTTGATATTATCAGCGCGACCCAACACAAGTCGGGGGCTCAGTCCCACGTGCTCAATCGCTGAAGCCTCATCGGTAACCACGTAACCGTCCGCAAGACTGGTCTGTAGAGCATCAGTGAGCGTACCTAGACGAAACATCTGCGGCGTCAATGCGCGCCACAGGCCGCTGCGGTCCACTGTTGTCGCAATCCTGTGCTCGACAGTGCCTTTTTTGAGGGTATCGTGCACCGCTATGGCCAGAATACCACCGACCGCATCATCCTCAAGCTCGGCAATCAGGCGCTCGATATCTTCATGAGTGATGCAGGGGCGCGCTGCATCATGCACCAGCACCCAAGCATCACGGCCGGCGCGTTCGGCCAGTTTCTGCAGGGCATTGAGTACTGAATGACAGCGCTCCTCACCCCCAGCGACGGTGATCAACGGTTTTGTAGATGCAGGTTTGATCTGCGGCCAGTAGTTATCATCGGCGTCAAGCGCCACCACAATACCGCTGATAAGGGGTGATTCGATGAATGCTGACAATGTATGTTCAAGCACAAGCCGCCCTGCCAGCGGCAGATATTGCTTGGGCCGGTCGGCACGCATGCGTTTGCCGGTACCTGCAGCCGGGATGACTACCCAGAATCCAGGAGTGGTAATGCTCATCTATTTGTTTGTATCAGATGCGGCGTCTATAACTTGATAAAAGGTTTCACTCTCACCAATCATACCGAGCTCATTACGCGCGCGTTCCTCGATCGCTGCCAAACCGGTTTTAAGATCCCGAACCTCGGCTTCTAGTGCTAGATTGCGTTCCTGCAAGCTCTGATTTTCATCCTGCTGCAGTTTGATCGCCTGCTTTAACTGCCATACTTCGGCGAGACTGCCATCACCTACCCAGAGCTTATATTGCAATAACAGCAACAAAACAGCGAGGACCGTGACCAGGATTCTCATGGTCAATTACTCCAGCATGCCCCTAGAGGCACGCCAAAATCATGTTCCCCGCACAAAAGCGTTGCTACCCGCGTAACTGCAGTGCCTACCCAACATTTCCTCTATGCGAATCAGTTGATTGTACTTGGCAACACGATCAGAACGCGATAAGGAACCGGTCTTGATCTGTCCGACATTAGTCGCTACAGCCAGGTCAGCGATGGTTACATCCTCGGTTTCGCCGGAGCGATGGGAAACTACTGCTGTATAACCCGCCTGTTTGGCCATGTTAATGGCCGACAGCGTTTCTGTAAGTGTACCGATCTGGTTAAGTTTTATCAGTATGGAATTAGCGACACCGCTATCGATACCTCGTTTGAAGATCTCTGTGTTAGTAACGAACAGATCATCACCCACCAGTTGCACCTTGTCGCCGAGCCTTTTGGTCAATAATGTCCAGCCCTCCCAGTCATCTTCTGCCATGCCATCTTCGATGCTGATGATCGGATAGTTATCTACCCACTCGGCCAGATAATCAACAAAACCGGCGGCATCGTAGCTCTTGCCTTCGGACGCCAGCAGGTATTGGCCTTGCTTGTAAAATTCGGAACTGGCGGCATCAATTCCCAAACAAATATCCTTCCCGGGCTCGTAACCCGCTGCCTTGATCGCTTCGAGAATGACTTCAATCGCCGCCTCATTAGAGGGTAAATCTGGAGCAAAACCGCCCTCATCGCCCACAGCAGTGTTCATGCCCCGCCCTTTCAATACCTTGCTCAGCGCATGAAACACTTCGGCACCGTAACGCACAGCCTCACGCAAACTGCCGGCACCTACAGGCAGGATCATAAATTCCTGCAAATCGACACTGTTATTGGCGTGTGCACCGCCGTTGATGATATTCATCATCGGTACCGGCATGGTGAAATTATCTGTGCTACCGAGATAACGATACAACGGCATATTTGCATGCTTCGCCGCTGCCTTCGCCGTAGCCAGTGATACCGCTAAGATTGCATTTGCACCGAGGCGCCCCTTGTTATCGGTACCATCAAGCTCGATCATGCGTTGATCCAGTTTCTCCTGATCATGCGAATCCATACCCAACAGGGCCTCTCGAATCTCGCCATTCACATTCGCGACGGCCTTATTAACACCTTTGCCGAAATAGCGTGCGGCCTCACCATCGCGTAGTTCCAGGGCCTCGAGCACGCCTGTGGATGCGCCCGATGGCACTGCAGCGCGCCCCATATGTCCCGATACCAGCGTGATGTCAGCTTCGACAGTCGGGTTTCCACGAGAATCCAGAATCTCACGCGCACGGATGTCAGCGATCTCAGACATTACCTCTCCAAAAATTAATAAAATGAATTGTAGGGTTAAACTTTAAACGATTACCGGATGTTCTATAGCAAGGACTGTTCGGCAAAGGGATGTGCTTTTGCCGTCTGGTCCAATTGGACCAGAATAGATAGCAGTTCTTCCAGCTTCGGCAGGGGCCAGGCATTCGGTCCATCACTGAGCGCCTTGTCAGGGTCTGGATGTGTTTCCATAAACAGTCCCGACACACCAACTGCGACGGCGGCACGAGCCAGAACCGGTACGAATTCACGCTGCCCACCAGATACTGTGCCCTGCCCGCCCGGCAATTGAACCGAGTGTGTCGCATCGAATACCACCGGACAGCCAGTTTCCCGCATCACCGCTAGTGAACGCATGTCAGACACCAGATTATTATAGCCGAATGACACCCCTCGCTCACAGACCATGATCTGCTCGTTGCCCGTCATGCGTGCCTTGTCGACGACGTTAGTCATATCCCAGGGCGACAGAAACTGGCCCTTCTTGATATTCACCGCGACACCTTGCGAGGCAACATTTTGAATAAAATTGGTCTGCCGGCACAAAAACGCCGGCGTTTGCAAAACATCGACCACCGATGCAACCTCTGCTAATGGTGTATCTTCGTGCACATCAGTCAACACCGGCACCTTGATCTCTGTCTTGACCTTTTCCAGAATTTGCAGCCCCTGTTCTACACCCAAACCCCGAAAGCTTTTATGTGACGAACGATTGGCCTTGTCAAAGGACGACTTGTAGATAAACGGGATACCCAGTTTTTCTGTAATGGCCTTGAGCTGACCGGCTGTATCCAATGCCAGGCCCTCGCTCTCGATGACACAGGGGCCGGCGATCAAAAATAAGGGCTGCTCGAGGCCGACTTCAAAATGACATAACTTCATAGTGTTTAAACGCTGACTTTGTGCCCGACCGGTGTCTCGAGTTTCGCATTGTCTGTCTTGTTGTGAGTTATTTCATGCTGCTCGCGTGCAGCTCGTACAAAACCCGAGAACAATGGATGACCGTCACGCGGAGTGGAAGTGAACTCGGGATGGAACTGACAACCCAGGAACCAGGGATGGTCTCGCAACTCCGCCACTTCCACCAGCGCATCATCGATAGACTTACCGGCAATAACGAGCCCGGCCTTGGTCAAGGTTTCCAGATAGGCATTATTAAATTCATAACGGTGGCGATGACGCTCAGTGATAATATCTTTTCCATAATGCTGCATCGCCAAGGTATTGGCACGCAGACGACATTGCTGCGCACCGAGACGCATGGTACCACCAAGATCAGAATCGGAATCGCGGCGCTCGATGCGTCCTTCACGGTCCAGCCACTCAGTAATAAGTGCGATCACCGGATGCGGGGTGTCGGGGTTAAATTCGGTACTGTGGGCATCAGCCAGTCCTGCAATATTACGAGCGAACTCGATGACCGCAACTTGCATGCCGAGGCAGATGCCGAGATATGGAATCCTGTTTTCACGGGCATACTGCACCGCTGCTATCTTGCCTTCGATACCGCGCTCTCCGAAGCCGCCTGGTACCAGGATGGCATCAAGACCAGCGAGTAGATCTGTGCCCTCGGATTCAACTTTTTCTGAATCAATGTACTTAATATTAACCTTGGTGCGGGTATGACTGCCTGCGTGAAGCAGTGCTTCATTCAGAGATTTATATGATTCGGTAAGGTCAACATATTTACCTACCATGCCGATGGCAATCTCCGCCTCCGGGAACTCCATTGCATGCGTGACCTCTTTCCAGTCACTAAGATCTGCCGCTGGCAGCTCAAGTCGGAATTTGTTGATTACAATCTCGTCAAGTTTCTGCGAATGCAGCCACAGAGGTATCTTGTAGATGTTATCCACATCGACAGCGGTAATTACCGCCTTTTCATCGACGTTCGTGAACAGCGCAATCTTGCGTCTTTCGTGTTCCGGCAAGGGCCTGTCAGCACGGCACAACAGAATATCCGGTTGGATACCGATAGAGCGCAGCTCCTTAACCGAGTGTTGAGTCGGCTTGGTCTTGATCTCACCGGCTGCCTTGATAAACGGCACCAGTGTCAGGTGAATGAAAATGGCATTTTCGCGACCCAGTTCGACGCCCATCTGACGGATGGCTTCCATAAACGGTAATGATTCGATATCACCTACCGTGCCGCCGATTTCGACCAGTGCCACATCGGCGTCTGCGGCGCCCTTGACGATAGAGGCCTTGATCTCGTCAGTTATATGCGGAATCACTTGCACGGTGCGGCCCAGGTATTCGCCACGACGCTCCTTGCGGATTACGTTCTCGTAAATCTGACCAGTCGTGAAATTATTTTGCTTGGTTGCCTGAAAACGCACGAAACGTTCGTAGTGACCAAGATCCAGGTCGGTTTCCGCACCATCCACGGTCACAAAAACCTCGCCGTGCTGGAACGGACTCATGGTTCCGGGGTCAACGTTAATATAGGGATCCAGCTTGATCATGGTGACCTTGAGGCCACGCGCCTCAAGGATCGCGCCGAGGGAGGCTGAAGCAATCCCCTTGCCAAGGGAAGAGACGACACCGCCTGTGATGAAGATATATCGGGTCATGGAAACCGCTGCAGATTGAGGTTGTGTGTAATCACAAGACGGGCAAAAATGATACCAGAAACGCCCCCCCCTCACAATCAAATTACGGCGTTAATACCTGACGGGTAACTGCTTGCTATCAGGGAGACCCAGGAGGCTTGTACTAGTATTCACCCATTGCAGAGCCTTGTATAGTGCGTGCTTCCATAAATTTATTTGAAACCCTGAACATGAGATACCGATATGAAGTGGTTTGACAAAATCCCCCTGCTGCCGCTCGTAGTGATTGCCTTGCTACTCGGCCTGGCGCCATTCCAACCTGAACCGCATTTGTGGGAAAAGCTCAAAATGCTGTCCTCGGGCACACTCAGCAAACCCCTCGATATTTTCGACCTGATAATGCATGGCACACCGGCCGGGCTGTTGTTTTTCAAGCTGATACGCCTGGTTTTGAGGCCACGATCCTGAGCCCAGGTCACATTCTCAACGTTTTAAACACATGTTTGTGAAAAATTACCATTTTTTATACCTCCAAGTCTTGGTATAAAGCACATAAGTAACGGTATCCAGCCCCAGGATGTATCCATGAAATCTATCACTCTTTTACTACTGCCCATGGCGCTTACAGCTTGCGTAAGCAGCCACGACAGCCTGCCACTGGAATCCGGGATCAATACCGCTAACTTCAGTACACGCATACAACACCAGGATGATTTTTATGAATCCGTGAACGGTAGTTGGCTGGCGAAGACCGAAATACCTGCGGACAAATCTAATTATGGTGCTTTTACCGAATTACTAGATGGTAGCCAGAAAGACCTCAGATCTATCATCGAGACCGCTGCAAGCAATCCGGATAAAGAGCCAGGCAGTGAGACCCAGAAGGTGGGTGATTTCTACCGCAGTTATATGAATGAGGCATTAGCCGAACAGCACGGCATGACACCCCTGGCGACTGCGTTGGCCAATATTGACGCCATCGACACCAAAGACAAGTTGTCACACCATTTTGCAGAACTACTCAAATTGGGAGTAGCGACACCCGTCGTGATGTTTGTTGATCAGGACGCGCGCAAATCCGATGAGTACATAGTTTATTTTCACCAGAGCGGACTGGGCTTACCCGATCGTGACTACTACTTCAAACCCGAGCAAAAATTTGCGGATATCCGCAGTAAATATCTATCCTATATCGCTGATATCCTAACACTGACGGGTGATGACACTGCAGAGAGTCATGCCAAAAACATCTTCGCACTTGAGACTGCTCTGGCGAAGCATCACTGGACACGCGTCAAAAACCGCGACCGAAATTTAACCAATAACAAATATAAAATCTCTGCACTGCCGGAGCTCATGCCGCATTTCGCCTGGTCTGGTTTTATTGATACAGCGGGACTCGGACAACAGAGGGATGTCATCATACGCCAGCCCAGCTACCTGCAGGCACTCGACCAAATCTGGCAAGAAACACCGCTGGCCACCTGGAAGCATTATTTGCGCTTTAAATTGACCAGTCATTACGCGCCTTTACTTCACCAGACTGCGGTTGACACCCAGTTCAAATTCTACGGCAGCGTACTCGGCGGCATCGAAACCAACAAGCCCCGCTGGAAACGTGCAGTCAGTGCAGTTGACAATATACTGGGTGAATCCGTAGGTAAACTTTATGTTGCACAGCATTTTAAACCGCAAGCCAAGGCCAGGATGGAGGTGCTCGTCAGCAACCTGATACGCGCATTCGGTCAAAACATCGATCAGTTGGACTGGATGAGCGATGAAACCAAAAAGGAAGCGCATGCCAAACTCGCCAACTTCACCACTAAGATTGGCTATCCTGACAAATGGAAGGACTATACCGGATTGCACATCGACAAGGAGAAACTGGTCGAGAACGTAATGAATTCACACCGCTACGAATACCAGCGAGAGATCTACAAGCTAGGCAAACCCGTGGATCGCAGCGAATGGTTCATGACCCCGCAGACGGTGAACGCCTATTACAACCCACCGATGAATGAAATCGTGTTTCCGGCTGCAATCCTGCAACCACCATTCTTCAACATGTCCGCAGACGATGCCGCGAACTATGGGGGCATAGGCGCGGTGATTGGCCATGAAATAAGTCATGGGTTTGATGACCAGGGACGCAAGTCGGATGGCAACGGCAATCTTCGCGACTGGTGGACTGAAGCGGATACCAGGGAATTCAATGCCCGGGCTCAGGTAATAATCGACCAATATGCCGCGTATAGTCCAATCGAGGGCATGCAGGTCAATGGCAAGCTGACCTTGGGCGAGAACATCGCTGACGTCGCAGGTTTGACAGTCGCCTACAAGGCTTACCTGCTTTCGCTCAACGGCAAACAACCCCCGGTGATTGACGGCCTCACTGGCGCCGAGCGTTTCTTCATGGGCTGGTCACAGGTATGGCGCCGCAAATACCGTGAGCAAAACCTGCAACAGCGTCTATTAACCGACCCGCATTCACCCAGCCGCTATCGAGTCATTGGCGTGGTTGCCAACATCCCGGCATTTTACGAAACGTTTAACGTAAATCCGGACGACGACATGTATATCCCACCTGAACACCGGGTCAAGATCTGGTAAGGATTTCAATCCGGGATAACTCGGCAGGGACCTCACTCACACACCCAGTAGCCGAACACCATCACCAAGCGCTCACCCGCGTAGAGTAAGGGAATGCGCGCACGCTGCCAAGGCGGCACACCGGCCTCCTGGAACAGTTTCTTGAGTTCGTGGTGGTGCGCCCGCCCCTTGGGTTTACAACGCTCACCGCCTTGCCGGAACTTCACGATCAAATAATTATCCGTAACTTGGGTTAACCCCTGGGCAGCGAGCGTGGCGGCATCCAGCGTAATCCCCAGACCAACCAATGGTAACGGCTGGCGCATATCCCATAGAAACACTTGTGAGGCATCATGCATGCCCTGTGGCTTCATGGCATAAAGATCATCCCTATAACGCCGCACTTCACCGCCTTCCCAGTGTACGCAGGGTTCAATGTCACAACGTGGCGATAACATCTGGTGCCTGATTTCTTCGAGCTGCGCCAACGTAGGCATATTGAGTTCATGAACATGTAACCAACTGCGCAGAGCGTTACGCTGGCGTTCAATTGATAGACGTTTCAGTCCACCGGCAGACAAGGTTGCGGGTGTACTGCCAGCAAGTTGCGACAAGTCCCCTTGCGCCAGTTCCTTAAGCAAGTGCTGCGCACCAGCCTGGTGGCTTGCGGCGCGCGCAATGGTGTACGCTGCTGCCGGCCATCGTCGTTTCAGGACCGGTATCACCTCATGGCGTAAATAATTGCGATCCAGACCGATATCAGCATTACTTTCATCATCTATCCACGCCAGGTCATGCTGTTCTGCATAGGCAGCCAATTCATCACGGCTGACTGCAAGCAATGGGCGCACATGCCAGCCCTTGCCGAATGCAGATTTCGCAGGCATGGACGACAGACCCGCGGGTCCTGCGCCACGCAGCAGTTGCAGCAACAGCGTTTCAGCTTGATCATCCTGGTGGTGTGCAGTCAACAAAAAGTCATTATCAGTCAACCGGGAACACAAGGCCTCATAACGCGCCTTACGTGCCGCAGCCTCCGGACTCTCACCAGGTTGAGCCGTGGCATCAACCCTGATGACCTCACAGGGGACACCAAACTCATCGCATATTCTTGCACAATGCGCCGACCAGACATCAGCCTGTTGCTGCAGGCCATGATGGATGTGCACGGCAGAGACAACGATGCCCTGCTGACGGCGCAACATACTCAGTGCGTGCAGCAATACCGTTGAATCCAGTCCGCCACTGAATCCCACGGTCAAGGCGTTAGAACTGTCCAGTGATTTCAGGGTTTGCGAAAGTGATTCGACCGTAAACACCATAAGCCCTCAACAATCCGGGGAATTATGCACAGGCAAGGCCCATAGTACTTGATTAAAAGTTGACTGCTTAATCCCGGCCTGATCGCCAGTGACACCCGCTACTGCGATACGCAAGGAGAGATGCCTGTTGCGGGTTCCCCTTAAGCATAACGATATTGATTACTCCTTGAAATCTCCGAACTTCATGAGATGCTGGTAACGTTGGGCGACCAGTTCATCGACTTCCAGGCTTCGTTGCCTGGATAAGGTATCAAGCAGGGATTTTTTCATTGCAGCGGCCGCTTCTTCGATGTTGCGATGCGCGCCACCCAAAGGCTCGGGAATGATTTCATCAATCAGATCGAGCTGTTTCAGCCTCGCTGAAGTGATACCGAGGGCCTCAGCAGCATCGGAGGCCTTCTCCGCACTCTTCCACAAAATGGAAGCACAACCCTCCGGTGAAATCACCGAGTAGGTACTGTATTCCAGCATCATCACCCAGTCGGCAACACCAATCGCGAGCGCGCCGCCTGATCCACCTTCACCAATGACCGTAGCAACAATGGGTGTTCGCAATTCAGACATAATCAATAGATTGCGTGCGATGGCTTCGCTTTGACCACGTTCCTCGGCACCAACCCCCGGATATGCGCCCGGTGTATCAATAAAGGTAAGCACCGGGACATTGAATTTCTCTGCCATTTGCATCAGGCGCATGGCCTTGCGATACCCTTCCGGGCGCGGCATACCGAAATTACGATAGATTTTCTGTGTGGTGTCGCGTCCCTTTTGATGACCGATTACCATCACCGGTATGCCTTCAAGGCGCGCAAGACCACCGACAATGGCATGGTCATCTGCAAACGCGCGATCTCCATGTAGCTCTTCGAAATCGGTAAATAGCAAATCCACATAATCCAACATATGCGGACGTTTCGGATGGCGTGCGAGTTGCGATATCTGCCAGGCATTGAGGTTGGAAAAAATCGATTGTGTGAGACTTTTACACTTCGTCTGCAAGCGTGCGATTTCATCACTTAGATTAACTTCGCTATCGTCACCCACGTAACGCAGTTCATCAATCTTAGCCTCAAGCTCGGCGATGGGTTGTTCAAATTCCAGAAAATCGGGATTCATGGTTAATTCTGAGGTTCCTTAAATATCAGCGCATTCTACATGCCTTGCCGCTGTGAGGCCATGCGCACGACCATCAAGCATAGATGACATCGACGTGTTGCACACCCTCAAGATCGCGCAAACGCTGTAGCAACTCATCGGCCGGCAGGACACGCCAGCTTTCGTCTAGGGCAATCTGCGCGTTTGCCCCCCTATTGGTGAGATCGATACACACCGGGCACTTACCTTCACGGTAAGGTGATAACACTTCCTGCATGTGGCCGATCAGACCATTCATCGGCTGACTGATATTGACCTGGATCTGTATATATTTTGCAAATTCGGTACGGGCCTGCTCTATATCCAGTATGCGTCTGGCACGCAAGCGCGCTGTACCGGTATATTCATCAAGCCCAAGGCCACCCTCAATAACCAGGATCTTATCCTTGGTCAGTAAATGCCCATAACGGCGATAATCATCACCAAACACACTGACTTCAAGGCGGCCGCTACGGTCATCAAGCGTAATAAAAGCGATCCGTCCCGACTGGGAATTGCGAGTACGGATAGTGGCGATCAAGCCGGCGACCGTCACCTGCTGTTCCTTATTACGGCCGCCATAGCCACCGCCGTCAACCGGCTTCTGCACCGACAGATCGGCGATAGGTTTTGCCGCGATGCGCCTGAGTTCGGCCTCGTAACGCTCGAATGGGTGACCGGTAAGGTATAAGCCAAGCGTTTCCTTCTCGGCGAGCAACCGCTGATCTTCATCCCATTCGGGGCGCAGTTCGCAGGGCTCGGTCTTTGGGATCACGTCACCGCCGCCAAACAAATCCTCCTGACCCAAATTCATATCACGCTGCGTTTGTTCAGCCAGTTTCACGGCCTTAGGGAGATGCGCCATCAGGGATGCCCGGTTTGGACCGAGCACATCCATCGCACCTGCGCGTATTAGCGCATCCAGTACACGGCGATTGACTTTTTGTGAGTCAATGCGTTGACAAAGATCATCGAGATCCGCGAATCCTCCACCCAACTCACGGGCCTGCAGGATGCTCTCTATTGCGGCCCGGCCGGCACCTTTGACTGCACCCAGGCCATACAGAATCGTGCGGTCATCAAACACACTAAAGGCATAATCAGAACGATTGACATCAGGAGGCACCACATCGAGCCCCATAGTGTCCCTGCAGTCGTTAATAAAATTAACGACCTTATCGGTGTTATCCATATCCGCAGACATCACCGCGGCCATAAATTCAGCAGGATAATGCGCCTTCAGCCACGCTGTCTGATACGCCAGCAAGGCATAAGCCACCGAATGTGACTTATTGAAACCATAACCCGCAAATTTCTCCATCAAATCGAAGATGTATGTTGCAACTTTCTCCTTAACACCCCTCTCGGTTGCTCCTCCCACAAAAATGGCGCGCTGTTTGGCCATTTCTTCGGCTTTTTTCTTACCCATGGCGCGGCGTAACAGATCCGCGCCACCGAGCGTGTATCCCGCCAGTACCTGGGCTATCTGCATCACCTGTTCCTGATACAGAATAACCCCGTAGGTGGGCCTCAGTATGGGTTCAATATCCGGGTGTGGGTAGGTAACTTTGGCACCGTGTTTACGATTGATAAAATCATCCACCATGCCGGACTGCAGCGGACCAGGCCGATATAAGGCAACCAGCGCCACCACGTCTTCAAATTTGTCCGGCTTCAGGCGCTTAATAATCTCGCGGATGCCCGTCGATTCCAGCTGGAAAACAGCAACGGTCTTGGTATCCTGCAACAACACATAGGCTGCCTCATCATCCAGCGGTATTTTTGAGATATCAATCGACTCATCGGATTCAGACTCACGCTTCGCAATATTCTGCAATGCCTTATCGATAATAGTCAGGGTGCGCAAACCCAGGAAATCAAACTTAACCAGACCAATGGCCTCGACATCATCCTTATCAAGTTGGGTTACCACGCTCTGGCCACCCTGCTCACAGTATAGTGGAGTGAAATCCGTCAATTCAGTGGGCGATATGACCACTCCCCCGGCATGCTTACCGGCATTGCGCGCCAGGCCTTCAAGCGATAGCGCCATATCGATTATGGTGTGAACATCTTCTTCTTTTTCGTATAACTCCCGCAGCTCAGTTTCCTGTTCGAGGGCCTTTTCAAGAGTCATACCGATCTCAAAGGGAATCATCTTGGCGATGCGATCAACAAACCCATAGGATTGTCCCATGACGCGCCCTACATCGCGCACCACCGCCTTAGCCGCCATGGTGCCGTAGGTGATGATCTGGCTGACTTTTTCACGGCCGTAACGCTGCGCAACATAATCGATCACGCGGTCGCGGCCTTCCATGCAAAAATCGATATCAAAATCGGGCATGGATACACGTTCCGGATTGAGAAAGCGCTCAAACAAAAGATCATATTCCAAGGGATCGAGGTCTGTGATCTTAAGTGCATAGGCCACCAGTGAGCCTGCACCGGAACCACGTCCCGGCCCAACAGGAACGCCATGATTAAGCGCCCAGTCAATAAAATCCGCAACGATGAGAAAGTAGCCGGGATAGCCCATATTGATGATAACTTCCAACTCACGCTGCAGACGCGCTGTATAGGCAGCGTACTTGCTGTCGTAGTCAGGATCAGACTTATCGAGGATATGCTGTAGTCGCTCAGCTAAACCCTGCTGCGCGGATTGTGTAAGATAATCATTCGTCGACATCCCCTTGGGGACTGGAAATATCGGCAATACATTCTCACCGAAACTGAGACTGAGGTTACAGCGTTTGGCGATCTCGACAGTATTCTCCAACGCCTCGGGAATATCTTCGAACAACACCGCCATTTCTCTGGGTGTGCGTAGGTACTGCTGCTCACTGTAGACTCGCGGTCTGCGCGGATCATTCAAAACCCGGCTATCATGAATGCACACGCGCGCCTCATGCGCTTCAAAATCATCAGCTGCAATGAAACGCGTGTCATTAGTGGCGACGACCGGGATATCTATAGCACTCGCGAGCTTCACCGCTGAATGGATATAGTCTTCTTCCTGATCACGGCCAGTACGTTGCAACTCGAGATAGTAACGTCCGGGGAAATGGCTTCGCCAATAGCTCATTAATTCATCAGCCAACGCAACGTTATTACCCAACAACGCCTTGCCTATATCACCCTCACGCCCACCTGAAAGCGCGATAAGACCGGTACTCGCCGCCGCCAGCCAGTCGCGTTGCAGAGTGGGCTGATCACCGTGCTGACCCTCCAGGTATGCGCGTGTCACCAGGCGTGTCAGGTTGCGGTAACCCTCATCATTCTGGCAAAGCAACACCACCCTGCTCGGCGCCTCATTCTCACGTAGCGATTGCAACGCCAAATCCGCACCGATGATAGGTTTGATACCCTTACTGATAGCCGCACGGTAAAATTTGACCAATGCAAACATATTGCTGAAATCGGTTAATGCAACTGCAGGCACGCCGGCTTCAGCAACGGCATTCATAAGAGGCTTGATCCGTATCAAGCCATCCACCAGTGAAAACTCCGTATGGAGATGCAGATGAACAAACTGGTCAGGCATCGATGCTAACCTGAGTCTGCTTGTATGCCCGCGGCACGGGCTTTGCGCACAGGCGCAAAGCTGTGTCGATGACACTCACAGGGCCCGTGCAACTGCAATGCCTGCACATGCGCCCGTGTTGGATAACCCTTATGTCTGGTAAAACCATACTGTGGATAACGTTTATCCCATTCCTGCATTTCGTTGTCGCGCGCCACCTTGGCGAGTATGGATGCCGCGCTGATCGCGGCCACCTTGCTGTCGCCTTTGACTATGGCGGTTGCCGGACAGGGTAAATCCGGGCATCGATTACCATCGACCAGCACATGCCGGGGCGTTAACCTCAAACCTGCGACCGCGCGCTGCATAGCCAGCATTGTCGCGGCGAGAATATTGATCTGATCGATTTCCTGATGCCCTGCACTGCCCAGCGCCCAGGCCAGGGCGTGGCACCTAATCTCTTCTGCCAGCTCGTCCCGGGTCGCTGCGCTCAAGGTCTTGGAATCGGCAAGCCCATCGATGGGATATCCCGGGTCGAGCACAACTGCGGCCGCCACCACGGGACCGGCAAGCGGCCCCCTGCCCGCCTCATCGACCCCCGCAACCATCATATCAGCGGTAAAGTTATCCTGAATATGCAAATTCTGTTGTGGCATAGAGTAAATTATGTACGGATGGTTTGAGCAGGGTAATCGTTTTAACCTAGATTATCGGTGATACCTGTGGTCCCATGTTGTGAGGTGTCCCCAAGGATTGACCTGTTAATTAGGGAGCACTTTATATAATATCATTACCCGTTGTTTTAACTATAAATTATCCAGACTCATTGACGCATGACGCGCACTGACTCCCCCTGACTTAATTGGATCCAGCATATGCAAAAGATTAACACGGCTGTCGTCGGCATAGGGTACCTTGGCAGGTTCCACGCGGAAAAATATGCCCAGCTCGAACAGAGTCAACTGGTCGCCGTAGTTGACCCTGACCGCGAGGCTTGCGAGGCTGTGGCAAAACGTCTGGGGGTGGAGGCCTACAGCGATTATCGAGACATTCTGGGTAAAGTCGAAGCGGTCAGTATTGTGGTGCCCACTCAATATCACCATGAGATCAGCAAGGCCTTTCTCGAGCACGGCTGTCATGTATTAGTGGAAAAACCGATCACTACCACTGTAGAACAAGCCGAGGACCTTATCAGCACCGCAAAACGACACACTAAAATCCTGCAAGTCGGCCATCTTGAGCGTTTCAATAGTGTTATTCTGGGACTCGATACACTCTTGGATAAACCACGTTTTATAGAATCACACCGGCTTGCCCCCTTTAAACCGCGCGGCACTGACGTCAGCGTCATCCTTGATCTCATGATTCATGATATTGATATCATTTTGAATATCGTGCACTCAGACTTGGAACGTATTGATGCCAGCGGCGCGCCGATACTCTCCGACGCGGTGGACATTGCCAATGCCAGATTAGTATTTAAGAACGGCTGTGTCGCCAATGTGACCGCCAGCCGGATCAGCACCAAGACGGAGCGCAAGATGCGCATCTTCCAGCACGATGCTTATTTATCGGTCGATTTTCAGGACCGCGTGCTATCCCTCTATCGTAAAGGCAAAGAAGAGATGTACCCCGGTATACTGGGTGTCGAAAGCGAGGTGTTCAGTTATGAAGACAGTGACGCATTGGCTACGGAGATCAAATATTTCCTGCAGGCCATCACTGACGGTAGCGAACCTGTCGTATCTGGGGAAGATGGCGCCCGCGCCCTGCGCACTGCAATGCAGATATCCGAGCTGATTGCTCACTAATCCTACAAGGTATTCCCGACATGATTCCAATGGTCAACCTGCGCCAGCAATATGCTTCAAATAAACAGGAGATCGATGCGGCCATACTCGACGCACTCGCAAACACCCAGTTTATTCTGGGACCGAATGTGCAGGCATTCGAACGTGAAAGCACCGATTATCTGGGCATAGAACATGCTGTCACTTGCGCCTCCGGTACCGATGCATTGCATCTCGCCTTGCGGGCCGCCGGCATCGGCCCCGGTGATGAAGTCATCACCAGTCCGTTTACCTTTATTGCCACGGCAGAAGCAATTCGTTATGTCGGCGCGACACCGGTGTTCGTGGATATTGATCCACAAACGTTTAATATCGATGTTGATTGTGTTGAAAGAGCCATCACCCCCAATACCCGCGCGGTCATGCCGGTACACTTATTTGGCCAGCCGGTTGATATGACCCGCCTCATGCCAGTTTGCGAAGCACATCATATTGAAGTCATTGAGGATTGCGCACAGTCCTTCGGTGCGCATATAGAGGGCAAATACACTGGCACATTCGGCAGCTTCGGCTGTTTCAGTTTTTATCCCAGCAAAAACCTGAATTGCTATGGCGATGGGGGTTTGGTCATCACTCACTCGGAGGAACACGCTGCAAATCTACGTTCTTTACGCAACCATGGCAGCCAGGCACAGTACCAGCATGACCGTATTGGTTACAACAGTCGGCTGGATGAATTACAGGCCGTTATCCTGCGCATCAATCTGCAACATATTGATGACTATAATTCACGTCGGCGCAAGGTAGCGAACCTCTACAACCAACAACTAGCTGCTACCGATATCACGTTACCATTTGAAGATGGTATCGGACATCACGTTTACCATCAGTACACACTACTCTCAAGCCAGAGAGACAAAATCATAACAGCCTTACGCGAGGCGCAGATAGGCTGCGCGATTTACTATCCTATCCCGCTACACAAACAACCCGTGTTTGCCGATGATTGCAAGGATGTCACGCTGCCCGTTAGCGAACGTATCGTGCAGGAATGTTTCTCATTACCCATGAACCCGGAACTTACTGCGGAACAAATCGATACGATTTGCCAGACAATCAAGCAGGCGTAACTATCGCGCCTTTGATTAGCCATCAAACTATAGCCCTAACTATCGATGGTGAATAGTAAAACAAAATTTAGTTAACAAAACCTATTTAATCCGCTCCCGCACCAAATCAATCACTGCCTGCGCTGCACAATGGCTTGCGTCACGCTGTAATGTTTTACGTATCTCGGCAAAACGGGTGCGCATATTTTGCGCTTTAGCCGAATCCTGCAACAACTCAAGCACGGCAGGTCCAATCAAATCCGCGCGCGCGTTTTCCTGTATGAATTCACCAGCCAGCTGCTCGCCAGCCAGAATATTTGGCATGGCATAATACTGAATGTTCATCAAGCCCAGCGCTCTTATGATCCACACCGTCAACGCTGACATACGGTACGCAACAACCAATGGTTTTTTGAGCAATAACGCCTCCATAGTTGCTGTTCCTGAGGCGCTCAACACCACATCAGCGCTCCCCATCGCATCCCTGGAGTGGCCATCAACCAGCGTTAGATTCAACGTGTTTGCTGCCGCCCCTTTGAGCTCACGTTCAAACGCTACGCGTAATCGAGCGGACGCCAGTGGTACCACGAAATGCACATCCGGACGGCGCTCTGCCAACCATAACATGGTCTCGACAAACACCCTGCCCAGATAATGCATCTCACCCTGACGACTACCGGGCAACACCGCCACCACATGTTTGTCAGACGGCAGCTTCAGGGATCCACGCAAACCCGACATATCGACTTGTTGCGGAATGGCATCAGCTAATGGGTAACCAACATACCGTACCGGGACGTTATAACGCGTGAAAAAATCAACTTCAAACGGAAATATCGACAACACCAGATCGACCGCAGCGGCAATTTTGTGTACCCGTTTCTCACGCCAGGCCCAGACTGTAGGACTGACGTAATGTATAGTAGGGATCCCTGCTGCCTTGAGCTTACGCTCCAATGGCAAATTGAAATCCGGCGCATCAACACCGATAAACACATCGGGTGGATGAGTGATGAAATGTTTTTGAATGCGCCGTTTGATGCCGAAAAGTTCAGGTAAACGCCCAAGCACTGCGGTAATCCCCATCACCGCAAGTCGCTCGCTGTCGACCAAGGCTGTGGCACCTTGCGCAATCAATTGAGGGCCGCACACCCCTTCCACCTGCAGCTCAGGAAGCTGCTCGCGCAGTGCCTTGATCAGATCGGCGCCGAGGTTATCCCCCGATGGTTCCCCAACGACAATCCCGATCCGCATAAATAGAAATGACTTAAATAATCACGGCGTTAGCGCAGAATGCCGCGCATTGAGCTGTTCAGAAAATCGACTATTGGGGCAACATCAGGCTGTTCTTCAGCGAAAAGCTGTAAACGTTCTTTGGCTGCCTCAAGAGGGAGTTTCGAACGATAGAGTATTTTGTACGCGCGTTTAATGGCTTCCCGACTCTGCTCATTAAAACCACGCCGCTCAAGACCAACCTTGTTAATACCCACAGGCCGGGTGGGATTGCCACCCACCAGAATATAAGGTGGCACATCACGCAATATCGTTGCATCTGCACCGCAGAAACTGTGTGCGCCGATGTGGCAAAACTGATGCACCTTTGCGAAACCGGACAGATTGGCATAATCCCCAACAGTGACGTGCCCTGCGAGGGTTGCTCGCCCTGACATGATAATTTCATTACCCAGCGTACAATCATGAGCAATATGTACATGCGACAAAAGCAAATTATCATCACCAATTACGGTGGCACCGTTGCCCTGCACAGTTCCACGATTAAAACTGCAAAATTCCCGTATGGTGTTGCGATCACCGATGATCAGACGCGTCGGCTCACCTGCAAATTTTTTGTCTTGCGGGTCCTCGCCTAATGACACGAAGGACAATATGGTGTTGTCGGAACCAATGATTGTCGGTCCTTTAATAACCACATTTGAACCAATGACGGTGCCCGCACCAATCTTCACACCAGGCCCTATTACGGAGAAGGGACCAACAGTAACACTGCTATCCAGCTCCGCAGCAGAATCAACTATGGCATGCGTATGAATCAAAATTCCATCTCATGCTCAGCGCACATGATTTCAGCAGTAGCAGCCAACTGATCATCCACCCGCGCTTCGACATCAAATACCCAAAAGGTACGTTTTCTGCGCAACAGGGAAACCGTAAAGACAAGCTGATCACCCGGAATCACCTGGCGTTTAAAACGAGCCTTGTCGATGCCAACAAACAAAAATGAAATATTACAACCCGGCTCAAGCCCGGCCGCATGCATTGTGAAAATACCACAAGCCTGCGCCATCGCCTCAAGGATCAAAACACCCGGCATCAGAGGCAGACCTGGAAAATGTCCTTGAAAAAAAGGTTCATTAACCGTCACATTCTTTATCGCAGTCAATGATTCACCGGGAGTGCAATCAGTGACGCGATCGATCAGAAGGAACGGATAGCGTTGCGGCAACCGCTTCATGACCTCGTTAATATCGTGCGTAATCAATGCTGTTATCCTGTGTTGTTTAATCTTTCGATTTCTGTTCTAGTGTATTTTTTTCTAGCAATTTTTTCTCAAGTTGGCGCAAGCGGCGTGCCATATCGTCAAGTTGACGAAAACGCGCGGCATTCCTCAGCCATTTTGCATTCGTTTCCAGCGGTGTTCCCGAAGTGTACTGACCAGCTTCCGAGATTGAGCCGCTAGCCTTGGACATACCCGATATATGTACATTGTCAGCAATGGTAATGTGCCCCTGAATACCCGCTGCACCACCGATCGTGCAGTGCCGCCCTATCTTGGCACTGCCTGCAATGCCCGCAGAACCCGCCACGGCCGTATGGGCACCAATGTAGACGTTATGCGCAACCTGAATCAGGTTATCCAGCTTGACGCCCTCTTCCAACACAGTATCTTCAAGGGCACCACGATCAATAGTGGTATTGGCGCCAATCTCCACGTCATCACCGACTACCACCCGGCCGAGTTGTGGAATCTTAACCCACACACCCTTATCGTTCGCGAGACCGAAACCGTCGCTGCCAAGCACTGCGCCCGGGTGAATCAGCACCCTGCGGCCCAGGATGGTCTGCTCGCACAGGGTCACACCCGCCACCAAGCGGCTGTCTTCGCCGATCACACAGGCCTGCCCTATAACGCATGCGGGACCAATTATGACATTTTTTTCAATTTGCACATCGTCATCGATCACACAATGCGGGCCAATTTGCGCACCAGGATCGATGACAGCACGCTCGCTCACGACTGCGCTCGTATGAATACCAGGTTGAACCCGGGGGGCTGGATTCAGTATTTGTGCAATTTTCGCATACGTCAGATAAGGATTTTCAGATACCAGGGCTACGCCAGACCAGGCGTCCAGGGCGCTCTCTGTCAATATAACTGCTGATGCACTGGTGCGCAGAAGATGACGTTTGTATTTGTTATCGCTGAGAAAACTGATACTTCCCGGGCCAGCATTGGGCAGACTGGCAACCCTGTCAATCATACACTCCGGGTCGCCAACCAGCATGGCATCAACACGCTTTGCCAGTTCTGCTAACCGATATGCCATTAGAGGTTGCGCCGACTCGGTCGCTTACTCATGTGCCTCGCGCAGGCGCGCCAGCACAGCCTCAGTAATATCGATACGCTCACTTGCATAAAGCACCCTTTCGGTGACCATCAAGTCATAGCCCTCACTGCGAGCCAGCTCCAGGATCACATCATAAATATCGCGTTGCAACTTACCCAGCTCCTCATTGCGCCGGATGTTGAAATCTTCTTTGAGTTCATCCTTGGTGCGATTGAAATCACGCTTGCGCTTGACGATTTCACGTTCAAGCTCAGAGCGCTGGGTCGCACTCATTGCATCACCTTCACGCTTCAGCTTATCCTCGAGATTCAATATCGAGTCCCGGCTGGAAGTCAGCTTGCCGTCTCTATCAGAAAATTCTTTCTCGAGAGACTTTCTTGCAAACTCGGCCTGTGGTGCTTTTTCCATAACCACCGCAATATTGACAAAGCCAATCTTGATGTCGGCGGCTTGCACAGGTGCAAGCAGGATGACTGAACATAACATCAGAAAAATCGCTTGCTTATTCAATTTGCACATATCGCCCCCACAGGCACTATTTAGTACAAGGTACCAATATTAAACTGGAATGATTCGACCTCATCACTTTCAGTGTCATTCAAAGGCTGGGCCCAACTGAATGTTAGCGCACCGACAGGGGAAATCCATGACATAGCAATACCGGCCGACGTCCTGATTTCTCCCTCGTCAAAATCATCAAAGGCACGAAACACGGTACCCGCATCCGCAAACAGGCTTAAGCGTATATTCTTCGGGTCATCCACAAATGGTGGAGGGAAAATCAATTCGGCATTAGCAACCACTCTGAAGTTTCCACCGAAAGGATCACCGCTGGAATCCAGCGGACCCAGGCTGTTATTTTCATAACCTCGCACGGTTCTTTGTCCACCTGCATAATACTTCTCAAAAAATGGCAAGTCGGTCGTCTCACCATACCCCTCACCATAGCCCACGCGGCTGTTCAATAACAGGGTCAATTTGCTGGCTACCGGGAAATAGAATTTACCCACATAATCAATCTTATAATACTCTAGATCGCTACCAGGCACTGTAACCTCGAGATTTAGCGACTGCTGATTACCCCGTGTGGCAAACAGTCCCCGGTTTCGGGTGTCATGCGAAAAACCAGCTGTCAGCGGGAAATTCAGATAATTATCATCATTCTCGGCTATAAAATCCAAGATCTCCGTAGGCGTATTTATACTGGTAACGATTTCGACATCACTGAAGCCAATACCAAAACGCAATCGATCGACTTCGGTAAGCGGGATTCCGTAAACAAAGTTGCCTGTAAAAGTATTAGCATTGTAATCCGACACAGAACTCTCGGCGGCGTCGGTTTCGACATAACTGATCGAGAACCCCCGACTGACGCCATCAATCGTATAGTATGGATTTGTATATGAAAGACTATAAACCGTGCTGGAATCACTATTGTTGAAGCGCAAGCTTACACTCTTCCCGGTACCCAGAAAATTCTCTTCGGAAAGGGTAGTGTTGAAAATAAAGCCCTCATCGCCACTATAACCTGCACCGATCGTAAACGACCCCGCCATTCTCTCTACAATTTCGATATTGAGATCAACCTGATCACTGATACCGGGCACACGCTCCGTCTTGATATCCATAGACTCCACGAAAGGTAAACGCTCCAGACGCCGACGGGAAAGATCAACATTGTCCAGCGAGTACCAGGCACCCTCCATCTGGCGCATTTCACGCCTGAAAACTTCGTCACGCGTGCTATTGTTGCCCTTGAAGTTGATGCGACGCACATAAATACGCTCACCCGGATCTACAAAAAAGGTCAAAGAAACCTCTTTACTATCCTTGTCAATTTCAGGTATGGGGTTAATTTTGGCAAAAGAATAACCCTTGTTGCCAAGCACCCGGTTAAATAACTCCGTGGTCTGCACAACTTTACTGCGCGAAAAGGTTTCACCAGGTTCGAGTTGAATCAGTTTTCGCAGGGTATCTTCCGGGACAACGAATGTACCGGCTAGATTAATATCCTTTACCGTGTATTTATCACCCTCATCAATATTGACGGTGATGTAGATATCGTCCTTGTCAGGTGACAATGAGACCTGGGTGGAATCAACATTAAACTGTAGGTAACCCTTATCCAGATAAAAACTGCGTAACGTTTCCAGGTCGCCCGATAATTTTTGTTTGGAATATTTATCCTTACTACTCAAAAAGGCATACCATGATGGAATGCCAGATTCGAAATCCTTCATCAATTTATCTTCAACATAATCCTCGTTACCAACGATATTGATACGCTTTATCTTGGCAACATCACCCTCAGAAATATTGATAGCGATATCGACCCGGTTGCGTGGCAATTCCTTGATCTCGGTGGCTACCACAACATTGTATTTACCGCGCGCAAAATATTGCTGCAAAAGCTCGTTCTCAAGCCGTTCCAGTACGGAGCGGTTCAGCACACGCCCCTTGGAAATATTGACGCTTTTGAGAACCTTTTCCAGCTCATCATCGGGTATATCCTTATTACCATCAAACGTTAAAGACGATATTGCCGGGCGTTCCTCGACAATCACAATAAGAACATCACCCCGCCGACGCAAGGATACATCTTTAAAAAAGCCGGTCTTGAACAATTCCCGAATAACTTCAGCAGTGTTCCCATCATCAAATTCATCACCAACCTTTACTGGAAGATATGTGAATAGGGTACCCGCCTGAATACGCTGCAAGCCTTCAACCTCTATATCCTCAACAATGAATGAGGCAGCATTAATAACCTGGGCTACACTTAACCAAAGGGCGCATGACAGCACCATAAATCTCGTAATACGCAACAACATGCTAACCAAGTAACCTTTGTATATCGTTATAAAATGCCAACAACATCAAGCTGGCCAGCATCGCCAGACCAATACGTTGCCCCAAAGCCTCGACTGCCTCGGACACAGGGCTCCCCTTGATTAATTCGATGAAGTAGTAAAGTAAATGCCCACCATCGAGTACCGGTATAGGCAGTAGATTAAGAATACCGATACTGACACTGATAAGCCCTAGCGCCATCAAGTACCAATCGATGCCCCTGCTGGCGGAAACACCAGCATACTCGGCAATGGATATAGGGCCACTGATATTTCGCAGGGATGCCTGCCCGGTCACAAGCTTGCCGAGAAAACGTACTGTCAACACAGAAATATCACGTGTCTTGGCAAGTCCTTTGCCAAAGCTTTCAACCATGCCATACCTGATCTTGATCCTCATCGACGCAGCCGCAGACTCAAATTCAGCTTTATCAAACTTCACCGCCGCACCAATTTTTCCGACCAGCTTGCCGCCTTCTGTCTCCCCATGGGTATGCAAGTACAGCGTTAAGCGCTCGCCCTGCCTTTCTATACCGGTATCTATGCTGACATCCGGCCGGGCACGAACATATCGTACCCACTCATCCCAGGTGTGAATAACATTGCCATCAGCCGACAAGATTCGATCGCCAGCACGAAACCCTGCCTGCGCAGCCGCTCCACCTTGGAGAACCTCATCAAGCACTGGCTCAAGCTTGAAGCGCCATGGTGTAATACCCAGTTTTTCAAGTACATTACCATCGGCGAGCAATACCCTGGAATCCTGGGAACCCAGCTCAAAACTGCCGCGGTATTCACCGTTATTATCGACTTCCAGGGTCACCGCCTTATTTTCAAAGACCTCATTAATAAGACGCAGCCCTACCTCATCCCAGGAGCGTGTTGATGCGCCGTTGACCCTTATGATCTGATCGCCTGCCTGCAGTCCGGCGTGCGCTGCAATGGAATCAGGCACAACCTCACCGATGACCGGTTTCACTGTATTGAGACCAATCAGGTACATTATCCAGAACACAATCACCGCGAGTATAAAATTAAATAACGGCCCTGCCGCAACGATCGCAATACGTTTCCACACTGATTGCCGGTTGAAGGCACGCTCCGGTTCAGTGACAGGCGATTCCTGTTCACGTTCATCCAACATCTTTACGTATCCACCCAGGGGAATTGCAGCCAGCACATACTCCGTCTGGTCTTCACCTGCGACCCGCTTCCACAATGGCTTACCAAAACCGATAGAAAAACGCAGCACCTTGACACCCAGTTTTCGCGCCACCCAAAAGTGGCCGAACTCGTGAAACGCAACGAGCACGCTGATGGCAACAATAAATGCGGCTATGCTGATAAATATGGTCATTGATTACGCCGTTATTTTTTCTGATTCCACGTAGTTGCGGGCCGCCGTGCGTGCTGCCTGATCAGCAGCAAGCACAACCTCAAGGCTATCCACTGCTTCGATAGCGAGTTGCTGCAGCGTGTATTCAATCACACGCGGTATCCCGGTAAATGCGATTTCATGATCAAGAAAACTCTGCACTGCCACTTCGTTGGCTGCATTGAGTATAGCGCTAGCTGTTCCGCCAGCCGCCAATACCTCGTACGCCAGGCGTAAGCACGGAAAACGCTCAAAGTCAGGTGCACGAAAGTCCAAGCGCGCAACCTCGGTCAAATCCAGTGGCTGCACGCCTGACGATACTCGTCGTGGCCATGCCAGCGCGTGCGCAATAGGTGTGCGCATATCAGGATTCCCTAATTGCGCCAGCACTGACCCATCGGTATAAGCAACCATTGAATGAATCACACTTTGTGGGTGCAAAATCACCTTCACACGATCAGCTTCAGTAGCAAACAACCAGCACGCCTCAATAATCTCAAGTCCTTTATTCATCATGGTTGCCGAATCAACCGAAATCTTGCGGCCCATCACCCAATTCGGATGGGCGCATGCCTGCTCAGGCGTCACCCCTTCCAGCTGCGCTAATGGCGTCTCCAGAAACGGGCCACCGGATGCCGTCAATACAATATGATCAACGCCTACGTCTTCAAGACCCTTATCAAACCCATTCGGCATGCACTGAAACACTGCATTATGTTCACTATCGATAGGCAGCAGCTCTGCGCCATTGGCCTGCACTTCATTCATGAACAACTGACCGGACATCACCAGTGCTTCCTTGTTAGCCAACAGTATGCGCTTGCCAGCGCGCGCTGCGGCCAATGCCGGCAGCAATCCGGCAGCGCCGACAATTGCTGCCATAACGTAATCTGTTTCCGGCAATGCCGCGACCTGCTGCAGCGCATCTACACCAGTCAGGACTTCGGTCGTCACACCTGCCTGCTGCAATCTGTCACGCAGCTCGCTTGCCTTGCCCGACTCTATCATCACGGCATACGCCGGGCGGTGCTGCAAACATTGTTCGAACAAGCGCTCAATATCCTGGTTAGCAGTAAGCGCCACCACATGATATTCATCAGGGTGCCGGGCGATCACATCCAGGGTGTTGACCCCTATGCTCCCGGTCGCACCCAATACAGTGACGCCGATAGAGCGTCCGGAAATTGAATCAGCCATCCATCACGCCCCATCCATCATATTCACAGCATCCAGTACAGGCCGAGCATAAACACCGGTGCAGCGGCCGTCAGGCTGTCAATTCGATCCATAACGCCACCATGCCCAGGCAACAGATTACCACTGTCTTTGACTCCGGCACGGCGTTTCAAAATGCTCTCAAACAAGTCGCCGGCCACTGACATTAATGCAGTCACTAGGCTCAACCCAGCAAAGTAGACCCATGAAATGCCCGGTAGTTCGAACCACCATGCCGCAAACATCGAAAACAGCATAACCGCAAGCAACGCGCCAAATAATCCTTCACGGGTCTTTCCGGGACTAATATGTGGCGCGAGCTTGACCTTGCCCAGTGATTTTCCTGAAAAGTAAGCCGCCGAATCGGCCAGCCAGATCAATAACAGCAAATACATCAACCAGGCAGGCTGTAACTCGTGCAATCGCACGATCGCCAGCCACGCTGGCACCAGCGTCAGCAGGCCAGCGAGACAAGACATCACGAGTCCCGAGCCACCGGGTTTGTCTTCCTGAAAGGTCGCCAGAATGATCAGCACAATACACCACCATCCCACACCAACGAGCAAAGGCACCATACCCCAGTTTTGTATGGGCAGCCACCACACAGCATAGGCGCACCCACCCACAATCAGCAGATAGCCAATACGCCACAATAGGCTTTTGATACCTACAAGACGTGACCATTCCCAGGCACCAAGCAACACAATCAATAAAAATAGCAATGCCAAAAGATTACTCGGCAAAAAGAGTACAGCGGAGACAACGACGGCGCCAAGCGCAATACCGGTAATAACGCGTTGCTTAAGCATCCGTCATCACCTTGATCTGGTCGCCCGTCATACCGTAACGGCGTTGCCGGAGCGCGAATGCCTCGATGGCGGCGTCCAGGGCCTGTTCATCGAAATCAGGCCATAGCGTGTCGGCGAAATAGAGTTCGGTATACGCCAGTTGCCAAAGAAGGAAGTTACTGATGCGCTGCTCCCCACCGGTGCGGATAAACAGATCCGGCTCCGGGAGTCCCGCAGTCGACAGATGTGCTGCGATAGTGGCCGGCGTGATGTCATCCCTGTCAACGCGTCCCGCCAACACTTCATCGACGACGCGTGCCGCTGCCTGGGTAATATCCCACTGACCGCCATAGTTCGCTGCAACATTCAACACAAGGTCCTCGCTGGCGGCGGTTAATTCCTCAGCTGCAATGATTTGTTTTTGCAGTTTTTCCTCGAAGGCGGATTTGTCACCGATGAAATTCAGCCTGACACCATTCTCCGCCAGCCTGCGCGCCTCGCGACGTAGCGTCGCGAAAAACAATTCCATAAGTGTATTGACTTCAGTAGCGGGTCGTTGCCAGTTTTCGCTACTGAATGCAAACAACGTCAGAACCTTAACGCCACGCTTGCCGCAGGCCTCGATGATATTACGCGCAACATCCACACCGTTCTTATGCCCTGCCGTCCTCGGTAGGTGCCTGCCACGCGCCCAGCGCCCGTTACCATCCATGATGATGGCAATGTGCCGTGGGATCCCTTCAGGATGCTGCGGTGACGGACTCACAGTGAGTAATGCCGGCCGTTATGATGGCAATAATTCCTTAGCAATCAAATTTCCATCAATTCCCGTTCTTTTTCCTCAAGAATCTTTTCGATATCAGCAACAGCCTTATCGGTCAGTTTTTGGATATCGTCCTCGCTCCGATGCTCGTCATCTTCGGAGATCTCCTTTTCTTTGAGCAAGTCTTTAAAATCGCTATTGGCATCGCGCCGAATATTACGAATCGCGACACGCGCATTTTCAGCTTCATGACGAACTATCTTGACCAGGTCACGGCGACGCTCTTCTGTCAGCGCCGGCATCGGCACACGAATCACAGTGCCGGAAGTCGCGGGATTCAGTCCAAGATCAGACTTCATGATGGCCTTTTCGACAGCAGACACCATCTGCTTTTCCCAAGGCACGATACTCAGTGTGCGCGAATCCTCGACATTGACGTTTGCAACCTGATTAATCGGCACCTCGGAACCATAATATTCGAGTGTGATGTGATCCAGCAGGCTCGGATGCGCTCGCCCGGTACGAATCTTGGCCAGCTCGAGCTTGAATGCCTCAATGCTTTTCTGCATACGTACAGAAGCATCTTTTTTTATCTCCTCAATCATCAGTTTTAACCTCGCTCTACCAGGGTTCCCACATCTTCACCCATCACTACCCGTATCAGGTCACCTTCATTGAACATATTAAACACCCGCAGCGGTATATCATTATCGCGACATAACACCATTGCAGTAGCGTCCATTACCCCCAGCTTCTGGGTCAACGCTTCGTCATAGGTAATGCGATCATAGCGCCTGGCATCGGCATGCTTCATTGGATCCACATCAAACACACCATCGACCTTGGTTGCCTTGAGCATCAAGTTCGCATTGATCTCACTGGCACGCAAACTCGCCGCCGAATCTGTCGTAAAATATGGATTACCGGTGCCGGCCGCGAACACTACAACCCGGCCCTTCTCAAGATGACGTACCGCACGGCGACGAATGTAGTCTTCACACACCTGATTAATTTTTAGTGCCGACATCACCCGCACCTGCAGGCCGTGTCGCTCCAGGGAATCCTGCAATGCCAATGCATTGATCACAGTGGCGAGCATACCCATTTGATCACCGGTAACACGTTCCATTCCTGCTTCGGCCAGACCCGCGCCGCGGAAGATATTTCCACCACCAATAACAATAGATACCTCCACGCCATTCTCATTGAGTTTGGCTATCTCGGTCGCCACTCGATCAATCACGACGGGAGAAATACCAAAATCAAACTCACCCATCAGCGCTTCGCCGCTGAGTTTGATCAAGATACGTTTATAAGGAAGCGATGTATTATCTGCCATGATTTATTATCATCGTTACAGGTTACAGAACCAGAACGGGGGCATAAACTGCCCCCGTTCCGGTTCTGTCAGGACCCTTTAACCTGGGCCATAACCTCATCTGCAAAGTTTTCGACTTTCTTCTCGATGCCTTCGCCCACCTCCAGGCGGTAAAAGCGTGACACCGATGCACCAGCATCCTGTAATAACTTGCCAACCGTCTTGTCAGGATCCTTGACGAAAGCCTGACCTACCAGGGTGATTTCAGCCAGGTATTTCTTAACGCGGCCTACAACCATCTTCTCGACGATATCAGCAGGTTTACCACTTTCCTGCGCCTGGGCAGCGAAAATCGCTTTCTCCTTGGTGAGCAAATCCTGGGGCACTTCATTCTCGGAAACGCAAACCGGACGACTGGCTGCCACGTGCATGGCGATGTCCTTTACCAAAACATCGTCACCACCTTTCATATCCACCAGTACGCCGATGCGGCTACCATGTAGATAAGCGCCAATGCGATCACCTTCACTGACAAGTCGCTCGAATCGACGCAGCTTGATGTTCTCACCGATCTTGCTGATCAACTCAAGACGTGCTTCTTCTACCGTCCCGCCACTCCCAATTGGCAGACTACTCAAGGCTTCGAGATCGTCAGGCTGATGTTGCAGCACCACATCAGCTACCGCACGGGAAAATGTCTGGAACTGCTCGTCCTTGGCGACGAAGTCAGTTTCACTATTGACCTCAACGATCGCGGCTTCTTTGCTATCTGTCGAAAGTGCTACAACAATCACACCCTCGGCTGCAACACGGCCCGCTTTTTTATCGGCCTTGGCCTGACCGGATTTTCGCATGAGTTCTATTGCGGCATCCATCTCGCCACCGGTTTGAGTTAATGCTTTTTTGCATTCCATCATACCTGCGCCGGTGCGCTCGCGGAGCTCCTTAACCATAGCTGCATTGATTTGCATCTTTAAATACTCCTGAAATGTAATCTGTTTGGCAAATTGAAAAGCAAACAAGTCAGGTGGAGATTATTCACTCGCTTCCTGCGTGGTTTCTTTATCAGCATCTGCTTTTGCGGCTTCTGCAGGAGCGCCTTCTTTGTCATCGGCTGTTTCATCCTTAGACTTGGCGGCAACCTTTTTCTTGGCGGGTGCTTTTTTCTTCACAGCAGCCTTTTTCTTAGCAGGCGCTTTTTTCTTAGGCGCCGCGATGACCTCACCATTTTCATCCAGCTCAATGAATTCATCCTCAGAACCACTCATGGTCCGCGCCGTAGAAATACCTTCATTAATGGCATCCGCTACCGCTGTGGCATAAAGCTGAATAGCACGAATGGCGTCATCGTTACCCGGGATAACATAATCAACGCCTTCAACGGAATTATTGGTATCGACGACTGCAACCACAGGGATGCCCAACTTTCTGGCTTCATTGATTGCAATATTTTCATAGCCGACATCGATCACGAACATCGCATCTGGTGGACTACCCATATCCTTGATTCCACCTAGACTACGTTCCAACTTGATCATTTCACGTTTGAGGTCCAGCACTTCCCTCTTGCCGAGACGGTCAAAACTGCCATCTTCCGACATCGTCTCAAGGTCCTTGAGCCGTTTGATAGATTGACGCACGGTCTGAAAGTTGGTGAGCATGCCACCCAACCAACGATGATTCACATAGGGCATGCCGCAGCGTTCAGCCTGGCCACGAACGGTTTCGCGCGCAGAGCGCTTGGTGCCGACAAACATGATCTTGCCGCCATTAGCAGCCATTTTGCCAAGGAAGTTGATAGCGTCGCCGAATAACGGGAGCGTCTTTTCCAGATTAATTATGTGGATTTTGTTGCGTTCGCCAAAGATGTAGGGTGCCATCCTTGGGTTCCAGTAGCGGGTCTGATGCCCGAAATGCACGCCAGCCTCAAGCATCTGGCGCATGGTAACATTAGCCATTTCTATATTCTCCAATTGGGTTAGGCCTCCATATGCCCCAGACGGCAACCCTTTACGGGGCACCCAGCGGTCTGTGTCGGCATATGTGCGGATTTAAAAAGTTATTTGCGCTAAGCGCGGGCGCTTTATACCATACTTGGCCAATCGCAACAATTTATTCGTGATATCAAGCCTTTCGAGGCGCTATTAACAGGCACTATCCCCATATGAGCGTGACCATTAAGACCCCTGAAGAAATCGAAAAAATGCGTATCGCTGGCAAATTGGCTGCCGATGTTCTGGTCATGATCGAGGAATTCGTCAAACCGGGCATCACCACCAATGAACTCAACACCATCTGCCATGACTATATTGTTAATGTGCAACAAGCAATCCCGGCACCACTCAACTACAAGGGTTTTCCCAAATCCGTCTGTACTTCAGTGAATCACCAGGTCTGCCACGGCATACCGGGCAACAAGAAACTCAAGAACGGCGATATCGTCAACTTCGATATCACCATTATCAAGGACGGCTACCATGGCGATACCAGCAAGATGTTCTTTGTCGGCAAGCCCTCAGTCCTCGCGAAACGCGTCGCCAATGTCGCTCACGAAGCCATGCTACAGGGTATCAAACGAGTCAAACCCGGCGCGCACCTGGGAGATATTGGCCACACCATTCAGAGCTACGTGGAAAAACACAATTGTTCAGTGGTCCGTGAATATTGCGGCCACGGCATCGGCCGTGGCTTTCATGAAGACCCACAGGTACTACACTATGGCGACTCTGGGAGCGGTATGGAGTTGGTTACCGGCATGACCTTCACCATCGAACCCATGGTGAATGCGGGTAAACGCAATGTAAAACTGTTGTCGGATGGCTGGACCGTGGTAACCAAGGATCACAGCCTGTCAGCGCAATGGGAGCATACAATCCTGGTGACGGATACTGGCCATGAGGTCCTCACCCGTCGTCCCGAAGAAACATTCTAGACCCGCCAATTCCTCACTGTAAGAGATGTTCCAATAAATGCGTATCACAGAGGCTATACAGTCGATCGCTGACGCGGCCACAGACTGGTCCTTGCTGGACGTCAACGCGGCACCGGATATCCATAGCTATCGCGAGGCAATAAAGCAACTTGATGAATCACTCAAGCAGGCCTTTCTTGCAGGCGAAGACACGCCAACACTGGTCAATAGCCGCGCAGTCATTATCGATCGCGTACTCATCACGGCCTGGCATGCACACACGCTCGATCAAGAAAAGGATATCGCACTTATAGCCGTCGGCGGTTATGGCCGTGGCGAACTTCATCCACGCTCCGATATCGACCTGATGCTACTGGTTACAACGACTGATGTTGCCAGTAATGAAAACCTATCTGCATTTATTACCTTTTTATGGGATATCGGCCTGCAAGTTGGGCATAGCGTTCGCACCCTGGATGACAGTGTCGAACAAGCCAAGCTGGACGTCACAGTCGCCACCAACCTGATGGAAGCGCGCTTGCTTATCGGCTCGCAACCCTTGTTCGATGCCATGATGGAACGCACGGGACCTGAACATATCTGGCCCAGCCGTGATTTCTTTAGTGCCAAGCTGCAAGAACAAATACAACGGCATCACAAATACGGTGATACCGCATATAAACTGGAACCCAATATAAAAGAAAGCGCAGGCGGCCTGCGCGACATCCAGATGGTGGACTGGGTTGCAAAACGCCACTTTGGCGCCAGCCATCTACATCAATTAGTGGAACATAATTTCCTCACCGAAGAGGAATACCAGGCGCTGAAAGAAGGCCAGAGATGTTTGTGGCGAATTCGCTTTGCATTGCATGTGCTTACAGGACGCAGCGAAGATCGCCTGTTGTTCGATCACCAGCGCGAGCTTGCCCGGCAATTCGGCTATACCGACCAGGAGCACAACCTCGCAGTCGAACAGTTCATGCAAGCGTATTATCGAGCCGTCATGGAACTGGAGCGGCTCAATGAAATGTTGTTGCAGTTATATGACGAGGCCATCCTACAGGGTGATAACCGTAGCGAACCCATTGCCATTAATCGCCGCTTCCAGATCAATAACGGCTATCTCGAGGTCACCAATGACAAGGTCTTCGAACATTACCCCTCCGCCCTATTGGAAGCCTTTCTACTGGTGCAGCAACATACATCCACCGTCAAAGGCATCCGCGCATCAACTATTCGCCTGATACGGGAATACCGTCACTTGATTGATGATGAATTTCGCAGCAACATCGTTAACCGCAGCCTGTTTATGGAGATTCTGCGGCAACCGCATGGTATTACTCATGAATTTCGGCGCATGAATCGTTATGGTATTCTCGCCGCCTACTGGCCAAGTTTTGCCAGGATAGTTGGGCGTATGCAATACGACTTATTTCACGCCTATACTGTTGATGAACACACACTTTTTGTTTTACGCAACGTCAGACGTATGGCGCTTCCTGAACATGCCGATGAACTGCCGTTGTGTTACCAACTATTCAGTCAGATTGCAAAGCCCGAATTACTTTATCTTGCGGCACTATTCCACGACATTGGTAAAGGTCGCGGCGGCGATCATTCCGAAATCGGGGAAAAAGAAGCCGAAACATTCTGCCTTGAGCACGGCTTGAGCAGCTACGATGCTCGACTGGTGGCATGGATTGTGAAAAACCATCTGCTGATGTCATTGACCTCTCAACGCAAAGACATCAGCGATCCGGAAGAAATAAAAGCGTTTGCCGAAAAGGCTGGTTCGATCCAGCGCCTCGATTACCTCTACCTGCTGACGGTCGCCGATATACGCGGCACCAACCCTACCCTCTGGAATAACTGGAAAGACTCGTTGTTGCGCGAGCTCTACACGAGCACCAAACGCACCCTGGAACGCGGGCTAGATCAGCCAGTGGCGCGGGAGGAACTCGTCAATGAAGTCCAGCAATCCGCGCTTGAAATACTAGACACCAAGGGCCTTGACCTACAGCGTTGTCAGCGTCTCTGGCAAGGCTTCGATGAAGACTATTTCCTGAGGCATTCCGATGACGAAATAACCTGGCATACGGAAACTATCCTGCAGTTCAATCCAGCACACAAACCGGTAGTACAGATCCGTCAACATACTGCGCGCGGCAGTACCGAGATCTTCATCTGCGCACATGCTCATCATCATTTATTTGCACACATCACGTCCGCATTATCACAGATGGGATTAAATATTCTCGATGCGCGCATCACTACCACATCGACAGGACTGACCCTGGATACTTTTCTGGTATTGAATGATGCCGGCAAACCCATAACCGACGGCTTCAGAATCGACGAGATAACCGATACACTGCAACACGTATTGCAGCATCCCTATGAACCACCTATAGAAGTACAACGGCATGTATCTAGCAAGCTGCGTCATTTTGATATCCCTACCAGAATAGATTTCGACAACAACAGCCAATCCAGACACACATTACTCAAGCTAATTACCGCCGATCATCCCGGGTTGCTGTCTAATGTCACCAAGGCGCTGCTTGAAACCGGCGCATTGGTACACAGCGCACGTATCGCTACCATTGGTGCCCAGGCCGAAGATGTGTTTAGTATTACTGATTTGTTCCACCAGCCTATCACTGATGAAAATGAGCTAGAACGCATTAAGGGGAGTCTGTTGCAGGCGCTTGGCGAATTAAGCGATACAAGCATAGCTGACAGTTACCAGATCTAGGGCCTGTTTACACTTCTCTGACATCCTCGACCAATTCCACTGCGTTGCCATCCGGGTCACGGCAAAACAAGGCGCACCTGCCCGACTTGCTGCGGCGATAGGGGATCGCTGCATTCAGCAAAGATGCTTCGCAGGCATTCAGGTCAGTTACGCTCAGCGCAATATGCCGATCACGACCACCATGTTCAGGCCTGCCTGTTACGGGGTCGGGGTTGGTCAATTCCAACAAATGAATCTGCTGCTTGCCAGTGGTCAACCATGCCCCGGGAAAGCCGAGATCAGGCCGCGAATGGTCCTGTTGCAGGCCCAATACGTGACAATAAAACCGCAACGACAGCGCGGTATCCGCAACAATAATACTGACATGGTGAATTCCGGTGATATTCATAGGATTATTTTAAGTAGCAGGTCATTGTAGTCTTATACTGTCAGCTGAATACGCGTCGCGTATACTATGCGGCTGATTATTTAGAACACTGGTCATGAATCCTGATCTAACTTTATTACAGCCCTACCCCTTTGAAAGGCTGGCGCAACTCTTCCGTGGCATCGAGGCGCCTGCGGAGAAGGCGCATATTGCACTCTCTATCGGTGAGCCCAAGCACGGCACGCCGGCGTTCATCCATGAGGCGCTGCTCGTACACCTGCATGAATTGAGCCACTATCCGGCCACGCGTGGCAGGGACAGCTTGCGCGAAAGCATCGCCGCCTGGTTGAGCCAACGCTTTGGTCTTCCAGCAGACAGCATCGACCCCGCACTTAATATTTTGCCAGTGAACGGCACCCGCGAAGCCCTGTTTGCCTTCGCACAATGCGTGATCGACCGCAACAACGACCCACTGGCATTGATGCCAAACCCATTTTACCAAATCTACGAGGGCGCCGCCCTGCTGGCAGGCGCCAGACCCGTCTATCTCAATTGTCAGAAAGACAGTGGTTTTGTACCTGATTTTGCATCAATTTCCGACAAGATCTGGCAGCAATGTCAACTTTTGACTATCTGCAGTCCGGGCAATCCGACCGGGGCAGTCATAAGCGAACCACAACTGCAAAAGCTGATCGAATTGGCCGAGCGCCATGATTTTATTATCGCCTCGGATGAATGCTACTCAGAAATCTATCTGGACGAAGCCCAGCCGCCACCCGGCCTGCTCGGCGCTGCCGCCAACCTGGGCAATACTGACTATAAGCGTTGCGTGGTTTTCCATAGCTTGTCCAAACGCTCCAATGCACCAGGACTGCGTTCCGGTTTCGTGGCCGGTGATGCGGATATCCTCAAACAATTTTTTCGCTACCGCACTTATCACGGCTGCGCCATGCCGCCCCCGACACAGGCTGCGAGCACCGCCGCCTGGCAAGACGAAGGCCATGTCATCGAGAATCGGCGGCTTTATCGTGAAAAATTCGCTGCCGTACTGGATATAATCTCGCCTATACTGGAAGTCGAGTGCCCGCAAGGCGGATTTTATCTCTGGCCAAAGTTACCGATTGATGATGCAGACTTTGCCAAAGGGTTGTTCGTTCAGGAGCATGTCACCGTGCTGCCCGGTAGCTATTTATCACGTAGTAGCGATAGTGGAAGTGATTCAGGTCAGGATAACCCTGGGCACGGCCATGCACGGCTGGCGCTGGTCGCACCACTGGATGAATGTATCGAAGCGGCACATCGAATTCGAAACTACATAGAATCAATATAGAGTAAGGGGTAAACATTAAAATGAGCGCCATAAAAAACATTATTGAAGAAGCCTTTGAACGCCGCAGCGAAATTACCCCGCGTAATGTCACCACCGCGGTCAAGGAAGCCGTGCAAGAAGCCATCAGTCAACTGGACAGTGGCAAACAACGTGTCGCCGAAAAGCAAAGTGGTGACTGGGTTGTTAATGAATGGCTGAAAAAAGCCGTGTTGTTATCATTCCGTATTGAAGACAACCGTTACGTACGCGGCGGTTTCACCAACTATTACGACAAGGTGCCGTCGAAATACGCCGAAATCAGCGCACAGGATTTTCAGGATGGTGGCGTGCGTGTGGTGCCCCCCGCCACGGTACGCAGGGGCGCCTTCATTGCACCCAATACCGTACTAATGCCTTCCTTCGTCAACATCGGTGCCTATGTTGATTCCGGCACTATGGTCGACACCTGGGCCACCGTCGGCTCCTGTGCGCAGATTGGCAAGAACGTACACCTGTCTGGCGGCGTGGGCATCGGTGGCGTGCTGGAGCCCCTGCAGGCCGCACCCACCATCATCGAGGATAACTGCTTCATCGGCGCACGCTCCGAAGTCGTTGAAGGCGTCATTGTCGAAGAAGGCAGCGTCATATCAATGGGTGTGTACATCGGCATGAGCACCAAAATCTATGACCGCGAAACCGGAGAGGTCAGCTATGGACGTATACCAGCCGGTTCCGTTGTTGTCTCGGGCAACCTACCTTCAAAAGACGGAAAATACAGTCTCTACTGTGCCGTAATCGTTAAGAAAGTCGATCAGAAAACACTAAGCAAAGTCGGCATCAATGAACTGCTACGCAATATCGACTAACTTGATTTACCGCAAAGGCGCACAGTAAAACCGAAAAATTCTTGTTTGCGCCTTTGCGGTAAGAACTAGATCATGACTACACTTTACGGCATCAAAAACTGCGATACGATAAAGAAGGCCCGCAAGTGGCTGGAGACAAACGGCATTGATTATCAATTTCATGACTTCCGTACTGATGGTTTAAGCGAAAAACAACTCAAAGCTTGGGTAAAAGAACTCGGTTGGGGAACCTTGCTCAACAAACGCGGTACCACCTGGCGCAAGCTGCCCGATAAAACCAAAGACAGTATTAATGAGAAAAACGCCATAGCACTCATGCTGGGACAACCTACTATGATCAAACGCCCGGTACTGGATCTGGGTAAACAACGCAAAGTGGGTTTTAGCGAAAAAGACTACGCCGAACTGTTCGGCACATGATCAAACTTTCACAACTCGATCATTTGGTGCTTACTGTTGCTGATATCGATGTCAGCTGTCGTTTCTATAGTCAGGTACTGGGCATGGAAATCATCTCTTTCGGTGACAACCGCAAGGCACTCCGCTTCGGCCAACAAAAGATCAATCTACATCAGCATGGGAACGAGTTCAGCCCACACGCTAAACAACCACTACCCGGCTCAGCTGATCTGTGCTTCGTAACGGATCAACCCCTCGATGATGTCACCCAACACCTGAACAACATGAAGGTCTCCATTGAGGAAGGCCCGCTTGAACGTACCGGCGCTACCAGTTCCATTATCTCCGTATATATGCGCGATCCCGACGGTAACCTGATTGAAATCGCCAACAAAAAATAATCAACTGAAAAATCATTCACAGCAAAGGCGCTGACGACTCCATGGATGGAGGAGATAGAATAACGCATTAGGGCGGGAAGCCCGTAATTAGGACAACGCAGGAGCAGTTGTCGAGCAGCAGTTACCGAGGACGCTAAGAAAGAATTTTTTTACTTTGCGCTCTTCGCGCCTTTGCGGTAAAACATTGTCATGCCAAAAACACTCGATCTCGCCATAGAACTTATCAGCCGCCCCTCCGTCACGCCGGACGATCAGGGTTGTCAGTCATTACTGGCCCAACGCCTGGAAGCCATTGGCTTCAAGATCGAGCACATGCGCTTCGATGACGTCGACAACCTCTGGGCGAGACGCGGCACTGAAGGCCCGGTGTTCTGTTTCGCCGGACATACTGACGTGGTGCCACCCGGCCCGCCAGATCAATGGCACAGCAACCCCTTCAAACCGGAAATCCGTGACGGCATGCTCTATGGTCGCGGCGCCGCGGATATGAAAAGCAGCATCGCCGCCATGGTTGTCGCCGTAGAGCGGTTCGTCGCCATGCATCCCGATCACAAAAGGTCTATCGCATTTTTGATCACCAGCGACGAAGAAGGCCCCTCCATCAACGGCACCGTCAAAGTCGTCGAGGCATTGGAAGCACGTGGCGAAAAAATCGACTGGTGCCTGGTTGGCGAACCATCAAGTACTGACAGTGTAGGCGACGTCGTCAAAAATGGCCGCCGCGGCTCGCTCGGCGGCGAACTAACAGTGCACGGCCATCAGGGTCACGTCGCCTACCCCCATTTAGCGGATAACCCTATACACAGTTTCACCGCGGCTCTCGCTGAGCTCACCAGCGCCGAATGGGACCAGGGCAATGAATTCTTCCCACCCACCACCTTCCAGGTCTCCAACATCAACGCCGGCACCGGCGCGACCAACGTCATCCCGGGCGAGCTGCACGCCGTCTTCAACTTCCGCTACTCCACCGAAACCAATCACCACCAACTCGAAAGAAAAGTCCAGGACATCCTCGACAAACACCAACTACGCTATAACCTCAACTGGACCCTTTCCGGCAAACCCTTCCTCACCCCCGCAGGCGCACTGGTTGATGCCGTGAAAAGCGCTATCAAAGAGATCACCAGCAACGACACCCAACTCTCCACTGCCGGCGGCACCTCTGATGGCCGCTTCATAGCACCGACTGGTGCACAGGTCGTTGAACTAGGGCCCGTGAATGCGACGATTCACAAGATTAATGAATGTGTTGCTGTGGAGGATATTGAGACGCTTATGGAAATTTATAATTCAATATTGAATACGCTCATATCAGGATAGTTTTGAAGCCCGCGTAGGATGGGTGAAGCGCAGCGTAACCCATCACATCAACCAATAAGTTCCATGTTAATATTTATCCATGACCGAATATCGCAGGAACTATGTTGCCGGAGGCAGCTTTTTCTTCACCGTCACACTTGCTGAACGATCCAGCAATCTGCTGACAGACAAGACCGATATACTACGTAAAGCCTTTCGGCTCACCCAGTCAGAACACCCTTTCACGATAAACGCAATAGTCGTTCTTCCTGAACATCTGCATTGCATCTGGACCTTACCCACCGACGATCGTGATTATTCGACGCGCTGGAAGAAAATCAAAGGCAGATTTTCCCGACATATTCCCAAGACAGAACGCCGCTCCAAAAGCCGCATCTCAAAGGGTGAACGAGGCATCTGGCAGCGACGTTTCTGGGAACACACGCTTCGTGATGAAACGGATTTCAACAGGCATATCGATTATATTCATTACAATCCTGTAAAACATGGGCATGTGATCCGTGTATGTGATTGGCCTCATTCAAGCTTCCATCAATACGTGAAACAAGGTATCTATCCATTGAATTGGGCAGGCGGTCAACCGGAGGCATCGGGCGAGTTTGGTGAGATATGATCTGATGGGTTGCGCTACACTCCACCCATCCTACAGTTTGCTTTTGGTCGAACAAAAGAAAGTACCGCGGGTGCGAATACCCGCATAATTATCTCGCAAAGCGATACATTAAATACCGTCACACTCGCCTTAACAGGTGTCTATTAGCTTGACTTAAAATCGCTTGATTGACTAGATTCCCGCCTTCGCGGGAATGACGCATTAAAGCGCGGGAGAACGACGTTTTCTTAGCATTAGCCATTGTTTAACAAAACTGTTAGATAATACCCCCATGAACCATAACCAACACCCCCTTCGCCACTACCTCACCATCACCGGCAACTACTGGGCCTTCACCCTCACCGACGGCGCGATCCGTATGCTGGTGGTACTGTATTTCCATCAACTCGGTTATCCGCCATTCAGCATTGCCATGCTGTTCCTGTTTTACGAATTCTTTGGTGTGGTCACGAACCTGGTGGGTGGCTGGATTGGCGCGCGGCTTGGTCTCACTGTCACCATGCTGGTGGGCACAGCGTTGCAGATCGTTGCATTGTCGATGCTGGCGGTGGACCCGGCCTGGTTGTCGGTGCCGTATGTGATGGCAGCACAAGCGTTGTCCGGGATCGCCAAGGATCTCAACAAGATGAGTGCCAAGGCGTCGGTGAAATTACTGCCGACGACACAAGACCATGACAATCGGTTATTTCGCTGGGTGGCGGTGCTCACCGGCTCGAAGAATGCGTTGAAAGGTATCGGTTTCTTTTTAGGCGGATTGTTGTTAAGCGTTTTCGGCTTTCGGGCAGCATTACTGATACTGGCTGGTGGTTTGTTAATTTCTTTGGTTATCACCGCCCTGCTATTGCCTCGCCGTATGGGCAAATCCGCAGCAAAACCCAAATTCAGCCATATCCTGTCCACCACGCCCGCCATCAACCGGCTGTCGGCGGCGCGGTTTTTTCTGTTTGGTTCGCGCGATGTCTGGTTTGTGGTGGCGCTGCCGGTGTTTCTCTCGTCTGTGCTGGGTTGGCAGCATATCGCGGTCGGCACCGCGCTGGCGCTGTGGGTGATTGGTTATGGCGTGATCCAGGCACTGGCACCACGTTTACTGGGTAAGAATAAGAAACACGCACCGACCAGCAGGGATGTATTGGTCTGGACCAGCATCCTTGCCATGATTCCGGCAGCAATAGCCCTAGGTCTTGGTAGTGCATTCTCGCCAGCCATAATAGTGATCATAGGACTGGGGATCTTCGGGGTTGTCTTTGCTCTCAATTCCTCTTTACATTCCTTTTTGATTCTTGCCTATTCGGATCGTGACAAGATTGCGCTGAATGTCGGCTTTTACTATATGTCCAATGCCGCCGGCCGTTTAGTCGGAACTGTATTATCTGGATGGGCTTACCAAACCATAGGTCTCGGTGGATGTCTGTGGATCTCCAGCGCATTCGTTATCGCCGCCGCATTGTTGACTGCACGCATCGGCAAACTCGAGACCAGGGTGACACCTGAAGTATCATAATAAAAAAGGAACAAAGATGGCATACGATGAAGGCTTGGCTCAACGCATACGCGAAATATTCGAACAACAGGACAATATCGCTGCAGAAATTATTGAAAAGAAAATGTTTGGTGGTCTCGCCTTCATGCTCTCGGGAAACATGTGCGTCGGCATTGTGGACGAGACCCTCATGGCGAGGGTCGGCCCTGAACAATATGAAGATGCTTTACAGCATCCGCACGCCCGGGAAATGGATTTCACCGGCAAACCGCTGAAGGGGTTCATTTATGTTGATGCGGAAGGGATTGTAGACGACAGTGACCTGCAAGAATGGATTACGCGTTGTATGACATTCGCCGACTCATTACCTGCGAAGTAAATGGGAGTGAATTTAAAGGTCGAAACAGGTTGGAGTTCGTTCCTCACCGCCAACCTATCATGAGAAGGAACAAATCAACCCCTAACAAAAATCGCCATCGACTCCACATGCCCCGTATGCGGAAACATGTCCATCACCCCCGCACTCACTAACTTATACCCATGCGTATGTACCAACTCTCCGGCATCCCGCGCCAGTGTACCGGGATGACAGGAAACATAGACTATACACTTCGCGTCCAGCTTACCAATATGCTCAATAACCTCCTTGGCACCTGAACGCGGCGGATCGAGCAGGATTTTATCGAAGCGTTCCTTTAGCCAGGGCTCATCTTTGAGCTCATCCATTAAGTCTGCGGCGTAATAGCGCGTGTTGCTAATACCATTACGCTCGGCCGTTGCACGGGCGCGATTCACCATAATCTGATCGCCTTCGATACCAACGACTTCCGCGACTTGCCGAGCAATGGGCAAGGTGAAATTCCCCAAGCCACTGAACAGGTCGAGGACCTTGTCTGTAGGTACAAGCTCGAGATACTCGAGCGCACGTTGCAGCATCTGATGATTGATATCGGCGTTGACTTGATAGAAATCCAGCGGCCCGACATCAATGCGCACATCATAATCCTGATGTTCATAATACAGCTCGGGTTTTTCAGGATATAACGGTACGACCGTATCCGGCCCACCGGATTGCAGGTATATCTGATAGTCCTGTTGTTTGGCAAATGCGACCACCTGTTCACAGTCATGCTCACTGAGCGGCTCAAGATGACGCAACACCAGCGCAGTGGCATTGTCAGCCACCGCAACTTCGATCTGCGGGAGGGTGGCCTTGGCATCAAGCCCTTCGATGAGTTGGCTCAGAGCGTCGAGCTTGAGGCCTACGGATGCATCGAGCACTTCACAGCGCTCAATATCGGCCACGTAGCTGTTACGTTTCTCGCGAAAGCCGACCAGTACCCGTCCTTTTTTGATGACCTTGCGCACACCCAACCGCGCCTTGCGCCGATAGCCCCACACCGGACCGGTGAGTGGCGCGAGGACATGCTCAGGCTCAACCTTGCCGATGTGTTTGAGCCCATCAATCATAGCCTGCTGTTTGGCAATGATCTGCGCCTTCGGCGCCATGTGTTGCAGGCTGCAACCGCCACAGATGGCAAAGTGTGCGCAACGGGGTGCTACGCGGTCAGCTGAGGCTTCCAGCACCTCTTCCACACGCCCTTCATCATGCCGGCGGCATCGGCGGGTATAGATGAAACGCACTCGCTCACCGGGCAAAGCGCCATCGATGAACACGGCCTTACCTTCAATATGCGTAACGCCACGGCCATCCTGCGACAAGGACTCAATAGTGGTCTCTACCGGCTCGGTGGGCAGGCGTTTTTTACGCGATCTTCTGGACACCGGGATGATTAACTGTCGCTGGAGGGCCAGGCTTCAAGAAATTCAATGAGATGGGGTTTGTTGGCTTCGGCCAGTGCATCACGCACCACCTGGCACTCTTCCTTATAGCGCTGTTCACCAATCTGGCCACGCAATAGATCGAAGCGCAGGTATAACAAGTAGGTATTCAGCACATCGGTCTCACAATAATCACGGATCGCCCCGATTTCACCTTTAAGATACGTGTCCCAGACCTTGTCACCGCTCATGCCCAGTTTACCGGGGAACCCGCACATGGTAGCCATTTGATCCAGGGGTGCAAAGGCGCGCGGTTGAAATCCGGACAAGACATCCATCAGGTCGGTGTGCCGCCAGTGATATCGACTCAGATAATTATTGTATCTAAAACTGCTGTCGTCCTGACCGGTCTCCCAATAACGCGGGGCGCTGATACCGTGTAGCAAGGAGCGGTAATGAATCACGGGTAAGTCGAAGCCGCTGCCGTTCCACGAAACCAGGGTAGGACTGAAGCGTTCGATTCCGTCATAAAACCGCTGGATGATTTCTTTTTCATCTGCGTCCTCATCGCCCAGGGTCCAGACCTTAAAGCTGTCCCGCGAACGCAATACAATAGAAATGGCCACGATACGTTGCATATGATGCGGCATAAACTCACTGCCGGTTTTTTGCTGCCGCATGTGAAACATGGCCTTGCCGGCATCCTTGTCTGATAATCCCTCCAAATCGTACAAACGCTTGCCCGACTCGATGTCAGGAATGGTTTCAATATCGAATACAAATATGTTCATGGGTTAGTCTTCATAGTTAAACAACCATCAGGAAGGAAACACGCCGGTTGAAATATAACGGTCACCGCGATCACAAATGATCACCACGATAACGGCATTCTCGAGTTTCTGTTCCTCTATAAGTTTAAGCGATGCCGCCACTGCACCGCCGGATGAGACGCCGCAGAAGATCCCTTCTTCACATGCCAGGCGACGCATGGTCTGCTCGGCTTCACTTTGATCAATATCGATAATGTGATCAACACGCTCCGGATTATAAATCTCAGGCAGGTATTCTACCGGCCATCGGCGAATTCCCGGGATTTTAGAACCTTCGGTAGGTTGTACGCCGACAATCTGAATCTCCGGGCTTCTTTCTTTCAGGTACATGGATGTACCCATTATGGTGCCAGTGGTGCCCATAGAGCTGACAAAATGGGTAATTCTACCCGTAGTATCACGCCAGATCTCCGGCCCTGTAGCTTGATAATGCGCCATTGGGTTATCAGCATTCGCAAACTGGTCCAACACCTTGCCCTTGCCTTCAGACTCCATCTGCTTGGCCAGGTCACGCGCACCTTCCATCCCCTCCTCACCGGTTACCAAGATTATTTCGGCACCGAATGCCTTCATGGTAGCGCGGCGCTCCAAACTCATGGTTTCAGGCATGATCAGCACCATACGATAACCCTTGATCGCCGCTGCCATGGCCAGTGCGATACCCGTATTGCCGCTGGTGGCTTCAATCAGGGTATCATCGGGCTTGATTTCACCGCGCAGCTCTGCACCCTTAATCATGTTAAGCGCCGGACGATCCTTAACTGAGCCGGCCGGATTGTTGCCCTCCAGCTTGACAAGCAGCTGATTGGACGTATTACTAAGCAGACGCTGCAGCCTGACCAGGGGGGTATTACCGATAAACGCTTCCAGGGTTGGGAATTCCATTATATTTGAGCAGCTTATATAACTATGAGAGACTGATTGTACGGAAAAATCAGCGTCGATGACAGACCGCACACTACATCAAAGATATTACTGTGAAATCCTGGACTATTAAAAATAGATTAAGCTTTCTGGCCCTGCTACCGGCGGTATGCATCGCCATTTTCCTGACCTTGTATTTTTCTCTGCGATTAATCGGAAACCTTGATCGTGATATACAGCAACGCGGCAGCGCCATCGCCAACAATCTGGCATTGTCAGCCGAAGATAATATGAATCCAGGCAACCGTCTCGCGCTGCTCCGACTTGCAAGGAACGCACTCTCACAGCCCGATGTCATGAGTTTGCGAATCACCGATATCCGCGGTGACACCCTCTTCGAAGAAAAACGGAGTAATTACTGGAACAGCTCTCCCGCTCCCTTCGTTCAGTTCGTATCAAACCTTGTAAACCGTAACGAACCTATGACCTTTCAGCAGGGCATTATAAGGGAAAATATCCGTAACAACTCCGAGACAAAACTGGGCGTTGTAAGTATCGCCATGACCACCGAGCCGACAAACTACAAGGAAACGGTTATCACACTAACGGGAATCGGTATCGTCGCCGTTATACTTGGCATCGCCACCCTATTCGCATTTTACACCAGCCGATCTATTTCGACACCGCTGGAAAAGTTAAATGTTCTTGTCTCCGCTATCCAGCAAGGCCATTTCGAAGCGCGCGTGCCCGTCACATCAGGTGGCGAGATTGGCGATCTTGAATACGGCGTTAATCAAATGGCTGAGAAGATAGAAGGTCTTCATAAAGACATGTCACAAGCAATTGCAGTTGCCACTTCAGAATTGAATCACAAGATAGCAGAAATTAACGAGACGAATACTGAGCTGGAAATGGCACGGATGCGTGCCGAGGATGTCAGTCTTGCCAAATCACGTTTTCTCGCCAATATGAGTCATGAACTTAGGACCCCTATGAATTCCATTGTGGGTTTCACCGACCTCATCAGCGAATATAAAGTCGACGCAGCCCATAACGACTATGTGAGTACGATAGCGCGCTCAGCAGCTGACCTGCTGATCCTGATAAATGAAATCCTCGATTACTCAAAAATCGAGTCCGGTGAACTGAAAATTGACAAATGTGAATTCAATCTCTACGAGTTAGTTGATGATATTATCAGTCTGCTCAGCAAATCAGCATACGAAAAGAATATTGATTTCCTGCTTTACATAGATCCCAACATACCCACGATCATCCACAGCGATCCGCTACGGATCAAACAGGCCATCATCAATCTACTCAGTAATGCTATCAAGTTCACCAACATGGGATATGTAGCACTTGAAATCAGTCTCAAGAAAGGTGGCGATCACCCCGAGGGCTATTATGAATTCAAGGTTATCGATACTGGAATAGGCATCGCTGACAAAGAAAAGCGACGCATATTCGACCCATTCACACAAGCTGATGACTCATTATCCAGACAAACTACCGGAACTGGCCTGGGTCTTTCGATCGCAAAGTATTTTATCGAAAAATTAGGCGGTGGCATCCGCTTCGAAAGCAAGACTAATGTTGGCAGTACATTTACATTTACCATCCCATATGTCGACTGCGATGCAACACCATATTACTTGCAAAACCCGCTTGATTCGCATTCTGTGCTTATCTACGACAGAAACGAAAAGCGCGCCGAGTATACTGAGAACATGCTGACCACCTGGGGACTCAAGCCCACGACAACCTCTACCATAGAGAAGTTCATGAAAGAACTTCCCTTACCCAAACACAAACTTGTTTTTTATTTCCTGAATCAGAATAATATTGACACAGACTTGCAAATTTCGATCAACCATATCCCTGACGCAACCGATGCAACCATAGTATTTTTACATAACGATAATTATTACGAAGACTTGTCTTCAGCAACTAATTTTCTGCATTTCAGCAACATTATTCTTCCCAATGCACTGTATTCCGCAATTATTGAGGAAATTGCTAACGAACCACCAGCAGCTGATACCGAAACGTCTCCTATAACAAGAGAAACGGGTATACACAGACTCCAGAACCTGGAAGGAATCACAGTACTATTGGCTGATGATAATGAAATTAACCAGCACTTATTAGAGGTATACATTACTCGCAACGACGGGGTTCATGTCGTCGCCAGAGACGGCGAGGAAGCAATCAATGCCGTGGAAAATCATGACATCGATATTGTGATAATGGACGTACACATGCCAAACATTGACGGCCTGCAAGCCACCGCGAAGATAAAAAGCAAACACCCCGATTTACCCATCATCGCGGTAACCGCGGACGCCAATCCTGAAAACCTTAACAACTACCTTAAATCAGGATTTAATGCATGCCTTACCAAGCCCGTGATCGAAAAAAAATTAATCATGACTATCCTGGAAGCATTAACTACGCCAGGCATATCCAACCAGGACGCATCATCAAAACCCTCGAGGGAAAGCAGCTCAGATAAACAGATGAAAATCGTCAATATCGAGAAGGCCATCAAGATATCAGGCGGCAACAAACAACTCTCGCATGAGCTCTACAAGATGTTAGTCGCTGATCTAAAAACCAAGCGCAGCCAGCTGGCCACACACTATGAGAAACTTCATTTCAAAGAGATAAAAGAAATCGCCCACAAGATTCACGGCGGCGCAAAATATTGTGCTGCCGAGAAACTACAATTCCATGCCTCCAAGGTTGAGTCGGCAATCAATGAAGATACGGATGGAAAATACGTTGGCAGGCTACTTGAACAGCTCTCCCGCGCCATCACTGAGATCCTTGCTCTGGATAACCCTTATACCTAAAAATTCTTCAATTCACGACAACCATAGCATAGGCCATCGCATACCTGTCCTCATCGGAAATACTGATCAATACCTGTGCATTTTCCAGTTCTAACTGTCGCTCACTGACATCGCTCATCTGAACCAGGGGGCGCCCATTTGTGTCGTGCGTAATAGCAATATCTTTAAATGAGATACCATTCGACATTCCTGTTCCTAGCGCTTTTAGCACGGCCTCTTTTGCGGCAAACCGTTTTGCTACAAATGCAGCCTTGTACTTGATCGCGTTGTATTCATCTATCTCACCTGGTGTGAGTATTTTTTTTACAAATGAATCGGCATGCCGTGCTAGCGCCTTTTCTATACGCTCGACACTGACGATATCAACACCAATACCATTAATCGTCATGCGTCATTGGCCGCGATCATAGCAGTCTTCATTTCTGAAACCGCTTGCGCAAGACCAACGAATAGCGCCCTGGCAACAATTGAATGACCAATATTGAGCTCATACAAATGAGGGATAGTTTTGATAACAGCGATATTATGGTAATCAATTCCATGCCCCGCATTGACTTGCAGGCCTTTCTCAGCTGCATACTCTGCTGCACTTACTAAACGTTGCAGCTCATATTTAGCCTCATCAGCACTGGAAATAGCGTATTTACCGGTATGTAACTCCACTAGAGTTGCGCCTGTTTTTATTACCGCCTCAATGACATCGATATCTGGCTCAATGAATAACGAGACCTGGATGTTTTTCTGATTCAGCTTCGCACATGCATCGGCAATATGTCGTATATTTGCTATCACATCCAAGCCGCCTTCCGTGGTTAACTCAGCGCGTTTTTCAGGAACAATACAACAATAATCGGGCTCAAGTTGCAGCGCGATCTTGATCATTTCTGCAGTGGCAGCCATTTCCAGATTCAAGGTAGTGCCAACAACCTCACGGGCTGCAAACACATCTTCAGTTTGTATGTGTCTGCGATCTTCACGCAAATGCATGGTGATACCATCAGCCCCGGCCTGTTCAGTGATTTTCACGGCCTCAATCAGGTCCGGATAGGGCGTGAAACGTGCCTGGCGTATTGTGGCGACGTGATCCAGGTTGACCCCAAGACGTATCGTGCGTGTTTTATCCATGATTTTGTTAATCCGGATTCAATGATATAAGTACTGCATTATCTGACGGCTTTTCAATGGCTTACCATGCAAGTGGCTATCAATAATGTTACGTAGTAACCGCTTGGCCTCTTTCAGACTGCGTTGATCTGCTTCAGCAAAATCAAGTCTATCGAGCACCTGTAATGTCTTCCCGCTCACCGGACAACTCGTATCGACACGACCTACCGCTGTTACACCCCCATTAGCATGGTCATAATAATATGTATTTTGGGCATCAACCGGCGCACTATCCTCAAAATCATGTCCAAGATCTAGCCCATAGCCGATCAACTGCAATAGACGTAATTCAAACATGCGCAGCAATACCTCGATATTGCTACAAGCAATATGTTCAAGTGTCGATTCATACAAAGCGAACAATTCATGGCCCAGGCCATGTTTAGGCACTAACTTCATGATCAGCTCATTAAGATACAAGCCGTATACCTTATGCAGGTTGTCATCCATAGGGTAGCGCTTGTCGATATCCACGCCGGTCAAGGTATGGATCTCACCTTTACCCGACCAGGATACACGCAATGCGCTAAATGGTTGAATATCCTGTCCAGCCTTGGTTCCGCTCCTGACACCTCTTTGCACCAGGCTGACTCGGCCATAATTATCACTCAAAATTTCGAGTATTAGGCTTGTCTCCCGATAAGGTCTAGCATGCAACAGGTATGCGCGTTCAGCGGTAACACGAGCCATTGAATTAATTGCCTTCCCTAAACCTGCCAATAATCGCCGGGTTATCCTGCCAATCCGGTTTCACCTTTACCCACAACTTTAAGCGCACATGCCTATCCAACAAGTGTTGGATAGCTTGCCTGGCACTGATACCGATACTTTTGAGCATGGCACCCTGCTTGCCGATAACAATAGCGCGTTGGCTGGCACGTTCAACCCAGATCGTCGCCGCTATTTCGCAATGCTCGCGCTCATCTTCAAACGCGTCAATCTCGACATGAGTAGAATAAGGCAATTCCTGTTGCAAACGCTCAAACAACTGCTCCCTGACCAGTTCGGCCACCATAAAGCGCTCACTTTTATCTGTAATCTGTTCTTCCGGAAACATAAAATCAGATTGTGGCAAACGTTGACGTATCGCTTTGAACAATACGTCCAGATTATCACCCGATGTGGCTGAAATCGGGATGATTTCTTCAAAGTCGCCTAAACTTGACATTTTATCCAGGTACGGCAGCAGGCGTGACTTATCTTTTACCCGATCCACTTTATTCACACACAACAAGCACGCTGATCGGCAACGCCGTATTCTCGACAGCGCAACTTCATCCTCTCTCGTCCATACACCCGCTTCAACCACAAACAATATCAGGTCAACATCATCAAGTGCCGCTTGTGCATTGGCATTCAGCGCTTTATTCAGTAGGCGCTTGTCGTTAGTATGTATACCCGGAGTATCAATAAAAACGATTTGTGACGTTTCGTGGGTGACAATTCCTGCCAAGTTTTGCCGAGTCATCTGCGGCTTGCCGCTGACTGCTGCAAGTTTCTGACCTACCAGACGATTCAGTAATGTGGATTTGCCGACATTCGGTCTGCCGGCAATGGCGACATACCCACAATGTGCGGTATTATCAGAGGCTGTTCCTTCAGGACGCATGGATATTGTTCAACAAGCTTAACGCCTGACGGGCCGAATCCTGTTCAGCTTTGCGCTTACTGCTACCCACACCGCGGCCTTCTATATCACTACCGGATATACGGCAATAGGCCTTGAATTTCTGCGCATGTGGCTCACCCTCAGCGGTGACAACATACTCGGGCAAGGGCATGCCCCTTGATTGCAAATACTCCTGCAAATGACTCTTCGGATCCTTGAGTTCTAGAGGTAATGGCAGGGTATCAAAGCGTGTCTTATACAATGTATGAATGAAATCCCGAACGTATGTCAGGCCCTTGCATAGATAAACCGCACCGATAACTGCTTCCATGGCGTCGGCAAGAATAGCGCTGCGGCGATATCCGCCACTCTTGAGTTCACCTGGACCCAATATCATGGCATCACCCAGATTGTTTTCTTTAGCGATCTCGGCCAGAGTTTCCTTACGCACGAGATATGCCCTGAGGCGGCTCAAATCGCCCTCATCCGCTTCGGGTTGTTCACGATATAGGTATTCAGCAATGATCATGCCCAATATCGCATCCCCAAGATATTCAAGTCGCTCGTTATGACCTGTACCAGCGCTTCGATGCCGCAATGCCTCCTGATAAATATCCGACGTTAATACATCCTTGTCGAGGGTCGACAGCAGGCTAACGGTCATTGAGTAGCATCGGCGCCGACGGTCTCGGTGAAATCAAACTTGGCAACGCCATCAAGGTTGGCGATCAAATAAAACTGCCGTTCGTAATTGATATTAAGAGTGGTAACACCCTTTTCGCGCGTATAGGTAAAATGTTCTTTCTTCACCCCGTTAATACTATTCACATCAAAGCGTTTAGTCAGTTTGTTCCAATACTGCGCACGCTTCCACTCCTGACCACGTGATTCAACCGCGATATCACTGAGTATGGTTTTCACAGAGTAGCCTTGCAGATACACAGGAAACAACCTGACACCGATAATAAACAAGAACCCCAGCAATGCTGCGAACAATACCCAGAATACAAACCCTGCGCCCTGTTGTCGTTTAAGCGAATTCATTATCCCCCTCCCCTTTACTTGATTTTCTGTCCGACCCTGCTGGAATCGAATACACCACCTTTCGGATCCCAATTCATCCATATCAGAAACGCCTTACCCACCAGGTTGTCTTCGGGTACAAAACCCCAATAGCGGCTGTCGTTACTGTGATCACGATTATCACCCATCACAAAAAACTGGCCTGGCGGCACTACAACTTCATGTCTACGATTAAAACGCCTGTTGGGATCAAGCAGGACCTGATGCGTCACATCCGCCAGTTTTTCCTCATGAACGTTTGCTCCTGTCATCGCCTGTCCCCTGCCCACACCTTGATAGATAGCAACAGGCTGCTGCGGCATGGGCTCACCGTTAATGTATAGCATATTATTATAATAACTGATTTTATCACCCGGTAGGCCTATAACCCGCTTGATATAATCATCACTTGGCCGCAGCGGATAACGAAACACCACCACATCACCTCGCTTGGGTTCTCCGTTATCGATAACTTTAGTATTCAACACAGGCAAACGTACACCGTAGGCAAACTTGTTCACCAGAATGAAATCACCCACCAATAATGTCGGCATCATGGAGCCGGAAGGAATTCTGAATGGCTCGGCAATAAACGACCTCAAGACCAAAACAATGAGTAGCACAGGGAAAAAGGATTTCGCGTACTCAACATACCAGGGTTCTTCGTAAACCACTTCCGGCACATCACTCTCCGCGGTCTTATTGAAAGCAGCCCCTACTGCTCCAGCCCGGCCGCGCGCGACTCCTAGCCAGAGTTTGTCCAGTAACCAGATACCACCTGTCAGCAAGACGCCGACAACAAGAATCAATTCAAGATCAAAGTGCATATCATATTTTTCTCGGGTTTAATTTATGGAATCTCTGGTCAAATCGGAGTGGCAAGAGTTATCAATCACAGGAGCTAGAACAGTACATGGGCCATGTTGCCAAGAAGTTAACGCCTTTGAAAAAAATCTACCGCTCATGACTTAATCCGAAGTCTCCTGAGTTTATTTATCGACCTGCAAAACAGCAAGAAAGGCCTCTTGCGGGATATCAACCTTACCGATCTGCTTCATGCGTTTCTTGCCTGCCTTTTGTTTTTCCAGCAACTTCCGCTTGCGTGTAATATCGCCACCATAACATTTTGCTGTGACATTCTTGCGTAGGGCCTTGGTCGTGGAACGGGCAATGATCTGCGAGCCGATAGCTGCCTGGATCGCTACATCAAACATCTGCCGCGGGATGATCTCCTTCATCTTGCCGACCAACACGCGCCCTCGCGCTTGTACATTATCCTTGTGGATAATCAGGGACAGCGCATCGACCCGCTCGCCATTGATTAATATATCCAGCTTAACCAGTGAGGCGGCTTCAAAATGCGAGTGATGATAGTCAAACGAGGCATATCCACGGCTAACTGACTTAAGCCGGTCAAAGAAATCCATTACCACTTCGCTCAACGGCATTTCATATGTCAAGGAAACCTGCTTACCGAGGTATTGCATGTTCTTCTGCACACCCCGTTTCTCGATACAAAGACTGATCACATTACCTACATACTCATCCGGCAACAATATCGAGGCTATAATGATCGGCTCCCTTATTTCGCAGATTTTGTTGACCGGCGGCAAGTCCGCCGGATTATGAATCCGGATGACCGCAGCATCCGTAGTATGGACCTCATAAATTACCGTTGGTGCGGTGGTAATCAGATCAAGATCATATTCGCGCTCCAGACGTTCCTGGATGACTTCCATATGCAACAGACCCAGAAAACCGCAACGAAAACCAAATCCCAGGGCCTGTGAGGTTTCCGGCTCAAAGGCCAGTGAGGCGTCATTGAGGCGCAACTTTTCCAGCGCCTCGCGGAAATCATTGTAATCATCCGCGTTGACCGGGAACACACCGGCAAACACCTTGGGCTGGACCTCCTTGAAACCGGGCAACGGTTGCGGCGCCGGTTTATCCGCCAGCGTCAGGGTATCACCCACTTTTGCACCTTCGATATCCTTGATGCCGGCAATAACATAGCCAACTTCACCTGCATTCAGTTGAGACTTGTCTTGTCGTTTGGGAGTAAAGTTACCCACCTTCTCAATCTGGTACGTCATACCAGTGGACATCGCCATTAACTTTTGTTTAGGCCGCATACTCCCATCCACCAGTCTTACCAGGGCTATTACACCGACATAGCTATCGAACCAGGAATCGATAATCAGTGCTTTAAGTGGCGCCAGTGGATCTCCATGTGGCCCCGGGATACGATGGACTATGGTTTCCAGCAGCTCCTCGACACCCTGGCCCGTCTTAGCGCTCACAAGCGCTGCATCAGAAGCATCTACACCTATTATTTCCTCAATTTCATTGATCACCCGTTGCGGATCGGCCGAAGGCAAATCGATCTTGTTAAGTACCGGTAACACTTCGAGATCCAGATCGATTGCGGTGTAGCAATTAGCAACACTTTGTGCCTCGACCCCTTGCGAGGCATCTACAATCAGCAAGGCGCCTTCGCAGGCCGCCAGTGAACGTGACACCTCATACGAGAAGTCTACATGCCCGGGAGTATCAATAATATTCAACTGATATACCTGACCATCTCTAGCCTTGTAGTCGAGCGAGACACTCTGCGCCTTAATTGTGATGCCGCGCTCACGCTCAATGTCCATGGAATCCAGCACCTGGGCGTTCATTTCACGCTCGGTAAGACCACCGCATAGTTGAATCAGACGGTCAGCCAGAGTCGATTTGCCATGATCAATGTGCGCGATGATCGAAAAATTACGGATATTCTCCATCATCAGTTATGTATAAATCCCATGCATAAGATGTTTATTTATTGGTCATGCAGACAGTAAGTGCCACTAGCGGAAGCCCCGGGCAAGGTTAGGGGATAAATCGGTGCAAACCGCCGCGTACTCGTGCAACACAGCAAAATTCTGTACAGGCTTCTAATGTCGGGTCGCGCATCTGGAAGGTAATCAGCAGTCCGCTGTAGAATACTACACTATGGCGCTGGCTTCTTGATGGCGACGAACTCGGGCCCTTGTGACCTCTGCACCAGCAACGAGGCAAACTTGCCCACCGGTAGATCATCAACCAGTTTCGTCAACTGTTTAACATCATCAATCACTTCACCGTTAATCATATGCAATACATCCCCCCTGCGGATTCCGGCTTTTTTAGCCGGGCCCTCCTCGACCTGCATTACCATCAGACCACCTTTGTCGATACCGAGGTGCTTACGTTGCTCGTCATCAAGTTCGTCCAGTTGCATGCCAAACACTGAATCCTTTGCCTTAGGACTCCCATCAACGGAGTCCGCCTTTTCTGCACGTTCCTCTTCCGGCAGTTCTCCTATCTTAACCTTGACCGTAATCAATTTACCGTCACGCATAAGCGTCAGCTTGACCTTTTCACCTACACGGGCACGGCCAACCATTGGCGGCAAGTTAGCTGATTTCGATATCTCGTTATCTTCAAACGAGACAACTACATCACCAACTTTAATGCCTGCCTTCTCAGCCGGGCTATCCTCCATCACCTTGGCAACAAGTGCGCCGGCAGGCTTATCCATGCCAAAGGATTCTGCTAATTGACGCGTCACCTCCTGGATATACACACCGAGCCAACCACGCGACACCTTACCGGAATCTTTAAGTTGATCGGTAACATTCATCGCCACCTCAACCGGAATAGCAAAGGACAAACCCATAAATCCACCGGTACGGCTATAAATTTGTGAATTGATGCCAACAACCTCGCCATCCAGATTAAACAGGGGTCCACCTGAATTTCCGGGATTTATTGCGACATCAGTCTGAATAAATGGCACGTAATTTTCATCCGGCAGACTACGGCCCTTAGCGCTCACAATCCCGGCAGTCACCGAATGATCAAAACCAAAAGGCGAACCAATTGCGAGTACCCACTCACCGACTTTGAGTGGCTTGGAGCTACCCAGCTTCACTGTGGGCAGACCACGGGCATCGACCTTCAGCAATGCGATATCACTGCGTTTATCGGAGCCGATTACTTCGGCAACATACTCGCGCCGGTCACTTAAGCGCACAATAATTTCATCGGCACCCTTAACAACATGGTGGTTAGTGATCACATAACCATCCTCCGAAATAATAAACCCGGAACCCAAGGAGGTGGAATTGAATAACTCCTCGCCATCCCCCTGGTCACCAAAAAAACGCCGCAGAAAATCTCCAAACGGGCTATCTTCGGGCAACTCCGGTATTTCCATCCCGGGAGGCAATCCATGCCTTATGGCCTGCTGCTTCGTCGTGCTGATATTAACCACCGCGGTAGCGTGCTGCTCAACCAGTCCGGTAAAATCCGGCAATCCGCTAACACGCGCATGCGCCATATTTACCAATATTAGCGATACCACAAACGGCAGTAATATCAGCCTGCGCAACAGGGCCAATTTAGTCATAACTCACTCTCCAACAATTGATGCTACAAGATATCAGGAACACTCAAAACACTGGTCTCAGGATCAGACTCGCGGCGTAGTATCACTGGACGGTTTAACCGCCAACCAGCAGAAAATCTCATCCAGTATCGCATACCCATTAACCCACCCGCCAGACCGGTTGCACCCGCCAGCAGGCTTGCAAGATCCGAGTATATTGCGTCACCTGCAACATGGCTGGCGATCACCGCAAGCACGATCATCATCATCAAGGGAAGGCCATACAGCAGCAGCGAACCGCGCAACAAAGCAGACTCCTCAATACCAATCACAACACGCTGTCCTGCGCGAACGCCGAGTGTATCGACAACCTCGACTGCAGCAGACCTGCTACCGAAAAACCGGGCGAACGAAGACACGCCACACCCCTTTGAAGAGGCACAACTACCACATGACGCAGCACTAACGCGGCGAACTCTGGCAACACCGTCTGCTGTTGTGATCACCCTGACTGTTTCTTCGATCATTGCGAGTTACGGATTATGCTCGATTGATTCACCGATCATCTCAACGGTGATGCGTGGCACTTCACCCACTACCGTCACCTGATGACCATTAAAATCTCGCGCATAGGCATTGAGTGCGCCACTACGCGTCATACCTTTGTATAGTTCGCTGCGGTTGTCAGGTCGGGCAATAAACACAGAAACAGATGCCAGACCATCGGTAAGAATGATATGTTGGACAGGTTGTGAACTGGCCGCGATTTGCCGTTTACTTTGCTCAGTCACAGCAAATCCTGGCGGCATATCATTTATTTTCCATGCCTGATCGGATTGCAGGTTCTGCCGTTTATCTTTGGATGCTACGGTATGCCAGGTAAAGCCTTCACGATTCAGTTTCGATTCAAAATTCTGTAGCGGAATTTCATCGTGCAACGCGAGGCTGGTAAACATCACTTGCTCAATAGGTTTGTCATTCGTATCCATCATGGCAGATTTCAGTAGCATGCCCGACTCCTCTGCCACACACAGCCGATACCCATAGCGATATTTGTCTTTGGGGAGGATATCAATCAACTTACAGAGCTTACCTGCAATCCTGTCTTCACCAGCAATGCGAAAATCATAGAACGCTTTCAACGCTTCTGAGTCTGCGGGTGTAGTCGCTGGAATTCCATGTCGCGTACGACTTGTTTCCACAACAACGAATTTGCTCTTGGGCCACACGCAGGTCAATACATCCTGATCGCGAATAACTTCACGTGCTTCACCCGTCAGTGACACCAAGCGTTCACGAACATTGCCATTATCGAAACCGTGAACGATACGCATGGTTTCAACACGGTCACCATGCATATATACGAAGGTGCCTTCGTAGTTGAGCGACTGCACAGCCTGCGTCATCTTATCCAACCAGAAACGCGCATCCTCATCACCCCATGCGCACAGCGGCGATACCAGTAACGCGAACAAATAGAGTAATTTCATCCGCAATATATTATTTCTGCTGTTCCGGGCCATAACCCACAACTCGGGCGTAAGGCATCGTTGTGCGCGAGGGTGCATGCTCGGTGTGATTCACCAAATAGCTGTTGAGTCGCGCATCAGCACGCTCAATACCAGGAGGTGACATTGACTCATCTACATTCGCCTGTTGAATCCCGGGCAATACACCTACACGCATTTCTGCGGGTGGTTGCGCAACCACCGCTGCCTGCTGTGGCGCTACAGCCTGCGGCACAGTCTGGGCAATCGGCGCAGTCATCTGCACAGATCGGCTACCCGTCAGCGACTGAAACCCGAGTACGGTCACGACCGCTACTGAGGCTGCCAACGCCAAGCCGATCGCAGGTTTGGTATATGAGTTGGGAACAGAAGTGGTGGTAACACCTGGCGCCTCGTCCAATACCCGTGCCATCACTTTACGGGAAAAATCCGGATCGATCCTCTCCGGGAGATGCCCCTGAAGGGCATCGCGGATGATGTGATAACGTGACCAGCGTGCTTTCTCGTCATCATCATTTATCAGTTCATCGATTGATAAACGCGACTCGAACTCAGCCGCTTCATCATCGACCAGTACTGAAACCCTCTCGCCTTTACTAAAATTCGTCATCGTATTACTTCCACGTTAACTTGCTCAATCCGTATTACCATGTCAGCCGATAAGAGGCTGCAACTGCCGGTCAATTGCCTCACGCGCCCTGAATATCCGCGAACGTACAGTGCCGATCGGGCAATCCATGGCCTGCGCAATTTCTTCATAACTCATCCCTTCCAGCTCTCTCAATGTTATCGCCATCTTCAGGTCTTCCGGTAATTCTTTGATTGCGCGATGCACTGTATGTTCAATCTCACTGGTGAGCAATTGTCGCTCAGGGGTCGCATATTCCTTGAGTGGTGATGGCCCCTCGAAAAATTCAGCGTCCTCGGGATCCACTTCGAAATCTGGCGAACGGCGCTTTTGTGCTACCAGATGGTTCTTGGCAGTATTGACCGCTATCCGATACAGCCAGGTATAAAATGCACTATCACCCCTGAAGTTTTTCAGACCGTTATAGGCCTTGATGAAAGCTTCCTGAGCGACATCCTGCGCAGCATGGGGATCATGCACAAAACGCGAGATCAATTTAATGATCTTGTGCTGATACTTGAGGACCAGGGCATCATAGGCCCGCTTATCCCCCTTTTGTACCCGCCTGACCAGTTCAAGATCGTTATTTTTCTCGCCCATCCGGGCATTCCCCCCAACCACCGGCTGCACATTTCCCTATGCAACACCTGATTGACCATGAACTCCGTCTGGAGTTCTACGAAAGCCGTTAATTATACAATTTAATGCGTCCGAATAAGACATTTAATGTCCAGTGACACCAAATATGACAAAATACCGAGTTCATTATGACCACACAAGCAACACATAGACAGCATCATCATGATGTCCTGATTATAGGCAGCGGTGCGGCTGGGCTGAGTCTCGCGCTACGGCTGCCCGGCAAATTGCGTATTGCGGTACTCTCCAAGGGACCATTAACCGAAGGCAGCACCTTCTACGCACAGGGGGGTGTCTCTGCCGTATTCGACCAGCGTGACTCTATCGGCTCCCATCTCTCGGACACCCTCGAGGCCGGCTCGGATCTTTGCGATAGAGACGCCGTACAGCGAACTGTTGAACAAGCACCAGAATGCATTAATTGGCTTCAGGATCTTGGGGTTGCCTTTACTGAGGAACAGCAACCGGATGGCAGCTCGGGCCTGCACCTGACCCGCGAAGGCGGCCACAGTCACAGGCGCGTGGTGCATGCAGCGGATGCCACCGGTAATGCAATTCAGAGCACGCTTGTCAGACAGGTCAAGAACCGGGATAACATCACACTCTATGACCATCACATTGCCATCGACCTGATTACCACCCGCAAGTTGACCGGCCGCGGCAATCGTTGCATCGGCGCATACGTGCTGAACCGGCACACTAGCCAGGTTGAGGTCTTTCGCTCCCATTTTTCCGCCATCGCCACCGGTGGTGCCAGCAAGGTCTATCTCTATACCAGCAATCCTGATAGCTCCTCAGGTGACGGCATTGCCATGGCATGGCGTGCCGGCTGCCGAGTTGCCAATATGGAATTCATGCAGTTTCACCCCACTTGCTTGTATCACCCCAAGGCCAAATCATTCTTGATCAGTGAGGCCGTCCGCGGAGAAGGCGGCAAGCTACGCCTGGCAGATGGCTCCGAATTCATGCACCGCTTCGACTCTCGGGGAGTACTGGCTCCGCGTGACATCGTCGCCCGCGCCATCGACCACGAGATGAAACGCCTCGGCGAAGACTGCGTCTACCTCGACATCAGTCACAAGCCGAAGGATTTCATTATTTCCCATTTCCCGACGATCCATACCCGCTGCCTGGAACTGGGTTTCGATATGACTAAAGAACCCTTACCCGTGGTGCCCGCGGCCCACTATACCTGTGGTGGCGTATTGACAGACCGTGATGCCCGCACCGACACAGAAAATCTTTACGCGATTGGCGAGGTTGCCTTTACCGGCCTGCATGGAGCCAATCGCATGGCCAGCAACTCGCTGCTTGAATGCCTGGCCTATGCACACTTTGCCAGCGACCACATCACAAAGCAGCTGGACACACAGATGGAAGATATTTCCATCCCTGAGTGGGACGAAAGTCGGGTCACCAATTCCGATGAAGACGTGGTGGTCTCACACAACTGGGATGAGCTACGCCGCTTCATGTGGGACTACGTAGGTATCGTGCGTACCACCAAACGTCTGCAACGCGCCAAACACCGTGTGGACCTGTTACTGAGTGAAATCGACGAATACTATAGCAACTTCCGCATCACCAGCGACCTGATTGAATTACGCAACCTGGCATTGGTCGCAGATCTGATTATCCGCTCCGCCCTTTCCCGCAAGGAAAGCCGCGGCTTACACTACACCCTGGATTATCCGGATACCGATACCAGTCTGGATCACGTTAACACGGTATTGGAACCTGAGCATTTCACACAGGGCTATGCTCCGTTGCAAATTACCTCCGCAACGACAACCTCCTGACGGCGTCACTCAGCGGGAATTACGACCGGCTTCAGCATATGCTCACGGTAATAGCTGAGTTCTGCGATTGAATCCTTGATATCGTCCAAAGCAAGGTGCGTGGAATCCTTTTTATACCCACTTGCCACTTCTGGCATCCAACGGCGCGCCAGTTCCTTGAGCGTACTGACATCAAGATTCCGGTAGTGGAAAAATGCTTCCAGCTCCGGCATGATTCTCGCCATAAACCGTCTGTCCTGACAAATGCTGTTGCCACACATGGGTGATGCGCCCGCGGGTACGTACTCATTTAAAAATGCAATGGTTTCGGCTTCGGCACGGGCTTCATCACAGTCACTGGCCTTAACACGGACCACCAGCCCCGATTTATTGTGCTGCCGGGTATTCCACTCATCCATTGCGGAAAGCACTTCATCAGTCTGATGAATCGCCAGCATAGGGCCTTCTGCCAGGATATTGAGATGCTTGTCTGTTACCATTGTTGCGATCTCGATAATCCTGTCATTCTGGGTATCTAACCCGGTCATTTCCAGATCGATCCAGATGAGGTTGTCAGGGTCTTGCGCCATAGGATGCGTCCTTATCAATACTTTTGTAAACTGGGATGCGGTTATTCAACAAATCGGCTGGTATTCTAGCAGGCTATTGAAAAAGCATCAGGCGAGTGCGAGGCAAGACAAAAAATTGGCGAAAAAAAGCATTTGAACAGGGATGTTCACATGTCGTGGAGACCAGGGATGACCGGGAACGGCGCACAGGGTCGTGCCTATGTCGTGGAGACCCGGAATGGTCGGGAACGCCGTACACAATAGTACATGAGTATTTTGAGCCGTCTTTTTAACGCAGGATCGTGCCGCATAAAGGCTTTTCAACAGCCTGCTGGCAAAAACCACAACCCAACCTAGGAAATAGTTACCCACAATGCCCTACTTTACTCTCGTCTTCCTGGTGTTTCTGACTTTATCGGTATTGGCGCGTTTATGGCTGGCACGTCGCCATTTCAACCATGTCTCCCAACACAGGGATCACGTTCCCAGCGAATTCGCTGACAGCATCAGCCTCGCTGACCACCAAAAAGCCGCCGACTATACCACTACCAGGACACGTTTCGGCATGCTTGAATTACTTGTAGATAGCGCAATTTTACTGGCATGGACATTGGGTGGCGGACTAAATGCCATCGACACCCTATGGCAGTCGTTTGGCCTAGGGCCTATCGGCACCGGCGCTGCGGTTATGATCAGCATCCTGTTAGTGATGGGGCTGCTGGATCTCCCGTTTTCTTTATATCGCACCTTCGTAATTGAAGTCCGTTTTGGTTTCAATCGCACCACCTTGAAAATGTTTATAACCGACCTCGCAAAGGGAGCGGCACTATTTGCTATTCTCGGTATCCCACTTATCCTGCTGGTGTTGTGGTTGATGCAAACCACAGGCGACTATTGGTGGCTATATGTGTGGATCGCATGGACAGGCTTCGGCCTATTGATCAGCTGGGCCTACCCGACCCTGATCGCGCCTCTGTTCAACCGCTTCACGCCGCTTGAGAATGAGTCACTCAAGCAACGGATCCAGGCACTTTTACAGCGTAGCGGATTCCAAAGCAAAGGCGTCTTTGTTATGGATGGCTCGCGGCGCTCCAGCCACGGCAATGCCTATTTCACTGGACTGGGTCGTAACAAGCGTATCGTGTTCTTCGACACCCTCATCAACAAGTTAAGCCACGAACAAATCGAATCGGTGCTGGCGCATGAACTCGGGCACTTCAAGCGCAAACATGTCATCAAGGGGCTGATCCTCAGCGTCATCTACAGCCTGCTAGCCTTAATATTACTGGCCTGGCTGATGAAACAAGATTGGTTCTACAGCAACCTGGGCGTTACAACCCCCTCGGTACATATCGCATTGATGTTGTTTATTATGGTAGGTCCTGTTTTCAGCTTTTTCATACAGCCGCTGTTAACCTGGTGGTCGCGCAAACATGAATTCGAGGCCGACGAATTTGCGGCGCAGCAGACCGATGCCGGCAACCTGGTAACGGCGCTCGTCAGCCTGTACAAGGAAAACGCCAATACACTTACACCAGACCCACTGCATTCCGCCGTGTATGATTCGCACCCGCCCGCATCGGTACGCATCGCGCATCTAAATGCATTATCACACGCTCATTAATAGGGGTAATACAATATGAAACGACTCTTCGCAATACCATTGAGTATGCTGGCGCTGTTGATTTTCAATCCGTTGTCAGCGGCTGACATTCCTCATGGACAACAACTACATGAACAAAATTGTGTAAGCTGTCATGCCAGCATGACAGGGGGTGACGGCACTACTCTCTACACTCGCAAAGATCACCGTGTAACCTCTCTTGCCGCACTGGATGCACAAGTGCAACGTTGCGCCATCAATCTTGAACTCAAATGGTTTGATGACGATCTCGCCGATGTCGCAGCCTATCTGAACACAAATTATTATAAGTTCACCACCGAGTAACGTAGCAACATTGTGGCGTGTAACATTCCACTACTGGCTCAGCAGGTATTGACCTGCAGCTTATGAAAGATCCTCAAGCATCGCCTGCAACATCGCAACCTCGAAGTGGCCGCATCATCACACGCTTTGGCGCAGAAGTTATTATCGAGGATGACACCGGCGCACTTCACCGCTGCACCACACGCCGCAAACTGGACAACGCCGCCTGTGGCGACCTTATCAGCTGGCAGGCCCGTGCACAGGGCAACCATGTCATTACCGATATCCTGCCTCGGCGTAATGAACTCATGCGTACCGATACGCGTGGGCGACACAAAACCATCGCGGCAAATATTGATCAGTTAGCGGTTGTCACTGCATTCCTGCCCGCCCCCAACTGGGAAATGCTGGATCGATATCTGGTTGCGTCCAGCCTACTGTCAACGGACGCACTGATTGTACTCAACAAAGCCGATCTGGCGACTGAAGAACAAGAGATTACGGATACCATCAGGGACTATCAGCACATCGGCTATACGGTGATCTTCACCAGCACAAAGACAGGCGACGGCCTCAGTGATTTCAAAGAGAATTTATCTGGTAAAACCAGTATTCTGGTTGGGCAGTCAGGCGTCGGCAAGTCGTCACTGATAAACGTACTGCTCCCGGATCTGGAGATCAGGGTTCAAGAAGTCTCGGCGGCCAGCGGAGAAGGCCAACACACCACGACAAATACCACCTTGTATCATTTACCCAGCGGTGGCGAACTCATTGACTCACCAGGGGTGCGCGACTTCAAACTCAGCGAGTCATCACAACCGGCCATCGCACAGGGTTTTATTGAATTTATGCCCTTGCTGGATCATTGTCGATTTCATAACTGTACGCACCTGCACGAGCCCGGTTGCGCCATCAAGGCTGCAGCCGATGAAGGGCACATCAGCCAGCGGCGTCTGCGAAGCTATCAGCACATCATTCAGACAATAATTGGGTAACTTGTATCGGGAAGCCCCACGGATTTCTAAAACTACCCTGGAGGCCAGCCCAGACTGCGGCCACCCAGGACATGCAGATGTATATGAAACACCGTCTGTCCTGCACCAGCATTACAGTTCATCAACGCACGATAACCTGCTTCGGCGACACCCTCTTCAGCAGCGATCTTTTTTGCTGCGAGATACATCTTACCGACCAGTTCGGCATCCCCTGAATCCAGATCGTTAATTGTTGGGATATGCTTACGCGGAATTACCAGCACGTGCAGCGGTGCTTGCGGATTGATATCACGAAACGCAAGCACATCGTCATCTTGATATACAATTTCGCCAGGTATTTCACCATTAATAATTTTGCAGAACAGGCAATCACTCATCTTCGCCCCCACAACAGTTCTTAATAACTTTAATAATCGCGACGGCCTGCTAGCGCATGCGCAAGTGTAGAACTGTCGAGATATTCCAGTTCGCCACCGACCGGCACACCCTGCGCCAATCGCGTGCTCTTGATGCCTCGCTTACGCGCCATCTCACCGATAACATGCGCTGTGACTTCACCTTCCACCGTAGAATTAGTAGCCAGGATCACTTCCTCCACCTCTTCCTGATCCAGACGCGCCTCCAGTTTTTCCAGTCCCAGTTCCTCCGGGCCAATACCATCGAGTGGTGACAACCGACCCATGAGGACATAGTACAACCCACGGTATTCCGTATTGCTTTCAATTGCCATAACATCGGCCGGGCTCTCAACAACACAAAGTTGTTCCTGATGACGACTAGCGCTACTGCATATGCGGCAAACATCAAGTTCAGTCAGTGTCCGACAACGCTTACAATGACCTATGTTGGCAACTGCATCACGTAAGCAATCCGACAATACCAAGGCCTTGTCACGATTACGTTCGAGCAGCTGAAAGGCCATGCGCTGTGCCGTCTTGTTGCCTACGCCAGGCAAACACCTGAGCGCATCGATCAATTGCTCGAGCAGCGAGACCCCTGACATCACAACCTAAAACGGCAGCTTCATGCCACCAGGCAAATTCATACCCGCAGTCATTCCGGAAAACCGGTCTTTGGTCTGTTGCTCTATTTTATGTACCGCATCGTTGATCGCTGCAGTGATCAGGTCTTCCAGCATATCCTTGTCATCACCAACCAGGCTATCATCCACTGCAACACGCTTGACCTCATGTTTGCCGGTCATCACTACCGACACCAAACCGCCACCGGATTGGCCGGTGACTTCCAGTGTCGCGAGTTCCTGTTGCGCCTTCTGCATATCTTCCTGCATCTTCTGCGCTTGCTTCATCAGGTTGCCTAATCCACCTTTCATTATCTGCTACCTCTAATCAAATGGGTTTAATCGAACCAGGTACTATCTTAGCCCCAAAGGAATCCTTAAGGGCCTGCACCATGTCATCAGATTCTATCGCCTGCTCAGCCGCCCGCTGGCGCTCATCTTGAGTACGATCTGCAACCTGGTAAGGCGTTTCAGCCTGGTGGGTTGCGATCTCCATACGCAAACTAACCGACGCACCAGTATATTCTGAAAATGCCTTTTCAAGCTTCTGCTCAGCATTTCGGGTACGCATCTGCTCATGCTGTTTATCGAGCACCAGGCTGAGCACCCCTTCTTCATAGGACCGAAAACTGCAATTATTCGCTAACGCCAATGCAACACCCTTTAAATCCAGATTTTTAACCAACTGCGGCCAGTCTGTAGCAGATATATTCACTGCCGCGCACTCGTCGACAATGGCAGGCACGGTGTCCACATCTTTTGCTGCCGTGTTCTGTACTGACACTTGGGGTTGTTGTTTTTCAACATCCCTGCGGCCAGCTTGCTGGCCAACTGAGGCAGCACCGCCACTAACCGGAACAGGTTTTTGTGAGGGCTGCTCCAACACCTGGAAACTCAGCATTCTTAGCAGAACCATCTCAAAACCGCTTTTTGTATCGGGCGCCAGCGGCAGATCCCTGCGCCCGATCAGCGCGACCTGGTAATACAGCTGCACCGCCTCAGGCGTGAGCTGGCCAGCCAGCTGTTTGATCAAATTAGGGTCTTCATTTGAGCTGTCCGCTGTCTGCGGCATAGTCTGCGCGAGCGCAACCCGATGCAGAAGAGAGATGATATCAGCCAAAACACCTTCAAAATCGACGGCCTGCTCCGCCAACCGCGCCACTGACTGCATCACACCAGCGGCATCAGCACTAACCAGAGACGACAGCAATGCATACAGATGCTCTCGTGGCACTGAGCCCAGCATGTCACCGACCTCTGTCGCCCTGACTTCGCCATCGCCAAATGCGATGGCCTGATCCAGCAGGCTCAAGGCATCACGCATACTGCCATCAGCCGCCCGTGCCAACTCCGCCAAAGCACTTTCTTCAGCAGGGATCTGTTCCTTTTGCAGAATCTCCTGTAAGTGACCGGCGATCATCTGTAATGACATGCGTTTGAGGTTAAATTGCAAGCAACGCGATAAAATCGTTATCGGTAGCTTCTGCGGGTCGGTGGTTGCCAGCAAAAATTTCACATGCGGCGGCGGTTCTTCGAGAGTCTTCAGCAAGGCATTAAAACTATGCCCTGAGAGCATGTGCACCTCATCGACCAGGTAAACTTTGTAACGCCCACGGGTGGGTGCGTACTGCACGTTGTCCAGCAGCTCGCGGGTATCCTCTACCTTGGTCCGGGAAGCCGCATCTACCTCTATCAGGTCGATAAAACGGCCCTCATCAATCTCCTGGCAGGCGCTGCACTCACCACAGGGCTTTGCACTGACACCCGTCTCACAGTTCAGGCATTTGGCGAGAATACGCGCCAGCGTCGTCTTGCCCACACCCCGGGTACCTGTAAACAGATAGGCATGGTGCAGACGATCCTGATCGAGTGCATTTATCAAGCCACGCAATACGTGCGTCTGCCCGACCATTTGTTCGAAATTGCGTGGCCGCCATTTGCGCGCCAGGACCTGGTAGCTCATGTGGTGATTTATTGTACAGCAGTGAACATTATGATCTGTGCACTATACAATTTGGTGGCAACCCACACCAGCCGCACCCCGGCACCCGATTTCACTGCTACCGTTGCTCCCTTCCGGGCCTGGCGGGGTTTACAGCTCGTCGTCGCGAGGGGACCGATGCAGGTCACCATTGAAAGAATGCCAGTAATCAATAGCTTACTGGTCTAATTTTAAGGTAATTATTGTTAATAATATGGCGGAGAGAGAGGGATTCGAACCCTCGATACGGGGTTACCGTATACACACTTTCCAGGCGTGCGCCTTCAACCACTCGGCCACCTCTCCGAAAACCGTACAAACATTGCTGTTAGGATTCAGGCTTCCAACAAGGCGCGCAGCCTAACCCAGACAGGCCCGGGATGTAAACTCTGTCTTTACTCAGTTTTACCAGGGCTACCGTTCGGTGTATAGATACTGGACGGGAATGGCATGACCTTGCTATCGATCTCAGTAATTTTAGACTTGCCTTGCTGCTCGACTTCATCGATACGTACAATAGCATGCATAGGTACATAGCTACGTTTGACACCCTCAAATTCGCCTTTGAGACGCTCCTCGGATGGATCTACGACCACTGAATTACGCTCATCGAAGACCAACTCTTCTATGGTGACAAATCCGTACAAATCGGCCTGATAAACCTTACGCGCAAAAACCTCATAAAGGTTACCCTGGTTCAGGAAGGTGATTTTATACAAGCTTGGTGTGGACATAGCCGGGACCTATACGGTTACGATCATCTCTGAATCGAAGTCCTTAACCAGTTTATGTTTGTAATAACCTCTTGGATTACAGACTACATGTACGCCATGCGCCTCATAATCCGAGGCTTTATGTACGTGCCCATGCACCCACAAGTCAATATCGTACTTCTGCATGACACTGGATAGGTCATTGCAATACGCATATTGAATCGATTCATCGCGTCCCTCAAACCAGCTTTTCATCTGCGGGGCATGATGCGTCACCACAACTGTTTTGCCGTCATATGGCTTGGCCAACTGCTTTTCCAGCCACGCGCGCGAATCGTAGTGTATCGCCACAAGGTCATGTGGCCTGGCGGGGCGCAAAGACTTTGAAATATAACGGAAATCATTCATCGATCTGCTGATCTCACTGATGACTCCCTGATCCCGATTGTGCATGCTGGTCCAAAGAGTACAACCGATAAACCGGGTGCCATCAATTTCAACAGTACGATTTTCCAGATAATGGACACGACTACCCAAAGATTTTGCCTTGAGGGCTGCCGGAAGATAATCAAGATCCTGTCCCCAGTACTCGTGATTACCGGCGACGTAAATCACAGGGCGCTTGTATTTGAACAGCCATTCGAGGCCATCCTGTCCTAATCCGATATCACCTGCGGCGATAAGCACGTCTGTGTCGTCGACTGACAACTGCAGTGGACCAAATTCCAGGTGTAGATCTGAAACAATTTGAAGTCGCATTTTTTAAAGTTACCGCCTGTTATCCCTTGCCAATATTATGTCAGAAGCCTGATTAAAGGCATAGTCGGCACATTCCGTTCATATTACACCACAATGCCAAAAAAAAAGAGGGTCACCTAAGTGACCCTCTTTGATACAACTACATTACTACAATAGCTATCCAGGCACTATATTAGCGCGTGCTGACACCCAAGGCTTGAACGGTAGCGATGTTCAGGTACTTGTCAACAGGTAGCTTGTTGTCACGCTGGAAGGCATTGACGGCTTGCATAGTCTGACTACCAATCACGCCATCGATAGCACCCGGGTTATAACCCTTGGTCTTGAGTGCGGACTGAATCTGGGTGATTCTGCTGCGAGTCATGTTGGTGTCACACAGGATCTGGCGCCATTCCATCTTGCCGTCGGAGATCAGCTTGCGGCTGGTTACCGTACCGTATTCAGCAGGAATCGGAATACGTTTTTCCTGTGCAGGTTCCAGCATCTTGGTGACAGTTACCGTCTTGTAAACAGCAGGAACCGGCACCGAAGTGGTGGTTGCAGGACGATCAACAACACGGCGTTTCACGGTTTTGTAGACTGCAGGAATTTCCACAGTTTGCGTGCTTGCCGGCTGTTTCAGGATCCGCTTGGTAATGGTTTTGTAAGTAGCGGGCACTTCGACCAGGCACATGATTTCACCAGTACCGGAATCGATTTTCTGGATTGGGCCCGTACCCTTCTTCCAGGTGGTATGAGCAGGCTTGTCGAGAACTTTCTCGGTGACAGTCTCATAGACAGGCGGCACCTGCTTGATGACCTGTTTTGCAGGGGTCACCAGAACCTGTTCCGTAACCGTCTTGTAGGTTGCCGGGATCACTTGCAGCTTTTCGGAAGCCTCCTGAACCAGCACCTGCTCGGTAGCCTTGCCATACTTGGCAGGAATAATCTGGATACGCTCACCCGCTTCACGTTTCACGATCTGCTGTGTATCAGTACCGTACTTAGGTGGTGTAAATGCACGTGCATAACACTCGCCTGGCTTGGATCACCAGCTGCGGCCATGGTTGAAGAAGAAGATGCGCTTTGCGCCTGCTGCCTGAGCATACGCTCCTGGTTGGCGAGATCGCTTTCACGCGCCCTCAATGCTGCTTCGCGCTTCTGTAAATCAGATAACTGGGTATTTATGTCGGAACCGGCTGTAGCGGTAGCGCTGGCACTATCATCACTGGTTGAACAAGCAGTGGTCATTGCTGCCAACAGCGCTACAGAAGCCATAGTTCCAAGCTTCAGAGTAGATTTCATGGGCTTTTCTCCCTTTCTTTTTAAGTGACGTACGTTAATAGATACTAGTCGAATTTACGATATTTGCTATACGAGATGAATGTTAGCACGGTGGGAAAATAACGCTGTGAACAATTGTTAACGCCGGGTTAAGGCCGGATTTCAGGCTATTTTTGCACGCTCGTGAATCCTTATACCGGTAAGCATTTCTATAATATCCACAAATAGGGCTGTTCCAGCATATTAATAATCCCGGATAAATACTGCCGAGACCATCGCGTTATATTACAACCTGATCACGCCCCTTAATCTTTGCAGTGTAGAGTCGCTTGTCCGCTGCAGCAACCACTTCATCAAGACTGAATGATTGCTGAGGATCCACCGCTACCACACCAATGCTCAATGACACGCGCACAGAACTGTGGTCGACCTTAACCTCCTGCTCAGCCAGGTTACCGCGAATATCGTCAAGCAACTTACGGGCAGCCTCGATCCCGGTTCCAGGCAACAGTATAATGAACTCGTCACCGGCATAACGGCCTATCACATCGGAGCGCCGCAGACGCAGTCTGAAAAAATCAACGATCCGCCGTAACACAACGTCACCCGTAACATGCCCATAGGTATCGTTAATCTCCTTAAAGTGATCAACATCAACCATTGCCATGCTGGCACTTTCACCACGCCGTTTCAGCGCCGCATACTCTTCGCTGACGCGCTCGATGAACGCTCCGCGATTGAGGGCACCGGTCAAGGAGTCGAACATAACCATATTCTTGGTCCGTCGGTATCGCGAGATGCGGTCCAGCAACGAATTAATGAGCACATTTTCATCATCCGACTTAAGCAGATAGTCATCCGCACCATGCTGCAGGGCTTTGTGATGCAGGTTCGGGTCATCCAGGTGCGTCAAGAACACCACCGGTATGTTGAAATAACCCTCATGGTTACGCAACATACGCGTCAACTCAAAACCGTCATAATTCGGCAGATCGATATCCATGAGAATTAATTCGGGCTGGAAATCAATTGTGACCTCGAGCAACGTCGACGGCTCACTCACAACCCGGCCAACTGCCCCCATACCTGTGACCAATGAACGATAATAACCGGCCTGATCATCATCATCTTCCACAATGAGGATGCGGCCCTGACATCCAACGTATGATTCCAGCAAGACATCCAGCGCTGAAGACATTGCATGCACATTCACCGGCTTGGTAAAAAAAGCGTCTGCTTGTTGCCTTGCAGCCTGCATGCGTAACTCAAAGTCATCATCTGCACCAGTGAAAACCAGGCCAGGCTTGTAACCCAGTAGCTGCTCAATATCACTTGCCATGGCAAACGATGACGCTGTATCGTCTCCCGACATAATATCGATAATAACAATGACCGGCCTGATTCGGCCTGCTGTAGACAATGCTGCTTCATGCTCAGAGCATGCACTTATGGTATAACCACGGCTCTCCAGCAGGGTAGCCAATGAGCCAGCTGCATCGGTGCTACGGTCAATCACCAGAATATGCGATTCCTTATAGCGGATACTTTTACGTTGCAAACCCTGAGTTACTGCAAGACCCTGCATGGCATCAGCAAGGTTTAGCTCCTCGTCAAAAAAGGCGATGATGATGCTGTAATGCTTGGAAATTGCTTGGCAAATATCGCTGGCTACAGGACTTCCCTGCTCCAATGTTTTCAATAAAGCCTCAATCTCGGCACACTCCTTCGAAAGCGCATCATACCCATAAGACGCAGCAGAACCCGCCAGGCGATGAGATAGCTGCATCAGCTTGGACTGCGACGCTTCACTCCAGGAAGTGGTTTCGACATCCTCCCAACACGCCATAAAATCCCGACGCTTTTCAGCAAACGAAGCACGGTATGTCTCTTTCAGCTGTTCAAGCCGGAATTGAGCTGTATCAGAAAGCATCAGGCATTTGCAGTTGTCAGGCGCTCGGCTAGCGCGACAAGCTGTGCCATTTCAATGGGTTTTAACACATATTCCGTACACCCGGCCTGCCGTGCGCGGGCACGATCACTGTCCATGGGGGAAGCCGTCAAAGCGACAATGGGATTATCAAAACCGGAATCGCGTAACTGACGAGTTGCAGTAAAGCCATCCACCTTCGGCATATTCATATCCATCAAGATCAAATCGGGTTGATGTTCAAGCGCCAGCTGAGTCGCCTGCTCACCGTCACGCGCGACCAATAATTCATAGCCCGCTTCTGAGAGATATAACCTTATGAGTTCTACAATATCGTCGTTATCTTCGGCTAGTAGTATCACTCCCGCCTGTCCGGCCACCTTACCTTCATTAACAATGACTGCCGCGGCCTCCTCATCAGCAGAATGGTTCACCTCAGGCGCAGGCAGATCAAAAATGAATGCACAACCAGCACCAGGCTCTGAAACCAGCGACAATTCACCGCCCATCAGCTCGACCAATCGCTTACTAATCGAGAGTCCGAGACCTGCTCCACTTTGTCCTGACTGGTCCGCCCTCTTAAAAGCTTTAAATACGTGCCCTTGCTGTTGATAACTGATACCAGGCCCTGTATCTGTAACTACGACACGAAGACGGCCCTCATGCCAGCGCATATCTACCGTAACCGAGCCCTCCTGCGTGTACTTGAAAGCGTTGCCAACAATATTGATCAGCACCTGCCGCAGGCGCGTATCATCGACCAATACTTGCCTTGCGAATTCATTTGATATAGCAAACTTGAAAGCCAACTTTTTCTGTGCTGCGATTGGCTCGAATACTGACCGTATATCATTAGCAATCAATAACAAATCAGCAGACTCGGGCGTGATGACCGTTTCGTCCATTTCGATACGCGCCTGATCAAGCACATTATTGATCAACGCCATGAGGTGCTTAGCACCACGATCGATCGCATCAAGATGTTGCAAGTCTTGCTGATGATCTTGCCAACGCTCCCTCAGCAAGCTGCAATAACCCAGCAACGATGTCAGTGGCACACGAAACTCATGCGACATACTGGCAATAAAACGGCCTTTTGCTTCACTCGCTTCGTCAGCAAGCTGCTTAGCCTTTTCCAGTTCTTTCATCAATGCTGTTTGCGTATAATGCAACAGTGCCAACTCGTTGGCCTTTTGTTGTAATTCTTGCTGGCGCGCATGTTCCTCGCTGCTGTCCATCAGCACAGCATACAAATATTGTCCTCCCGGGATAATATCAACGTGCGCATACAAGCCGTTCGGCATAGCCACAAACGGCAAATCAAATGCCTCCTTAGAATCAACACCGGTCAGAAAATCGAAAGTCTGTTGCGCGTCGTCACCAACATTAATGGCAGGGAAACCGTAGAACTCCGCGTCACCGGACCAGGCTGACAATCTCATGTTGCGATCAATAATCAACACCAACGGCCTCAGACGATCGGTTGCCAGCTGGCGCAACTTGCGCGCGATTTCAAACGGGAGAGTCATGGTTTGGTTAATTCCTCGGCCAGAAGTGTAAATGCCAGTTCTACGTTATCACCCTGCATGGCGCTGGATGTCAGTACTGCCCAGTTGCGATCTTTAAGTAAATCGATATCTTGTGTAGTGATTTCCCAATCACTCTGAAGATCGCTTTTATTTACCAACAAAACAAAAGGTATATCACCAAGCATACGATCCACTGCCTGTTTGAGATCCAACGCCGCAATCAAGGTGTCGCGCCGCGTACCATCCACGACCAGTAGGTAAGCATCGGCGCCACGCAAATAATTCCGGTCCGCGGTACTCAACCTGTCAGCGCCCGCGATATCCCATATTATCATCTTCAGACTGACGCCAGTCTCAGGCTCGACAGTCTTGGTGTCGATCTTGACACCCAAAGTAGTAAGATATTTATCTGAAAAAACATTATGAATAAAGCGCGCAACCAGACTGGTTTTACCTACCGCGAAATCCCCGATAAGACAGACTTTTTTGCTGAGCACAGCGCTCATTTTGCGAACAAGGCCTGTATATTCGGCCGACCAACATTGACTTCAAAATCTACACGCCTCCATTGAGGATTGATTTGTTGAACTTGTTGCACCTCATCACCAACGACGAGTGTAAATAAATCCGCATCAAGATGCTGCGACAACAGACTGGTCAGGACGGCACTGGCACGCTGCTCCCGCAACCTCGTGTTAAGTATGGAGTTGCCCACAGAATCGGCATGTCCGATTAATTTAATCTTTAGATTTAGGTTTGTTTTTCTCGCAATCTCAGATAATGTTTTTATGTCTTCAGCAACGTCACGCAAAGTTTGATTGGCATCTTCCTGCATAATACTGCCGTTACTAAAATAAATTTTTACGTTTCCGATGCGCTGCGCGAGTTCATATATCGCATCAGCCTCAGCCAGCTTCAGTTTTTTCGCATCTACCCCCTGCACCCAGTTTGCCGCTTTGAGGCTTGCGGACGCTGCATGAATCCACTCCAAAGACGCAAGCCCTTCAAGTTCGACATTATTCCCCGTAATTACTACTTTAATCGTGCCTGGCGCCGCGAGTTGCTTGAGTAACTGTTCGTTACGTGCACTGGAGTCAGGCTGGACATCATCTAAATTACTGGAGTCAGGCTGGACATCATCTAAATTAATCGCATCGATCCCGGCTATTGCCAGCACCGTATTGGCATATTTTGAAATCCATTCGAGTGGGGCGCTGCCTGATAATTTTAGCACCGTATCGTCCAGACTCAGATTCACCGTATCCGGCACAGACAACAAGCGCCGCGCCCGCTCCAGAATAATTGCTGTGTCGACTGACTGGTAAGGCGCCATATCGAACATAATTTCTTCAGCCTCAAACCCGTGCGCTGCAGCAAGTTGCTTGGGGTCCAACGCTAAAGGATCACGCAATCCCTTAACAACATACTCACCGCCTCGTTTGTCGGCCCTCACTAACACAATGCCCGGAGCATCATCTATCTCGGCGCGTAGATTGTTAAAGCGCCGCATTTCCAGGTAGTCAAACAGCCACCACGCAATCAACAGCAATCCAATAACTCCCAAAATCACCCATAGCACCGGAAAGGGTTTCTTTCTTGAAGCCCCGTCTGCTGCATCATGCTTAAGCTGCAACGTCAGACATTCATCAAGTGAGTGCTCAACCCCTGTCAATTCACGCGCATCGCCATCAAATTCCTCGAGCTGCCTGCCATACAACTGATGCAGATGCTCCAGGACCTCCTTAAAACGCTGCCGCAATTCCCGCGGCGCAACACCACTGATAACACAGGCCAGCATCGCATAGGGGCCGTGTATCAGCCATACGGTCTGTTCACCGATATCAACCGAATCAAGATCACTATTCGCACCCGTTGAAAAAGAATCCCGCACAAAATCCTGAATGGCCGTAAACATGCCCGATACCGCATCGTTGTCACTGTGCGCGACATCAGGCTGTGCAGCATGATCGATCAACAAACCGGTTTCACGATGAATGAGAAAGGCCTGATCGACCCGATACAGTAACGTATGCTTGAGTACGACCTGTGAAAACGGTACACCAGTACGTATTGACTCCCAGCGCCAGCGGAGGCCTTTTGCCGAGAAGGTTAGATCCATGGCCTGGTTAATGGCATCGCTGAAGGATTTCAGCGCTTCAGCTATCGCTTTACGAATGGCAGGCCCCATCACCGGAAACAGGGCATCGGCAAACATCTTGGTGTCCTTGCGAATAGATTGTTTCAGACATTCGCTGACAGGTTGCTCAAGGGCACGTATCAGGCGGGGATTTTTTTCAACGCCTAAAGCAATGGAATCAGGGAGAATTTCAGCGACATCCTGAGCACGCAACCCGGGATCGGCAACACGATCTTCAAGCTTTTTTACTGATTCGAGCTCCTGCCCAAGGAGGAGTCTTTTAAGTTCATCTATTTCGTTCAAGAGGCTCTACCAACAGGACAGTTCGGTGCTCCCCGAATCAGTACCGGGAAAGATAGTGTCGCCACCAACCTCACTGAACTGATCGCAGTTGATAAACTGCAATTACGAGAATTAGTAGCACATGAGCGTGGGGGCAAAAATGGCCTGTAAACAGCCAGAAATTTGACAACCCTGGATTCAGAAAAAGCGTTCATGAAATACTCATGAGGCCCTTAGTCCTCTGGCATGTCAAATTCTCTTTTCAACCGCAATGACATTTCAGCCAGCAAATCAGCCAAATCTTCACGCCCAACCTTGCTTTCCTGCAGCGTGTTACTTTCCTGCTCCAGCGATTGCGCCATATTTGTCTGCATCAAGCGTATTTGCTCAGTCGACTCTTTCGCCTGCGCATGCAGTTGATCGCGAATCTCTGACAAATCCCTGGTGGCGCGTTCCTGCATGGTAGTGATGCGCTCTTCAAGCGATAGCTTCACGCTTTCTAGCGATTTACTCAAATCCTTTATTGCAGCATCGCGCAGTTTGCCCTCATGCTGGAGATCCTCGGTTTGTTTGTTGAGTTCCTTCTTGGCAAATGCCTCAAGCGCCGCAATGCGTTTGTCCGATTCACCTCTGAGATTTTCACTCTCGTTAATGAGGCGTTCTTCGAGTTGTTTAAAACGGCGTTCATACTCACGCATCTGTCCGCCGAACAGAATATCCCTGATTTGCTCGACATTGCCGCCAGCTGCTGCTTCATCCATATTTGCCGGAGTATCTTTCTTTGACATTTGTAATCCTTAAATCACTTATTCCTACTCAAATCACAACGTGCACTGCAATTCATCCACCGGCAACGGTTAGTGTGTTTGTTCGGTTGCCTGGGTGCGCTCCAGCCGGTAACCATGTTGGTAAATCGAGGTCAGCTTCCAGCCATTCTCGGGCGATATACCCAACTTGCGGCGTAAACGACTGATGTGGGTATCAACCGTGCGTGTATTCACTTCTGAACTCCGACCCCAGACGGTTTCCAGAATATGCCCCCTGGACAATACCCTGCCCGCATTACGGAACAGAAACAGCGTCAGCTCATATTCCTTCTGGGTGAGTTCAATCTCCTCATCATGAGATTTGACCACGCGTATGGCGCGATCAATCACAAATGGTGGAAACTCCACCAGCGTATTGGCCTCATCCACGGTGCCGACACGCCTCGCAATCGAGTTGATGCGTGCAAGCAACTCCATACGCTTGACGGGTTTAGTCATGAAGTCGTCTGCTCCGCTTTCCAGGGCGCTGACAACATCCTCCTCTGTGTCTCGCTGGGTAACGAATAACACCGGGATATGCCATTCAACGTTCTCACGCACCCATTTGAGTACCTCAAGGCCACTCATATCGGGGACCATCCAATCCAGGATGAGCAGATCAAAGCTTTCCTTAACTACCCCCTTTACCGCCTCGCGGCCCGAATCGAAATGAATTATCTGATGACCGGCCTCATCCAACCACAGGCTGACCAGCTTGGCCTGATCATGATCGTCTTCGAGTAGTGCTATCCTCACTGTTATTCCTCGTAGTTGTTACTTATTTTGTAACTATATTGTTATAACTGCTTGTATCAGCGTGGATTATGCCCGAAGCCTCTTGTTTTGTAACGTCATCATGGTGTGGAAACCATTATTAGCTGGGCAAAATCTTTGAAACAGCATGGCACTGCTCCTTGAAAATATATATGAATCAATTAATTACAAAACCATCCTAATGCAAATATTACACGAAATCATATTATACGGGTAGTTCCGTATAGAGCAGCACGCCAGAGCGCTTAGGATATTGATGACAGTATCGGCAACAGGCGGGGCGGACCAACACCGTAAGCCATGATGGCAAACAGCCGCGATAACGATGCGACAAGTATTTAATTAATCCACTGACAGCTCAGCCAGGAGGTTTTCTTGCTGATCCAGTAGTTGCAGCCGCGCATAATCCCCTTTCGCTAACTTGATGATCAAACAAGGCTGAGTCATGACCTGCGCGGTCATCATGCCCGCCGCAGGCTCGTTCCATTGCAAGCGTAGATGTGCCATGTCATGCACCACCAGTACCTCGTCGTTCGCGAGCGACAGGCTATAACCAGCACTTGACTGAGCCCCCATACTCACGTGGAGCACGCGCTCATTACTGAAATCCACT
>CAMYKB010000001.1:966-187307 GCA_947258875.1 uncultured Gammaproteobacteria bacterium | reverse complement strand
AACCGAGGGCTACCTCTGGACCAACGGCTATCTGTGGACCAACGGTTACCTGTGGACAAATTCCTATCTCTGGACCGACGGCAGCGTTGGCACGAACGGTTACCTCTGGACCAACGGCTACCTGTGGACCAACGGTTACCTCTGGACCAACGGTTACCTCTGGACGAACGGCTTCCTTTGGACGAACTCGAAATCAGAATCTACGTCAACGAACGCATGGGTAGAACCGGAATAGTTTATCGATTTTCTTATGGAGCTTTTAGCGCCCTGGTAACAGGGCGTTTTTTTTCAACAACGGGGACATTCTGCTTTTTGTCGGCAGGGAGCAAAATGCTGCTGGTAAGGTACGCATGATGGCAGATGGCAGCGCCGAATACGTGACCCGACTTGGGTTGGAGCTGGACCTGACTGAGCGGGGTATGGGAATGCGTTGCCAGCGCTTCTCAATGCTGGTGGAGGATGGGGTGGTAAAGACGCTGGATGTCGAGGCCCCTGGGCAGTTCGAGGTAAGCGATGCCGGTACTATGCTGAGGCACCTGGGTAAATAATGTGTCAAAATTGAGTGTTTTTTTGCCGTATTGCCGTATGCGGTCTTCTGATAAATAAGATTCATTTGTGAACGAATCCCTGGTAATTGTGGGTATCTAACGCCACAATCGCCGCTGCATTGCCAGTGAAACTTTTTGTTCTTCATAAACATTTATTTATTGATCAGGAGAATCCATGAGCATCGATATGAGAAGTGCTTATTTGGTTGTTATTGCAGGACTAGCCGCAGTACAGGTTGCGGCTTGCGGTAAGGATGGTGAAACACAACAGGTTTCTGTTGAACCTAGTGTTGTTAATGCGGAGCAATCACCTGCCAGTCCAGATGCTGCGCCAGCATCTGGAGATGTCGAGATGATGATTGAGCAGCAAAGGAAAGAGATGGCAGGTAAGCTGGAGAGCATGAAGGCGCAGATGCAGGATTACGCCAGTGACAGTGTTTCAGTGGATGATATTCCTTACCCTATGTATAAGGATCTCAAGGTGTTTACCGCAATGCCCATGGGTGGAGGAAAGACAGCTGCTGCATTCGTTTCCAGCGACGATTTTGCGACAGTTGATACCTTTTATAAGAAAAAGGCAGCGTCAGGTGAATTGGTCCGCAAACAGGTATTCGATGACATGGTGATTTACCTGCCCAAAGGCAGCAATGCGGATACCTATCAAATGGGCTCGCAAGAATCACAAGTCATGGTGTCTGCAATTGATGAAGCAATGGCTGCCGCAGGTATGCCTGAAGGCAGTAAGACTCGCATTGATGTTATTTACTAATATGGCAATACGCTACGTTATCTGATTATTTCTGAAGCTTTAGGGGATAGGAGAAGAGCGCCTTGCTGGTGCTCTTTTTTTATGCGCCTGATTTGATAATATGGTAACGATGGGTTACATAAATGGCATTCACGATTGCGCCAGCCCGGGTAAAAACCTGTATTATTGCATTTATGACCGCGAGTAATGATACGCGTGATTTCCTTGATAGATGTGCCCCTGAGGCGGGCGTTATTCCATATCGACTGTCTTCATCGATTCGATTCTGACATTGTATAAGGGCACTGCTAACCGTGAGTTCGAAATTGATTCGTTATGTTGCGTCCTTGTTTGGCAGCTTTCGTGATCTTGTTCCTATTATAGTTGTTATCGGTTTTTTTCAGCTGGTCGTTATTCGTCAACCTATTCCCAATATTGGAAATATTCTGGCAGGAGCGCTACTGGTAGCGATCGGGCTTTCCCTGTTTATCCGTGGTCTAGAAATGGGTTTATTCCCCATCGGCGAATCGATGGCTTATGCTTTTGCACGCAAGGGTAGCTTAACATGGCTGCTGTTGTTCGCGTTCGCGCTTGGGTTTGGTACCACGGTTGCCGAGCCTGCACTGATAGCTGTAGCGGGCAAGGCGGCCATGATTGCCGCGCAGGCCGGTGTAATTGACAGTACTGCCGATGCGCAATCCTCATATGCGCTGGGTTTGCGGCTAACCGTAGCAGTGTCGGTTGGTTTTGCCATTGTGGTAGGCGTGTATCGCATTCTCAAAGGCTGGCCGATTCAGTATTTGATCATCGCAGGCTATTGCGGTGTGGTCATTATGACGATATTCGCACCTGAGGAAATCATCGGCATCGCTTATGATTCCGGGGGTGTAACCACTTCAACCATAACGGTTCCGTTGGTTACGGCGCTGGGCGTGGGGCTGGCCTCTAGTATTAAGGGGCGCAACCCCATGATCGATGGCTTCGGGCTGATCGCATTTGCTTCCCTTACGCCAATGATTTTCGTAATGGCCTACGGGATGCTTGTTTGATGGAACTGCTAACCCGGCTTATCAGTACGGCACTGCTTACATTGCGTGATGTCATGCCGATCTTTGCGGTTATTTTTGGTTTCCAGATAATTGTGCTGCGTCAGCGTATCCCAAATTTGCGCAAGATGTTAACAGGGCTCGTGTATGTGCTGCTCGGTCTTACATTATTTCTGGTGGGGTTGGAAGAGGCGCTGTTCCCGCTTGGAGAACTGATGGCACAACAGCTAACAAACCCCGAATTCATTCGAGGTGGTATTGCCAGCGCATCTGAGGCGTTGAATTGGGCAGACTATAAGTGGGTGTATTTATTTGCTGCTACAATCGGCTTTGCAACAACAATTGCAGAACCGGCGCTGATTGCTGTGGCCATGAAGGCAAACTCGGTATCCGGTGGTTCGATCGGTGTGTGGGGTTTACGCGTTGCTGTAGGTATTGGGGTGGCAATTGGTATAGCGCTGGGGACGTTTCGGATCGTGACCGGAACGCCGCTGCATTATTATATTATCGCCGGATACCTGTTTGTGGTTGTGCAGACTTTATTTGCACCCCGGATTATTATTGCCCTTGCCTATGACTCTGGGGGTGTAACCACTTCAACCGTCACGGTACCTCTGGTGGCAGCGCTTGGCTGGGGTCTGGCGAGTACAGTCCCGGACCGCAGTCCGTTGATAGATGGTTTTGGTTTGATCGCATTCGCTAGTTTATTTCCAATGATCACGGTGATGGGATATGCGCAATTAGCTGAATGGAGAATTCAACGCGCCCGGCGTAAACATATGTCTGCAGGAGATTAGTTATGCATTTTAAACTTATTATTGTCCTGATCGAGGACGACATGACCCAGGCGGTTCTGGATGCGGCACGGCATGAAGGTGCGACCGGCGCCACAATTATCAGCCAGGCGCGCGGTGAAGGCCTGGATATTCCCAAGAGCTTTATGGGGCTTTCTCTGGAGACGCAGCGTAATATGCTGATGTTCCTGGTTGAAGAGCATCTGTGCCGCAAGATTCTGGAGAAGATAGCCGAGGTGGGCGGGCTGGATGAGCAACCGGGGACAGGTATCGCATTTCAGATCGATGTGGAAGATGCTGTTGGCGTGGGGCGTCAGGTTAAATCGCTGATGTCCGTAGTGGAGGATGAGATATGAGAGACAAGAAACTAGTCCGGGTCCGCGAAGTGATGAAGACGGACATCGGGAGAATCGATGGTGCAGCGACGATTCATGAGGCGCTGGAAAAGATCAGACGTGTAGAAGGCAAGTGCCTCATTGTCGAAAAGCGACACGAAGATGACGAGTATGGAATGTTGCTGGTTTCTGACATCGCGCGCAAGGTGCTTGCGAAAAATCGTGCGCCGGAACGTGTTAATGTTTATGAGATCATGGCAAAACCGGTTTTCACTATCGACCCGCAAATGAATATACGTTATTGCGCAAGATTGTTTGATGCTTTTGAAATCACTCAGGCGCCGGTAATCGAAAATGGCGCGGTAGTGGGTGTTGTCAGCTTTGGTGATCTGGTGCTTAAAGGGTTAATGACTTAAAGCTTAGGCAATGGGAATCTGATATCACCGTTTGTTCTTTCATGTTAGTAAGTCCTAGCGAACTACTGCTCCTTAAGTAGCCGGGAGTAGATTAATCACCTTTATCCGCAACTAAAATCAGGTTGACCTCGTATCGTTTACTGGGGTTGTCTTTCTGGATCTTGTCGGACAGGTAAACCATCAGGGTAGGTGATTGCTGATAGGTGATTGCTGATAGGTATTTGTTCAGAGTATTCAGTCAGTTATTTGTATTTTCTGATATAAATCTGAGGTTTAGCTGGAGCCCCTCCATTGATAAGTTAAAACTACAACGGAGAACTTCGAATGAATAAGAAAACACTTATATTTTGTGCCAGCGCCTTGGTTATCGGCGCTTTCATGTCGACAGCTGCATTCGCGGCTAAGTCACAAAAAAAATGTGGCAAGCCGGGTGACAATATCATTGCAGCGGTGGTCAGTGCGCCAGTAGTGAGTAACGGTCTGGTCGCAAATCAGCCAACGGAAATTAATATCCTTTTCACCCCAGGCCTGGATGCAGCGGCATTCGGTCATCAGATTCCTGCAGGTGGCCGGATGGAGGTGGAACTGGGTGGTGCCTATACCCGCAATCCCGAGGTTGCTGCGCTTTTGGCTAATGCCAACGTGATCATGACAATTGCGCCGCAAAATCCAATTGTGGCTGCCGCGGGTAGTGGAGTGCAGCACGGCAACTGGAGCTTGTCGGATGATGGTGATCGTGTAATCACGATCACACCAAGCGGTGGTGATGATGAGGATGGGCTGGAGCAGGAACGGGCCGAGGAGGTTGGTTTTAAGGTTGTGCATATCCGGCCGCGTCCCAATTCAGGCGGGCCCGCGCCGTTTTACAATGGGGATGCGGGCGAAGTGGGTACAATCGAAGTCCGCATCTATGATGCCGAGGATGAGGTTGTTGAATCAGGATTTGGTGATGTGGTGTTCGAGGCTTCCGTCGGACGGCAAGTGCATATTACCAACGCAGGGCTGACGACTGGTGGGCAAGGCAGTCCTGCTACCACAACGGCTGAGTTGGTTGAGTCGACTGTATTCCAACGGGTGGAGCCGAATACAGCGCTTACCAGGACAATCAAGGCCGTACCCTTCTCCGCGGGTGCTCCTTATGCGCCGCGTTTCCTGTTGTTCGAAGCAGTTGAAGTGTCGGGCGATTTATTCATTCCGCAGGATGGCATTGCCGATGTGGACTATGTGGTTGACGCAAAACGCCCGCACATTGCGCATCTCCAGGAAAATGGTGTCAATATCGGTATCATTATGATGTCGGGACCACATGGTAAAAGCCGCGGTGCAATTCTTCCCAGTTCGGGAGCGACGCCAGCGTTGAGCGGTAATGGCAGTATCCTGAATGTGCCAGTACAGGTGGGATCGAAGGAAGGTATTTATACCGTAAAAGTAAAATTAAGCAATGGTGGCAAAGCCGTTAACACCATTATCGTTGAAGACAACTCCGATTAAGTAAGTGGATTTTAAATGGTGCTTCTGTAGTCTGGGATTCGCTATGGCCAGGGATGGCTGTCTATTCTAATAAACGGAAAGGTACCGGGATACTGGAGCCATTTGTATTTATGATGGCCTGGCTTGGGATCCCTGAGAAGTCTTTTATCACTTCTCAGGGGTTTCTTAACTTTATACGGCTTGATGTTTACCTTCGCCAACACGTAGCAGGCTGGGCAACAGGATTAACGTAAAGGCCGTGCTAACGGCCATGCCTCCAATTATAACGCCCGCCAGGCCACGGTAGAGTTCAGTACCGGCGCCGGGTATCAGTAGCAAGGGCAACATACCAAAGATGCTGGTGAGTGTAGTCATCAGGATGGGACGTAAACGCAGGTGTACGGCTTGCTCAACGGCATCGCGGCGTGCCAGTCCTGCACGTTCCGCGGCGCGTGTCTGGTGGACTAACAAAATCGCATTATTAACGACGAGTCCCAACAGGATAATAAAACCAATCATGGTCAGCAGGTCCATCGGTTGGAAGGTGACCAGGTTAACCAGCCGCAACGAGATGACGCTGCCTACAGTCGCCAATGGCAGTATCAATAATACGATCAAGCTATCCAGGAACGAGCGGAACAATGCGCTTATGAGTAAGTAAAGGATAGCGATCGCAAGCACAAAGCTGCCGCCCATGCTTTTAAGTGCCGTATCCAGTTTGTCGGCGGTGCCGCTATAACGAATAGCGCCATCTTCGGGCAGTAACCCCGAAACCACGGGTTCGACTTTTTCCTTGATCATGGTAATTGCATCTTCCAGTGGCATGCCTTCCGGCGGCGTAATTTGCAACGTAACAGTGCGGCGCCGGTCGAGGCGCCGAATTTGATCGGGGCCCGCGGTACGTTGGATGCTGACCAGTTCGCCAACGGGTAAGACGCCGGCATTCGGTGTGGCGAGCGGAATCGAAGCCAGGTCTTCCGGGGTCGACCAGTCCTGCACGCGCGCGATGATGTCGAGGCGGTCCTGGCCATCGAAGTAATCACCTACGAACAGTCCGTCTCCCAGCGCACGTACCACCTGCGCCATGGTCCCGCGGTCCCAGCCGGCCTCGCGCAGGCGGCGTTCATCGGGCACCAGGCGTAACTCGGGTTCGGCGAGCTCAAGGTTTGGGAAGGGTCGTATAGACGAGTTCGGTATCGCCTGGCTGGTGACGCCAAAGCCAACCTGTGCCGCCTTGATGATATCTTCGATGTTGCGGCCCTGGATGTTCATGTCGATATTACGGCCTTCACCGAAGCCGCCAAACAAAGACGCGCGAAAGGCAAATGCAATCGTATCCGGAAAGCCACCCACAGCGGTTTGGATAAGCGGTACGAGTTCGGCGGCCCGGTTGTCGTCCTGAGCACGTGCGCCCATAAATACGCCACCCGGGAAGGCGACGAAGAAATACTCTTTGATCGCGGGCTGTGCTTCGCCAGCCAGGTTGGGTGCAATACGCTCGGCGATGACCGTACCCATTTCCTCTTGGATATTATCGATGTTGACGCCGGGAGGTGGAACGATGAAGGCGAACACGAGGTTGCGGTTACCTTCGGGTAAATAGTCTGCCTTGGGTGCGAACGCCCAGATGAGTAACAGAGGTATCGTAAGTAGAATGACTATCCACATGCTGCGGCGCGAGGCGGTGTTTGTTATTCCCATTATTCCTGTGGTGAGCCTCTCCCACCACGCGTGGTGCGGATCATGCAGGTCAAGATTTTTAGTGCCTATCATGGCGGCTGTTGGTATGACCGTTAGCGCCACGATCAATGAGAAAATAACGGCACTCGCAATAGTGAGTGCGAGATCTGCAAACAGCTGACCAGCTTCGTCTTCGAGAAACACTACTGGTAAAAAGATGGCGACCGTAGTGGCGGTCGAGGCCAACAAGGCACCCCACACCTGGGTTGCGCCATGCAGTGATGCCTGCTCGTTGGTTTCGCCGCGCTCATGCAGGCGTACGATATTTTCCAGAACCACAATGGCAGCGTCGAGTACCATACCGGTTGCGAAGGCGAGGCCGGCAAGCGAGATGACATTTACTGTACGTTCGGCGCTACCAAGAATAATAAACGTTGCCAGAATCGAAATAGGAATGGCGGCCGCTACGATCAGGGTGGCGCGCAGGCGGCGCAGGAACCACCACAACACCCCGATGGCGAGCAGGATTCCGAGTCCCAGATTATTGCGCAGCATTTTGATGGAACGATAGATATAAATGGTTTCATCGTAGACCTGTTCTATGGTGAGATTAGCATGGGCCAGTGGGCCTTCGCGTAGCTCAACCACCGCATCCTGCAAGCCGTTCATAACATCCAGGACATTGACGCCAATCTCACGCTGGGCATTCACGGCAATGGCGCCGCTGCCCTGTGTGATGACAAAGGCCTGTTTATCCTGCAGGCGGACATCGATGTCGGCGATGTCGCGTAACAGTATTGGTCTGCCGTCACGCCAGTCGAGTACCATTTCGCCGAGCTGCTGTGCGTTGAAGGCGCCGGTAAACCGCAGGGTGTAGCGGCGCTTGCCGACGTCGATAAACCCACCGGAGATATCCTCATTACCGCCAGCAAGCGCGGCAGCGACAGGCAGTTGCATGCCGACATTGGCCGCTTTGTAGGGATCGAAGGTGATACGGATTTCGCGTTTGCGTCCGCCATACACTTCCGAGCGGGCGACGCCGGGTACCCGCTCGAAGCGGGTTTGGATGACTTCTTCGACATAATCCTGATAGCTGGCGATGTCGCGCTCATTGCCGGTATCGGGTTTGATAATGAACCAGGCAATGGGCTGACTGTTACCGCCGACCGTGCTCAGTGTCGGCTCATCGGCGTCGTCAGGGTAACGCGGGACACGATTTAGGCGGTTGAGGACTTCGATCAGGCCGCGTTGCAGCTCAGTGCCGATCGCAAATTTAACAGTGATGCTTGCCGAACCGCGGCTTGCAGTAGAGAGCATCTCGGTCATGCCCGGCAAGCCGCGCAGTACATCTTCCTGCGGCTCGATAATCTCGGCCTCGACTTCTTCAGGTGCCGCGGCGCGCCAGGTGGTGTTGATAGTGATCTCGGGGACCTCAACCTCCGGCGTTAGTTGTATGGGCAGGCGGTCCAGGCTGATGATACCGAATAGGGCGGCGAGCAGTACCGCCACCAGTGTGGCGACAGGATTGCTTAGTGCGAGGCGAGTAAAGATCATTGTGCCATAAGGCTGGAATTCGGTTGTACTATCTGGCCGGGTTGCAGGCGTTCACCGCCACGGATTACGACCCTGTCACCGGATTTGATGCCGCCCTGGACCTCGATGTAGTCGCCAACAGCAACACCAGTCTCGACACCTACCGGATCGGCTGTATTGTCATCCTTGATACGAAATACCCGCGCCCCGTCGCGCCGTAACACCAGTGCATCACGCGGCACCGCAATGACCTTGCGTGTTGCAGCAGTCGGTACGGCCACCTGTACTGTTTGCCCAGCCAGCCAGCCATTTTCGACAAGTGTTAGACGTAATTCATATAAACGCGACTGGTCGTCACCAACAGGGACGATGGTGCGTACCGCAGCCTTTCCCTGACGGCCATTGGCTAACTTCAGGTTCAGTACGTTTCCTGGTTTGATAAAGGATAATGAGTCCACCGGCACTCGGGTTTGCACTTCCATCGAGCCGGTATCGACGATACGCACGACACTGTCACCACTATTGGCCCATTCACCAGCCTGCAGGCTGCGCTCCGTGATAACGCCAGTGAACGGTGCACGTATTTGAGAGCGGTTTAGGTGTTCCTGGGTCTGTTCTACGCGCGCTTGCGCCGCCTTAAGCTCGTTACGTGTGACAGCCTGATTGGATATGTTCTCATCGAGAGTACTCTGCGAGGCGCTGTTCTGGCGTACCAACTTTTGTAGGCGTTTCACCTCCTGATTGAGGTAAGCCAGGCGCGCACGTTCGCGCGCAACAGCGGCTTGCTGTGCGCTTAGATCTTGACGTATCAGAGTATCGTCGATGCGTACAACCACATCCCCTTTGGTTACGATATCACCGACCTCGGCAACCCACAGCAGTCGGCCATCGGCTTCGGCAGACAGGCGCGCATCGTTGCGGCTGATGATCGTGCCCGCAAACCATGCAAAGGGCGCCATTTCACGTTCAACGGCATCGGTGACAATGACGGGTGCGGGCGGAGGTCCAGGTGGTGCGGCCTCGATTGCGGGCGCTGCAAGCAGCATCAGGCCGTAGGCGAAATGCACTATCGAGTGATAAGCCCGGCGTGATGGGCATGTTGTTAACAACATATTCGACGTTTCCTTTGCGTCCGGGCGCAAATCATAGGCCAGCTATTCTTATTGGTGTACCGAGCATCGTCAATGCTCCCTAACGATCCGGCACCCTAGGCTATCTGCCTTGCGACGCTTCCGCAAGGGGCTACATTTACCTTACCGGGGTCCGGTATGTTCAGCTTTGACGAGTTCGGTGCGAGAGTATCAGCGGTAGCATGAAACCTGCGGTACAGATGCACAGTCCGTAGAGATTGGTGCCCAGGAGTAACGCGTATTTGCCTTCGCCGATAGCCCAGGCTGGCGGGATATGGCCAGTGGCCAACAGTATGCCGAGTGCGAATCCCGGCCAGAAACTTAAATGGAAACTCCAGGGCGAGTACTGTGCCCAGCGTTGCAACAGAAAAACCGGTGCCAGACCCATTACCATGGTGCCGCTGACGGTGGTAGCCTTGAGGATGTCGGTGCCGGCAACCATCGGCAGGTTGCCCAGAATAGCGAACACCAGCATCACCAGGATGCCAACGCGCACAGGGTTGAAATGCGGTGTCATCCTGGCGAGCAACGGGACATCTTGCGCAATCGTTTTAGCCAGCGAGCTGAAGGTGGAGTCCAATGTAGATCCTGCCGACGTCATCATGATCACGGTCATCACAAACAATGCCGTCACACCAAAGGCGCGCGCTACCGCAGCAGGCGCATTGCCTGCGGCCGCAATGCCCTCAATATAGGCGTGCACACCGACCAGGCTGAATGCCAGAATGCAGAAAAAACCGAGGATGCCGGCGACGATGAAGGATCGTAACATCGCTTTTTCTTCGGTGATAAAACCGCGGTCAGTCAATACCGGGTCATGGAAGGGGTAACTGAAGATTTGCAGTAGCGCGACCAGCAAAAGATCCACGCCGGCATTGAGCCTGAATTCACCGGACGTCAGCAATGCAGCTGCGCCGTGTTTGGGGAGAATAATAAACAGTACCAGGGCGAGAAAAAACACAAAGATAACCGCCTGGATCACGTCGGTAAAGATTGAGCTGCGTAGACCACCCTTGATGCTGTATAGCAATGTCACAGCCGTGAAACAGAATGCGGCAATAATGAAAGGCGCCTCGCCGGGCTGGCCAAAGTATCCACCGATCACCGCGGTATTGCTCCAGATCTCGTTATACAGCCGTACCAGAATCGCTAAAGCGAATGCCAGTGCAGCCAGGCGGCCATATTTGCCGATCAGGAATGACACTAGGCCTTTGGCACCGTAATGTGTTCGCAAGCGGTAGATCACGATGCCGGCAACTGGTATCGAGAGCCAGTAGGCCGCATAGGCGAGGCCGCCGACGATGCCGTAACTTGCGCCGAGGTTGGCGGCATTGGTCACCGATTTGGCGAAGATCCAGCTGATAAAGATGCTGGCGGTTAATGACCATGTGGATGCGGCGTGGCCCTGTTCGTCGGTACCCTCAAAGAATCCGCTTATCGTATGTGCCTTTGGTGAGATGACATACATGACGATGCCGTATATGCCCAGAAATCCCCAGAAATAAATCGCTGATGCCGGTGCGAACATAGCTGTATTCCTCCCCCGTATTGGAAATTATTATTGTGTTCACTATGTGCTGTAAATAATTGGAGATGCAGCATAAATTATCCGCGGCGCCAGTCGTGAAAGCGTTCCACCCAGCGTAGCAAGCTTTCCGGTGCATGCGCCTTTTTCCAGGCACCGGCAGCGAATTTATTGGCTTCGGCCAGCGTAGGATATATATGTATGGTGCCGAGTAGCTTGTTCAGCCCAAGGTTGTGGCGCATCGCAGCTACATATTCGGCAATCAAATCGCCCGCATGTTCGCCGACGATAGTGGCGCCCAGTATCCTGTCCTTGCCTGGCTGAGTCAGTATCTTGACCAGGCCATGGGCTTCTTCTTCTGCAATGGCGCGGTCCAGGTCGTCGATGCCGTAGGTAGTAACTTCGTAATCAACGCCCTGCTCTTTGGCCTCCAGCTCGTTGAGGCCGACACGTGCCACCTCGGGTTCGGTGAAGGTGGCCCAGGGGATCACAGAATAATCGGCCTTGAATTTTTTAACCCCGAACAGTGCATTGACTGCACAATACCAGGCCTGATGTGCTGCGGTATGTGTGAACTGATAGGGCCCTGCGACATCGCCACAGGCATAGATGCTGGGGTAGTTGGTTTGTAGGTAGCGATTGGTCGCAATCGTGCCACGTTGACTTATCGCTACGCCGATTTCCTGCAGTCCATAACCCTCCGTATTCGCCTTGCGACCAACCGCTACCAGCACTTCGTCGAACTCGATATGGACATCCTTGCCCTGGTGTTCACAAATCATGATCTTGCGGCCATTTTCTTTGATGAACTGTTTGGCCTTGTGATCAGTGAGTACATTGATCCCTTCGCTGTGAAAGCGCTGCGTTACCATCTCGGAGATATCAGCGTCTTCGCGTGACATGATCCGGGGCAGCATTTCAACCTGACTGACTTCACTGCCAAACCGCGCAAACGCCTGCGCCAGTTCGCAACCAATCGGCCCGCCTCCGAGAATTACCAGGCGTTTCGGCAGTTCACGTAGGTCCCAGATATTATCGGAGGTGTAGTAACCCACCTCGTCGATACCCGGTATCGGTGGCACAAAGGGCCGGGCGCCGGCAGCGATAATGATACTGCGGGTTGTCAGGGCCTGGCCGTTGACCTCGACAGACCAGGGTGAGGTAATGCGCGCTTCACCAGTAATGCACTCGACCCCCAGTTTGGTATAGCGTGCAACGGAATCATGCGGTTCTATGGTCTTGATGACCCGCTGCACCCGTTGCATGATGTCGGCGAAATCGAATTCGGCATTGGCAGATTTAAACCCGAATTCCTTGGCGCGTTTTACATGCGATAGAAATTTTGCAGAGCGTAACAGGGCCTTGGAAGGTACGCAGCCGGTATTCAGGCAATCGCCTCCCATTTTGTTTTTTTCGATGAGCGTTACCTTGGCTTTGACCGCGGCTGCGATATAGGCGCTGACCAGTCCCGCGGAACCCGCGCCGATAACCACAAGGTTGCAGTTAAAATGTTTGGGTTTGACGAACTTATGATCTGCCATGAATCATTTTTCTTGGGTTATTATCATGATCAGTAGAACAGTTTAGGTAATGGAGCGCAAAGTATAGAGGTCCTTCCTCAAGGATACGGGTTAGCCATGTTCGTGGATGCAGGGATATGCTGCCGGCATGATCCGTATGTAATTAAAATTCCATTACGAACTTTGCCATGCGTTCGCGGGTCGTGGTGTCAGGCAGGCGGCCGACACCGGCCTGCATGTTATCGAGCAGATGTTTTGTCTTGCTGGTGGCCGGGATGATCGTGGTCACATCCGGGTGGGAGAGTATAAATTTAAGAAAAAATTGTCCCCAGCTTGAACAATCAAATTCCTGCGCCCACTCCGGTAGCTCCTGGCCATTAACCTTGGCGAATAGTGCGCCCCTTTCATAAGGTCTATTAATCATAGTAGCAACTCCCCTGTCTCGGCACAAAGGTAGCAGGGTTTGCTCGGCGTCGCGAGTGACGATCGAATAATTGAATTGCACAAAATCGAGTGGTTCCTTGCGGATAACTTTCGCCAATGCGGCATGTGCATCAACGCGGTAATGAGTAATTCCAATATAGCGGATGAGGCCTTTTTCTTTCCAGTCACGCAGGGTTTTTAGATGTGTCTTCGTGTCAACCAGATTATGAACCTGCATGAGATCAATTTTGTTGGTGTGCAATAGCCGCATCGATGTCTTCATTTGTTCAATGCCGGCGTCACGCCCTTCGGTCCAGACCTTGGTCGCTAGAAATAGTTTGTCCTGAATTTTCAGTTCCACGGACAGATCACCGACTACGCGTTCCGCTTCGCCGTACATGGGTGAGCTATCGACAATGCTGCCGCCGTTTGTGACGAATAACTTAAGGACTTCTTTAATCGCCGCACGTTCATCCGCTGAGGTTCCTACATTGAAGGTGCGTGATGTTCCCAAGCCAACAACAGGAATGGTCTCACTGCTGGAGGCTATGGTGCGTGTGATGGCAGGCAGGCGTGCGGCGCTGGCTTTGTTGCCAAGCATAGCGGAGCCGCTTGCAGCCAATATCCACTTGAGGAGGTCGCGGCGTGATAGAGGTATCACTGTATTCAGGTTTTTCTTCATGCTGGCCTGCCTAAGAATGACATTATTTTGAGGTTCCTTAGAGTGTGGCACAGTTTCAGGGTTCTGCATCTGTTTTGAGGCGCTCCTGCTTGTTTCCCAGTGACCAGCCGACGAAAGCCCATAGCAGTGCAAGAGGCACGGCTAACAAAGCGATGGACGACAGGCCGAGGCCGAGGCTTTTGAGGCCGACAAATACCCAGCCGCTGATGACGTCGCCGCCACGGTAAACGACTGTGTCGATAAAGTTCTTGGCCTTGTATCGGGCCTCGCGGTTGACAACAGTGAACAGGATTTCGCGTGCTGGCCGGGTAAGGGCAAAATTACCTGCGCGGCGCATTACCTGCACACTGAGCAGCATGGGCAACACGGGCGCAAGGCCCAGGCCCATAAAACCGGCGGCGGTCAGTACGGGTACCAATGCCAGTATCATTGGCAGCCCCAGCCATTTCATGAGCCGGCCGGTTAAGGCGAGTTGTGTGATGACCGTGAGGCTATTGACAGCCAGGTCGATCCACGCAAACAGGGTAGTACGCTGTGCCGGATCGTCGAAGGTTTCAGCAATGATATGGGCCTGGGAGAAATACAGAAATGTTGCCAGCGTCGTGTATAACCAGATAAACAGGCATATGCCCATGAGAAAAGGCGATTCCAGGACCTGCTTGATGCCGGCCCAGATGCTGCCGCCTATGGGTTTATGCGAGATGCGCGTGGTCTCGCGCCGTTCACCGTGATGCACGCTCCAGCGTGACAGCGCGCGGATACACAACATCGCTATAGCCAGCAATAACGCCGAAATTGGTAGCAAATTGGTTGGGCCCAATGGCTCAGCCAGCTGTGCCGTTATTAACGGACCTGTAATAGCGCCCATGCTGCCGCCGGCGGCAATAAACCCGAATAGGCGCTTTCCCTGGTTGTTGCTGAAGATGTCTGTCATGAAGCTCCAGAATACGGAGACTACGAACAGGTTGAAGACGCTGGTCCAGATAAAGAAGGCGCGTGCGGTGTATACCTTTACTGCGTCATACTGGAACAGCGCAAAGAAAATCATGATATTGGCGATGAAGAATAGATAAACAATTGGCAATAGCTTGCTGCGTGGCAGACGCGATGCCGCCATGCCAAACAATGGTACCGCAGCCAACATCACAATAAACGTTCCGGTAAACACCCATTGCAGGTTTTCCACGCCACCCGCGATGGCCATTTCCTCGCGTAACGGACGCAGAATATAATAGGCGCATAGCAGGCAGAAGAAGTAGAGGAAGGACCATAACAATGCAGCAACTTCCTGTGCATTGACGTGTACCAGTTTATGTAACAGGGCAGACCCTGTTGGCTGCAGGCTAAAACGATCCATGCATTGATATTAGTCCATGCAGGTATTGAAGGGCAGGTGTATATCAATGCTAAGCAATAAAAAAGGGCCGCTACAGCGGCCCTTCGGTGACTACACTCTCTCTGAGAGTGCTTACTTATTCATGAATTTGCCAGCAAGGCCCTTTAGGCTGTCGAGAGCGCCGCCACCGGCTTCGCCTTCCATGATGCTGTCAAAATTGTTACTGATTGAATCAGGCAGCTTATCCTTGACGAAACCAAGTACTGTGTTGACTGCACTGGCAGCCTGGTCTTCAGAAATGCCGGCACGTTCGGTAACAAGAGCAATGAGCTTATCCATCGTATTTTCCTCGTGGTTGTTCTGTTATGCATTGAAAGTTGTCAATGCGGCTGAAAGTCTATGGAGGAAATTAGCACAGAAAGTCGAAGTGAACGCACAGGCATTGGTGTTTTTAACAATTGTTTGCTTTCGGTGGAGCGGTTTGTGGGTTTACAAGCCCGGTGTTAGCGGTCTGGCGCTTATTGATTATGGCCGCTGTTCGTGACATAAGATGTACAGGTTCCGCTAGGGGAAAGGCGCTATGCAGTTGATAAGTTGTTTCTATAAGCAACGTGAGCATCTTGGTGTGGTGAGAGGTGAGTCTGTAATACTGCCATCACTGTCGGGTTTATGGCGCGGTAGACGCGACAACATGCAGGCGCTGATTGATGCGGGTGATGAAGGTCTGGTGGAGCTGTCCGATTTTGTTGAGGCCACTTCAGCAGACGATTGTGTGCCACTGATGGACGTTGTACTACGGGCCCCGATACCCGTTCCCCGGCAAAATATTATCTGCCTAGGCTGGAATTATATCGAGCATGCCGAGGAATCGGCGGGCGCCTTCGGTCGTGATGCGGACTTGCCGGAACATCCTATTGTATTTACCAAGGCGGTTAGCAGCGTAAATGCACCTTATGGTGATATTCTGCATGACGCAAGGGTTTCCGATGAGATGGATTGGGAGGTCGAACTGGGCGTGATCGTGGGTAAGCCTGGAAGGGGTATATCACCTCAGGATGCGTTAGAGCATGTGTTCGGTTATACCGTGATTAATGATATTTCGGCGCGCGATCTGCAAAAGCGCCACAAACAGTTTTTTTTGGGCAAGAGTCTGGATGGGGCTTGCCCGATGGGGCCATGGATAGTCACCAAAGATGAGATTCCCGACCCGCAACGGCTTGGTTTACGTTGCTTGGTAAATAGTGTGACCAAGCAAGAATCGAACACACAACATCAAATCTTTGATGTGGCGACCACGATCTCCATCTTATCGCGAGGCATGACCTTGTTGTCGGGTACAGTTATCGCTACTGGCACACCGGCCGGGGTGGGCTTTGCGCGCAAACCGCCCGAATTTCTCAGGCCGGGAGATGTGGTCACATGCGAAGTGGAAGGTATCGGTCGCATTGAGAATAGAATAGTCGCGCGGACTGACTGAAAAAGCCTGAAACAAAGGCCCGCACTGCGGGCCTTTATGTGCTGTGATTTTTGCCTCCTGGTCTATACGTGCTTGTGGTCTCCCGGACCCATGCCTGAGGGATTATCCAGACTGGTCTCAAAGTTTTTGGCAGGATTCTCGACCTCGATATCCAGATAAATTTGTTTATTGTCTTCCGATTCAAAATAAATTTTTAATGCACTGTCGCCATCACCTTCGACAACAAAGGGGTGTGCATCCAGCGGCTGCGGGACATCCTGCATGCTGATCGGATCGGTGCTTTGTATTCTCATAGGTCCTCCTTACTTTTACTTGGACTGTTAAATATGCTCTGTGAAACTCTATTGTTGCTATCTAATGACCTGTAAATTGAGTCGCGTAGCTAGGGCGCGATCGGTGTATACAGTGTATTGCTGTTGCCTGGAATGAATGCAACAGCAGTACTCATATAGTGTGGTGAATATAAAGTGGTGCGCAGCAGCCACCCCATTCCTGGAACCTGGGCCTGTTCACTCATGGTGCGCATTGTTGTGGTGTCCTATACATGCGGCTACTAAATGTGTCTGCTGAAATCTCCGTGTTCTGCTGAAGGCATCAGCTCCTGAAAATCCCAGCTACTGACGTGTACCAGGCCGGTGTGATCGCCTGCCTCAAAGAAGACATCCTGGTTTTCCGTCAGGCTGTTGTCATATACCACGTCAATTCCATAGGGTTCGCCTATCGGAGGCATGGCGCCTGTTTCACAGTCATCGAATAGATTGCAGATCTCGTCCTCCGTGGCGAGTTCCAGATCGCGATTGAGTTGCTCGCGTAATGTGTTCAGTTCGATGCGATGAGTCGCCGGCAGTACTGCTATCAGATAACCGTTCTCGTCTTCCAATAACACGCTTTTGGCCAGTTGGTCGCCCGGAATATGTGCCGATTCAGCGGTTTGCAGTCCGCCTGTGGTGTAGGGGTGAGCGATCACCTCATACTCCATACCTTGTTCATCAAGAAATTCGCGTAACGTCGCTGCCATTGCCATGGTTCACCCCCTGGCTTGGTGTGAAAAACATGTCTACTTAATATAGATCATAGATCGAGATTGCGGGGGCAATTATTGATACAAGTCAAGTTGCACAGGCATGGACTTAACAGTTTGATAATCAATGGATTTTGATTGTCCGGGGTGATACCGGGAACACGCTTTTAGAAGGGGGTGTGTGTTATGTGTGGGTCTGCGGCTAGAGTGTAGCAATGGCTACCGAATGCGTAGCGCATTGTCGTGCATATTCGACCGCCTGTCTGGTTTGGGGGCAGCCTCTGGCTTCGGGTTTGAGACAATCCGGACCTGTTTGCGATTCCTGAGCTGTCCTAAATTGGGGAAACTGATATGAAGTCTAAATTTACCAGAGAAATTCTTGCCATTACGGGTATTACATTTGCATTGACCGCCTGTGGTGGAGGCGGCGGGAGCGATTTTGTGCCGACATCGGACCCGATTGCAATCACGCCGACAAATGCCAAACAAGTTGCCTACGAGGCGTATTCATTGACCGACTCCGGATTTACCGATTTGGGTGTCCCCCTGTTAAGGGGCACAGGCAGTGTCTCCACATCTGTTAGTGACCAACCGACGCTCGCCGGTGTGTCTTCGCGGATTGCGCGGGACCTCATGAACCGTAATACGGACAATGGGCTCATTGTTGCGGGTGCCTTGATTACGGAGAATTGCGCGGGCGGCGGAACCATGAGTTACGATGATACTGCGCTCGCAGGAGATATTACTTATAGCAATTGTGATGATGGTTTTGGAACGGTCCTGGATGGCGTTATCTCATATTCTGGTCTTAGTTTCGACGACCTGAATAATCCGACTATTATTTCGCTTACGCTTGATTTTAACGATTTTTCGATTACCGAGAGCGGTGAAAGTGCCGTTATGAATGGCGGCTTTAATATCAGCATTGAATTTGCGGATGTCACCGGCGACGGATTCGAAGATGACAGCGTGACCATCTCGGGCTCCCGCCTCAGTGTCACTACTGCTGGCAGCAGCTTTGTGATGAGTGCGTTCAACTTCAATATCATTGATGAGTACACCATAGGCAGGGAGTCATCGACCGCCGACTACACGCTTGATAGCACCGATCTGGGTGGCATCATCACGGTGGTCACGAACTCGCCGTTCGTTCTTGATTACTTTGCTGAAACATATCCTCATGCCGGTCAGTTGACCGTCAGCGGCGCGAATTCCGGCCTCAGGCTGACGGTGCTGAGCAATGAATTCGGTACCACAGGGTTCCAGGTGCAGGTGGATATCGACAGCGATGGTGATGGTGCCTACGATGACGAAACGCAGTCCTATGATTGGGCGGATCTGAGTACATAATTTACACAGACATAGTATGATTAAGCGCAGGCGAATTTGCCTGCGCTTTTTTTATCTCATGACAAGGACGATCATGCCATCATATCAACGACAATCCAGATCCTGCGCAGTATGGCAGCTACTGTATGGCTGTTTGCTGGTTATGGTTTCTCCACTTCAATCCGTAACCGCAGCTGATGATCTGGAGGTACATGTTTATTTCGGGGCCTCAGTTGTTGATTTTGGTTACCAGGAATTCACCGACAATGGTGTTTTGCTGGATCGCGAAGACGGTCTGCTGCCAGGTATGCTGTTGGGGTTCTCGCTGGCCAAGTATCCCTGGCGGGTCACATTGGAGCGGGATTACTATAGTGATACGGTTGATTATACGGGCCAGACCCTGCGTGGCGGGATTCCACTAAAGACACAATCCGAGGCCTCGATTACCGATGATGTGATTTGGGTGGGCTATGATGTAATTCAGGAGAACGGTCTGCAGCATGTACTCTATGGTGGTCTGGGCTGGCACCGCTGGGAACGCAATATCCTGCCCACACGTCTGCCTGATGGGCGCGCTGTTGCCGGTTTGTTGGAAATCTATCAGTGGGGCTATTTCCTCATGGGGGCAAAAATCGGCACCTACCAACGCGGTTCCAGATCATTGCAGCTTGATGTGAGGGTGACACACACGGTGTTGCCTGAGATCGAAGTAGACTTCATGGGCTTCGCGGGTTACGACAATCTTGAGTTCGAGCTGGGGCGGCAGAATGGTGCGAGAATCGGACTGGTATTCACGCAAGAGCTCGCTGATAGATGGGAGTTGCTGGTTGAACCCTACTATGAGACCTGGGGCTTTGGCCGTAGCGACAATCAAACGCTTACCAGCGGCGGCGTACCCGTCAATATGAGCATCTTTGAACCCGGCAGCGAAACCAGTAATTATGGGCTGAATATCGTATTGAAGCTGAGTGCTTTTTGAAGTTTCTGTGTAATGCTCGTCTACCAGTAGTTTTCCGTGGTGATATGCCCGGGTTCTTTGCGGCGGTTCTTTCTGAAACCGCGCTTTTCCAAAATCTTGCGCGTGTCTTTCACCATGTCAGGATTGCCGCATAACATTATTTGCGTATCTTCTGTAGTGAGTTTAATGCCGGCTTTTTCCTCCAACTGACCATCCTCGATTGCTGCGGGAATCCGCCCGCGAATAGCAAAATTGGTGTCCTCGCGACTGACAAACGGAATGTACGTGAATTGTTTGTTGTGCGCTTCTGAGAAAGCATCGATCGTATCGCGGTAAGCCAGTTCCTCTGCATGTCGAACGGCATGCACCAGTACGATCTTTTCAAATCGTTGCCAGGGCGTTTTGGTCTTGAGTATCGAGAGGAAGGGGCCTAATGCGGTTCCCGTAGACAACATCCAAAGGTGTTTGGCCTCGGGGACTTCGGAGAGCGTAAAGAATCCGGAACCCTTGACCGCCAGCCATACTGTGTCACCAGGTTGTAAAGCATGCAGTCGGTTAGACAGTGGGCCATCTGGTACCGTTATGGAATAAAATTCATAAGGTCTTTCGTGGGGTGCGTTGACAAATGAATACGGCCTTGCGACACGTTTATCATCTATATCCAGTGCCAGTCGGCCGAACTGACCTGCCTCGAAGGGCACCTCGTCAGCTTCGAGTTGTAATGAATACAAACGATCGGTCCAGTACTTGTTGGCGACAACCCGGGCTTCAACCCAACGGCTCATTGTTACTCCTGCGACATGGTTTCTGCTGATGTTGTTACACTGTTGGGTATCGATGCGGACAAGTCAACCCGATAAAGTTTGCGGGTTAGTCGTGTGCTTAATCGCCTCAGCCTCAACAAACACCCGCTTGACGTTTGGGTAGTCGTGTTTAATGTGCCGGTCCAGCCGCGATATCGCATTCTCGATATCATCGGCTATGGCATCATCAATAAAGTTCACGCTGATATTCACCAGAATAAACTCAGGTCCCATGTGCATGGTCAGGAGTTCGTTTACATGGCTGATCTCAGGGTAAGTTAGCGCGATTTCGCGAATACCCTGGCGTACTTTTTGGTTGGCGCTTTCGCCGATCAGCAAACCTTTCGTCTCATAGGCCAACCAGGCGGCTGTAGTGCCAAGTATGGTGCCGATCAGGATCGATGCTATGCCATCGAAATATAGGATGCCTGTCAGCTGTGATAACAATACCCCTGCAAAGGCAACCACTAAGCCCAGTAAGGCTGCAGAATCTTCGAACAGCACCACAAACAGGGACGGGTCCTTGCCGCGTTGTACAGCTTCGATATACCCCCACTTGCCCTTGGCCTTGGTAAATTCGTGAATCGAGAAATTCCCCACCAGGGCGGCATAGATTACTTTTTTGGAAGAGGATGACATTGATAATATCTGAAACTATTGGAAGCTACGCCTGAGCTGATTCGCTATTGCTCTTGTCCCATACTGTATATGGTAAATAAAAATACATGGCGACGATAGTGCCCACTGGAAATCCAAATATCATCAGTACACCCAGTCCGACACAGATCTTTCTTGCCAGTTCGAGTTCATGCCGGGTGGCGATGGCTAGTGCGAAATAAAAAAACGCAGATGGCAAACATAGCACGGCGATATCGGTTTTTTTGAAGAGCATAAAAATTATAATGAACAAAGTGAGGCTCATAATGCCAAGCGCGAAATTCAGCCTGGAGAGTTTGATATGATTTTTCAGTGGCTTTATATTTGTTTTTTTCTCCATTGCGTGTTTGTTGGTAACGCTGTTACCGCTGTTCATTAATCCATAGCTTCCAAGCCCGCCATAAATCTTCATCCAGCGAGGCGATCACCGAGCGTGGAGACAATACAGGTTTAAATACCGGCTCGGCTTGCAAGGTGCAACTGTAACCACCGGCTTCTTCCAGTATCAAGACGCCAGCTGCATAGTCCCATAGTTTTTGCCCGCCGTGCAGGGATAAGTGCCCGCGGCCGGCGGCGAGCCAGCACCATTCCAGTGCGCAGGAGCCGAAATTGCGTTGCGATCCGTAGGGGGGTTGGGTAATCAAATGAGTCGCCAGTTGCGCAGGTAGCCGCTTCAGGTCGATCATTGCGATGGATTGTTTGAGCGGACGGGCATGCTTGTTTGGAATCAATCGTTGTTTGTTCAGCCAGACGCCTCTGCCGCTTTCTGCATAAAAGCATTCATCTTTTATCGGGTCGTAGATTACGCTGATAAGCGGTTTGCCATCGCTGATGAGTGCAAGCGATACACCAAATAATGGAATTCCGGCGGCAAAATTACTGGTGCCATCGAGTGGGTCCAGACACCACAGCGGTTGCCGAGGGTTACGCAATAAATTTTCCTGTTCATCGACAGTCATTTCCTCGCTGAGAAAGCCCGTCTCAGGCCAGAGGCTGGAGAGTTCACTCTTGAGTCGCTGGTCCATCGCGAGATCGGCTTCGGTGAGGATGCTGCCATCGGCCTTGATTTTATGCCCGACCTTTTCAAAGCGCGGCAGTAATTCCTCCTGAGCGGCTAGTCGTACTATATCCTGCAGGCGTTCGGGTTTTGATAGTGTATTCACGTGGCTTTAATAAGAATTGTGTTGTTGATAATACTGACTCGGATAGATTTTGGCCGATTCGGTGACGGTTTTCTCTGTGGTTTGTACAGTGCCCACATTTAAGCGGCTACCGTGAAGGCTGCTATTCACTAGTTCGCCCTTGAAGCAGGCCAGATAAAGTAATGCGTCTGCGTGTCTGCAGGTGTCATCGGTGGCATAAATGGCGGCTTCACCATTGGTCAGCGAGATAGGGCGGCCGTTAACGCGGATTTTGTTCATTTTACCCATCGGAACGCCATCGATTTCTGCGGCTGCAATGAATTCATTTGCCATACCTTACTCCGGAAACCTGTGTTTTAGTATTATACGGGCTTGCGATGGTCAGCAATAGCATTACGGGAAACACGCAGACTCCTGCGAATGCTATAATGACTGCCTGGATATGCCGCAGGGTATTATTGGTGCAATCCCGGGAGTCTATAAATTTCATGCCTTATTTTGTCTTTAGAATAACCGATGAATCCGCTTCACGGGGCAGAAGCCTCGAATTACTCGATAGCTTTGATGCGTTCCGGGAAGCGAAAAACCATGCGCGTAGTCTGCGTACCGAGCAGCCTGCTGATGTCACTATCAAAGTGATTTTTGCCGAGAGCGATGAGTTGGCAGAACAACAACTCACACAGCAACGCCCAGAGCCCATCATGCGTGAGTGGGAAAAATAGCCGCTGTTTGACGATATCGCTTTATGGAAGAACACGAATACCGCGCAGCATACAATGAAATTAATGAACGGCGTTGTGTCTTTGAGAAGGCGATTAACTTGCGTGGCTGCGCCTGCCGGCAATCCCACCGCTTTAATCTTGCTGACAGGGAAGGTGTGGCCTGCCAGTCGGTACAAGGATTGGCGAATTGTTCCGATATACTGAAATGCCTGCGTAGCAATGCGCGATTCGCCTTGCAGCTGACACGTATCTCCGGCCCGTTGCCGCATAATGCCGAAATCAAGGTACAGAGCGGTGGTTTGCTGGGGTTGCAGAGATTAATTGATTCTGCACCCTTGGATAGTGCCTTCGTCGCAGACGTAATTTCGCTGGTGGATGAAGCCATCACCACATTTGGGGGCCTGGAAAATATCCCTTACGATAAGATCATGCCCTCGATTGTTGGTTTCGAAGTGCGCCGTAAGCGGCGGCGCAGCTGACATAACCTGATGCTCCTTAAGTCAAGAGGCATTCAGGTTGTTAATTTCCGGTAAATATCGGAGACCTTTAACGGTAATTTCCTGACGTCATTGATGACGACGTAATTTACGGCACCATACATGTGTGGCAGATACTCTTCTGCGTCGTCATCGATGGTGATGCAGAATGGATGAATGCCATCGCGGCGTGCCTCGAACAGTGCCTGGCGCGTATCTTCTATACCGTACTCGCCTCGGTAGTCGGTGTAATCATCCGGTTTGCCATCCGATAATGTGATCAATAGTTTGGTGCGTGCCTCGATTTCATGTAATAAACGACTGAGGTGCCGGATTGCAACGCCCATGCGGGTGTAGTCTTGTGGCAGTATGCCGCTGATGCGTGCGCGGACATCATCGCTATAGTGCTCGTCAAAGCGTTTGATCCTAAAGAGCTCGCAACGCTTGCGTGTCATGCCGGAAAAGCCGTAGATGGCGTAACGATCCCCCAAGGTTTCAAGAGCTTCACATAATAGTATCAGCGTTTCGCGTTCGGCATCGTTAATCCAGCCCTTGGTGGAACCGCTCATGTCCACCATAAACATGACTGCGATATCACGTTCCTCCTTATGCATCTTGGTAAAGACGTTATCACTCATCTCAAGGCCTGAGCTGACATCCGCATAGGCTTCGACCAACGCGTCGATATCAATGTCTTCTCCGTAGGGCTGTTTTTTCATCAACTTGTCTTCGCCGCGTAACGCCTCGAAAGTGCGGCGCAGGGATTTAACCAGCCCGCGATGTTTGCCAAGCGTCTTTTCAGCAAAATCGTCGAATTTTGGATGCACATCGCGTTCGCGCAAGACACACCAGTTTTTGCGATAATGCTGGCGTGCATGATCCCACTCGTTGTAGAGCGCCGCGCCTTCTTCATGATAGGTGCCTTTCCATACGTCGTCCGGGTCATGGCTTGGCTGCGTTGCCATGCTGTAACTGCCCTGGCCTGCTGCCACCAGGTAATCATCAGGGATAGCGCCCAGGTCCTGGATAATGGATGCCACTGTGCTGCGGACATCCGGCGGGATTTCGATTGGGGTGTCGCCCAGTTCCAGTTCGTAAGTGAAATTTTCCGGTAGGTCGCTGGCAGCGACCTTGCGTAGCTTAACGGGCGCTACTTCTGTTTCACTGACGTCGCCCTGTTGTGACCAACTGGAGGAATCGGCATCCTCCAACTCCTCCTTGAGGCGGGCGAGGGCGATACGCAGCTTGTGTTTGTCCTGCTCGATCCGTTGGTTGATGACAGCCAGTGTTACGTCAGCAATCATTGTCCCCTGATAGCAACAGGCTTGCGGAATAATTCTGTGGTCGAGCTCAAGCAACAGTGACCGACTGTCATCAGCGGTGGCATACGGTGATCGCAGGATTTGTGTGAACTGTTGCCAGCGGTCATCCTGCTTGGGGGTGTCGAGCTGGCTGCGCAGCCTGCGCATATCACGAAACATACCGGGTAACTCACGCTCGATGCAGGCATCGAGCCGTACGGTTTCAAGCGCATGATAATGGCGCAGAGCGGTGCCTGGTTGGCCGTGCGATATCATAGCCTGTAAGTGTTCGGCTCGCAGTGTCCCATACCAGGTTTGCGCCCATTGATGTACAGCCATAGCTTTGTAGAGGCGGAAATTATCCTCGCGTTCGGGAAAGAGTCCCAGGAAGCTGGGTAGATACACTACTTCTGTGTCGGTGTAGCAATGTTCGCCGGCCTCAACCCGTAACAGCCGGCCATCCAGGCCATGAATAAAATTTTCCAGGACAGCAGATATATCTTCCAATGCAAGGCCAGTCACGCATTGCTGGCGGTGCCTGGCAAATTGTTGCGCCTCCTTGAGGCTGGCGATACCTGCAGTCAGTCCCTTGTTATCAAACAGATCCATTGCCTGGATAATCCATGCCTCCACCCCGTTGTTGTCCATATGATTGAAGGCTTCATGTGCATGGGCGGCGAGTTGGTAGGCCATCTCAGAATTTGATTTGGCGGTCGCAGATACCCAGTGGAGGATGAATTCCTGGCGCTCACGCTCGAATGTGGCCATTTGCCGGGCGGGTTCAGTCGCTGTGCGGCGGGAGCTGAGTGCTGCGTCAACCAGCTCTTCCAACCGGTCTTCCATTTGTTCGGCATTTAGTGGCGATTGCTTTTCCATTATAGTAGTGCGGCTTTTTCTGAGGTGAATCTTGTTTGGGAAACCACTATTCTATAGATATTATAAGGATTAATGCTGTTAACCCGAATCTGCTGGCGAGTACTGAGCATGACTGGAGCATCCATTCAATTTAATGTTTACCGCCAAATCAGTAGATTAAGGGCTATTGTCTTAGTGTGCATGCGTCAGTATTCCTGAATGAATCAAGCCTCAACCCACACCACGACAAGGCATCACGGGAATAAATCGGTTACCGATTACCCGCTGCTATATTTTATTCTCATACCGATCCTCATTGGATGTCTTCTTATATGGCAGGCTATTATGCGCACCGCCAATTATGAGCGGAATGACCAGCAAATCGCCACAACCTTGCTGCAGGGTGCAGCGAATGAAATTAGCCGGACCCTGCGCGACTTGCGCAGATCCGTAAGCGTGTTTTCAGGTGAACAATCCGGGTTGCTGGCGCGCGTTGCAAATGCGCCGGAAGATGATGTGCTACGCATGCAACTGGAAGACAAAATCAGGCGCTATTTCCCCGATTATCTCGCATTCAGCATCGCGGATGATAAAGGCGAGGTTTATCTGGATGATTTCGAGAATATTATCGAAGAAGTTTGTCTGCATGATATTCGTAGATTTGTTGCGCAGGAATATGAGCAGTCTGTCTATGTCCACCCCAACCCGCTCGCTTACCACATCGATATTATGGTGCCGTGGCTGCAAGCAAACGGTGATCAGGGCGTATTTTTTCTGAGTTTTCCGCCGGACATCGTAGCCGGTATTCTGGCCAATAGGCAGATCGCAGGACATGACTTCCTACTGTTAAACAGCGAGCGTACGGGCCTGGTGGAAATCAGTGCGCAAGGGTCACGAGACAAGATGCAGCGTGAGTTCCTCCTCAATGAAAGGGAACTTGCGTCCATTTCACATTCAGAAGCCATACATGGCGCGTTATGGCAGTTGGCCGATATTCCGGGAGAAGATATTTATCACGGCATACGGCGTTCAAGTTGGTTACAGGCATTGGTACTGTTTGTCGGCTTCCTGTTAACGAGCCTGTTTACGTTGTGGTTGATACGCCAGCAAGAGAAGCGCAGGTTAAGTGCCGAGGAGGATGTGCTACAGAGCCATGCCTCACTCAATTCGGTGATTCATGGTATGCAGGATGCCTTGGCGTTGAAAGACCTGGCGGGCCGTTACATTATGATGAATGTGGCTTGTGAGCGTATGCTAGGCGTTAGCGGTGATGCCTTGGCTGGAAAAAGCGATGAGGATTTTATGCAGCAAGACGCGGCGGCTATGGCAAGGAATGCTGAGGAGCAGGTAATCGAAACGCGTGAAGCCGTCAGCGTCGAACAACAGCAGCTCGTCGATGGTGCAATGCATACATTCCATGTTACGCGAATGCCGCACCGGGCAGCTGCCGGAGAGGTGGTGGGCGTGATCGCTGTATGGCACGATATCACCGATCGCAAAATGATGGAGTCCGCACTCAGTGCGTTGGCAGAATCCGCTTATCAATTCTCGGGTGATGATTTTTATAACATCGCTGTCAATAATCTTGCCCGTTCATTCAATGCGCCTTATGCCTTCGTTGGTGTATTCGCCGATCATACACGTAAATCGATACGCACACTGGCGGTATCAGGCAATGGTGAGATCGTGGATAATTTTGAGTACCATCTGGAAGGAACGCCATGTCAGAATGTGTTCAGGGACAAACGTGTCCTGATAGCGGACAAGGCTCATGAGCGCTTCCCGCAGGATAAAGTGTTGGAGGAGTTAGGCGTAAAAAGTTATTTTGGTGCGCCGTTGGTCTCATCAGCGGGAGAGATTGTCGGACTGGTTGTCGTGATGGATACCAAACCGATGGCGACACGTCCATGGTCGGATTTTATACTGGGTATATTCGGTAAACGCATCGCGCTGGAGTTGGAGCATGGCGAAGCAGAGACAGCGCTGCGTGCCAGTGAGCGACGCTATCGGGTACTGATCGATACCATGAATGAGGGGCTGGGCATCCAGGATCAGCATGGGATTCTGCGCTATGTGAATGACCGCTTTTGTGAGATCACCGGTTATGCGCGCCAGCAGATTATTGGTCACCCTGTAAAGGAGCGGGCCAGGAACCTACAAAATTGTTTATGTCCGGATTTACTTAAACGCAAACTAAAGGGCGAAGAGGTGAATTCATATGAAACCAATTTCTTGCGACCTGATGGTGTCAACATCCACCTGGAAATTTCACCGCAGCTTCTAATTGGCGAGGATGGCAGGCCGCGTGGTAGTTTTGCTGTAATTAGTGATGTGACGGAATCAAAACAGGCGCAGGAGGCATTACGCAAGAGTGAGCAGCAGTTGCGCCTGGTGACCGATGCCTTACCGGCGTTGATCTCGTATGTGGATAAGGAACAGCGTTACCGTTTCAATAATAAGGCGTATGAACAATGGTTTGGCTATCCTCAATTTAACATTATCGGGCGGCATGTCCGTGAAGTGCTGGGCGATGAAGCCTATGACAGTATCCGCGATCAAATAGAGTCTGCGCTCGCCGGGGAAACGGTTAGTTACGAAAAACAAATCAACTTTAGTGGTTCGGGAATACGCTATGTGCACGCAGACTATATTCCAGACATCGGTGCTGAAGCTGAAGTTCGTGGCTATTATGAAATCGTGGCCGACATTACGGAACATCGGAGTGCTGAGGAGCAGGTGAGACTGCATCAGGCAGAGCTGGCTCACGTTGCACGCCTCAGTACCATGGGAGAGATGGCTACTGGTCTGGCGCATGAAATAAACCAGCCGCTGGCAGCGATTGCAAGCTATAGTGACGCCTGTTTGCGGATGATTAATTCGGGTAATGTAAATAACGACAAGCTGCTCAACGCACTTAAGCAAACATCAGCACAGTCAAAACGTGCCGGTGATATCATCCGCCGCATCCGCGATTTTGTGCGTAAACAAGAGTCACAGAAAACACTCGTAAATGTTAACGATATTGTCCAGGATACTGTCGAGTTTGCGGCAGCTGATATGCGCAAGAGTCATGTTAGTTTGCAACTGTATTTTCAGCAGGATCTACTGCCGGTGTTGGCAGACAGCATCCAGATCGAGCAGGTATTGCTAAATCTGATACGCAATGGTGTTGAATCAATACATATGTACGGAGCTGAAAGTGGTGAAATTAAAATTAGCACGCACCTAAATAGCGATGGTCTTGTCCAGGTGACTGTCGAAGATACGGGCGTGGGACTGGATGCTGAACATGATGGCAAAATTTTCGATCCATTTTACACAACGAAATCCGAAGGTATGGGGATGGGCTTATCCATCAGCCGATCAATTATAGATGCGCACAGTGGCTGCTTGTGGGCCCTACAGACTTCTGTGGGTGGCGCAGCATTCCATTTCACGCTGCCTCTGGCTTCAAATAACTGATAAATATGAACGAGTCCACGGTGTATGTTGTAGACGATGACGCTGCCGTGCGCAGCGCGCTTGAGTTATTGCTGGAATCGGTGGGTCATAATGTCAAAAGCTATGCTTCGGCGGATGCATTTCTGGAAGCCTACAAACGCCAGCAACCGGGTTGCCTGGTGCTGGATGTTAAAATGCCTGATATGACCGGACTGGAGTTGCAGGAAACGCTTGTTGAAAGGCTAATACGGATTCCGATTATCTTTATCACCGGGCACGGCGATGTACCGATGTCGGTTAAGGCATTAAAGGGTGGTGCTGAAGACTTCTTTGAAAAGCCATTTGATGATCAGGCTTTTCTTGACAGGGTTAGCGAAGCGCTTGCCAAGGACGTGGAATTGAGAAGACAAGAGGCTGAGGTTGAAGATATTGGCCTCGCTTATGGTCAGCTCACTCCGCGTGAGCAACAGGTGATGGCGCTGGTTATCGAGGGTAAGTCCAGCCGCGAGATAGCCGATGCGCTGAATCTAAGCCCGCGTACTATTGAAGTGCATCGCGCCCGCGTTATGGAAAAAATGGGAGCGGGATCACTGAGTGAACTTGTCGCTATGGCGATAGCCTGTGGTGTTTACAGCCTGGACAGAGTCTAGGAATCATATCAGTAATGCGTGTGGCGCGCCGCGCCTTTATGCGCTTGGACATTCTCTTGACGCGCGAGGTCTTTGTCGGGGTCGGTTTTAGACCAGCGTTCGAAAACCTGCTCGTGATTTTCAGATTTGAAATACGCAAGCAATCACGTTAGTTTTTTATCCTCTACTATTAGTAAGTGACAAAAAAATGACACCACAATCGTGCCGTATGCAATTCTAGTTTGGTGAATTGATATGCTGCTTCTTGCAACCGTTTATCGGAAAATTTACCTCATAGGATTTGGGAAGTTTCTTCCAAAAAAATTTTAAACAGCTGTTTTCATTTGCAAAATTGAGCTCATACAACAGAGGGTGTTTTTTTGCAACATGCCTTGCCGATTGTTCATTTAGCTCCGATTGAGTTATACCTGTGCACTGAGATGTGCAGGAGCACATTGAATATGTACCCTACAGTGGATGTTGATCTCTCATCTTGATAGTCCGAGGGGGTGTCACTATGGTTCAGCAACTGGGGTACTTAGATAATTGCAAAGAACTGGAGGCGTTCTTTAATTCCAGTGAGTTTGCGCACTATCGTTTTGATACGCCGCATGAGGCGGTTTTTGTAACGGACAATAACGGCAAGCTGCGATACGCCAATTCAGCAGCCAGGCAACTTACTGGCTTCGTTACAGATGACTCCGCCAAACATTCCCTGCATGAAATGCTGGTCCTGGTTGACGAGGAAACCGGTCTTCACAGCCCCGATCCTGTAGCAGCCTGCCTGCAAGCGAAGACAATCATCAGTCTTGGTAATCTTGATGTCCTGATCGACCGATTCGGCAACCGTACTCCGGTGGCCGGTACGGCGAAACCGATCTATAGTGAATACACCAAACTGGTGGGAGTAATTCTGGTGATTCGTGATGTTACCCCTACCCGTATGATGATACGCAGGATGAGTCGCCAGGTAGAGGAAAATAACTCCATTGATCACATTTCGTTTGAACGATACAAATTCGTCTAGCAATTCAAGAATAGATTCATGGTAACCCCGCTATCGCGTGGTTCGTGCGCGCGTCTCACTGTATAATGCTAAGGAACCTCTGATTAGGATTAGCCAGAGCTGCCCTGAAAATTCAATAGCGTCTGATTGATTGTCAGGTTAATCGGGTAAGATTGGCGTCTTGATAGCCACTGCGTCGGATGTTTTTTGCAATGACCAATAATAGCTCAACGCTGGTACCGACCGAGATTAATCTCGATCGACATTCGCGTGTACTCAAGGTTGCTTTTTATGGTGGCGTGCAACATGAACTACCCTGTGAGTATCTGCGGGTTTTTTCGCCGGCAGCCGAAGTTAAGGTTGCGCGTGCTAACAACGATTGGGTAACCGGTAAGCAGGATGTTAACATTGAACGTATTGAGCCCGCCGGTAATTATGCGGTACGGCTGTATTTTAGTGACGGCCATGATACCGGTGTCTATTCCTGGAAGACCCTGCATGAGCTCGGTGTTAACAGGGAAAAAAACTGGCGGGAATATAAGGATATAGTTGCGGTAGGCGGCGGTACTGATGCCGGCGCCGCATTTAATGTGAATGTTATCTATTTTGCGACTCTGGGCGAGGCGTTAGGACTGCAACAGGAAACACTGGAACTGTCCGGCGCTGCGTGCCAGGTCGTTGATTTGCTGGCGCTGTTGCGCGATCGCGGGAGTGAATGGAAGCAGGTCCTGCAAGAGGGCCGGGTTACAATCACCGTCAATAAGCAGTTTGCCAGCCTGGACGAAGACATTAAACCCGGTGATGAAGTATCCATTACACCCATTTACAAGGACTAGCGAGCTGTTGAAAAGCCTCAGGCGGCACGATCCTGCGATAAAAATCGGTTCAAAATGCTTATGTTCTGACGTGACGTCGTTGCCGCCCATCCTTGGGCTCCACGACATAAGCGCTTCCTTGTGCAAAACCGCGCTTTTTTGCCGATTTTTGCCTTGCCGCGCACTTGCCTGAGGCTTTTTCGTCAGCCTGGTATGGAGCCAGCAATAGCGGTTGCGCCGGGAAATTACAAACAATACGGAGTAGAATTATGCTAATCGAAGGGCCGTTTAAGTTCGGAGTGGTCGAGAAAGAGGATTTCTCGGGCAGCGAATTGCACCTGGATTTCACTGACGCCTATAAGGCGTTATCAGTCGATGAGCAGGCAGAAACGCTGCACAACTATATTATGCAATTGCGCAAGGATACTGCCGGGCTGGATGAAAAAGATAAGGATCGGCAGGGTATGCTGATCATCACGCAGGTGTCAGAGCAGTTGCTGCCACATATCAAGGCCGGCGAGATACCGCTGCATGAAACGATTGTGATCGAGCTTCAGACAAGCTCGGTATTCGGCAAAATCATGCCGGCCAGAAGCGCTGATTAAATATCTGCGCATGACTGCTGAGGTTACGGGTTTGTAGCGGGCCTGGCTCAAGCACAAGATGCAGGCGCATAAGGGCCTGTCGAATATGTCTGCAATATACAGTCTTGTTTATGGCCTAGCCAATGCGCAGTGCAATTTGCAACAGCCTATTGGCGAGCGAGAGGTATTCTTAAGATAGCTTCTAGGAAAAAAGGGCTACGAAAGTCAGTACTGGCAGGGCGAGGACTAGCCCGCTGAGTAGCAGTTGGTTGAGTGCGTTTTCCATGACGGCCTTATTGTTGGTTTGATGAGAATGCGCGTACTCTACACTGTCACGGCGCATTGTTGGTGTTACGTCATGTAAACAAATGTAAATTAAAGCGTGGTTCAGAGTGTGTGAGACGCAATGTCATCGTGCGCGGTTTCTTCATCCGTGAGGATACGTTCCTGGGTAACTCGCCAGATACCGTCATCTTCCTGTTCTACAATGATTTCCAATCCGTGCTGATTGATGCTGCCGTCTGTTCCTTCCACCCTTTCGATGGTTTTGAACATGACACGACGATCGGCTGTAGCAACCATTTTTAGGCCGTTATATGAAACTCGTTTGAAGAGGTCCTCACTGAATTCATGCCGGCACTGGTCTGACCAGCCTGCATAATCAATTACATCAAAATCAGGCACCCCATAGAGTTTTACGTTTTGAGAAATCATCGCCATGTGAGCGGCATGGTCCCGGTTATTGGCGGTCTCGGCGTGCTGTGCCAGCCATTCGCGGGCAATTTGGTCAGTCATTTATCATCCTAGTTCATCCTGCGACGCGTAAAGCGGTCAAAATAGCGTTGCACGACCTCGCGGACATGTGGCGGATAGTCGAGTTTATCCATTTCGTGAACGCCTTCGGCGAAAAACGCCGGCGCATCCTGAGGCAAGGTCTTTACCAGTTGATCATATGCCGCTTCCATCCGCTTGGTGTTATGTGTGCGGGTGGCTGTAATACATTGATTGAGGTGTAACACTCGCCATGGCCGCCCAGGGTTGGTCTGTTCCAGGTCGTTCTTGATAGCGGGGGTGCAGGCGTTGGCGACCTTGCCCATGAAATCGGCGAGTTCTGTCAGTTTGGCAGGATCGCTGGTGTTATTGGCGGCGAAGGCCAGGGCATCGATTATCGGCTCCAGTGTCTGCAGTTGGCCGTCGTGGCGGATCACCCAGTCAGTGATTGCCAGCACGATTTTCTTGATGTCTTTCCGGTCGTCTTTGTCACCGTGTTTACTCAGCCATTCCTCAAGTTCGGAAATGAGATTAAAACCATACTCCCCGAGCTGGCTTACATCCTCGAGCGCCACGGCCTCGGCAGTATCACGGCTCATATCAAGCTGGCTGGCGATGGACAGCAGCTGATCTATACCTTCCAGTAATTGTGGTGGCGCCGTGCGGTGGCGGGCAAGTGTAGGCTGTTGCTCATACAGTCCCACAATACGGGCCGCCAGGCTTTGGAAGATGCTGGTGGCAATCGGCAGGCTGAGCAGGAGTGATGGCATAGTCCGTATTAGTGGCTTCGAGGGCACGTATGATACTCCTATCGCTGCAGTGTGCCAGATCATCCCGGTCTGTTTTTAGGTGTTGTGACTAGGGTATTATGTGTTGCTCAGCAATTCGGAGCCGTCATGTCGCAGCAGATCAGCAAAAACAAGTTCGTCCAGTTCACCTATCGTATCCACAATGAGGCCACCGGAGAGGTTGTAGAACAGGTCGATATGCCCATCAGCTATGTCCATGGCGCAGATAGTGGCATGTTTGAGAAAATCGAGGCCGCGCTTGAGGGTTGCACCGCCGGCGACGAGGTCAAAGTGTTGCTGTCGCCGGAAGAAGGCTTCGGCGAGCCGGATCCCGGAATGATGTTTACCGACGACATCGCCAACGTGCCGGAGCAATACCATCAAATTGGTGCCGAGGTGGAGTTTCAGAATGATGCAGGTGATGTTAAGACCTTCATCGTCTCAAAAATCGAAGACGGTAAGCTCACGGTAGACGGCAATCATCCCCTGGCTGGCAAAACCATTGTGTTTACCGTAAATGTGGTTGATGTGCGGGATGCGACGCAGCAGGAGATTGCAGAGGGCAGGCCGAGTGGGCAGATGTTGCACTAGGGTTGCTGGGTTTGATTTTTTGGCTGGGTGGATGCGTAACCCGATAGTAATAATCGTCATACCCGCGCAGGCGGGTATCCAGTGAATAATATTTTAGTGGCTTTTAGTGTGTCGCTAACGCGACGATTGTTATATGCGGGTATTCGCACCCGCGGGCGAGGTACTTTCTTTGCCAACAGCAGCAAAGAAAGTACCCAAAGAAAATGCCGCCCCGGAGCCGCTCAAGGCCACTGTGCTTCGCAGTTTTGGCTCCGAGGTCGTTCGACAGCACTTCCCTGTGCTGGCGAACGACGCGCGCGATCCCTCGCGCGCCCTTTCAGGCTCCCAGCCAAAACTTTACGATGCTCGGACACGCGCCTAAGGGGGTAAAGATCAAAAAAAACCAATCTCACATCATTATGCGCGGTAAACCTAAATATCCATATCTCGGTATCATTACTGATTGCTTCTGGTTCCCACGGTCCCCGTGGGAACCCATACCTGGGTTAAACGATACATTGATATGCGTTCCCACGCAGGAGCGTGGGAACGAGAAAAACGTTATTTGGTCCTACGTGTACTCCTTATAATTTTGTGATATCTATGAAATTCACCCAATATTTAGAACGTGTGCATGATGAAAATAGCGGGCTGACATTTCGCTGCTTTTCAAAGTTCTATACCGAAACTGGATTAACTAGTTATGAGGAACTGGTTGAGTTGATCAGGGAGAGTGCGGATGGCAAGTCTCAAATACTAGATGTTGCATGCGGGGAGGGTTTTTTCCTGGCTGCATTAGAAAAGGCTAGTGTTCCGTTTCTTGCTTATCATGGTATTGATATATCTAAAAATGAAATAGAGGAAGCAACCAGGAATCACTCAAAATCGAAAGCAGTATTTACGCATGGGAATGTATTTGCTTTACCCGTGGGTGATGAGTCATTTACTCATGTATCGATGCATATGGCGCTGATGTTGTTCGAACCAATTGAGCGAGCGATAAATGAAATTCATAGAGTCCTAAAAAAAGGTGGAATTCTGAGTTTTGTTGTCGGCGGTATGGATAGCTCCAATAATGGTTACACCCAACTATCAAAAATTGTTAGGTCAAAATTACCAAAAGGGCGCTTATCGACTCTTGATGGAAAGCCTCAAGAAGCGTTGTCTTCAGAGACGGATGTGACGAGGCTGTTTGATGCTAATGACTGGGAGTTATTGTCTAGTCGAACCATGGAGTTGCTAGTAGGTAATGACGTAGATGAAATATTCGAGTTTTACAGGGCCAGCTATTTTTGGGAGTGGTTAGGGGTTAATGAGTTGAACAATATAAAAAAACACATTAAATGGCTTGTGTCTCAGAGTAAAGAGCCAAATTTTCCTTTGTTGTTATGCAGTTTAAAGAAAAAATAATAGAGCGGGATTTTGGGTCTTCGTGAGGACGCTGGTGAAAGTAACAGGCATGGCGAAGCGTCGTGATTGGGTATTAAGTGTGAGGTTTGTGTTGGAGTTCGCTCCTCACTCCAGCCTACAGGTTTGATATGCTAATCAAATTTTGAGCAACATAATGGAGCAATATCGTCGTCTTCTGACCACCATCTATGTTCCTGTTCGATAGCTATATCTGGTGGACCATAAAATTTCCACTGCATGGCTTCACTATAAGTTAGTTTTCTAATCCCACAATTATCCACGCTGCAGCCTCTAGGATATGTTCCATCAACTAATGAAACACCTAAGACTTCATCATCTTTCACGTATATGCATAAGCAAGGATGATAAGAGCAGTCTTCGTAATACTCGCCCGGCTTGAGATCCTCATCTTTTTGTACATGTGTGGGAACGTTTATCATGCCGCGCATAGATAAAAAAAGCGATTTTGACTTTGGTTTTAGTCCCGTTCGACGTAGCCGAGCATCGCAGCGAAAATCGGGGTAAGTGAGCCCCCTGTTTGAGCTGAGCGCGGCTTTATCGCGATCTGCGAGTTGGGCGAACGCCGATTTTCGTGAGAAGCGCAGGGTAGCCCGTAGGGCCAAGTCGTCGGGTGTCTTTTCTTTTGGGTACTTTTCTTTGGACAAGCAAAGAAAAGTACCTCGCCCGTGGGTGCGAATACCCACATATAATAATCGTCGCGTTAGCGACACCAACTCAAAACACCGATGAGCTCAATTCATTCACCGCCGTCAACATCTCCGCATCATCCGTCAAGGCCTGCGCAATTGCACTGCTACACGACGTCACCGGATCAACACCTGAGATAATCAACTTACCGGCATGCACCAACAGGCGCGTGCTTGCGCCTTCGTCGAGGCCGTTGCCTTTGAGGTTGCGGGTCATGTGGGCGAATTTGACGAGTTGTTTGGCGGTGTTGGTGTCGACGCCGGTTTCGGTTTCGATGATTTTTTGTTCGACGGCTGCGTTGGGGTAGTCGAATTCGAGTGCCACGAAGCGTTGGCGTGTGCTTTGTTTGAGATCTTTGAGCACGCTTTGGTAACCGGGGTTATAGGAGATGGCCATACAGAATTCGGGGGAGGCTTCCAATAATTCACCGAGTTTTTCCATGGGTAATACGCGGCGGTCGTCGCACAGGGGGTGGATGACGACGGTGGTGTCCTTGCGGGCTTCGACGACTTCGTCGAGGTAGCAGATGCTGCCACTACGTACCGCGCGAGCCAGCGGGCCATCGACCCAGACGGTTTCGCCGCCGGTGACGAGGTAGCGACCGACAAGGTCGGAGGCGGTGAGGTCGTCGTGGCAGGAAACGGTGATCAGTGGGCGCTTCAGGCGCCAGCCCATGTATTCCATGAAACGGGTTTTACCACAACCCGTGGGGCCTTTGAGGAGCACGGGCAGCTGGTTGTTGTAGGCGGCATCAAAGACCTCGATTTCGTGTCCTACCGGCTCATAATAGGGTTCATCCTCGATGATGTATTCTTCGGGTTTGAGTGCGCGAGCCTTCATAATTACTTGACCGATTGTGGGGTATTGAATGCGATCAAAACTTACAGTGCTGGCCGGATTTTGGCAAGCTGGCAGTTTATTCACTCCAATTCGAGTGGATATACGCTCATTCTATTTGCGCATACGAAATCTCTATCTATGCTTGCCATTAAAAGCGCTGGCTTAACGTGACGATTAAGGGTATCTTTTTTGGTTATATTGGTTCCGGCCCATTGGCCGTGGACATTTGTTGCGCCTGATCAAATTGTGGGCCGTCGCTCTAGATATAAAATGATAATAACGCGCACCTTGGCGCATCTGAAATTTCCCAAGCTCGATGGAGGATATCCATGACGGATATAGTCGCAACCAACCAGACAATACTGGTTGTCGGTGGGGGTATTAGCGGGATTACCGCTGCACTCGAGGCCGCCGAAACCGGTAAAGATGTGGTATTGGTTGAAAAGCGTCCTTTTATAGGTGGGCGTATTACCCAACTCTATAAATATTTTCCCAAACTCTGTTTCCCGACCTGCGGCCTGGAGATCAACCAGCGTCGTATGAAGGCGAACGCTAATCTCAGTATCGTTACTATGGCGGAGGTGACCGATATTGCCGGTAGCACGGGTGATTACACGGCGATTATCAAAATCAGTCCCCGCTATGTGAACGAGAATTGTACGGGCTGTGGTGCCTGCGCGGATGCTGTAGAGGCCGAGTTCGATAACGAGTTCAACTATGACATGGACAAGCGCAAGGGCGCCTATCTGCCCTATAATATGGCGCATCCGCAGCGTTATGTGCTCGATCCACGCGTCATTGGTACAGCCGATGCCGACAAGGCCAAAGAGGCTTGTAAATACGGTGCGATTGATCTCGACATGCAGGAAGAGACCATCGAATTGAAAGCCGGCGCTGTGGTTTGGGCGACCGGTTGGCGCCCCTATGATGCCGGCAAAATCCAGCCCTATGGCTATGACCGTATCGATAATGTCATTACCAGCGTCGAGTTGGAACGTATGATGGATCCCTTCGGCCCCACTGGTGGCAAGCTGGTGCGCCCCTCGGATGGCAAAGAGGCCAAGAATGTCGCCTTCATCCAATGCGCCGGCTCGCGCGATCGTAATCACCTACGGCATTGCTCGCGCATCTGCTGTATGGCGTCACTCAAACAGAGCACCTATATCCGAGAAAAGTACAGTGATGATGGTCAGGTGACGATCTATTACATCGATATCCGCGCCATAGATCGCTTCGAGGACTTTTACAAGAAGGTCCAGGATGACCCTAAGGTGAAGTTCGTGAAGTCCAAGGTTGCCAAGATCGAAGAAGACAAGGCTAGCGGCAACCCGGTGTGTCACGGGGTCGATACCGAAGGCTATAACCGCTATGCCGAAGCGCATGACCTGGTTGTGCTGGCCGTTGGTATGGAGCCCAGCGTTGATAAAGACAACTTCCCGGTTGATATTGTAATTAATCAGGACGGCTTTATCGAACCGGACGATGCCAATGGCGGTATTTTTGCGGCAGGCTCGGCGTCTGATGCCTTGGATGTGAACCGCGCGGTGCAACATGCGACTGCCAGTGCGTTGCGTGCTATTCAGATTGTTAACCGCGTTGCGGGTACGGAGGGTTAATCGTGGCAGACGAAATGAAAATGGGTACTTATATCTGCACAGGTTGCGGCATAGGTGACCGCCTTGATGCCAGCCAGATGGAAATGATCGCAACGCGTGAAGGCAAAGCTACCTATGCCAAGACGCACGACTTCTTGTGCAGTCAAGCAGGCGTTGACATGATTCAGGCTGATATCGACGCTGGTGAGGTCAGCAACGCAGTGATAGCTGCCTGTTCACGCCGCGCCAAGAACGAGGCGTTTAATTTCCAGGACATTGCAGTATCACGCGCCAATCTGCGTGAAGGCGTGATCTGGGTGCGGCCCGATACCGACGAGGCCCGCGAGACCACGCAGGAAATGGCGGATGACTATATCCGCATGGCCTGCTTCGAGGCCAAGCATATGCATGCTCCAAAACCCAGCGACGAGCAATCGTTGAACAAACATTTGCTGGTCGTGGGTGGTGGCATCACGGGGATGACCGCTGCCCTGGAAGCTGCCAAGGCAGGTTACCCGGCAACCATCGTTGAGAAGACGGGGCAGCTGGGCGGTATGGCTGGCCGGCTGGCGAAAAAGATCCCCACGCGTTCACCCTACGCGAACCCTGCGGAGACTGAAGTCGCTGATCTGATTGCCGAGATCGAAGCCAACAGCAATGTCACCGTATGCCTTAATTCAACGGTGGCCAAAACGGAGGGTGCGCCGGGACGTTTTGATGTGGAGATCGCCACCGAAAGTGGTTCCACTAGCACGATCCAGGTCGGTGCCGTTATCCAAGCCAGTGGTTTTAAGCCCTACGACGCCAACCAGTTACCAGAATTTGCCTATGGCAAGACCCCGGACGTGGTCACCCAGGCCGAACTCGAGGACCTGGTGAAGGCAGCCAATGGAGATGCTGTTAAACGGCCGTCTGATGGTAAAGAGATTTCCGAGGTCGTGTTCGTGCAATGTGCCGGTCAGCGTAGTGATAAGGAAGGGCATTTATCTTACTGCTCAGGTTTTTGTTGCAACGCCAGTATTAAGCAGGCGATGTATTTTAAAGATGCGAACGCCGGTATTGACACCACAGTGATCTTTACAGATTTGCGTACACCCGGTTCCGGCGGCGAAGACTTCTACCGCAGCGGCCAGCAGAAAGGGGTGGTATTCACAAAAGGCGTGGTCAGCGAGGTTGAGCCCGGTAGCGATGGCCACACGGTCAAGTTCAAGGACCTGATCCTGGATGAAGATACGGCGATTCAGGCTGACCTGGTGGTGTTGGCTACTGGCATGCTGCCTAACTCCGGTGTTGATCCCTATGCGGCCGAGAAGGCTGCGGCTGCTGAGGAGGAAGAAGGCGAAGAGGCTGATAAAGGTGATGTGGTCGCCACTGTTGACGTTGAGTCGATTCTGAACCTGGATTACCGGCAAGGGAGCGATGTCCCGCAATTGGTGCATGGGTTTACCGATTCACACTTTATCTGTTTCCCGTATGAGACGCGCCGCACCGGTATTTATACCGCCGGCCCCGTACGCCGTCCGATGGATATTGCGCAAGCGCGTGAAGACGCCACAGGTGCTGCCATGAAGGCCATCCATGCAGTGGAAAATGCCGGCAAGGGTCGTGCGGCGCATCCGCGTTCCGGCGACTTGAGTTACCCAACGTTTCGTAAAGAAGGTTGTACGCAGTGTAAACGTTGCACCGTGGAGTGCCCGTTTGGCGCCATCAATGAGGACGAAGAACGATATCCGACGTTTAATGAATCACGCTGCCGTCGTTGTGGTACCTGTATGGGCGCCTGTCCGGTGCGTGTAATCTCATTTGAAAACTATTCAGTGGATACGGTCGGCGCGCAGATCAAGAATGTTGATATGCCCGACGAATTTGATGAGAAACCGCGCATCCTGGTGCTGGCCTGTGAAAACGATGCCTATCCGGCACTTGATATGGCGGGTCAGAACCACATTGAATACAGCGCGTTTGTACGCGTGATCCCCGTGCGTTGCCTGGGTTCGGTCAATACCATCTGGGTGACCGATGCCTTGAATAGCGGCTACGACGGTGTGATATTGATGGGCTGTCAGAAGGGCGATGACTATCAATGTCACTTCGTGAAGGGTTCCGAGTTGGCGCATACGCGGATGAGCAAAATCGATGATACGTTGCAACAACTCAATCTTGAGACCGAACGTGTCATGACCTACGAGGTGGCGATCACCGATGTGCAGCGTGCACCGAAATTAATCAATGAGATGGCTGAGACGATCGAGAAGATCGGCATGAGCCCGTTCAAGTTCTAGGAGTGGTGCGATGAGTGATATGAACGTTGCCATGGTCGAGCGTTACCGCAATAACTTCCTTAAAGAAGTCGAGCATAACGTCGAAGAAGGCGATTGGGTGAAGATGTGCATGCAGTGCGGTGTGTGCTCCGGTTCCTGTCCGCTTGGGCCCTATTGGGATCATCCCCCGCAGGAACTGTTTATGATGATTCGTGCCGGCAAGCGCGAGGAAGTGCTGACATCTACTTCGATGTGGATGTGTACCTCATGCTACAACTGCATTGTGCGTTGCCCGCGTGAACTGCCGATCACCCACATCATGCACGGCCTGGCGCATTACGCGAAACGCTTAGGGTTAGCGCCCAAGGAGCAGCCGACGTTTAAGTTTTCCCAGCACTTCTGGAACAACCTGGTGAAGAAAGGGCGCGTCAATGAACTTAAGCTGGGTCTGAGTCTGTACTTCATGAATGGTTTGGTTGAAGGTATCAAAACATCGCTCAATATGGCGGGTATTGGCCTCGGCATGCTGAAGACCAAGCGCATGAGTCCGATGGAAATGATTGGTGGGCACAGCGTCAAAGATACCAAGGGTTTCCATGCGATGCTCAAGAAGGCCGAAGAAATCGAAGCGGCACGTGTCGAAAAGTATGGCAAAGGTTCATAGGCCTGAGAGGACAGACTAATGGCGACTAAAGAATATTCATTTTACCCGGGCTGCTCTTCACAGGAGGGCGCGTCCTCTTCCAATTATCTGGTCTCGGTCGAGTCTATGTGTGAAGAACTGGACGTCAAGCTCAACACCATTCCAGACTGGAACTGTTGTTCTGCCTCCATTGGATATTGTGGTGGTGGCGAGTTACCGCGTCTGACCCTGTCAGCACGCAACCTGGCGCTGTCGGAAGAACATAATCCGGGGCAGGATGTGGTCGCTACATGCGCTGCTTGCTGGCTCGCAACACGTGAGACAGCTGAACGCCTTGGTGAAGACGATGACCTGATGGCCGAAACCAATCAGGCGTTGGCAGAAGCTGGATTGACGTTCAAGAATGAAAACAAGATCCGCCATATGGTTGAGGTGCTAATCGATGACTTCGGTTATGAGGAGCTTGGCAAGCATGTCAAAAAACCGCTGGAAGGTATCAAGATCGCCGGCTATGTTGGTTGTCAGACCAACCGACCCTTCGGTATAGAAGGTGAGTCGTTTGAAAATCCCAAATACCTCGACAAGCTGGTTGAGACCCTGGGTGCTGAGCCGGTAGAAAACTATGAGAAGAAGGTGTCCTGTTGCGGTGGCGCATTGGCCTTCTCTGAGCCCGAAAAGAGTCAGGCGTTGATCAAAGAGATCATTGAGTCGGCCTATGATGGCGGTGCAGATATGATTGTTACACCTTGCCCGGTATGTCAGATGAACGTCGAAGTCTACCAGGACAAGATCAATGCCAAATACGGCACCAAGTTCCATATACCGGTGACCTACTACAGCACGCTGATGAGTGTAGCCTATGGCCGCAGCGCTAAGGATTCAGCGTTGGGCGGGCAAATCATCCGCGCCAAACAATTGGAAGACATTGCCAATAAGTAAGCCCTGGTCTTTTTTGCGTTAATAAAAAAAGAGGCGCTTAATGACGCCTCTTTTTTTATTGGTATTACCTGCTATTTTCTGGCTGTTTCCCAGATAGTAAGCTCTATACGGAATGTGGTGCCTTCATCAGGACTGCTTTTTTCAAAAGCGATATTACCATCCATGATGTCCAGTAGGCGTTTACATATCACCAGCCCGATCCCCGCTCCGCTGATATTCGATTTGGTTGCGCCGAGACGCTCGAAAGGCTGGAATAATTTTTCCTGGTCTTCCGCTGCGATGCATTCACCGCTGTTGGTGATATGAATGCATAACCGGTGTTCATCGTTTTGCTGGCAGCTGAAATTAATACTGCCGCCATCGACATTATACTGTATGGCGTTTTCAAGTAATGCATCCAGAACACGCTTCAGTTGGTGGCGGTCCGCGGACACAAGTGGAAGATTTTTCCCAGCATTTTCCAGAGAGATTCGGATGTTTCTCTTATCGACTTGTGCTTTGATTTGTTGCAGGCATTCGTCTACCACATCGTGCATATCGACCGGTTCGATATTCAGATCTAGTTTTCCATTATTGATCTCGGTGAGATCCAGAGTTTTATTGACTATTTTGAGGAGCCGCCAGCCATTGTCAATGATGCGTGCTACGCTGCTTTTTTGCTGTTCGCTCAGCAGGCTGGAAGAGTCCTGATCGAGTAATTGCGCGTGCCCCAACATAACGCTTAATGGGGTGCGAAATTCGTGGCTCATACTGGACAGAAACTCAGATTTTGCCTCACTTGCCTGTTCAGCATCGTCTTTTGCGAGCGTCAAATTATCTATCAAATGGGTATTCTGATATTGGAGTTTCAGGATTGAATGGAATGCGCGTTGACTGCGTTTGACGTTGACGATAAGAAATAAATAAAAAACAATCAACAAAATTCCGGTTACGATATAAGGAAGCTGGCCGCTAAACATAAAAACTATCGATAATGGAAGCAGTGTCGGAGTTGCGAATGCGTAGTAGCTTCTGGGCACATAAAAGAAGCTCGCTGCGCTGCCACCGGCAAGACCCGCGAGCACTATGACGATAAACATATCGTAGATGTTCGAGTCTATTGTCAGAAGAAATAGTATCGTCATACCCCAGGCTATTCCGGTTAGCATGGCGCCGAGGATAAATCGCGATCTCCACGATGGAAGGCTTTGCGCCGACTCATCATTTCGGTATTTTGTCAGGAATACGTAGCGTACGCCGAGTGTTGCGAGTAGTGCAACGAACCATGCAAGCAGGTATGTGTGCTCGATTTGGCCCCATAAGACGATAGCAACCAGGGCAGATGTAACCAGGTTAGCCAACAGGCTCGTTGGCATATTCCGGTAGAGTAGGCGAATTTCTTCGGCGTCGATTTCATCGTCATAGAACGATGCATTTAGCGGGTATGCATCCATTGATTTCAGAATAAGGCGTGTGTTGGATGTCAATGATATATGGATTGCTTGTTATTGATGTGCGCAATCGGTTCCCAATAATTGTATTGCTTAGGTTGCAACGATGATAACCCAGTTGTTGTGTCCGTGCTGACGGCTGCGGCAATGTCACAATTTTTAACATTGATCAACACAAGAGCGTGCAGGGGATAGAATATTCTTTGCGTAGAGCGCGAAAATATCGCTAATATATTGAATTTCAAGGGGATCAGTGAGCGCAGGGATACTGCACAGGAGGGCTATGGTGGCCCGGGTTGATTGCTGTTTTCCTCGTCTTTTGGGTCGCTGGCCGTGGGCGATGCGCAATCGTGAGGCGCATCATCATCCATCAGTATTCGATGTGCGGGACCTTCCAGATCATCGTATTGCCCCGAACGAACCGCCCATATAAGGATTACCACGATGAGTATGATGAGTGCCAGGGCTAAAGGAACCAGCAGATAGAGTACTTCCATTGTTTAAACCTGTTGAAGGTGGGTGTTGTTGAGTCTCAGGGCGTTAGCGACAACCAGTAAGGAGCTCAATGACATGCCGATTGCGGCCATCCATGGGGCGATCAGGCCTGTTGCTGCGGCAGGCAGGATGAGCAAATTATAACCGATTGCCCAGCCGATATTTTGACGAACGATGCGCCGCGTTTTACGCGCGATTTGCAGGGCCCGATGTATATTCGGTAGTTGATCGTTTAGCAAGATCAGGTCGGCGCTGGTGAGCGCCAGGTGTGTACCGTTACCCATGGCAATAGACACGTCAGCGCCCGCCAGCACAGGCGCGTCGTTGATGCCGTCGCCAACCATAGCAACGATACCGCCGTTTTCTTGCAACACACGCATATGGGATAACTTATCAGATGGTGTCATGCCTCCATAGGCATTGTCAGTGATCTCAAGTTGCTCACCGATATGCTGTGTGGTTTCGTCACGGTCTCCGCTGTACAACAACACATTAATTCCCGATTGTTGCAGGATAGCAATGAGCTTGTCTGCATAGTCACGTAATTTATCGCTCAATAGAAAGGCGGCATGTAGTTGCCCGGGCTCAGCGAGTAGCACGGTCGTATCTGTGCCGGATAGCACCTGATCGAGTGTCACCGAGGGTTTGATGCTGCAATGTTGCAGAACATGGGAAGGGCTTCCCAGGACGAAAGTCCTGCCCTTTATCTGTCCTGTGACGCCATGTCCCGGGGTGTTGACGATAGCCTCAGCCTTTAATCCATTATTACCGGCGGCAGCCAGGAATGCTTTAGCAATCGGGTGTTCAGAGCGTTGTTCCAGGGCCGCAGCATATTCCAGTGCCTGCTGTTTGCTCAATGATGAAAATATTTTGCTGTCATTGAGTGTGATGTGACCTTGGGTCAAGGTGCCGGTTTTGTCGAACACGATATGAGTAATGCGCGCCAATGTCTCAAGGGCGTTAGCGCGTGCCGTCATAAGTCCCAGGCGCGTCAACGCCGTGGTGGCGGCCGCAGTAGCTGCGGGTATCGCCAGTGATAGTGCGCAGGGACAGGTGGCAACGAGAACCGCAAGGGTTATGGAGAACCAACGTTGTGGGTCATGTTGCCACCAGAATATCGCCACCAGACTGGCGAGTATCAGGATTGTAAAAATGAATTTACCGGCAATGCGGTCGGCGAGCCGCGTAAGCGCAGGCTTTTCATACTGGGCGCGTTCGAGCAAGCGACGCATGTGTGACAATACGGTATCTTCGCCGACCTTTTCGATACGTAGCGTCACGGGACTTTCAATATTGATGCTGCCCCCGATCAGTTGATCGCCGGCTTGTTTGTGGAGCGGTTGGCTCTCGCCTGTCAACAATGATTCATCGATACCTGAATTACCCTCGATAATGACGCCGTCTGCAGGTACGGTTTCCCCGGGGCGGACCAATACCAGATCGTCAGGAACCAGTTCTGCAACGGGTATGGTGTCGTGAGTATTCGATGAATCCTGGTTGATGCGTGTCGCCGAAGAAGGCGTAACCTGTACCAGGGTATCAATTGCCAATAATGATTTCCTGCGACTGATAAACTCCAGGTAACGTGTCACTGACAGAAAAAATACGAACATCACGACCGAGTCATAATATACATGCCCATCACCAGTTAGAGTCGTCCAGATGCTGGCCGTAAAGGCTGCCAGGATACCAAGCGAAACCGGCAGGTCCATGCCGGTGCGTCGCTGTTTAAGATCGCGCCAGGCCGATTTAAAAAACGGTTGTGCTGAGTACAACACTACCGGCAGAGTTAGTATCAGACTCACCCAGTAGAAAAAGCTGCGAAACTTTTCCTGCATCCCCCACCAGTCACCACCATAGAGTGCGACAGCAATCATCATGACTTGCATGCCGAGTAACCCGGCTAAACCCAGTCGATATAGGTGTTGTTTGCGTTCCTTTTCGAAGAGCTCACGCTGGCGGCTGGGCTCATAAGGGTGTGCACGATAACCGATATCGGCAATTGCCTTGATAATATCGCTAAGTTGTATTGTATTATTATTCCAACTCACCATGGCGCGGCGGGTGGCGTAATTAATTTGCACATCGCGCACCCCTGGCAAGTTGGCAATATGGTGTTCGTTCAGCCAGACACAGGCCGCGCAGGTTATGCCTTCCAGTAGTAACGTGGCTTCCAGCATATCCTCGTCGAGTTTGCGCACAAAGCTTTTTTGTATCGTGGGATGATCAAATATCCTGGCCTGCTGCAGGAATTCAGGCACAATATCTTGCGGACGCTCGGGGGCTTTGGTTCGATGTTTATAAAAATTTTCCAGTCCGTTGTCGACAATCGCGCTGGCCACTGCCTTACATCCGTGGCAACACATGGGGCGTGCTTCGCCAAGGATGCTCACATTGGCATCAAAGCCCCTGGGAACTGGCAGGCCGCAGTGAAAGCAGTCAAGGGGGGGCGTGTGATTATCTGTGGTGCTGGAAAGGGCGTTCATCTCGGATGAGTGTCCCGGGCATGATAACCAGGGCTTGGGGTTGCAGTAATACGGGTGTGCACTATAAGATCACTTTACCTTAAAATCGGAATGCTGTGGAGCGTATTAGGTAGTATTCTGAGGTGCCTCCGCTTGCTGCAAGGCTCGGATTCAATCGGGTGTTCATTGACTCAGATCAACGGTGTCTCTGCTGACCCATCTAAATTGATATTATTGAAAAAATGAGTGCTGCTATGGAAAATCACCCAATTACCTTTAATGCGGATCTTATCCGGCGTTACGATACCACAGGTCCACGCTATACCTCTTATCCTACAGCGGCGGAGTTTACGACAGAGTTTGGTGAAGCGGAGTATAAAGCCTGTGCCATCCAAGGTAATAATGAACTAAGTCCGCGGCCGTTGTCACTTTATTTCCATATTCCTTTTTGCTCGACCATTTGCTACTACTGCGCGTGTAACAAGGTCATTACCAAGGATCGCAGTAAAGCGGATGAATATCTGCGCTATCTCAGCCGTGAGATTGAGTATCAGGCTACGCTCTTAGGGAAACAACGACAGGTTGTGCAGCTTCATTGGGGAGGCGGTACCCCTAACTTCCTGAACAATGCGCAGATGACTGAACTGATGCAGGTCACGCGCCAACATTTCAATCTGGCAGAAGGTGATGCATTGGAATGTTCGATCGAAGTTGATCCTCGTACCGTGACTGCGGAATCAATTCCCTTATTGAACTCGCTCGGTTTTAATCGTATCAGCATCGGTGTGCAGGATTTTGATCCGCAAGTACAAAAGGCGGTTAACCGCATACAGTCAGAGCAACAAGTTAATGAAATTATAAAAGCCGCCAGGAATAACGCTTTCCACTCTGTCAGTATCGATTTGATTTACGGCCTGCCACTACAAAATCCCCCTGGTTTTGCAAAGACGCTGGATACGGTCATCGCCATGAGCCCTGATCGACTGTCTTTGTTTAACTATGCGCATCTCCCTACGATGTTCAAACCGCAACGGCGTATCGATGCAGATGAATTGCCATCACCAGCGGAAAAACTTGAAATTTTGCAACAATCTGTTGCTCAGTTAACCGCGGCAGGCTACGCATATATAGGAATGGACCATTTTGCGAAGCCCGCTGATGAACTGGCGAAAGCTCAGAGCGAAGGTGTCCTGCACCGCAATTTTCAGGGTTACACTACACACGGTGAGTGTGACCTGGTGGGTCTGGGCGTCAGCTCGATCAGTAGTGTCGGTGATTGCTACAGTCAGAACCTGAAGGACCTGCCGGGCTATTATGCGGCGTTGGATTCCGGACAGATGCCCGTGATGCGCGGTGTTGTAGTGAATGCAGACGACCACTTACGACGTGATGTGATCAACCAGTTGATCTGCCATTTTGAGCTGGATTTTGCACGGATCGAACACAGCCACCAGATAGACTTCAAGGTGTATTTTGCGGACGAGTTAAACGAACTTAAATCGATGCAGGGCGATGGTTTGCTGCAGCTTGGGGAAAACGGCATCACTGTCCTGCCGGCAGGTCGTTTTCTGATTCGCAATATTTGTATGGTCTTTGATCGATATCTGCGTGAGAAATCACAGCCAGCTGGGTATTCCAAGGTTATCTAGTTGCTTTGCCATTGCTTCAAGTGATAGGGATATCAGTAGGTTTGATTACATGAGGGGTTATTTTTATCGAATAAGAATATTAAAATATATTAATATATTTACCCCCATGTTTCGGTGGCGTTTAGCTGCGATGCAAATTGATACAGATTAAGATTTCAATGCATGGCATGGCATATGGTGTGCCGAGCTATTCATTTAGAGTGCCACGGTTTGTGTTGCAAGGGCTGTGGTTTTTTCCAATCCATTGATATAGAAGAAAAATATGGTAATAAAACATATACTGGGGTTGTTCAGCGATCCCAAAAGGGAGTGGGCGGAAATTCATAAGGAGAAGTGTTCCGTGGGTAGGTGTTACTGCTCACACACACTGTTTCTGGCAGCGATTCCGGCAATCGCAGGGTTTATCGGTACTACCCAGATTGGTTGGCGTATCGGCGCTGGTGAGCCCATCAAACTGACTTTTGCCAGTGGCTTGACGATAGCCATTCTTTATTACATTACTATGCTGATCGGCGTGATTTCCCTCGGTGCCATGATCCGCTGGATGGGCAAGACCTACGGCGCGGAACAGCCGTTGTCGCAAGCGGTGGTGCTGGCGGCGTATACCGCTACACCACTCTTCCTGATTGGGATCTTCCAGCTCTATCCCATACTGTGGTTAAACATGATCCTCGGGTTGCCTGCGCTGGCATTCACGGTCTATCTGCTCTTCACCGGCGTTCCCATCATGATGGAGGTGTCAGAGGATCGCGGTTTTCTGTTCTCCAGTGCGGTGCTTGCGGTCGGGCTGGTGTTTCTGGTGGCCATGCTGGCCGCAACCGTCATCCTGTGGGGAATGGGTATCTCGCCTGCATTTACTGATTAACATCCAAGTGAATTATCTCCCGGTTAGGAGTTTATTTAATGTCTGAACACACGACCTATAACTACAAGGTAGTGCGGCAGTTTGCTGTAATGACCATTGTGTGGGGTATCGTCGGCATGAGTGTCGGCGTCTTGATAGCAGCCCAACTCGCCTGGCCGGTGCTGAATTTCGATATTCCATGGCTGACCTTTGGTCGCTTGCGACCACTGCATACCAATGCAGTGATATTTGCATTCGGTGGCTCTGCCCTGTTTGCGACCTCGTATTACGTGGTGCAGCGCACATGTCATGTAAGGCTGATTTCCGACAAGCTGGCGGCATTCACTTTCTGGGGCTGGCAGCTCGTGATTGTGCTGGCGGCTATTACTCTGCCATTGGGCATTACCAGCAGTAAGGAATACGCTGAACTCGAGTGGCCGATCGATATCCTCATCACCCTGGTATGGGTTGCCTATGCCTTCGTTTTCTTCGGTACCATCGTTAAGCGCAAAATCCCACACGTCTATGTAGCCAATTGGTTTTATGGTGCATTCATAATTACCGTGGCGCTATTGCACATCTTCAACAGCGCCGCTCTACCGGTGGGTTTGCTGAAATCCTATTCGGCCTACGCAGGGGTCCAGGATGCCATGGTGCAGTGGTGGTACGGGCATAATGCGGTGGGTTTCTTTTTGACAGCAGGCTTTTTGGGGATGATGTACTACTTTGTTCCCAAACAGGCCAATCGTCCGGTGTATTCCTATCGGCTATCGATTGTTCACTTCTGGGCATTGATCTTTGTCTATATCTGGGCCGGCCCGCATCACCTGCACTACACTGCATTGCCTGATTGGGCGCAATCGCTGGGCATGGTGATGTCATTGATCCTGTTGGCGCCGTCCTGGGGCGGCATGATCAACGGTATCATGACCTTGTCGGGTGCCTGGGAAAAGTTGCGTACTGATCCCGTGTTGCGGTTCCTGATTGTGTCTATTTCGTTCTATGGTATGTCGACCTTCGAAGGTCCAATGATGGCGATCAAGACCGTCAATTCGCTGTCGCACTACACTGACTGGACCATTGGCCATGTGCATTCCGGTGCGCTCGGTTGGGTGGCATTGATTTCGATGGGCTCGATGTACTACCTGATCCCACGTCTTTACGGGCGTGAGTTGTACAGCCTGAGGTTGGTGGAAACGCATTTTTGGATTGCAACTATTGGTATCGTGTTATACATCGCGTCGATGTGGGTATCCGGCATTATGCAGGGATTGATGTGGCGTGCCGTGAATACTGACGGCACCCTGACATACAGCTTTGTTGAGTCGGTGCAAGCCATGCACCCGTTCTACATCGTCAGGTGGCTGGGTGGTACGTTATTCCTGGTAGGTGCTTTGATCATGGCTTATAACCTGTGGAAGACGGTAGCGGGAGCGCGTGCAGTTGAGGCGCCCATCCCCTTGCCGGCAGCGGCGCATTGAGGAGTTGAGGCATGCCTAAAGGACATGAAAAAGTAGAAAAGAACATCGGTCTCATGATGATCATGGTTGTATTGGTCGTCAGCATAGGCGGGCTTACTGAAATTGTGCCTTTGTTCTTCATGCATTCCACCACAGAACCAGTGGAGGGGCTTAAGCCTTATAATAGTTTGCAGCTCACTGGACGTGATATTTATGTGCGCGAAGGTTGTTATGTGTGTCACTCGCAGATGATTCGTCCGTTCCGTGCGGAGACCGAGCGTTATGGTCATTATTCTGTTGCTGGTGAGTTTGTCTACGACCGTCCCTTCCAATGGGGCTCCAAGCGTACTGGACCTGATCTGCATCGTGTGGGTGGCCGTTACAGTGATGAGTGGCATCGGGTTCATCTTATTAATCCGCGTGATGTGGTACCAGAATCGATTATGCCCGGCTATCCCTGGTTGGCGACAACCCCTGCCGATGCCGGCGTTATCCAGAAAAAGATGCGCGTATTACGCAAGCTGGGACATCCCTACAGCGATGAAGAGATCGACAATGCGCCACAGATGCTGGCAGACAAAACCGAGCTTGATGCGGTGATCGCCTATCTGCAGAACCTCGGCACCACGATTAAAAAGCGTAGGTGAGCTATGGATTACAATCTCGTTCATTCAATCTGGACCGTACTGGTATTAATTGCATTTATAGTGATCGTTTCCTGGGCATGGAGTGGTAAACGCAAACAGTCATTTGACGAAGCTGCACGTACCCCGCTGGATGATGATGATTCGGTAGTTTCGCAGCAAGAGGGTAAGCGCCATGGCTGATTTCACGAGCAGTTTCTGGAGCTGGTTTATTATCATCACGACCCTGGGCGGTATTCTAGGTTGTTACCTGCTGATCCAATGGCTGTCGCGTGGCAAGAAGCCGGAGGGAAAGCAGATCAAAACCATGGGGCACGTCTGGGACGGCGACCTCGCTGAGTTGAATAATCCGCTGCCGCGCTGGTGGCTGAACATGTTCTACATTACGATGGTCTTCGGTGTGATCTATCTGGTGCTCTATCCGGGTTTGGGCAGTTATGCCGGTATCCTGGGCTGGGGACAGACCACCCAATATGAAAAGGAAGTGAGGCGCGCCGAGGATCGGTACGGGCCATATTTCAAGGCATACGCCGGCATGGGCTTCGAAGAACTGATTGCAAACGAGAAGGGCCTTGCTGTCGGCCGGCGTCTCTTTCTTAACTACTGCGCCACCTGCCACGGATCCGATGCCGGCGGCGCCAGGGGATTCCCCAATCTGACCGATAACGACTGGCTATATGGTGGTGCGCCGGAAAATATAAAGGCCAGTATTATGAATGGGCGTAAGGGCATTATGCCGTCCTTTGGTGCAGCGCTGGCAGATGATGGTGTCGAGCAGGTGGCAGCTTATGTGTTATCACTCAGCGGGCGCGATAGTGACCCGGTGCTGGCAGAAGCAGGCAAGCCCAAGTTTCAGGCCATGTGCTCGGGTTGCCACATGCCGGATGCTGGTGGTAACCAGGCGATCGGCGCGCCCCGCCTGAGTGACAATATCTGGCTCTACGGCGCTTCACCCGGCTCTATCAAGCAGACAATCCGTGAAGGCCGCAATGGAGTGATGCCGGCGCATAAGGAATTTTTAGGTGAAGACAAGGTACATATCGTGGCGGCCTATGTGTACAGCCTGTCGGCAAGTAAAGATTAAGGAACTCATTGCCTGGGGGGATTTTTAGGGTATCATCTGGGGTATATGAGCAGTGTAGAGGCGAGCAAACCCGTTGCCAAACCAACCCCCGTAATACAGCGAGTCATCGCGATATTATGGCCTGCATTTCTGACATCGGGTGTTGCGACCATCATTACCTTTACACTGTTCGATCCTCAGGAGATTTCCGCCTGTGTCGGCGGTCCTCAAATCTCCCGCCTTGGGGCTTACACCGTAGGCTTCTTTTCGTTGTGGCTGTTGACAACCCTAACATCGGTGTTGACCTGCTATTTTCAACGGCCCTGTGAATTGACAAATCGAGCAAACGGCTCTTAACAAACCCTCTTAAATATGTCTGAAAAATCTGATCTCCATGAGCCCAAGGGCGGCATGGCAGATGTGCTTTATGAGAAGCGGGTCAAGATCTACCCGCGTGAAGTACACGGTATATTTGCCAGGTTGCGCACACTGGGCGTGGTTGTGTTGCTGGGCATTTTTTACGGCTTGCCATGGCTGCGCTGGGATGATCGTCAGGCGGTATTACTGGATTTGCCCGCCCGCCAGTTCCACTTATTCGGCATCACTTTCTGGCCACAGGATTTCTTCTACCTCGCGGCACTGTTGATCATCGCCGCACTGTCACTGTTTTTCTTTACCGCGTTGGCGGGACGCCTATGGTGCGGTTTTGCCTGTCCGCAAACCGTATGGACAGAAGTGTTTCTGTGGATCGAGCGCAAGATTGAGGGTGATCGTCTCAGACAGATGAAGCTTGACCGCGCTCCATGGACGGGCCGCAAGATGTTCATCAAGGGTGGTAAGCATTTTATCTGGATTGTATTTTCGCTTTATACCGGACTGACGTTTGTTGGTTACTTCACTCCCATCATCGAGTTATCACAAAAACTTGTGAATTTCAGTCAAGGCCCCTGGGAGGCGTTCTGGGTATTATTTTACGGTTTCGCAACCTACGGAAATGCGGGTTGGTTGCGTGAACAGGTGTGCATATACATGTGCCCCTATGCGCGCTTTCAAGGCGCGATGTTTGATAAAGATACGCTCATTATTTCCTATGATGAGAAGCGTGGTGAACCACGTGGTTCACGCAAACGCGGTACCGATTACCAGGACAAAGGGTTGGGTTCCTGTATAGACTGCAGCATGTGTGTGCAGGTTTGTCCCACGGGTATCGATATTCGTGATGGTCTGCAATATCAGTGCATTGGCTGCGCCGCCTGCATTGATGTGTGTGACTCCGTTATGGAGAAAATGGATTACCCCAAGGGCTTGATTCGCTATACCACCGAGCATGCACTCGAAGGCACCAAGACGCATGTCTTGCGGCCGCGTATGTTCGTCTATGGTGGCATGTTGTTGTTGGTTATGGCAGCTCTGCTGTACGCGGTTACCCAGCGCGTACCCCTCGATGTAGATGTAATACGCGATCGTAATGCCTTGTACCGCGAGACCAGTGAAGGATTGATAGAGAATATCTATACCATTAAAGTGATCAATAAAGACCAGCGCGATCATCAATATCACTTGCAAGTCAGTGGCCTTGAAAATATCAAGCTGATAAACCGCATGGGTGATTTCACAGTACGTTCCGGGCAGGTACTTAACGTTCCTATATATGTGCAGATCGATCCGGTTGATCTTCCAGCAACAAGTAATACTATTCAATTCACGCTTGTCGCCACCGATGATGCGAATATCACGCATGAAGAAGAGGCGCGCTTCATCGGTGCGGCAGTGCGTTAACCGGAGTTTGTGGAGCAGTGACAATACAGACAACATCAAACCGATCCTGGTACAGGCAATTCTGGCCCTGGTTTCTGATTGCATTTCCGGGAACGGCTGTGGTGGCGGGTTTTGCTACATTGGTGATCGCCATAAATGCCCCCGATGGGCTGGTGGCCGATGACTATTACAAAGACGGTCTGGCGATTAATCGCACCCTTGAGCGAGACGATGAAGCGCAACGGCTGGGTGCCAAGGCGCGCCTCCAGTTTGACTTTACGGCAAATCGTGTTGCGGCCAACATCAGCGCCGAACCATTTGCTGATCAGCAATACAGGCTGAGGCTAACACACCCTACACTGGAGGATCAGGACGTAACGCTTCTTCTGCGACGCGCTGGTGATGGAACCTATCATGCAAGCTTGCCTTCTCTGGCGCCCGGCCACTGGCATGTGCTGCTCGAGCCTGAGGACTTGTTCTGGCGTTTGACGGGACGCATCCTGTTGCCGGAGTCGAGGATGCTTGATCTCGCGCCGCAGGAGAATACGCAACCGCAGTAATAGCTTTGGGACTCATGTTTGTTTCCGGAAGGCTTGTTAGGAATCATGACTTGTCATCGACTTTTTAATGTTTGATTGAGCGGGTGGCGTTAGTACCATGATTCGATATCAATCACACATTTTCGCTATTACCCATTTCTAATGATTAATGAATTTAGTTTGCTCTCAGTTTTCCTGGTAGGCCTGCTGGGTTCCATGCACTGTGTTGGCATGTGTGGCGGTATCGTGGGTGCTTTGACCATGAGCCTGCCTGAAACGATGCGTCGTTCCCGCATGGACATGTTGGGTTATCAATTGGCTTACAATTCTGGTCGCATTGCATCATATAGTGTGGCAGGTGTGCTGGCAGGTGCCTTTGGGCAGTTGCTGCTACCGCCGCATGGCCCAGAAGGCTACGGCATCTACAGTAAATGGATTACTGCTGTTTTCATGATTGCGCTGGGTATCTACCTCATGGGTTGGACACCGGTACTGGCCTGGTTGGAACGCGCGGGCGGACACATCTGGAAGCGTATAGAGCCACTTGGTCGGCGTTTGTTGCCGGTCAAAAGTAAGTGGCAAGCTTTGTTGCTAGGACTCCTCTGGGGATGGCTGCCCTGTGGATTAGTTTACAGTGCGCTGGCGTTTTCGCTGGCCTCGGGTGATGCGTTACAGGGCGCGGCGATCATGTTGGCATTTGGTCTCGGTACCTTGCCAATGTTGCTATTGATGGGTACAGCTGCGCGCTCTCTGGGAAATCTCGTGAGAAGCAATGCTGTGCGGCGCGTGGCAGGGATACTGATTATCCTGTTTGGTCTGTATTCACTGTTGGCGCCGGGTGCGCATCAGCATCACCAGCAATCGGATATGGTGCAACAACCGGAACACGCCGGCCACCAACATTAAACCCGATTGTCTGTGGTCAGTCGGATGTCAGTCTGGCCATCATGTAGGCATTGACATACTCGCCGTTCCTGAAGGCGTAGGCCTGCATCTCACCTTCTACCTCAAAGCCGTACTTCTTATAGAGTGAAATTGCGCGTTCGTTGTCAGTATAAACACTCAGCTCCAGGCGTATCAGATTGAGCCAATTGTCGGCCATATCCACTGCGGCCTTCACCAGCGCATTACCCGCCCCTCGACCTTGCTGGTCGTCACGTACACCCATACCGATGTGCCCGATATGGCGGGTTCTGGGGGTCGAGGGTTTTGTTAGCAGACCCAGGCTGCCGACGACCTCCTCGTTGATAGCGGCGACAAGCGTTATTAAACCATCTGGTGCTGCAGTTAAACGTTTACGCCACATCTCGACAGACGGGTAGGGCAGCTGCAAGGTGCCTGTGTATGCGTTTGGAGTGGCGTATATCTTCTGTATGGCCTCGGCGTCTACAGGTTCTGCGTGTCTGATGCGGATGTCCATGTTTGTAGTATTCTGTAATTCAATTCTCGTGACAAGATTAAATATACAAGGATTATAAGGATGCCGCTTGTTCTGTATCGAGCGACAGACTCGTATTGCAATTTCCTTGACCTGCACGGCAGCCCACGAGTAGGCTGATTTAACGAAACTGGTTTTGTGTTTATCACAGATGTCTTCTCGTCAGGGTGGTGTTAATGCCTAATAAAGCCAGAATTTTGTGGGAGCACCCGTTACCTCGTGTCTCGGCGCAGCGGCGCGCCGCGCGCGCCGCCTATCGCTGCGATGAAGGAGCCTGTGTCATCGAGCGCTTGCAGCAGGCGCAGCTACCTGAGGAACTCAAGTCGAGAATATATATTACCTCGCGACGGCTTGCGGAATACTTGCAGGACAGGCAGTTGCGTTCGGGTGGTATCAATGCGTTACTGCAGGAGTTTGAACTGTCGACGCAGGAAGGGGTTGTGTTGATGTGCTTGGCTGAGGCGCTGTTACGGATACCCGACGGTGCCACGGTTGACGCACTCATCCGCGACAAGATAGGTGCGGCTGAATGGGCGCAGCATATTGGTAAGTCAGAACATTTATTTGTTAATGCCTCGGCCTGGGCGTTGATGTTTACCGATCGCGTGATTGGTGTCGAGCGCGGCGCAGCGAGTAGTGGCCTCGGTGATGTTCTGCAACGTTTGCTGCAGCGCTACGGTGAGGCGGTCATTCGCAGTCTCGTCGTGAGGGCGGTGTCTTTGCTCGGTAGCCAGTTCGTATTAGGTGAAACCATCGAACAGGCGAAAAAGCGCGCACTCAATGAGGAGCGCAAGGGCTATCGTTATTCCTATGACATGTTGGGCGAGGCCGCTTGCACGATGTCCGATGCGCGTGCCTATTTTGATGCCTATGCGCATGCAATTGGCTCCATGGCAGGACACCAGGGGCAAACTCCTATTGAGGCGCCTGGTATCTCGGTCAAGTTATCGGCCTTACATCCACGTTATGAATACGCGCAGCGTGATCGTGTGCTTGCGGAGTTAACGCCACGCATTCTGGAGCTGGCGCGACTGGCACGGCAACAGGGTATAGGCCTGTGTGTCGATGCCGAGGAGGCCGACCGGCTTGACTTGTCGCTCGATGTGATCGAGATACTCGCCCTAGACCCAGGGCTACGTGGTTGGGATGGGTTGGGGATGGCAGTGCAGGCGTACCAAAAAAGTGCGGTGCCTGTTATCGATTGGGCGATCGATCTTGCGCAGCGCGCAAGGCGGCGCATCATGTTGAGGCTGGTCAAGGGCGCATACTGGGATACGGAGATCAAACACAGCCAGGTGGGTGGCTTTAGCAATTATCCGGTGTTTACGCGCAAGCTGTTTACCGATGTGTCATATGTTGCCTGTGCACGACGAATGCTTGCAGCACCAGTCGCACTTTATCCGTGCTTTGCGACACACAATGCCCAGACCGCAGCGACTATCCTGGAACTGGCGGAAGGCAAGGAATATGAGTTCCAGCGCTTGCATGGCATGGGCGAGGCGCTCTATGAGGCCATAACTGCAGGGGGGCATCCATGTAGGATCTACGCGCCGGTAGGGCGTCATCGTGATCTGCTGGCCTACCTGGTGCGGCGCTTACTGGAAAATGGCGCCAATACATCATTTGTTAACCAGATTGCAGCTCAGAATGCATCACTCGATGAGTTGCTTGCCGACCCTGTTGAGAAAGCTTCTGCTGCCGATCCGCTGCCACATCCGCGTATCCCGTTGCCGCGGGACATCTTCGGCGAATGCAGAATCAATAGTGAAGGTATCGATCTGGCTGACCCCTTGGCATTGCAACAATTGCAACAAAGCCTGCAGGCGGAGCTGACAACAGAACATGGAGCAATACCCAGTGGATACAGAGATACTGATGAGACGAATCCCATAGCCATTTTAAATCCTGCCGATTGTGGCGAATGTGTAGGTCATGCACAATTTGCTACACAGGCGCATGCGCAGCATGCCTTCAAGAAAGCCAGGTCGGCGTTTTGTTCATGGGAAAATATATCTGTCGAACAAAGGGCGGCGGCGCTGGAGCGCGCGGCACAGGAGTTCGAGAATCAACGCGCGCGATTGCTCGCGCTTTTGGTAAAGGAGGCCGGTAAATCGATACCTGATGCGATCGCAGAGCTGCGCGAGGCTGTCGATTTTCTGCGTTATTATGCCGTGCAGGCGCGGACGCTGTTCGCGTCACCGATTTCCTTGTCAGGGCCCACGGGTGAACGTAACGAATTACGCTGGCATGGCCGCGGTGTGTTTTTATGTATTTCACCCTGGAATTTTCCTCTGGCAATTTTTACGGGCCAGATAGCTGCCGCGCTTTGTGCGGGTAACACAGTGCTCGCCAAGCCGGCAGAACAGACCCCCTTGGTTGCGTCGCTGGCGGTGCAACTGCTGCATCATGCCGGTGTCCCGCTCGATGTCCTGCAGTTACTGCCAGGTGATGGCCCAAGCATTGGCGAGGTAGTGCTCTCGATGCCACAGCTTGCTGGGGTGGCGTTTACCGGCTCAACTGAAACGGCCTGGTTGATAAACCGCAAACTGGCGGCACGCGATGCAGCTATTGTTCCACTGATTGCAGAAACCGGCGGACAGAATACCATGATTGTTGATTCATCTGCGTTGCCGGAGCAAGTCACTCGCGATGTCCTGCAGTCTGCTTTCCAAAGTGCGGGGCAACGTTGTTCAGCGTTGCGTGTGCTGTTCCTGCAGGAAGATATCGCGGCTCAACAGCTAGAGATGATCGCCGGTGCAATGGCTGAGTTAGAGGTTGGAGATCCGGCTTTGCTGACCACGGATGTGGGGCCAGTGATCGATGCAGATGCACTGGTCATGCTGCGTGAGCATGCGCAGCGTATGCACAGGGAAGGGCAGTTGGTCTACCAGGTTGGTTTAGCGGACGACTTGCCGGATGGATACTACTTCGCGCCCTGTGCCTTTGAGATCGAACGCCTGGATCAACTGCAGGGCGAAGTATTCGGCCCCATCCTGCATGTGATTCGCTACCGCCTGCAAGACCTGGATACAGTAATTGATAATATCAATGCCACTGGTTATGGCCTGACCGTATCAATCCATAGTCGCATCGATGAACGCATTGCCTATATTCTTGATAAACTCAAAGTTGGTAATGCCTATGTGAATCGTAACCAGATTGGTGCCGTCGTCGGTGTACAGCCGTTTGGTGGCGAGGGGCTTTCGGGTACCGGACCCAAGGCGGGTGGACCACATTATTTATACCGGTTTGCGACGGAACGAGTCTGCAGCACCGATACCACCGCAGCGGGTGGTAATGCCCATCTGATGACACTTTCGTCCTGACGACTGGGCCCGGATTAGAACAGATGATCGGTTGAATGCTGTAGGCCACGGCTAACAAAGGATTCATGTCTGCGGGTCGTTTTTAAAGTACAACAGTAGAGCATGCGCTTCAATCGAGTGCTCCTTGAAGAAAGGAGATCTGAAATCTTTGTCGAGAAATGGTACAAATCCCTCATGGTTGACAAGATCCCATCTTCGTAGGTTAGTAAAACCCATTGACCAGTCGGGGAAATTGCGTTCTGTTATATGCTCAGACCTCAAGACGTCTAGTTTTTTGTGGCGTGTATCACCTTCAATTTTTGCATAAATCTCGGCGACGTTATTTTTGTCGCCTTCAAGAACCTGCATAAAGTGGTTCTCTTTGTAAAGCAACATTCCAGTTAATTTTAAAGATTTGTTACGCCTCCTGCTTTGCTGTAATAGTTGCATGAGCTCATCTTCACTCATCGGCTGGGTTGCTGTGCTGACATAGATTAGATGATGCATGATGCGTTATTGCATGATTGAGGCATCAGTTGGTGATTTATGAAGGGTGGCGAATTTACGTCTCATCAAGTCGCTCACTGTTCGTAATGGGCTGGTGATCTACAAGATTTTAGTTGCGGCATTAGCTGATTTCAGCAGGAGTTTATCAACTGCTAGAGGTTATTATGAATACGGGATGTATATGCGCTAAAAACAGCGGGGCAGTCAGGCCATGCGATAGCGTGCGGCTCAAGCCGCAAGAGGGGTCTGATGTCAGGTGGCTTGTCCGATAGATATGTTGGTAATCGTTTCGCTGGATTTTATCTTGCAACCGTAACCAAAAAAGTCCCGATTCATTTCCGGATGCATGCGCACGACTTCGGCTATGTACTTGGTTGAATCATGACCCTTCACATCAGGCGCGAACACAACCTCGATATTCTCGCCTGTTGAAAAAGCGTCTTCAGCCCAAAGAAACAAGCCGCTCGGACTCAAATCCTGTATTCTGCTTGGGATATAAAGACTTTCTTTCATGGAACGGCAAAGTGTTAATCCCTCAACCTCCACACGCTTTTCGCTTCGGTGCTCAACTATGGCTTTCATGGCCGCTACAACTCCATACTGACCTTTATTCACTTCTGCTGACTCACCTTATATGTTCAGCATCTACAGGCAGGCGCATGATCGCCGCCAAATACAGCATGTCATACTGAATCCGGCTGGTCAATGCGGCCGATATTCTGAATATTGATATCTATGCGAGCTGTTGATCTCACGGAAGATACTGGCGCGATTGTGTAGCTATGTATGTGATGCGATTACAATAGTCTTATTGCAATAATTTTCCTTAACACGCCCTTAGTTCATTAGATTAGGCCGCTTTCGGCGAAAAACGCTGCAGCTCATCAGTCTATTGGTGTCCTATTGCGGTGAGCGCAATAACAGAATTCCCGCCATGGCTAGAGCCTCCCTGGTAGCGCCGGCTGGATATAGATCGGACTCATTTGTTGCAGATTCTAGTATGCGTTTGATCAAGGTCAATCGCTTTACTAACAAGACTGAATAGAATTACTGCTGCATATTTTCCACTGTCCCTATGAGGTGTCATGATATGAACGCCAAATCTTTGATAGCAACGATTTTTGCTGGTGCGCTTGTGTTATCTGGATGTGCTACCAGTGGTGGGCCAAATGAGCAGGCAGGCATGGTCATCGGTGGTGTGCTGGGAGGTATTTTAGGGCAGGAAGTAGGAAGGGGGCATGGGAAAACGGCTGCAACCATTGTAGGTACACTCATAGGCGCGTCAATCGGTGGCTCAATCGGCCGCTCCATGGACGACACAGATCGTGTGAAGACAGCGCATTCATTGGAGACCGTGCGCAGCGGTGTGCCAAGTACATGGCGTAACCCTGATACCGGGAGTCAGTACACCGTCGTGCCGACACGTACCTATGCGACGTCAACAGGCCCCTGCCGGGAATACACTATTGACGCAATGATCGGCGGACGTATGGAAAAAGTCTATGGTACGGCTTGCCGCCAGGCTGACGGTAGTTGGAAAGTTGTAAACTGATCGCATCACTATTGTGGTGAGGTCAAGAAGATGTGGGTTGCGGCTGGCCATGATGGCGCCTGGCGAGATTATGGCCTGATACTCGGGCTATTTTATTTGCCACCTTTGGGTTTGGAGGTTATGGAGAAAATAGCCCGAACCATCTTGCTGTAATCAATCAATTCCAGAGTTCTACGCAGAAAATATTAAAGTGAGAACGATAGAATTCAGTAAGATTTCGCGACTATCAGGTGAGAAACGAAGTGAACTGCTGGCCAATTGATGCAGGCTTTAGGGAAAGGAATTATTATCCTTCCCGTACAACCACGGGTGACGGTCACCACATGAGCCTGTGTGTATTGATCTTGATTGCCTTGACACTCATGGGGCTGCGGCCCTGTAACTTGAATGCGGCCACATCCCTTCAATTGAGTGCCGAGGCCGAGTTGGGCAAGGTGCTGTTTTTTGATACCAATCTTTCTGCACCCGCCGGCCAATCTTGTGCCAGCTGTCACTCAGTTCAGCACGGTTTCGCCGACCCCGATCGACACCTGCCGGTATCCCAAGGAGTGCATGCGGATCGTTTTGGTCATCGCAATACACCTTCGGTTGCTTATGCTGGCTTCAGTCCCAGGTTTCACTTTGATGCGACAGAAGGCCTCTATGTCGGTGGCCAGTTCTGGGATGGGCGCGCCGCTACCCTGGAAGAACAGGCCATGCAACCCTTTCTCAATCCGTTGGAGATGAACAATGCCAGTCCCGCCGAACTGGTGGACAAGGTTCGCAAGGCGGATTATGCCGATCGCTTCAGACAGGTATACGGCGAGAATGCCCTGGACGATGTGACGGTGGCGCATCAAAATATTGGCAAGGCTATCGCGGCCTATGAGCGCAGCCATGAGTTGAATCCATTCACTTCCAAGTATGACTACTATCTTGCAGGTAAGGTGCAACTAAGCGAACAAGAGATGCGCGGGTTACAGGTGTTTGAGGCCGAGGACAAGGGCAATTGTGCCGCCTGCCATCCCAGCGCCCCAGGTGAGGATGGTAGCGCGCCGCTGTTTACGGATTTTACCTACGATAACCTGGGTACACCCGCCAACAAGACAAATCCCTTCTATCAAATGGCCAAGATCTACAATCCTGACGGTGAGGACTTTGTGGACCGTGGACTGGGTGTTACCACGGGCAAAAAGGAGGAGGACGGCAAGGTCAAGGTGATGACTCTGCGCAACATTGAATTAACCGCACCCTATATGCACAACGGTATATTCACAACTTTGAAAGAGGTGGTGAATTTTTACAATACTCGCGACGTCAGTGATAAATGGGGCAAACCTGAGGTGGCTGCCAACGTGAATCAGGATGAACTGGGAGATCTGCAGCTGACAGAGCAAGAAGAAGATGACCTGGTGGCATTTTTAAGAACCCTGACCGATGGATACGCTGCGGATTAAGCAGTAACTCGTGTCCGGTTTCGAGTTTGCTGGGAACGGCGCCGTTAATGGCCATGCAGAGCTGAAAATAATACGGGATGAATTTTGATGGAACAAGGCTGTGCGGAGCTGCACAAACAGCGCCATAGAGTTCGCGCCGGTACTGGGGGAATATACCAGTGCATTGGTAGTAAATATTTTGCTAGGGCCAGGGTGAATGCTACAAGTATTTTATGATGGTCTCTTTCAGGGTGAGTAAAAACAAACTGTTTTGAGCTTTCCTGCCGATCACATTGGCTGTTACACATGAGTTGCACAGACTTTCACTATTGCTGATCGCGGCATCCTCATGCACGAAGGCATTTATGCTTCTCAGGATCGTCTGCGAGAATTCGTCATCGGTCTGGGGGAAGTATTTACTGTTTTCGATGTTTTCTGCTCGATTCTAAATCCTGTGATCGGTGCGCTTCATTGAAATCGGGACCCAAGAACACCAGATCTTTGCCGTTCAGCCGGTGTACATCGTGCGGCTATCTGGCTTTGGTGGGCAACTGCTAGGGGCCTCGGGCACGGTCATGATTACCGAAGAAAGATCTATTGATTCACAGATTGAATTTGATGCCAACCTCAGAACTCAGCTGTTGAAAGTCTGGATTCGATACACATAGTGCGATACGCGAAAAAGAGCTAGAGCGATGGCTGATGTTGAGTGCTATGCAGCCACAGGTGGGAACCGTTGCAGATCGACCAGCCACTCATGTTTCATCGCGGTGAGGACAATACAGGACGGGCCTCCGTGGGTGCGTGTCTCCCCGGCAGCGCCGGGATTAATCACCCAGGGCTCGGCACTTTGATCAAAGATTTGTTTGTGGGTGTGACCGTAAACAATGGCGCGGGCATGGGGATGGGTTTCGCGCAGCGAGTCGTGGCAGGGCGTTTGCATGCCATGAGCATGCCCGTGCTCGACTACGAGAATGCCGCCGGGAAGTTCGATCTCTTCTACATTTTCCAATTGGTTGACTATATGTGACTGGTGGTGCGGCCAGACGTGTTCGTGATCATTATTGCCAGCTACAGCTATGACGGTATCAACGCGAGCCTGTAATTCTTCCAGGATGCCGGCGTCACAGATATCACCGGCATGGATGGCGATCTGGCAGGTACTGATAACATCAGCAACACGCGGGTCAAGATGGGCGTGGGTATCGGATACGATGGCTACTCTGGTGACTTTCATATGATATGTGATGTTGATTGATAAATTCAGGGTTTGAGATTTACAGTATTTTGAAAAAGGCTCTGCTGGGGTTCGTTTCTCACCCCAAGCTACGTGTTTTAATCCGGGTCTCCGCAGTATTTCTGCTCTTCCAGGTCCTCACGATATTTAGTGACCTCGTCATCCTTGCGTTCAGCCCAGATATCTTTGCGTTGTTCAATGCGTTGTTCACGCGCTTTTTCCTTGAGTGCTATGGAAAGTTCACCGAACAGCACTTGCTTCATAAAGCGGAAGCTGAAGGCGAGTAGTTTTTCTTCGTCTTCGACCATTGTATTGATTTCTTCGTCGGCAATATCGAACACGGACTTGAAGCCTTCGCTCTGGATAAAGTCACGGAAGCTGTCCATGTCGTAGCTGCACATATCGAATAACTGCATGCTGCGTTCCGACGGTTTGCCGACAGTTGGACCGCTGGAGCGTTTCTTGATAATAAGGTCGCGCCATTCGCGATTCATTTCATCGTATTTATCCACGCCCTGATTGTGGCGGTATTCGCGCACCGTCTGGGTGACGGGTTCGTCATGGCCCTGGCAGTGGGCTTCCTTGACGACGAAGTAAATGTCATCGACCTTGGCTTCATCCTTGGGGCGCACCGCCATATTGCCGAGTGCATAGTAGCGGCAGGCTGCGGGCCGGTCTTCGTAAACGCTACAGCCGTCCTCAGTGACGAACACGCAGGCCTTGGTGTTGGGTTTGGTAGCCATCTTCAGGCCGGGCATGCCATGGCCATCCATCTCGAAGGGCACAGTAAATTGCGCCACCAATTCCTTGGAATCCATACCCAGGCGTTTTTTCAGGCGCAGGATATCGTAAGGGGTAATCTGAATATCGATATTACGGCAACATTCGTTGAAGCAGGTCACGCCCTTGTGGCAGTTAAACTGGAATTCACTGTCCAGAGTGAGTTGGTCCGGTTGTACCGGGCTTTGCACAGGAATGTTCTGTTTAATGTCATCGGCGTCAAACATGCTAAATACCTCTCGGAATGTGCCGTTATTTCGGCGCACGCCTCGTTTTGCTTTGGGGGAAAAGAAAAGGCCGGGCATCTTACGATGCCCGGCCCCAATTATAAGCCTTTGCGGGCTTACTTTATACAGTTGGTCCCAGATTGGAGATACCTGCCGGTTCATCGTCAGCGGGTTTGATCAATTGGGTGTACTGTACTTTCTTGCACTGCCACTCACCGGTGTGACGGTCGTAGGTGGAATTCACGAAGCACTTCCAGTTGTCGTCATCAACGCGCAGATAATCAGCACGGTAATAGTAACCCGGATAACGGGATTCCTCACGGAACTGGATATGTTTCATGTGTGCAAAGGCCGCGATCAGGCGGTGGTAGTTCTCCCAGGCGCGCAGCAGTTCGTGCAGGTCTTTTGCACGCATCTTGAAAGAGTCTTCGCGCAGCATTTCCAGCTTGCGTTCCGCCACTTCCAGCATGGCTTTGTTGGTCTGGTACATGGTGGAGACACCGGCCACGTACTCGTCCATCACCTTCTGTAACCGGAACTGGAACATCTTGGGTGTGATGTAGTTCGGGTTGATGTCGATTGCGGTGGTGTAGTCCTTATGCTCCATGTAGGTACGTACCGGCGCATAGATCTCTTCAACGATGTCGTTGACGTCACGGTCCAGCTCGGGTTTGTAGTCCTTGTTGTCCAGTACATACTTGACCATTGCCTTAGCGGCAATACGGCCCTCGGCGTGTGAACCGGAGGAGAACTTGTGGCCGGAAGCACCAGCGCCGTCACCGGCAGTGAACAGACCCTTCACCGTGGTCATGCGGTTGTAACCCCAGTGATAGTGATCGGGCATACCCGGCAGATCGTCAGGTCCAGAGACCCACAGACCGGCGCAACCGGCGTGTGAACCCAGCAGGTAGGGTTCGGTCGGCATCAGTTCGGACATTTGTTTGTCCGGTTCGATGTTTTCACAAGCCCATACACCACACTGACTGATGGTCATGTCCAGGAAGTCTTCCCATGCCTCAGCCTCGAGGTGCTTGATTTCCTTCGGTGTCATGTTTTTAGCCAGGTTGGCCATCGCCGTCGGCGTATCCATGAAGATCGGGCCGCGGCCTTCCCTCATTTCCTTCATCATCAGATGGTTGCGTAAGCAGGTACCCATCTTGAAACCTTCGGCATATTTGTCATAACCGTAGACCGCCAGGTCTTCGTAGTTCTTTTCCTGGTAGTCTTCACCAAAGGCGTTCATAGCCTTGGCCTTGAACAGCAGGAACCATGCGCCAACCGGGCCATAACCGTCCTTGAAGCGGGCGGGTACGAAGCGGTTTTCCATCAGCGTCAGTTCGGCGCCGGCTTCAGCAGCCATGGAGTAGGTCGAACCGGAATTCCATACCGGGAACCAGGCACGACCTGTGCCTTCACCCACTGAACGCGGACGGAAAATGTTCACGCAACCGCCGCAGACCAGCAGGGTAGCCTTAAACTTGTAAATATAGACCTTGTCTTCGCGCACCGAGAAACCGGCAGCGCCCGCGATACGGGTCGGGTCGTTCTTATCGTTCAGCAAACGCACGATGAACACGCGTTCCTGAATATTTTCAGTGCCGAGTGATTTCTTGGCGGCTTCAGCGACGATCCACTTGTAGGATTCACCATTGATCATGATCTGCCAGCGGCCGGAGCGTACCGGCTTGCCGCCTTCGGGCAGGGTTTTGCCTTCATCACCCGGCGCCTTCCACACGGGCAGGCCCCATTTCTCGAAGTTGTGGACCGAGTCATCAACATGACGACCGACATCGTAGACCAGATCTTCACGGGTCAGGCCCATGAGGTCGCCGCGCACATAACGCACGTAGTCGGCTGGATCATTCTCGCCCATGTAGGTGTTGATGGCTGATAGACCCTGTGCCACGGCGCCGGAGCGGTCCATAGCGGCCTTGTCGACCAGTTTGATCTTCAGGTCCGTGCCTTCTTTTGCTGCAGCGTCTTTCCAACGCATCATCTCGAAGGCGCAACCGCAGGCGGCCATGCCGCCGCCGATGATGAGGATGTCGACTTCTTCTTCGACGACCTCTGGGTTACCAAATACGTATTCACTCATGACTTGTTCCTCTTTCCTGGCGCGCCCTGAACTTCGCAGGGCCTGTGCGCCATGTCTGTGTATGTACTGAATTAGCTGGTGAACTGGCTCATGTCGCAGCTATGGGTACCCTTAGTGAACAAGGTGCTGTGATCAGTGAGTTCACTCCACACAGCATCATTTTCACCACCATAAGGATCAGCCGAGCCTTCCGGAGTGGTGCGAATCGGAAACTTGAAGCGTTTCATGTTGCCGTTGCGGAATTTGATGGTCCACATGATGGAGTCAGTGCCGCGCAGTGGCTGCACAGAGCCACCCAATGGGCAAACATCAGCATAGTGACGGCACTCGATGGCTTGCTGCGGGCAGATCTTGACACAGGAATAGCATTCCCAGCACTGTTCGGGTTCCTGATTGAAAGCCTTCATGGCGTGGCCGGTTTCCGAACCGTCCTTGTCGAGTTTCATCAGGTCATGGGGGCAGATGTACATGCAAGCGGTCTTATCCTGACCCTTACAGCCATCGCACTTATCAGTACGTACAAAAGTTGGCATGGTAATGCTCCTTCTTCTTTGATTAACAGTTATCTAGATAACGCGTTTAAAAAATCTGGCGTTTCAGCTATTTAGCCGAGTGCCCGGAAAGCTTTACTTCGACCTTCTCGTCATCGGCGAGACTGGCATAGTATTCACGCAGGATCGCCAGCACTTCAGGACGGCTGAAGTTATCGGGAACCTCATCACCTTCGGAAAGCGCCTTGCGCAGTTTGGTGCCCGACAGCAGCAAGCGATCGCTGGCTTCGTGCGGGCAGGTCTTCATCGATGCCATACCGCCGCACTTGTGGCACCAGAAGGTCCAGTCGATCTTCAGCGGTTTGGTCTCCAGCGCGTCCGCCGGAATTTCATCGAAAATATGGTGTGCATCGAAGGGGCCGTAATAATCGCCGACGCCGGCATGGTCACGGCCTACAATCAGGTGTGAGCAACCGTAGTTCTGGCGGAATAGCGCGTGCAGCAGGGCCTCGCGTGGGCCAGCATAGCGCATATCCAGCGGGTAACCAGCCTGGATCACGGTGTTGTCAACGAAATATTTGTCGATCAATGTGCCAATGGCATTGCTGCGAACATCGGCCGGGATATCACCAGGTTTCAGTTTTCCCAGTAGAGAATGGATTAACAGGCCATCGCAGATTTCCACAGCGATCTTGGCCAGGTATTCGTGCGAGCGATGCATCGGATTGCGGGTCTGGAAAGCTGCGATTGTTTTCCAGCCTCGTTTCTTGAACTCGGCGCGTGATTCAGCCGGTGTCATGAACTCTTTACCGTACTGTTCCGGGAAGCCGCCTTGTGACAGAATTTTTACTGGACCGGCAAGGTTCACGTCACCTTGTTCCATCACCATCTTGACTCCAGGGTGTTCAGAATCAGTGGTCTTGTAGACCATCATGCACTCGTGTGCCTTGTCTATGGTGTATTTCTCAGTGACGGTCATGGTGGCCATCAGTTCGCCGGACTCGTCATTCACCAGGGTGATATCGTCGCCTTCCTTGAAACCGGCTGCCGTGTTGGCGTCCGTCGAGAGTGTAATGGGTATTGGCCAGAATAAGCCGTTGGCCATTTTCATGCCGTCGCAAACACCTTCCCAGTCGGCACGTGTCATGAAGCCTTCCAGCGGGGTGAAACCGCCGATACCAAGCATGATTAAATCACCGGCTTCGCGTGAAGAAACGCGAATTTGTGGCAGGCTTTGGGCGCGTGCCTTTTCGGCCTCCAACGTTTGGCCTTCCAGCAGTAGTGGTTTGAGGCTGCCGCCTCCGTGTGGATTCACTAAATCTGACATGATGTCCTCGATGAAGTAATTAGAATTATTTGAGTAGTTATCATGGCTTGTTGCTGCCATCAAAACGCGCTGGGACAAAGGAATCTATAGGGGAATCCGGCAAAATCCAAATAGTTATAACTTTATTGCGCATAAGCACGGCTTATATAAGAAGACTGCCAATTTCGGATGTGTGTGATGCCCATAAATTCATATGTAAAACATAAAGTTAAACGCATAAGAATGTGCTAATTTAATGATGTATAGCAGCCTGTTTTATCGTGCCAGAAACAGGGCGCAGTGAATAAATTTCTTGCCAGGAAACTTTCCGGGCTGGTGACACCTATCCGCCATCGGTTTGACACAAAATGGGCTTGCACGGCGCCATGGCTTTGCGCTTAAATGGCTGGCGATTTACCGCCGCCCGGAAGTACGGGAAACCTTGCCGCTGCGATCCGTGCCCAATACCATCAACAGGCCAAGTGCCGAATGCGCTGTCTTGTTATCTCGCATGGTGTACGGACAAAACCGTTACCGCCAAGCCGTAAGTATGCGGTGGCGGGTGCTTGGGTTATTGACTGAGATCAAATAGCATTTGATAACGCCAACCGCCCCGGCAATATGCACGGAGCTCCACAATTAAATAACACCTGGATAATCCATGTCTGACAACAACGAAAGCCTGCGAGAAATTCGCATTAATCCCGTGGTGCCTACTGAATCTGTCTTGATCGCAACCGCGCGGGGTATGCGCCCCCGCAAACAGGAAGAGCCAGTTCCACGTGATACCAGGGATCACGTGGAAACATGTCCTTTTTGCAAGGGGAACGAAGCCAAGACCCCGCCGACCATTATCGCGTTTCCAGGAGAGGATGACTGGGAGGTGCGCATCGTCGAAAACCTGTTTCCAGTGTTAGGTGACGACAAGGATGACAATGCGCTGAGGTTTGGTTTGCAGCAGGTGATCGATGGCTATGGGCGCCATGAGGTCGTGATCGATCACTTCAAGCACGGTATCGGCATACATGAGATGAGCGAATCCCATATAGTGCTCATGTTTCTTGCTTATCAAAATCGCATGGCTCAGCTCTACGAGTCAGATCCGCGGCTTAAATATGTATTGGTATTCAAGAATTTTGGGCGTGCCGCCGGAGCCAGTATCGCGCATACGCATAGCCAGATTATTGCCATGCCTGTGGTGCCGGAGAACGTGATCAACGAAATAGAACACAGTCGCAATTATTACCGCAAACACAATCAATGTATCTTTTGCACTTTGATAGACGAGGCGCTGACCTTTGAAGCCACGATCTATGATCGGGAATCAGGTGAGATTCGTCGCAAGGTTAATGTTGGCCAGTACGTGGTCGAGCGGGGTGAGAAATTTATCGCCATAAAACCCTTCGCCAGCCGTTTTGAGTGGGAGGTTCATATCCTGCCACTGGTGCATGAGAGCGATTTCCTGAGTCTGGATGATGCTGATCGCGCAGATCTTGCGCGTGTTTTTAAGCGCACAATGCAGCGCCTGGATAAGGTGATTGGTGGTGCACAGTATAATTTTTTCCTGCATTCGATGCCGCGGGATGAGGCCTATGAAAATTACGCTGAGAGTTATCATTGGCATCTTGAGATTTGTCCGCGTACCAGCATTCCCACCGGTTTTGAACTCGGATCAGGGTTGTTTGTAAGTACCATCAGTCCCGAGGACGCCGCCGAAAAATTGCGTTCTGTGGAAATATGATGAAAGGGGCGCAATTTACTTCATGAACGACTGCTTTGTGTACAGCTTGCATTGCATATCATGCCAACCAGAGTAGAGGTGCAGGGAGGCACCGTTTACGGGTCTTAGGGTGGAAGTAATCCAGAGCTTGTAGATCTTCCATAACCCAATCACCCTGGCACCGAGACATGCTACTCATTCCGTTCGACAGAAGAGTGGCTGCAACAATGCGTTAGTCATTACGGTCGGATTGCTTGTGATCAACGTAATGGTCTTTCTGGTGAATGAGAACCGTGATTTGGAGGTGGTCATCTGTGTATCGTAAATTTAGTCCTGAATGACTTCTCTCGGAATGCTGGTCTAGTGGGAACTTAACGATATTGGTCCTGATGGAAGCCCTGGGTTACGAAATACTAGCGCTGCTTTTTTTTGTCGGCCTGGCTGCGGGTTTCGTTGATGCCATAGCAGGCGGAGGAGGGCTGTTGGCGCTCCCTGCGCTGCTGGCTGCCGGGCTCACTCCTGTCGAAGCACTGGCGACCAACAAGTTGCAAGGAAGTTTTGGCACCCTTAGCGCCAGTTTTAATTTCATGCACAAGGGGCTTGTCGAGCCACGCAGCATTGTCCTGGCCATTGTGTGTACCTTTATTGGCGCAGCGACTGGAACGCTGTTAGTACAGCAAATTGATGCCAGCCAACTTGCAACAGTGATTCCAGTACTGCTTATAGCTGCGGCTGTTTATTACCTGCTGTCACCACGCATGGGTGATCTCGACTGCCATCAACGAATGACACCTATAGTATTTGCATTCCTGATAGGGACAAGCGTTGGTTTTTATGACGGCTTCTTTGGTCCCGGAACGGGATCGCTCTTTGCGATCTCCCTGGTTGGTTTGCTGGGCTATAACCTGCGCAAGGCAACAGCGCACACCAAAATACTGAATCTCACCAGCAACATTGCCTCGCTACTATTCTTTATTATTTCCGGCAAGGTGGTGTGGCTGCTGGGCGGGGTCATGGCCGTGGGGCAGTTATTCGGTGCCTATCTGGGTTCGCATCTGGTGATTCGTCATGGCGCGGGCATCGTCAGGCCTGTACTGGTTGTCGTTTCCATAGCGGTCAGCCTGAAGTTGTTGCTTGGCGATTAATACTATCTGTTAAAGTCGAGGTGGTGGCGTGTACGGTGTTGCGCGATTACTCACTTAAATAAAGCGCAATGCTAAACGTTCGTGATCCGTTGTGGTGGTTGAAAGGAAATACTTGCAAAAACGGGCCCATCACCGGCAGCCTCGCAATATAAGTGCTTTTGCCATGCTGCTGACCGTGCCAACTGGCCTTGCCGGTTACAGTTATCATCTGGGGGTCGGCCGCAGCGGAAAAATTTTCATCGAATGTGAAATATCTTCGCGAGCCTAATTCGCCATTTTGATCGTGGGCAAATATTATACCTAATGATACCGGTTCCTCAGTAGCGGTTTGTTGTTCAAATTCGACGACTATGTTTACGTAACGATAACCATCCACATCTGTATATAGGCCTGTGCTGATGCCGGTATTTGCAGGGATGCTGTGATCATCATAGATGCTGATTGTCTTGGTTTTGACATTGCAGAAGTCTGTGCTGGCACATCCTTGAATGATGAACACCATGAGCATGAGTGTCGGGATTAAAAGTGCCGATTTTGTCTTCATGACGATCTCCTTGCTTCATTTTTCCCGGAAAAGTCGGAGTCAGAAAATAGCTGGACCCACAGTAGAGAGGTTTCGCCCAGATTGCGTGTTGCCCGTATCAAGTTGGTTGGCTGGGATCAGCACCCGTCGTCCTCGATAACCAGTTCGCCGGTATCCGGATCAAGCAATGGCTTGCCATCTTTGCTGGTTACAACAATGCGGGTGAACATCATGTTTTCGATGCGATCAAAATATAAATCCAGAGCGCTCTCAACGACGGTATCCAGCAACCCGTCATAGATAACAATGCGGCCCTGTTTTTCACGCAATCTGTCGCGTGGCGAAGGTTCAAGCAAGTGTCTTTGTTGCCAGCTACTCAATTTGGTGAGAGCAAACTCTATATTCTCTCCTGCGACTGAACGGTCTGCTGAAAGTGCGAATATAAAGACCGGTACTATATAGACAAGATTAAAGATGTTGCGTAAGTTTCTCATGGTATGCCTCCTTGCTAAATGGTCGTAATACGTTACAACTCATTTGCCTGTCACGCTGCGCGCTGACATCTGGCGCAACTCGATATTGCAGGGTGTGTGATTCAGTCCATGTATCACGAAGTCTGTAGTGCTTGTGCCTATTATCGGGAATTTAAGTAGCAATTCAGTGAGAAATTGACGCTGGAAATGTGAGATATTCATCATGCCTGGATAGACGGTGAAGTCTGTATCACCCGCCGAGAGTAATATAAGATTGCCACCTTGGTTTGGGGGCCTCGACTTTGTCTCCTGAGTCGTCCTAATCCCTATACCCGTGCATTACCAGAATATCTGTGTCCCAGTAGGTGCGCGTGGTAATGGTGCGTTACTAGGGGCGGTAGTGAAACTGCGGCCCTGTAATGTAGTATTCGGGAGGCTTTTAAGTGGGTTGTGTTGTGCTTCGTTACAATTCGTGAATTGGTGCGATCGCATCGTTATGCACCGCTTACCAATGGTTTAAGGTAAGTCCAGGTTGATAAAGCCGCCGCCAACGGGTACGCATTCACCGCCAATAGCAACTTTTGTAATATTATGATTACGGGTTTCGATGCTAATGTGTACGATGCTCGGGCGTCCCATTTCGTAACCCTGTTCACTGACTATGGATGCCCTGCCCGCAGCTGTAATCAGGCCATGTTTGACTAAGTAAGCACCCAATGGGCCGCTTGCGGCGCCCGTTGCAGGGTCTTCCTTTATGCCCATCGCGGGAGCAAACATCCTGGAGTGTACCGTAGATTCGCTATCCTCAGTTTCCCGGCAGAATATGAACAGGTTTTGCCCGTCTGTTCCTTGCAGGTTCGTTTCCCATAAATCGCTGCGCAGCTTCATTTTTTTCATGGCCGCTAAGCTGTTTAAGGGGATATAGAGAAAAGCGACGCCTGTTGAAACCACCTGCATTGGAAGCTTGTCATCGATATCGCTACTGTCGATAGATAATAATTTCGCAATAAGTCGGCGGTCATCATAGGTTTTACCGAATTCCGGGAGCGGCTGCTGCATGGTTATGATGGCAGGTTGGGCGCCTTTAGCGGATAGTTCTACAGTAATTACGCCAACCTTTTCTTCAAGTTTTAAGCTGCCGCCATTTTTATGTCTGGGGTTGAGCTTGGCTAATATATAAGCTGCACCGATGGTGGGGTGGCCCGCCATCGGCATCTCCATATCAGGTGTAAATATCCTGAGCAGATAGTCATTTGCAGCATCTTCTGCTGGGAAAACAAACACGCTCTCGGATAGGTTTAGCTCTTTAGCAATGTTTTGCATGTCTTGTGTACTGAGTGCGTTGCACTCAGTAAAGACAGCCAATTGATTACCGCCAAACAATTGACTGGTGAATACGTCGACAAGATGGTAATTAAACGTTTTCATACCTATTTCCGTGCCTCTTAATTATGCGTATATATTTTTACATAAGGCATGCGTTGTATAACAGGCGTTACTTTAACCAAAATGGTTTGCGTGCTTCGCGCAACGCGTCTGCTCTGCAAATGCCTATGTCTTTTAACAACCTATCATCCAGTTCCAGTAGCTGCCGACGTTGCTGTCCACGTTGATACCAAAGCCTAGCTAGCGCCATGAATGAGCGGCGTTTGCGAGCCATTCTTAATTGCTTTGCCAGCTCCACTTCGCGCCTCGTCTTCTTGCTCTGTTGGTGGTCTCGGCCGTATCTATCCGGACCAGCGATTGCTGAAATTGTGTAGAAAGAGTACTCTGCTGGCTTGAGGCATTACAGATTCAAAAAAAGTTAATTTGTAGGAGCACAGATTTAGATTAGATTAATCTGTACTGCCTTGTAATGGGACCCTCTGTACCCTTAGGAGCGTGCGATGGCTAGCGAGACACTTTACGAGCAAATTGCCAATCAACTATTCGAACAGATTGATAGCGGGGTTTACTCCGTTGGAGACAAGCTGCCGTCAGTACGTGGTCTCAGCCGCCAAATGCGCATAAGCATCTCCACTGCGCTGGATGCGTATCGGCTACTGGAGCAACGCGATGTGGTGATGGCGAAGCCAAAGTCCGGTTATTTTGTAACGCGCCGTCCCGGAGCGGCTCCCGAAATGCCAAGCAGTAATAAAGCACTGGTGGCACCAGCCTGGGTGAGCCAGTGGGGGCGCGCCATGCATGCGACCAGTCTCGAGAGCCGCGAGGACGTGGTGAGTATGGGGCGCGCCGCGCCGGATGTTACGATGCCGACGTTGCGGCCGCTCACTCGCATGATGGCGGTGGAGACCCGCAAAGGAGAAACTCGCAGCCTGGGATACGGCCCCTTGCAAGGCTGCACGGAATTACGCGTGCAGCTGGCCCGGCACTCGCGCGAAGCGGGCCTTAAGCTTTCACCTGATGATTTCATCGTTACCAACGGATGTCAGGAGGCGCTGTTGTGTTGCCTGCGTGCTGTCACCAAGCCTGGCGACGTCATTGCGGTCGAAACGCCGACTTATTACGGCATCTTGCAGGCGATAGAAGCATCGGGTCTTAAAGTGCTCGAAATACCTACGCGCCCCTGCCGGGGGATGAGTGTCGGCGCATTGGAAATGGCGTTAGAGCAATGGACGATCGGCGCCGTATTGGTTACGCCAAGCTTTAATAATCCTCTTGGTTATGTCATGTCTGATGAACGCAAACAACGCCTGGCCGCGATAGCCGCAAAACATCGCATGCCGATGATTGAAGACGACATCTATGGAGACATGGGCTATCAAACACAGCGACCGCTGACCATTAAATCCTTCGATGAAGAAGGATGGGTTATGCTTTGTTCCTCCATTTCAAAGACACTGGCGCCTGGCTTGCGGGTTGGCTGGTGTGTACCGGGCCGATTTTATGACCAGGTCGAGCATCAAAAATATGTTGCGAGTATGAATACCGCCACCTTGCCGCAGCTCGCAGTGGCGGAATTTATGGCAAAGGGGAATTTTGACCGCCATGTTAACTCTGCAAGTGAGCACTATCGCCGCCGCCGTGATCAGATGATTGATCTTATCGACTGTTATTTCCCAGAGCAGACACGCATGACCCGGCCCGAAGGGGGGATGTTGCTTTGGGTTGAGTTGCCAAATCAGATCAGTGGGGTAGAGCTGTCTAAGCTGGCGTTAGCTAACCACATTGGCATATCGCCCGGACCGTTGTTTTCAGCAAGAGGTCGTTATCAGAATTTTATTCGCATCAGTTACAGTCAAGAAGTGGACAAGCGGGTTGTTGATGCCATTCGTACCCTCGGAAAATTGGCGCACAGTTTGATTGGCGTACCAACAGAGCCAGAGAAAGCCAATATAGAGGTGCTTGTGTGACCTATGTTTTAGATCTGAAGCGCTAAGTGTTGATGGTAGCAGCTACGCTCATAGCGATTAACATCAAATTTTATACTAATGTCATTGTAAGACCGCCCGAAGCCGTGCGGTGTCGTGACGTGGCTTTGGGTGATCCGGGCGGTCTACCGATAGCCGTGAGGTGGATGATTGGACCAGGCGGTCCATATATCAACAAATGCTAGTCAGCTCGTGGACTGTGTCACTCAAAGAACTCGGCATTGTGCTGGATGTCGTGCGCGAGATTGTTGAGACTGCCGGCGATCTTCTGCATCGATTCAAGCAGCGCGGTATCCAGGCCAGCCTCGATAATCAGCTTGAGTTCGTTGTAGTGGTTTGCGGGCAGACTGTCCCCGGCATCCTCCACCAGCTCACGAAACCTATTGACCATTGCCTCTGCATGTTTTGCCTGTTGCATGTTTATTCCCCTGTTTCGATTTCCAGCGGGCTGCTCTCGAGGTAATGCTCGCCCCTTTCATAGATATTCTTTGCCGATCCTACGATCAGTGGGTCGGCCGGCGTCACAACATCCGTGTTCTTGTTTGGGTAGTCCAGGCTGTGCAGTACAAAACGCATGGCATTCAGCCTAGCGCGCTTCTTGCAGTCTGACTTGACGACCGTCCAGGGTGCGTCGGCCGTATCGGTATAGAAGAACATGGCCTCCTTCGCCTCGGTGTATTTTTGCCACTTATCCAAGGATGCCATATCGATCGGGCTCAGCTTCCACTGCTTCAGCGGATCGTGCTGGCGGCCCTGGAAGCGGCGGAACTGTTCATTACGACTGACTGAGAACCATAGCTTGAAGAGTTTGATGCCGCTCCTTACCAGCATGCGCTCCAGTTCCGGCGCCTGGCGCATGAATTCCAGGTATTCACCGGCCTGACAGAAATTCATGACACGCTCCACACCGGAACGGTTGTACCAGGAGCGGTCGAACAGGACGATTTCACCGGCTGTCGGCAGGTGGGCGATATAACGCTGGAAGTACCACTGGCCCAGTTCCTCCTCGGATGGTTTCTCAAGCGCCACGACGCGGGCGCCACGCGGGTTGAGGTGTTCCATGAAGCGCTTGATGGTGCCGCCCTTGCCAGCTGCGTCCCGGCCCTCGCAGAGCAGCATGATCCGCTGTTTGGTTTCCTTGACCCAACCTTGCATCTTGAGTAACTCGATCTGTAGATTCTGCTTTTCCGCCTCGTACTCTTTGCGTTTCATCTTTAGTGTGTAAGGGTAGTTGGCATCGGCAAATATCTTTCCCTTGCCGAGGTTTTCTATCTCGCTGTCGGTGGCAAGCTGCTGGGTTTCTCGCCCCCCGGCAAGTTCTGCCAGCGCGCTGGTGTGTTCATCTTTCATAGATTTTTGCCCGAGTTTCTTTTTCAGTTAACGTAATGACAATCCGATTGTTTTTGGCGGCGATGCGGTTCCACTCGTCCGCTGTCATGGTGTTTGTTAGTGGTGGATAAAGAACCAGTGGCGAAATATTGCCGGTCGTTGAGGTCCTGATGGTAATAGCAGCATTGGTGCGTTCAGAAAAATTGCTTATAAAATTGGCAAAGCTATCCGATTGACGGCTGCCGAGCTGAATAGCTTCACCTGGTGAAAAGCCAAGACGTCTGCATTCACTTGCTGGCAAGTCCGGTGGTGCGAGAATTTCAGTACCGTCAGTATCCTGGGTCATGCAGAAGTCGCCAACGTGAGTGCTGATGTTGATCTGCCCGCTGAAACCAAGCGCCTGCAGTTTATCTACCAGTTCTTCGATCGTTTTACGCCGTGTATCATCGAGTGGGGTCTCATCCCATGCGTATTCACCACTGTTATTGAATGCCCATTGCACGGCTTCCAGAACTTGCGGTGAAGTGGAGCTACTACTTTCGCGGGACTGCGCAAATAAAAGTTGCGCCTGTGTAGCGTTGTCTGATACCAACGATTGTTGTTGGATGACTTCAGCTAATCGTTCGCTCTGGCTTTGCCAGCGGTCTTTCATGTCCCAATACAGTTTTGCGAATGCAAGGGTCATCACAGCCAGGACGGTGATCATGGCTGTTGTCAGGAACGAGGAGCGCGCGGCTTCAGGCCTTAGCGGATCAACTGCGTAGTCCGGTGGTTCTGGTAACGCGGGATTTTTGGTTTCTATGGCGGCGCGCGCCGCAATCTCTTCATAGCTATCTAGAAAGTCACGGCGCAGTATCGCTCGCTGTTGCCGGAACAACTCCTGGATCATCTCATGCAAGCCCTGATCCGTATCATTGAGAGAGGTTTGTTGATGGCTGGTATCACCTGTCTCCAGGTGGGTGTCATCTTGGCTGGTTGCAGCTGTTTCTGTCGGTATGAGGTGCAGTGATTCGAGCACCCTGATTACATCAACCGCTTCAATCTGCTTCGGCAGAACGCCAACAGCACCCAACGCCCGCGCCTGGCCAACGTAGACTTCACCTTGCTTGGAGGTATACATCATGATCGGGATGGTTGCTGTAAGCGGATTGTCCTTGATGGCTTTGACCGCCTCAAAGCCATCCATGCCCGGCATCATGTGGTCCATGAAAATGACATCTGGGCTGTGATTACTCAGATACTCAAGGGCTTGTTCAGCAGATTCGGCGGTTTCGACATCCAGCGCATGCTCCTCCAGCATTCGTTGCAAAGCCACTCGGGCTGAGCGTGAATCATCGACGATCAATGCGCGTTTATGGGTCATCAGCTCAATCCTTGGATTAGACCGTGGAACAGGGTTTTACTTGATCGTTCGCAAACGTAGGGCAGTTTGAGTCTCGCCTGGAATATCGGCGCATATCAGCAAACAAACCCGCAGTAGGCCATTGATCAGGCATCTGGCAATGATGTGCGTACTGCTGACTATGGCATGCTGTCCTATTCGCTTAACGAGTCGCAAACGCCCTTAGTCGCAAGGATGCAGATGTCAAATTTAGCAAATTAAACGCCTGCTGGAAATGCCATATGCTGGTGTGTGTGGTTTCGCCTACTCCTGTGGCGGCTCCCAGGTGAATTCACAGCCCCATCTTGCTCTGTAACAGATCGACTTGGGGCCGCAGACACTCGTGATGTGGCCTCATTTTCTGCCTGTCAGACATACGCTAAAGAAACAGGCTTTATTCACTTAGTGTTAATAGTACAGTAATTAATGGGGGCCCGAGATATTTCAGCGGGCTTTTTTTGTGTGCAGTATTTGGATGGACTAGCGGGTAGTTGCTGATATGTCATCATGGTGAGCGTTGAACTCGCCACGTTGATAAAACACTGTGCCAAGTAATGGGTGTGTTACACGGATTAATATTTGAAATCGATCAGGGTCGATGTTGCGGTGAATCAATTCGAAGCGGCCGACTGTCAGCCAGCGATGCAACGAAATCCGCCAGCGACCAATGCGCAAAAAGTAATTTTGGTCGCGGAATAGCAGTTGGCCTCGTTTTACTGCCAGTTTTAAGTACATTCCGATGCCGCCGCGAAATTCTTCATGAAGTGCTGGTGTTTCGCGGAATAATGAACGGAATGTGAAAGGCTGGTAGTCATCAAAAATATAATCACGTTGTTTAACGATTTCATCATTCTGTACACCAATGCGAAATGTAAACGGTGTATTGCGTGCGCAGCGGTCGGGCAGGACAGCGGCGCGCCGTATAATACGGGCGATAACCGCGCCAGGTAGAGAGCAGTATACGGTTTGCATAATGCCGGTAAAATACAGAGACCTGTTGTGTGTTAACGAGGACGCAAAGCGTGACCTGATGGCCGGTTCGAGTTGAGACCATGCCTGCTTGCCCAGGCTGCGATGCAGGATTGCTGTAAATGACGCGTCATCCCCAGTGAATTCTGCCGCAGCGCGTTGCTTCAATAATTCGGTGTGTGCGATTGTATCCACGGGTTAATCACTCCTTATGTCAAATCCATTAGCGCGACACGTAAGTCAGGAAAGCGATATTCAAACTGCATGTGTTGCAAACGTCGCGGGACGATGTGTGGCCCGTCGACGAACAACGAAGCCATTTCACCGAGCAGTCTGCGCAGCAGGCTTGCCGGTATGCGTAGTAAGACGGGGCGTTGCAACAGCCGTCCGGCCAGATGCGCGAATTCAGCATGTGTGGGGCTATCTGGTGCTACCGCATTGAGTACGCCATGCAGTGATTGGTCGGTGACAGACTGTGCAATCAGGCGCAGCAGGTCTTCGATATGTATCCATCCAAGATGCTGTTTACCATTTCCCAGCACGGCCCCGGCGCCAAAGCGGTAGGACAACAACATCGGCGGCAGTGAGCCACCGCTGCGACCGAATACCATGCCCATACGTAATGTCACACAGCGAACAGAATATGCATCCAGTTCATCGGTCAGGCCTTCCCAGCGTTTACATAAATCTGCAGCGAAGCCGTCGCCACCCGGCGATTGCTCGTGGAGAGCGGTATGCGCCTGTGTGCCGTAATAACCAATCGCCGACGCCTGGATCCACACACCGGGGCGGGTATGTGCCTGTTTCACGAAATCCAGTAGATCCTGAGTGGTATCCAGGCGGCTGGAGAGCAGTATTTTTTTACGTGCCTTCGTCCACAGTGGACCCACCACAGGGGCGCCGGCGAGGTTAATGACGGCGTCGAAGTGTTCGTAAGCCGATAGCTCTGTGACGCTCCTCAGGGCGCGCAGTTTCCCATCAAATTGAATCGCGGCGGCAACAGGTCGCCGGGTAATTAATGTTACGTTATGACCTTTGCGCAGTAGCTCGTGACAGAGTGCGCTGCCGATGAAGCCGGTGCCGCCGGATATCAACAAGCGGCAATGCGGTTGCCCAAGGTCCAGATCAAGATCCAGATTCAGGCGTTGTACACTCCAGGCAGCCAGCGCATCTCTTATACCTGACAATGCAACGCCCACCGCAGCAACACTGAGAAACCACGAGCGCCAGCCGTAATCCATTGCATAAAATGCTGTGGGTCGCTCGAACCATCCTGGCAACATCAAGGCGAGTAACAGGAATACAGCGCCGCCGTTTATTGCAAGTATTGTGTGCGTGATGCGTTCTGTTTTGGGTAGCAGTCGCGTTGTGTCTTCAAGCACAAAATCCCAAAGCGTTAAGACGACTTCCACAACAACGATACTCGCCAACGCGACGACCCATAACCCGCCCCACTCAAACCAGGCCAGGCCAGCGAACAGCACCGCATAGAGCAGGGCGCGCACGGCGTGGATAGCAAGTTCCTGGCTTGCGTTGATGCAACGTGGGAGTGCGACTTTCAGTTCGTGGTGATAAATCGTATCGAATGCGCCCATCAACGCCTGGGCAATCAGCAGGTTGAGAAATAAATCGCTCATCACGTGTTATCCCTTCTTTATTTCATGGTCCGTAACATTGCATTGTCCATCGCGGCACCCTGTGGCTGGTACGAACGCAGCAAACCCGCGGGAGATGGCATGACGGTTTGCAGCAAAGCGCAGGTAGAGTTTGTCGGCAACACGATCAATAACGGGCCAGCCGCTGGCTGCCATCACCCAGCCTAAACCGGCCAGACTATACGCGTGACGAATTGCGGGCATGCCGATGAGCCATCGGCCATCCGGAGTTCGTGCATGCATTGCTGCTTCCACTGCGGCTTGCTTTAATCCCCATGCACTTGCATCAAACGCCGTGTCGCTTATATCGATCAGTTGCATGCGATTTGCCTTGTCCCGAGTTTTCAGCCGTAGCATTTCCTCGCGGCAAACAAGGCAGGCCTTGTCATAGAACACGAGTGATTGCTCGGCTAATCGGTCGTTGTTGTGCATTACGGTTCTCCTGTTTCTATTTCAGTTATTTCTGTCAAAACAGAAATAACCGGTTAAATTTTTTTAAGCGGTTTTCTTATTGCTGTCGGTTTTACCGCCACGAATCACATTTTGGATACGGGAACCCATTTTCATGATCTTCATCAGTGTTTCAGGCGAGAGGCGCTCGACCTCATCCAGCCAACGTGTGCCATCATCAAGGAAGTCATGAAGCTCGCGCAATTTTGTCTGGGTCTTCGTGTCTTCAGAGGTCTCGGCGGTTTCAAGCAAGGCGTTACGCAGCATTGATAGGGTGGGGTCAATCTCGCGGCGGCGACGCTCCGCCACCACGCGTTTGAAGATTTCCCAGGTATCCTGCTCCGCCTCAAAGTGGTCGCGGCGATCTCCCATTACGTGTACCACACGCACCAGGTCAAAGGACTGGAGCTCCTTCAAACTGGTGCTGACATTCGAGCGTGCCACAGAAAGCGCTTCTGTGATTTCCTCGGCATTCAAAGGCTTATCGCTTAGAAACAGCAACGCGTGGATCTGCCCGATGGTGCGGTTGACCCCCCATCGGCTGCCCATTTCGCCCCAATGAAGCACAAAGCGTTGCTGTAAGGGTGTGAGTTTCATATGTCTAATATAGATTTCAGTTATTTCTGTAACTACAGAAATTAATATACCGGGCCATTGCTGTCAAGAGGTCGCTCGGATATAATACCCGACTAATTTACTAAGTTATTGATTGAGGCGGAATGATGCAAGCAGAAGTGAACGGGCAAGTGGTGCAGTTGAGTGAAGCAGGTTGGCTGGAAAACCTGGATGAGTGGAACGAAGACCTCGCTGTCGAGATCGCTAAAAACGAGAAGATTGAGAGCCTCACTGAGGAACACTGGGACATCATCAATGAGGCGCGTGATTACTTTAAGGACAACGGCGTCGTCTGTGAGCCACGCGCGTTTTCCAAAATCATGAAAAAGAAATACGGCAAGGACCGCAGCGACCAGAAATACATTTACTCTTTATTCCCTACCGGCCTGATCAAGTGTGCGAATAAAATCGCAGGATTGCCACGGCCTAAAGGCTGCAGTTAATTCCGATTTTATATTTCAACGAAACCAGGCCGCGTAGGGTATCTACGCGGCCTGGTACGTTGTTATTGATGATTAATTCGAGTCAGACCGTAGTTACCACCTGGCAGGCTTATTGTTAAAGGGCTCTGATCTTACTCCTTTACCTCTCGTGACCCCTTTACCTACGCTCTGTTTTCTACTCGGTTCCCGCCTGCGCGGGAACGACAAGCAGGGTTGGAGATAAAAAAGGCCCGCATAGCGGGCCTTCCAATAAAATGTTGTTATAGGGTGCAGACTAAAAACCCTTAAACACTGTGCCTTCCTTAAACCCAAATGTTTCTTCCAGATTCAATTCCCTGATCAGGCTATCCACAGCACTCTGGCCGTGTTCCTTTAGGACTTCTGCAAGAATAAGGCGCGCGCCGTTGCGGGTGTAGCCACCTGCAACCTGGGCCTGTTTTTCGAGTAATTCGCGTGCTTTGTCCAGCGTCATGCCGTTATGTCCCTGGCAAGTGTTTAGAGTTCAAACTTGTTTTTGAGTTTTTTCGGCACGGCGACATTTTTCAAGCGCACGTACTTGGGCATGCCATCCTTATAGGGAGGATAGTCTTCGCCCTTGATCAGCGGCGTTAAATAATTGCGGCAGGCGGTGGTGATGCCGAAGCCGTCCTTGCTGATGTAGTTCTTGGGCATCATCTTTTCGACGTTGGCGACCTTGCTCAGCGGTGCTTTACCCACAGCCCATTTGTACGGCTTGTTGGATTTACGCACGATGGTAGGCATGATGGCGTTCTCGCCCTTGAGTGCGAACTGTACCGCGGCCTTGCCCATGGCGTAGGCTTGATCGACATCGGTCTTGGAGGCGATGTGACGCGCAGCGCGTTGCAGGTAGTCGGCAACACCCCAGTGGTATTTAAGACCCAGGCCGTCTTTGATCATATTGGCGACCACCGGTGCGGCACCACCGAGTTGTGCATGGCCGAAGGCGTCGACCAGGCCCTGGTCGGAGAGGAACTTGCCGTCCGGGCCTTTCACACCTTCGGAAACCACTACTGAGCAGTAGCCGTGTTTCTTCACCAGATCATCAACGCGCTTGAGGAATTTCGCCTGGTCGAAAGGCACTTCCGGGAACAGGATGACGACCGGAATTTCAGTGTCCTTGTCGGAAGCCAATGCACCGGCAGCGGCAATCCAGCCGGCATGGCGGCCCATCACTTCCAGCACGAATACCTTGGTTGAGGTCTTGGCCATGGAGGCCACGTCGAAGCTGGCTTCACGGGTGGAGACCGCGATGTATTTGGCAACCGAACCAAAGCCGGGGCAGTTGTCGGTGATCGGTAGATCGTTGTCCACGGTTTTGGGTACGTGGATCGCCTGGATCGGGTAATTCATGGACTTGGAGAGCTGCGAGATCTTGTGGCAGGTGTCGGCAGAATCGCCACCGCCGTTATAGAAGAAGTAACCGATGTTGTGGGCCTCAAAGACTTCGATCAGGCGTTCGTATTCGCGGCGGTTTTCTTCCAGGCTTTTCAATTTATAGCGACAGGAGCCAAAGGCACCGGAAGGGGTGTGGCGCAGGGCGCGGATCGCAGCAGCGCTTTCCTTGCTGGTGTCGATCAGGTCTTCAGTGAGTGCCCCAATAATACCGTTACGACCGGCATAGACCTTGCCGATCTTGCCCTTGTTCTTGCGCGCGGTTTCGATTACGCCACAAGCCGAGGCATTGATGACGGCGGTGACACCGCCGGATTGCGCGTAAAACGCGTTTTTGACTTCTGCTTTTTTAGCTGTGGTCTTGCGCGTGGTCTTTTTCTTTACTGTCTTCTTAGCTGCTTTTTTTGCCATGGGATATACCTGTCAATCGTAGTTGTTGAATATAAAAAGGTGAGAATATGAAATTATTTGCCAGGGAAGGCGCCGCTGCGCAGGCTGTCGTAATCGGCTTGTACACGTAGCAGTTCGATTACGCAGTCACCGATGTTGTCGTATTTCTCAACGCCGGTACTCATTTGTTCCAGATCGTTCTTATAAAAGAAGTTGCAGCGGAAGCCTTGCTCCCCGGTTTTGATAATGACGAAGCTGCAGTCATTGACCACCCAGAACAGGGCCGGACAGGCGGTCAGTGCTTCGCTATCATGGTTGAGTTGTATTTCGACATCGGCTAGCTGCAGCCCGGCAACGCCTTTGCCCCAGCGTTCATCAGCAGTGGTCTGAACGATGTGTTGTTCGCTCTCGGTGAGGTCGGGAATCGATGTCATTTTGGGTAAGCGGGTTGCTCGCCGTGTTGCCAGGGATGCGCAGAATACCTTAATTTGCCGGTGATTTCATGTGTGCTTATGGAGGGTAACATGACCTCCCTTATAAATGATGTGTATCAAGCGATTAACAGGCAGCATTGGGCGTGTAGCTTAATGTGTGTCAGAATCGGCACCCTTTTCAAGGTAATAGGGAGGCAATCGATATGCGCATCATACTGCTGGGTGGACCCGGGGCCGGCAAGGGTACCCAGGCAAACTATATAAAAGAGAAATACGGTATCCCCCAGATCTCCACGGGCGATATGCTGCGTGCGGCCGTCAAGGCCGGGACGCCACTGGGCGTGGAAGCCAAGAAGGTGATGGACGCTGGTGGCCTGGTGTCGGATGACATTATCCTGGGCCTGGTCAAGGAGCGTACCGCCGAACCGGATTGCGCCAAGGGTTTTCTGTTCGACGGTTTCCCGCGCACCATTGCACAAGCTGAAGCCCTCAAGGCGCAGGGTGTGCCGATCGATTGCGTGGTTGAGATCGATGTCGACGACAATGAAATCATCAAGCGTATGAGTGGCCGCCGTGTGCATATGGCCTCCGGACGCACCTATCACGTGGTCTTCAATCCACCCAAGGTAGAGGGCAAGGATGACGAGACGGGCGAAGACCTGATCCAGCGTGACGACGATCAGGAAGACACCGTGCGCAAGCGCCTGGATGTTTACCATGAACAGACCGAGCCCTTAATTGACTATTACACAAAATGGGCCAATAGCGGTGAAGCCAAGGCGCCAAAATATGTGAAGATCGCCGGCATCGGTAAGGTTGAAGAAATTCGTGACCGAATTTTTGAGGGCCTGGGCTGATTTAGCTGCGCCACTCCACGCTGCTGTTTTTGAAAACCCCTGACTTGGTTGGCCAGGGGTTTTTTTGTGGCTAAGCAAGAGGCCTGCGGTGACCATAATTGTCAAAAAGTGCAAAAAATTCGATTGTCAGTTAGCTCAGCGATATTGTGTGTTAGGCGCGTCGTATGAGTTAATTGTCTATTAATCAATTAGTTATAGCTGTTTAGCGGTGTCCCACCAGGTGTTGGCACAGTGATTGCACTTTAGAAACCCGAGATCATGGGAAACTCCTGATTCGAAGTTTGGGGCTTCGGACGGTGCAGGGAAGCACTGGGTTAAGGTAAAAATGTGTGAGTTCTCCGGGAGTGGGTTGGCGCTAGTTTCCGGAGTCTGTCTTAAGTAATGGAATGACGCTCACATACTCAATTCTGCGCGGGTCATGGATGGCCCGCATTTTTTTGTCTTGTTTTTGCCATACCACCTGTTCATCCTGCAACAAATCCTGCCAGCTTACTACCCGCAGCACTCGCAGGGCGCTACACTGCCTGCCACTATGAGTTCCATCCTGTATTTAATCGTGATCGCGGCACTAGTCTGGTTCTGGTCAGACAGCGTGAGTGCGCGTGAACTGGCTATTGCGCGTTGCCAGCGGGCCTGCAAGGAGGTGGATGTGCAATTGCTGGACCAGACGGTGCGTCTGGCGCGCATCACCATTGCACGCATGGCAACGGGGCGCATGCAGTTGCGGCGGCACTACCGCTATGATTTCAGTATTAACGGGCAAGATCGTTACCAGGGCCGTATAAGCATGCTGGGGCGCAGGGTCGAGCATATACACCTGGACCTGCCAACAGGTACGGTTATAGTAGACTAGGGCCAGCGATAACAATTATAAGTCATGCGCGTCACCAAGCTGAAAAAGCATCGTCGTACTACGATCGAATCCTTCAATCTAAAGCCGGGCACTATCATCGCCGGTAAGTATGAGGTAATCGATACCCTGGGGGGAGGCTGGGAAGGCGAAGTGTACCTCATCAGCGAGCAGACTACGGGTATCGAGCGCACGGCCAAGCTGTTTTATCCGCACCGCAATGAGCGTGATAAGGCTTCTAAAATATACGCAAAAAAGTTGCATAAGCTGAGACTGTGTCCGATCGTGATCCAGTACCACACTCGCGAAATCATGTTGTTCGACGGTATCGAAGTCAGTGCGCTGATTTCGGAATTCGTTGCGGGTGATCTATTGAGTGATTTTATCAAACGCCAACCCGGCAAGCGTTTGCAGCCATTTATGGCAATGCACCTGTTACATGCACTGGCTAAAGGTATCGAATGTATTCATGCGCAAGGCGATTATCACGGTGACCTGCACAGCGATAATGTGATCGTGCAACGGGTGGGGTTGGGCTTTGAATTAAAACTACTGGATATGTTTCACTGGGGTGCGCCCAGTGCCAGGAATGTGCAGGACGATGTGCTCGATCTGGTGCGTATCTTTCATGAGTCACTGGGCGGCCGCGCCCATTACGCAAAACAACCGCACGAAGTCAAGGCAATATGCTGTGGTTTGAAACCCAGCCTGATCCTGAAAAAATTCAAGACCGCGGGGAAGCTGCGTGCGTTTCTTGAAACCATGGAGTGGGGTTAGTACCGCTTATGATTAAAACAAAAAAAATAACGAAGCGTTTACAGCAGGCTAAAGCCTGGTTACAGGCCGATATGGAACAGGCTGAGGGTTTCCAGATAGCTGAAGGTTGTGCCACGGCATTCACGACACGTTCGCCTGATAAAGACACGGCAAATGAGGACAGTGTTGCGATGATCCCACTAGGGAGTGACACCGCCGTGCTCGTTGTAGCTGACGGAGTTGGTGGCATGCCTACCGGGCATGAGGCCTCGGGCATCGCTATTAATGAAGTGATAGCGGCGGTAGAGGCGGCCGCCCAAGAAGACAGGCCGATACGCAATGCGATTCTCAATGGCATAGAACGCGCCAACCGCCGCTTGCTGGAAACCACCAATGGCTCGGCCACGACCCTGGCGGTTGTAGAAATCAGCGGTTCTGTTATACGGCCCTACCATGTAGGTGACGTGGTCATACTCGTGACGGGGCAACGGGGGCATCTCAAACTGCAGACTGTAGCGCATTCACCGGTGGGTTATGCTGTTGAAGCCGGTTTGCTCGATGAGGATGATGCCGTCGTGCATCACCAGCGGCACCTGGTTTCTAATGTGGTGGGTCTACCCGACATGCGTATCGAAGTGGGCGCGGCATTGGCGTTGGCACCACGAGATACATTATGTATCTCCAGTGATGGCATTCCGGATAATCTATACACGGATGAGATCGTGGAGAGTATACGTAAAGGCCCTTTATTGTATGCTGCGAATGCGCTCGCTGATGAATGCGGTCAGCGTATGCTGGGTGATGGTGAACATGTGCCGGCGCATGCCGACGACCGCAGTTTTATCCTTTACCGGCGGAATGTTGCGCGCAGTCGCAAAAAATAATAATGAGTAATGATCCTGATGCAAGCGTCGCTTACCGCAACCTTGATCCCGACAGCATTCTCGACGCGGTGGAGTCTGCTGGTTACCAAACGGATGGCCGTTTCCTGGCGCTCAATAGTTATGAAAATCGTGTATACCAGGTAGGTATCGAAGGCGCGCAACCGCTAATCGTAAAATTTTATCGTCCCGGCCGTTGGTCGGATGAAACAATTCTGGAAGAGCATCTTTTCACCTTGGCATTGGCCGGTCAGGAAATTCCGGTGGTGCCGCCGCTGGTGGGCAACAACGCTGAGACCCTGCATCGTCATGGTCCCTACCGGTTTACGCTCTATCCGCGTCGTGGTGGGCGTTCGCCAGAACTGGATGACCCGGATGTGCTCGAACAGCTTGGCCGTTTTATTGCACGCATCCATTTGTTGGGTGAGGCTAAACCGTTTCTTCATCGGCCAACATTGGATATCGAATCATTCGGTGTGCAGTCGTATCAGTACCTGCTGGAGCAGGGTTTCATTCCTAAAGAGATGGAGTTGCCGTACCGCAGTCTGGCGGAAGACCTGATTAAACGGATTGAGCAAGGCTATCAGCATGCGGGTCAAGTGCTTAAACTGCGCCTGCATGGTGATTGTCATCCCGGAAATATCCTCTGGACTGATGCGGGTCCGCATATCGTTGATTTTGATGATGCACGTATGGGGCCTGCTGTGCAGGATTTATGGATGTTTCTGTCCGGAGACCGCCAGAACATGACCATGCGCCTGGCCGATATTCTGGAGGGCTACACACAGTTCCGGGAGTTTAATCCAAGAGAGTTGCACTTGATTGAGCCGCTGCGCACATTGCGTATCATGCATTACGCGGCCTGGCTGGCGCGGCGCTGGGATGACCCCGCATTCCCGCAGGCGTTTCCCTGGTTTAATGCCCCGCGGTATTGGGATGAGCATATTCTGTCTCTACGTGAGCAATTGGCATTGATGGATGAACCGCCGCTGAATTGGCAGTAGTGTCTGCTAGAGGATATAAAAATGTATAACGTCTATGGAATGTCGACATCCGGGAACTGTTATAAAGTCAGGCTGGTGCTGGAACAGTTGGGCGTCGATTATCAGTGGCGGGAAGTCGATGTCACCAAAGGTGAAACCCAGACCCCGGAATTTCTCGCTATGAATCCGGCGGGGCAGGTGCCCGTTATTGAGCTCGCAAAGAATCAATATCTTTCAGAGTCCAATGCGATTCTTTATTACCTGGCAGAAGAGTCGGCGTTGTGGCCTGCTCACAGGCTCGCGCGTGGCCACGCCCTGCGCTGGATGTTCTTCGAGCAATACAGCCATGAACCGTATGTTGCGGTGGCGCGCTTTATTTGCAAATACTTAGCGCCAGATCACGAGCGGCGGATGGAACTGCCTGGACTACACGAGCGGGGCTACAAGGCGTTAGAGTTGATGGAAAGTCACCTGCAAGGAGAGGATTATTTTGCCGGCGATATGTATTCCATCGCAGATATCGCCTTATACGCTTATACCCATATGGCAGCAGACGGTGGTTTTGAGCTGCAGCGCTATGCTGCGATCAACGCGTGGATTGCGCGTGTTCGGCAACAACCGGGTTATGTTGATGTTGACTGAATATAAAGAGCTAAGCTGCGCTGCTGTTCCAGCAAATAATGATGCAGTCTCGTTTCAATCCTATATATTAATCAGGATCTAAGCCGCTATTGTCCTACAAACACGTCATTTCCGCGTAGGCGGTAATCCAGTAAAGAATAGATTAGCGTCGTTTTACTTGGTTCTTGTTTTTGCGTATTCTGACTTTGTAGCCGACATTTATTTTATTGAGGGAGGGCGGGAATGGATTACACGGTCTGGAAGCTTATTCATGTCATTTCAGTTGTGATGTTTCTGGGTAATATCACCACTGGATTGTTTTGGAAAGCCCATGCGGATCGCAGCGGTAATTCAGAAATAATTGCTGCGACATTTGATGGAATTATTCGCAGTGACCGCTGGTTCACGATCCCGGGTGTTATAGGCATCATTGTTGGTGGCTTTGCTGCGGCTATTGATGGACATATCCCTATCTTGCGCACGGGATGGATTTTCTGGTCGCTGGTGCTGTTTTCGATATCAGGGGTAATTTTTAGCGCGCGAATCGCGCCACTACAAAGACAGTTGGCAGAATTGATGCGTGGAGGTGAGCTTAAATCCCAATCACAGTGGGATGAATACAAAGCGTTGTCTCGCAGCTGGGAGTTTTGGGGACTTGCAGCGTTGATGGCTCCAATATTTGCACTGGTATTGATGGTCATTAAGCCATCTGTCCCCGGCTTATAGTGGTGGAGATGATAACCAGAGTCGACTGGTAGATTCTCTGGCTATGAGTTGATGACGTATTGTATGTAACAATAATTATTACTGGGTCCGTATCGAGCCCATTACCTTGATCTCTACTGGATAGCCGTCCAGTTTTTGAGGGATCGCGTCCCTGATCTCAGCGCTGTCTTTTTCCACGCCGATTGCGATGACTGGATTGCCGCAACTGTCTTTACCGATGCCCATAGAAATCACCCCCGGTGTATTCATGATTGCAGCGGTATGCCGCGCCTTCACCTCTTCGATGGTTTCACTCACGTTTGATGCTCCGTGAATCGGTAGTGCGCATGTCAGCAGTAGTATGTAAGCAAGATACGGGCGTATCACAGACTGACCCTTAAAGCTGAAAACACATGTTCGATGTGGTTGATAATAGTACTGTTCTCGCTACCCGCGAATAATAAGCCGATCACACGGTTTTGTTCGTCGAGTATGGCTGAACCGCTGTCACCCCCCTGACTCATGGGGCCGGCCAGTAACTGATCTGTGAACAGCGCAGTGCGTCCAGGACCATATTGTACATTAACCGTGACATCTATCTGTTCGATCACGCCTGTCGTGAAAGCCGTAGTACGGCCGCTTTTTTTGATATTGAGGCCCAGTTCACCGCGGGCTGTGCCTGTAATGGTGCCGATATCCAGGATATCGTCAGTGATGTCCTGGTCCTGGAGTGGTTTGGCAATTGCGGCATCAACGAGATTTTCTGCTGCCTGGGATTTGACCGCCAGTAGACGTGTAGTACTACCCGACATTTCAGCAAGGGCGTTTGCGAATTTGGCGGCGCCGTTCGCAATACCACAATCGCTGGACTCGTCTGGAAACTGGATGGGTACAAAATCATGCAGTGTGGCGATCTGATCATCGGCGAGGCGGCCGCCATCAACCGGTCCAGGTTGTAGGATAGGATCTCCGATGTTGGCGTCATTACTGTTGGCGAGTACATGATTATTTGACAGTATCATTCTTTGTCCGTTGCGTTTGACGATACAACCTAGCGTGCCAGCGGTGATCTCAAAATGCCCGATACTGGCGCCGCCCGGAGCGGGTCGTAAACGCTCTGTACGTGATTGGAAAGCACGAATGCGCCCCGTCTGGATTACATCCAGCGGCACATTATCGATGCTTACGGGTAATAGCTCGCTCTTAGTCAGTTCCGCTGCTGGCCGTTTGTGTACAACAGAACAGATGATTGAGATGCTGTCGGTCTTGCGTCCGCCCTTGATTTTGTAGCCAATGCCTGTGGCCACAACACGGTGCTTTGTATGGATTTCTTTCGTGTGTTTCCGTAGAACAGCACGTACATGATCAGTATTACCTGCCATCATCATTCCTTAATTAATTTGCGAGTACATGGTTCAAAAATAAAAAAGCCTTCCCTGGCATGCCCCCCCTACGGAGGAGGTATAGGGGGGTGAGGGGTCCATTTGTAAAAGAAACTGTCTTCAAGCTTCAGTCTTTAGGTGTAGCCTCATCGGCCGCTTCGTTTTCTGAAGACCTGCTGCTGTTGTAAGGCTTCTTGTCTTGCCCATCAGTGGGTGATGTGTAGCTGCCTCCAGGTATTATAGTACCTGTCGGGGATATTGCCCTGGACGTGTCGGCTGGCTGTTGTTGCGCTTCGTTACTTGTTTCAAGTTGCGTGTCCGTTTTGTTCTCGCATGCAGTCACCAGCATCGCCAGGAGGAGTGTGACTGACATAATCTTGATCCTGTCCATATAAGAGCTCCTCGTCATGTGCTACTGCAGCAAGGATGTTTGAATGCTTCGTTAACCATCAGTGTCAGACCAGCCTTTGCTGGTTGCTCCGCCACGGATAGCGATGTCGTATTCAGCGGGACTGATTTTGCCATCACGGTCGGTATCGATGGCCAGGAAAAGTCCGGACAGTCCAGGCATCGAGTTCGCTTCACTAGCACTGATGTAACCGTTGCTATCGGAATCAATGCTTGCGAAATCACGGGTTGCGGCGAAAGCAGGCTGAAGTAGTGTTATACCCAGAATCAATAAAAGAATGTTGTTACGCATCGTTAATCTCCTTTAGTTTTTGTGTGCTTTACGCAAGCTGGATTGTCAGCCGGCAATGGGAACTCGTAATACGGCTTACAAGCTCCGTGCCAACTCGGAGAAAGGTAGAAAATACTCGGGTTTCAAGCCATACGCTTGCTATGCAGCGCGTGCTGTAATGGGCATCGCCTGTCGTCAAACGACGTCAGAAACAATGTGATATGACGCAAGGCGCTGATCTGTAATGAGACAGGCCTGTCGCCGTGTAACGACGAACCAAGGGCTTGCAAAGCCGTGTTAGGGATTGTCGTCTACTGTTATCCAGCCGATCTCACGGGCGGTCTTGTCTCCTACGACAACGCTGCGCAGGCTGTTGGGCATGCGTGCCGTGGTGGCGGTGGTCGCAATACGGCCCGCCATGATTTCGGCACGCCGTTGTGGGTGCAGCGGCTGTTGCAGTGGCATGGCATAGCCGTGCGGGTGTACAGGTTGGCCCATCGACCCATACTTGTCTGTAGCACCGACGGTATGCAGTAGCTCATGTGCGATCACGATATTGTTCTGCTGTTCCTGATTGCTGAGGGCGTAGGCATGTACAATGCCGAGCAGGCCTTTTTGCAACCCGAGCGAATGATCCAGTGGCTGATTGCCGTTGTCGTCGTGATACAGAACAAATATTCGTATACGCCGTTTGTTGGATTCCTCATCAGGTGTGTTGCGATAGGCCCACCAGCGAAGTTTGAGACTCCAGAGCATGGCCTTCAATATGCCAGCCTCTTGCGGCGCCGCTGGGGGTAATGATTTAACTTCTGTGCCCCGGCGTGTCACAGTGGGATTTGCTGCGATAATGTCGTATTTTTTGCCTTCGCGCCTGATGAAATCGTCGATAGCGGTGAAGTGTTCGGTTGGTAGATTCCGGATATAGTTATCGACAGTCTGGCTTTGTGCGACATTGATGGGGTAGACAACGACTGCCAGTGGTTTGTACCAGCCCTGGGTTGAAAGGCGTTGGTCATAGGTATAGAGCGAAGCATAACCCAGCAGCATCAACAGTACTAAAATACGAATATTTCTAAAAGAAAACACCCTCATCACCGCAGCCTCTGCTGCGATCTATCTGGTAATTTAGTGACACTACGGTATAACGTGTTGTATGACATTTAAGGTTAGTCTGCAGTCTACAGGGCAGCGATTCGTGATAGAGCAACACGATAGCATACTCGATGCGGCGGTGCGGGCAGGCATTGCGCTGGAGTATGGCTGTAGTAATGGCAATTGCGGGTTGTGCAAGGCGCGAGTTGTCAGGGGTAATGTGGAGTTGCTGCGGCCGCATGACTATATAATGTCTGCGTCTGAAAAGGCTTGCGGAACCATTTTGATGTGTTCCAATACAGCGGCCAGCAACCTGGAAATCGACGCCAGCGTTGCGGGCGCTGCCCGCGAAATTGCGGTACAGAATATCCGCACTAAGGTGCGTAAGCTTACCCCGGTGGGCGATAATTTAATGCTTATGCAGTTACAGACGCCGCGTTCGCAACGGTTGCGTTTTCTTGCAGGCCAATACGCCTGTCTCAGCGTGGCGGGCATTGCGTCGTATGACTCGGCGATTGCCAGCTGCCCCTGCGACGACATGCGTCTGGAGTTTCATATCCGCAGGGTGGCGGATGAACCGTTTTCAAAGTATGTTTTCGATTGCCTCAAGCCGGGTACTTTTATAGAGGTTGAAGCGCCAAGAGGTGAGTTTGTGTTGCGCGAGGACTCAAAGCGACCGATTATCCTGATTGCCTTTGATACCGGTTTTGCAGCCATAAAGAGTGTCCTTGAGCATGCGACGGCACAGGATGAGGAACGCCGGGCCCATCTATATTGGATAACGTGTGGCGCAGACGGACATTACCTGGATAATCTTTGTCGTTCCTGGGCTGACGCGCTGGACCAGTTTCGTTATACGCCGTTGAGTATCAAACAGGATTATGATCGGTTGCTCACCGCTAGAGAACAGGGACTGCAGCTTGTCGATGAACAGTTGCAGCGTATTGTCGCAGATTATCCGGATATGTCGGGCCATGATGTTTACATGGTAGCGCCAGATCCGCTGCTGGCGGCAGGCAAGAACTTGCTTACTGAGCATGGCCTTCCACATGCGCGACTAATGCAGGAACCAGTGCGTGGTAACCGCAATGTAGGTTGTGTAATTGGAGGAACTGCTCCAGCCAGTGGTGGATGATCTACTGTATGCATGATCAGCCGTGCACAATTTATACTATGTTTAATGTATGACTGAGCGAACTGTTAATCAATGAGTGATAACAAATGTGTTTTCAGCGCCACCCTGGTAGCGGAGGACTATGCTTGTGAGCTAGCTCAAAGCGTGGTGCGTAGGGGCGGACCTGAAATTGCCTGTGCATCTATAGAGGCGAGTCAGTGTTGTCAGCAATTATTTACCTGTTTGAAGCTGCCCGTGCTCACCGCAAGGGGACTTGAAGATGACCTGACGGTTATTCCACATAGCATATTGGTGAAAATCCAATATGCGGGCCTGTCGATACTAATGCAGCGTCTTGATGCGGCCGGTGATGGTAATGGCAAGATTACAAATATTCATGCCCTGGTGGCGCAGGCCATCGAACACTATGGTGCGATCAATGATGTGCCCTGTGCCGAGTTTACCGATACAATAACAGCATATAAAATCAGGCGCAGACGTGGGCAATAACATCAATATCAGCTAGCTATGGCGTATCAGACGATCATTTCAACACATGAGCTCAACGAACACCTGGACGATGCCCGCTGGGTAATATTCGATTGCCGCTTTTCGCTGCTGGACACCGCGGCCGGTGAGCGTCAGTACCGCGAAGGTCATATTCCGGGCGCACGTTATGCTAATCTCGATAACGATTTATCCGGGCCAATTACAGCGGCGAGTGGACGGCATCCATTGCCTGACCCGCAGGAATTGGAGTACAAGCTGCAACAATGGGGGGTTAACGCCAATTCGCAGATTGTGGCTTACGATGACGCGGATGGTGCCATAGCTGCGCGTTTATGGTTTTTATTGCGCTGGCTGGGTCACCGTGATGTGGCGGTGCTCGATGGTGGTATAACTCAGTGGCAAACACAGGGCTGTGAGCTCAGTACTGTTATCCCGGTGCCACATCGGGGTGACTTTCAGTCGCAATGTGATGATAGCTGCTGGGTGTCAACTGACGAGTTGGTCAGGAGGCTGCAGCTGGGTGATGTGATGTTATTCGATGCCCGTAGCGAAGAACGTTACAACGGTGCAAGTGAGCCGCTGGATAGTAAGGCCGGGCATGTGCCGGGCGCGATTAACCGGCCTTACCAGGAGAGTCTCGATACAGCAGGTCGCTTTCGCTCCCAAGCTGAACTGGCACAGGAGTGGGCAACGCAGTTACAGCGCACCGCGGGTTCAGGGGCAGCAATCCATATGTGCGGTTCGGGTGTGACTGCATGCCATAATATACTCAGCATGGAAATGTCGGGGTATCAGGGCTCACGGCTTTATGTGGGTTCATGGAGTGAGTGGATCCGCTCCGATCAGCGTCCGGTAGCAACTGGTGAGGCTGGTTGAATATTGAGCATATTTGTCTATTTTGTTGCAATTAAGCGGCTTTTCACACCGCTTACCGCCATAATCTCACCGTTTGCCCCGCCTTGGACTGTCCCGCAGGTGGTTTGTCCATTATGCTAATAGGTCATTATGTGTGTGCCTATGTCATCTGAAGTAAAAATGCTGTGAAAGAACCAATCAAGGGAACTGAGTCGGCTATGTCTACTGGCGAATATCAAGCCGGCGTAGTTTTCTGGAATACTGATAAATGCTATCGGCTGGTGCTCTCATCGTCGGCGCAAGGCGTTTTCTGTCTCGATCTGGAAGGGCGTATCTCACTGTGTAATCCTGTTGCTGCACAAGGGCTGGGTTATCAAATGCCCGAGCAGTTGATCGGCAAGGACATGCACGACACCATCCAGCACTCGCTGATGGGTGCCAAGCCCTTTCCCAGGACTGAATCCAGGATACTGAAATCGCTAAATGCGGCGAGTGCAAGCAGTGCGTCCGATGAGGTGTTTTGGCGGGCAAATGGTAAAAATTTCCCGGTAGAGTATTGGTGCCGACCACTCCGTGAAGCAGGTGAGGTGATTGGTTGTGTTGTGAGTTTCGTTGATATCACGGAACGCCGGCGCACCCAGCTTGCGCTGTATAAACTTACCAAGCGCATGAATCTGGCGTTGAAGGCGTCGAAAGTGGGTACCTGGAGTTGGAATCTGTTAACCGACAGGGTGATTCTGGATGAGTTTGCCGCACCGCTATTCGGGCTGGAGAAGGCCAGCTTCGCCGGTACCCCTGAGGATATTTTTTTACGGCTGCACGCGGATGATCGTGAACGGGTGCGGGCAGAGCTTGACGGCACGCTTGAACAGGGCGCTGAATACGATACCCAGTTTCGTGTAGCAAAAGCCGATAATGATATACGGGTGATCGCGCTGCGCGGAGAGATGTATCGTGAGAAGGACGGAAAGGCAGCGCAAATCACGGGGGTGGTCTGGGATGTGACAGAAGCACATAGTCTTACAGAGCAACTGACCCATCAGGCGAGCCATGATCCATTAACCGACCTGGTGAACCGCCGTGAATTTGAGCGGCGGCTTGAAAAGATACTGGAAAACATCCAGGAGGACCGGAACGAACATGCCTTGTGCTATATGGATCTGGATCAGTTCAAGGTAATTAATGACACCTGCGGGCATATCGCGGGCGATGAGTTACTGAAACAGGTAGCAGATTTATTGCGTGTGCAGGTAAGGCGCAACGATACCCTGGCCCGCCTGGGTGGCGATGAATTCGGTCTGTTGATGGAAGACTGTACACTCAAACAGGCCAGACGCGTGACCGACAAGCTGCGTGCAGCAATTGAGGAGTATCGTTTCGAATGGGAAGGTAAGAGCTTCCAGGTGCGCGTCAGTATCGGTCTGGTGCCGATCGACCATAGCAGTGAAAGTATGACCAGCGTTATGAGTGCAGCAGATGCAGCTTGTTATGCCGCCAAGGACGCTGGGCGTAACCGCGTGCATGAGTATCATGAAGAAGATACAGTGATGTTGCGTCGTCACGACGAGATGCAGTGGGTGGTGCGTATTGATCGTGCGCTGGAAGAGAGCCGTTTTGAACTCGATTATCAACCGATAGTGCCGATTTTGGATACTGATGATGATGGGGATCATTTTGAATTGCTGGTGCGCTTGCTCGATGAGAGCGGTGAACGCGTGGCACCTGCTACCTTTCTTAAGACGGCGGAACAATTTAATCTAACACCCAAGATCGATCGCTGGGTGATCCAGCGCGCATTCGAATGGCTCAAGAGTGATCCTGACCGATTGCAACGGTTGTCGATGTGCGCCATAAATCTGTCCGGATTGTCTCTCGCCGATGAAGGCTTTGCCGAATTTGTGATGACGCAATTCGGCGATAAATCTATCCCACCCGAGAAGATCTGCTTTGAGATTACAGAGACTGCGGCGATCGCGAATTTGCGTAATGCCATTAACTTTATTAACGAATTAAAGCGCCTCGGTTGCGTTTTTGCGCTGGACGATTTTGGTAGTGGGCTGTCATCATTCGCGTATCTCAAGAACTTGCCAGTCGATTTGCTTAAGATCGATGGGCAATTTGTCAGGGACATGCATCTCGATCCGATCAATCTCGCCATGGTCAAGTCGATCAACGATATCGGCCATGTCATGGGCAAGAAGACTATAGCCGAATTCGTCGAGAACGATGATATTCAGTCCCGCTTGCGGGAACTCGGTGTCGACTATGCGCAAGGTTTCGGCATAAGTAAACCCAAATCGATCCTCACGTATTGAGTTTTTACTGGGTTATTTGTTTGCTGAGGAACATGCCAGCGTATGGGCATGTTCGACTGCGGTGACAATCAGGCGCCAAACTAGGCATGTATACTGACATATGCTTGAACAGAGGAAATTGCTAAAGCAAGAAAATATGGCTGTGCGCTGGGGTGAAATGGACGCGCTAGGTCATGTCAATAGTACGGTTTACTTTGTTTATTTCGAGCAGATCAGAGTTGCATGGCTGGATGAGTTGGGTATAGCTATTGAAAGCAGCGGGCTGGGACCGGTTGTTGTCAATTCATGTGCAACATACCACAGGCCTATTGTCTACCCAGCACAGATAGAGGTAACCCTTTATGGTGGTGCTGCTGGGCGCAGCAGTTTTGAAACCTATTACGAAATCTGTAATGTAAATAACCGCGATGAAGTGTGTGCAAGCGGTTCCGCCAAAGTAGTATGGATCGACTATAGTGAGGCGTGTTCTGTGCCCCTGCCAGACAGTATTCGCTCTTTACTGACTGCTGTTTAGAATGACGGCGGATTTGTGATTCTCTGAATGACGCCGCGTGCATTTTTGGGAAGTTAGTGTCGGAAAATAATAACATCAACAACGCTAGGCGCCTTAAACATGATGGTAGCGTATATAGGAGTACGAGAGCGGATGCTTATGCCGTTGTACCGTTTCGCTGACTGGTTCGCACCAGATAATCTGCGGGATGACCCCAATACACTGCAGCGTATCCGCGTCACCGTGGCGTCCTCGATGCTGGCCTTTGTATTCGGCATGATCGTGTGTGCGGTAATGTTTATCGAGAGTGGCGGGCTGAGTCTGGAGCTGGTCGTTCTAGGGGTATTGACCGGCATACTGCCCCTGATGCTTTTTCTGTATAGGCTCACAGGCGATTACACCTTATCAGGTGTGCTGATTATCATTCCGGGCTTTGTTGCTGTTGTATATGGGAATTATTTTTGTACAGGTGGACGGGAATTTGCACTGATCTGGTTTGCCTGCGCGCCGCTACTCGCAACGTTAATCGTAGGCCGCTGGTACGGTTATCTAATGACTCTGCTTGCAGTAATAGCAGTATTGCTATTTGTCTACCTGAGTAGCGTGGGGTACGCATTTCCTGATCCGTTTGCGGGGGCGGGAGACATACCATACATGCATGCCGCTACAGTAGTGGCGGCGTTGGCATTTCTTGCGGGCATGACCGGCACCCATGAATGGACCGCGATGGAGGTGCGTGCGCAATTAAGTGCGGAGATCGAAGAGCGTAAAAGAACCGAGCAGGAGCTGAATGAACAAAAGGATCGTGCCCAGATCACCTTGAGGTCTATAGTCGATGGTGTAATCACTACCAACGCTAGGGGTGGAATTGAGTATATGAATCCAACTGCCATGAAAATAACTGGCTGGGGTTCTGAAGGTCTTGCAGGTGCGTCGATAAGGGATGTGCTGAAAATGCTTGATGCAGATTCTCAGGCTGAGATAGAAGATCCTCTTGCTGTTTGTCTCGAGCAGGGTAGATCAGGGAATAAAGGAGTGCACATCCTGGTAGGTAAGAGTGGCAGGAAGGTGACTATTGAGCACTCTTGTTCTTCGATATGTGATATGGATGGCAGGATATCAGGAGCGATTATTGTCTTCCATGATGTCACAGTCGAGCAGGAGTTGACGCGCCAGATTTCGTATCAAGCTACGCATGATGCATTAACCGGATTGACCAATCGCCATGAGTTTGAGCAGCGCCTGTTGCAGGCATTAGAGAACTGTCAAACATATCCTGCTGAAGAGTATGTGTTGTGTTTTTTGGATCTGGATCAGTTTAAGGTTGTGAATGACACTTGTGGCCATCGTGCGGGTGATGAGTTGTTGTGTCAGATTGCTTATCTACTAAAAGATAATGCGCGCGAAAGTGACATCATTGCCAGGTTGGGCGGTGATGAGTTTGCAGTCATTCTTGATAATTGCTCAATAGACAATGCCGTTATCATTGCAGAAAACATACGTGAGCGTATCGCGGAATTTCGGTTTCCCTGGGATGACCGCAGCTTTTCTGTTTCCGTTAGTATAGGACTGGTGTCGTTGGCTTCGTCGGACTCTTCGAGAACACATATACTCAGTGCGGCAGATGCAGCCTGTTACGCTGCCAAGGAGGCGGGCAGGAATCGTGTGCACGTGTATGACACCAATGACACGGGACTTTCACTGCGGCATGATGAAATACAGTGGATCGGTCGACTCAAGGACGCCCTGGATCATGACAGTTTCGTGCTGGTGCGCCAGCCAATCCTGGCATTGCAGGATAGTCTGAATGGTCATGGGCATTTCGAAATATTGATTCGCATGCGTGATGCTGATGGCGAGCTGATCGCTGCCGAAAAATTTCTGACTGCTGCGGAACGTTTTAACCTGATGACCGATATAGATCGTTGGGTAATTCAAACGCTGGTCGCCTGGTTTGCTGCTAATCCTGGTGATTTGGAGAATACGCATACCTGTTGCATCAATCTGTCGGGGCACTCGCTCAACGACGAACGTTTTTCTGCTTTTGTCAAACACCAACTAACCCAGATCGCAGCGCTGCCGTCGAAAATATGTTTTGAGATCACCGAGACTACAGCAATTGCAAATCTTCGCCGAGCCAAAGAGTTCATTATTGATATGAAAGGCATGGGTTGCCGGTTTGCGTTAGATGATTTTGGCAAGGGTATGTCATCACTGGCCTATCTCAAGAATCTTCCAGTCGATTATCTGAAAATTGATGGTCAATTTGTAAAGGACATCACAAGCGATGCGATTGACCGTGCCATGGTGGAATCTATTAACCATATCGGGCATGTGCTGGGTTTGCGCACAATCGCTGAATTCGTTGAGTCGCAGGATATCCATGCCTTGATTAATGATATTGGTGTGGATTATGCGCAGGGTTATGCTATTGGAAGGCCGGAAATACTCAATGCAAATACTGCATAATTGTTAATTAGTTGCTCTTGCTGTATGACTTAACGCGGCAACTCAATTCTGTTATGTTGCGGTTATGTCTACAACGCAGCATCCGCCCCTGAAGTATTGCAGCCAGTGTGGCGCTAAAGTTGCGCTACGTACTCCTGAGGGCGATCACTTGCCGCGTTATGTTTGTATCAGCTGCAATCTGATACATTACCAGAACCCTAAGGTGGTTGCGGGTTGTATACCCGAATGGGGTGACAAGTTGTTGTTATGCCGGCGTGCCATCGAACCACGCCGTGGTTACTGGACCTTACCGGCCGGTTTTATGGAAAATAGGGAAACGACTGCGCAGGCTGCGGCGCGTGAATCCATGGAAGAAGCCAACGCATCGCTAGAAAATATGTCCCTCTATGCGTTATTCAACCTGCCGCATATCAGTCAGGTTTATATAATGTTCCGTGGTGAGTTACGTGACGGCAAGGCCAGCCCTGGTCAGGAAAGTCTGGAAGTTGCACTGTTTGCAGAAGAGGAGATTCCCTGGGATGAACTCGCCTTTCCGGTAATCCATGAAACTTTACAGCTGTATTTTGTGGACCGCCGCGGTGGATATTTCGCTACGCATATGGGTGATATCTATCGTGATGAAAACCAGCAGATCAAGATTGTGCGCTATTGAGATACAACGTATAAATATTTCAAATGAAAATGGTACAGGAAAATCCTGAATTAGGATCCCGTAGATCGTTGCTAGCGATCGTTGAACAGGGGGGGTATCCAGACTTCACGTCACTCTACCAACAGCATGGTTATAACGTGCGTATGGAAAACTCCATGCGCAAGGTCCTGGGTTTACTGAAAAAACGACCGCCCGATGTGATCGTCGCTGAATTCAATTTCCAGCCTGCCTTTCGTGATCGGCTCAGCAATCTGGAATCACTTATTGCTGCAACACAAAGGCAGCCAGATATTAAAATGATCATCTTTTATGATCGTGAGTTTCATCAAAAGCTGCAACAACTTGAGCAACGTTATGCGTTTTTTGCAACATTACCATTTCCGGTTGATGAGCAGGAGTTGTCTGAAGTCATGCGGCGTGCTGCAATCTGAGAAATATATTAGGAGAGTTCGTGGATAAGATTTTGTATGAACACAATCCTGCGTCAGGGAAACTCGAAATCCTGGGGGTGGATGACTGGCCGACCTGGGAAAAAGAAGTATCCACGTTTCCCTGGAAATATGAGCGACAGGAGACCTGTTATATCGTTGCCGGACGTGTGATCGTGACACCCGATGACGGCGAGCCTGTCGAGTTGGGAGAGGGCGACCTGGTGACGTTTCCTGCCGGTATGAGTTGTACCTGGGATATCAGGGAAGCAATTGAAAAGCATTATATTTTCGAGTGAGGAAAGTGTTATATAGCTGAGTTGCGTGGTTTATATAAATCTCAAGCATCAAGATCCGGGATCAATTTGCTTTCCAATTGTGCGATGATATCTTTCAACATCAGTTTGCGTTTTTTAAGGCGCCGCAATTGCAGCTGGTCGATATAGCCGCTCTCCGTGAGTCCTGCAATCGCTGCATCCAGATCACGATGTTCGATGCGTAACTCGAAAAGCTTTTCGCTAATGCTCTCGCTATCATCTTCAAATATCATGACTTGTACAGCCTGGTTGTTGTAGGTTCAGCTGGTCCTGGCCTTGGAGCCGCCCCGGCAAGGCGGTGATGTGGGGACGATGCCGCCTTTTTCTTCCCATTCAGCTGGTGTCATGGTGTGCAGTGACAGTGCGTGGATTGCGCCTGCCAGTTCGTTAGCGAGTAACTCATTCAATATACGGTGACGTGCTACCAGCATCTTGCCTTCGAATTCTTGGGCCACCACGGTAACCTTGAAATGTGACTCGGAACCCGCTGGCACATTATGCGTATGGCTTTCATTGACGACATCGAGATGCATCGGATGCAGTGCCTCGGTAATTTTCTGTTCGAGAGTGGATTGAACTGACATTGGTTGACCAGCCTGTTAATGAACAACGGGCTTCAATTATAGCGCATCAGGGCACTCAGGTGCCCTGGGGGAAACCTTTTATGCGCTGTGGCGGAGTTCTTCGTCGCGGTAATGTGCATCCAGCCAGCAGCGTGGCAAGGACTCGCTGGATGGGAAGCAAACCTCTGATTTCACGAATGATTCGGCTTCCGGCATTTCTTCGCCAACATTAAAACGTCCCCTGAATTCGCTTTTATGGGGGTCGAACAGGGCGTTCAGATCGAGTACTTCCACCAGGTGTTTCGAATTTTTCTGCCTCAGAAACATGTCGCAACTCCTTAAGGTTATGGGATTTATTTCCAAGCTAGACTCAACTGCAGGTCATGACAACAGGTGATTTATATAAGTTTAATCCAGGTCATAAAAAAGTCGAGCGGCAGCGGTCGTGGCGGCAGCCACCGCCGGCTCCGGCTCACCACGGCAACGCGCCAGGGTCTTGAGGATGTGCGGCAGAAAGGCCGGTTCATTGCGGCGATCTTTGGGCTGTGGTTTGAGGTCGCGCGGTGTTAGGTAGGGTGCATCGGTTTCGATCATCAGGCGCCCGGTAGGGATACGGTCTGCGATCTCGTGTAAATGGTGGCCGCGCCGCTCGTCGCAGATCCAGCCGGTGATGCCGATATACAGGCCCAGCTCCAGGTAGGTGTCGAGCTGGTCGCCGTTGCCGGTGAAGCAGTGCACCACGACCTTATCAAGGTCCCTCAGATAGGGTTCCAGTATGGCAACAAAATCATCATGGGCGTCGCGCTCATGCAGGAACAGCGGCATGTCCAGATCACAGGCGAGCTCAATCTGCATTTCGAACACACTGCGTTGTTTTGTCTGTGGTGAATAATTGCGGTTGTAATCCAGTCCGGCTTCGCCGATGGCCTTGACCTTCTCATGTGCAGCTAGTGCGCGTAACTGTGCCTGTGTGGTGTTATCACAGTCCTTGGCCAGGTGTGGGTGTACACCTGCCGTCGCAAATAGGTGTTCGGGATAGCGTTCCGCCAGTTGTACCCCGGCATGGCTTTCTTCGACGCTGGAACCCGTCACTATTAGCGTGGTGACACCTGCGGCTATAGCACGTTCCAGTACGGCTAGTTCGTCTTTGCGGAATGAATTGTGGGTGAAGTTAAAACAGATGTCGACCAGTTCAGCTGTCATGCATGCGCCTCTTGTGCAGCACATTGGGCGCATAGCGTGTCTTCCTGAGGCGCCAGCGGTTGTTGGCATTCGCGGCAGAGGCACGTATGGGTGGCGTTGAGCTGCGGATCCAGAGCGATGCGTTCGTCGTAGACGAAACAGTCGCCATGCCAGTGTGCCCCACCGCATTGTTCGAAGTAATTGAGTATGCCACCATCGATCTGGTAGACCTCGCGAAAGCCCCCGCGTAGCAATAACTCGGAGGCCTTTTCGCAGCGGATGCCCCCGGTACAAAAGGTGACGACGGGTTTATCCTTGATGGTCTTGTCGAGTCCGGCAAGCGCCTCCGGGAACTGCCGGAATCGCTGGATTCCGAGATGTACCGCACTATCAAAGCTGCCCAGCTGCACCTCGTAGTCGTTGCGGGTATCCAGCAGCACGATGTCGCGGCGTTCATCCAGCCAGGCCTTGAGGGTTTCAGGTGGCAGGTGTGTGGCGGTATGCTCGCGTGGATTAATGCCGGGTATACCAAATGAAATGATCTCGGGTTTGATCTTGACCAGCATGCGTTCAAAAGGCACATCATCTGAGAGGCTTTCCTTGAAGGGCATATCGGCGAAACGCGGGTCATCGTGGATTTCGCGTTGCAGGCTGAGGATGGCTTCGGGTTTGCCGGCCAGCATGATATTAATGCCTTCGGGGCTCAATAATACGGTACCTTTCAATTGCAGGGCATCGCAACGCGCCAGCCACTGCGCACGTTGCGTGCTGAGCTCATCCAGGCCCACAAATTTGTAGGCCACGATATTCAGAATACGATCAGGGTTTTCCACTGTGTATACCTTAGAGAGGCTCTGGTTATGCAGTTCACGCATTGATCAGAGGTTCCTTAAAAAAATAGCATCATTCCAGACGGGGCGATATGATCCCCCAATTCGCTTTATCTGTACAGAACCCAATGGAATCCCGGCATGAGAGAAGGCAGCCCCAATACCATCTACCTTAAAGACTATACGCCTCCGGCGTTTTTGATCGATACGGTGGACTTGCATTTCGATCTTGGCGAGGACGCCACCACTGTGCGTTCGAAGCTGTCGCTGCGGCGTAACCCTGGTGCCGCATCAGCAAAAGATCCGCTGGTATTGAATGGTGAGCAGCTGGAGCTGCTGGCTGTAACGCTCGATGGCAGGGCGCTTAGTGCGCAGGACTATGTGTTGGACAATGAGAGTCTCACTCTCACGGATGTCCCGGCGAAATTCGAGCTGCTGATAGAGACTCGCATAAAACCGCAGCACAACACATCACTGGAAGGCCTGTATCAATCCAGCGGTAATTATTGCACCCAGTGTGAGGCACAGGGATTTCGCCGCATCACCTATTTCCTGGACCGTCCCGACGTGATGTCCAGCTATACCACCAGCATAGAGGCCGACAGCGCAAGCTGTCCCGTACTGCTGTCCAACGGCAACCTGGTTGACAGCGGTGAACTCGAGGGTGAGCGGCATTTTGCCAAATGGCAGGACCCGTATCCCAAGCCCTGTTACCTGTTCGCCTTGGTGGCCGGCAATCTACTGAGTCTGGAAGATAGTTACACGACCGCATCCGGCAGGCAGGTGGCATTACGTATTTACGTGCAGGCGCATAACATTGATAAATGCGATCACGCTATGGCCTCGCTGAAAAAGGCCATGCAGTGGGATGAAGAGGTCTTTGGCCTGGAATACGATCTCGATATCTACATGATCGTCGCCGTCGATGATTTCAATATGGGCGCGATGGAGAACAAGGGCCTCAACGTTTTCAATTCGAAATATGTGCTGGCACGGCCCGACACCGCCACCGATGACGATTACGTCAATATCGAAGCCGTCATCGGACACGAGTATTTTCATAACTGGACCGGCAACCGGATTACCTGCCGTGACTGGTTCCAGCTCAGTCTCAAGGAAGGCCTCACAGTATTTCGCGATCAGGAGTTCACCGCCGATATGACATCGCGCGCGGTCAAGCGCATCAATGATGTGCGTGCTTTGCGTGCCCGTCAGTTTTCCGAAGATGCCGGACCCATGGCGCATCCAGTGCGGCCGCAGTCTTACATGCAGATCGATAATTTCTATACCCTGACGGTGTATGAAAAAGGTGCGGAGGTGGTGCGGATGTATCATACCTTGTTGGGTGCTGAAGGCTTCCGCAAGGGTATGGATCTCTATTTTCAACGCCACGATGGTCAGGCGGTGACCACTGATGATTTCGCTGCGGCGATGGCCGATAGCAATGACCGTGACCTGACCCAATTCAAGCGCTGGTATGATCAGGCTGGTACACCGCAAGTGGATGTGAGCGGCGAATGGGATGATCGGGCGAAAACCTATCGTCTCGAAATTCGGCAGAGCTGTCCTGATACGCCAGGGCAAGCCGGTAAACAACCCTTCGCCATTCCCCTGTCTGTGGGGCTGCTCAATAGCGAAGGCAATGACATGCCGTTACAGCTGGCCGGAGAGGCGGGCGGCAGTGCATACACACGCGTTTTTGAAGTCACCGAAGCGGCACAATCATTCATCTTTGCCGATGTACCGGTTATGCCGGTGCCATCGCTGCTGCGCGGGTTTTCCGCGCCGGTCAAGCTGTGTTTCGATTATAGCAACGAAGAGCTAGCGTTTTTGCTGGCCAACGACAGTGATGCCTTTAACCGCTGGGATGCCGGGCAACGCCTTGCGCTCAACATTCTCTTAACACAGATTGAAGCGTATCAGGCCGGGCGCGATGTGCTCATCGATCCCCTGTATTGCGATGCATTGCGTGATACCTTGAAGGATACGCGGCTGGATGCGGTGCTGGTGGCGGCGACACTGGCATTGCCTGGCGAGAACATCATTGCAGAGTATCTCGATGTCGTTGATGTCGATGCGGTACATCATGTTTACAAGGCCATGCAGCGAGCTATTGCATCCGGGCTAGAACCTGAATTCAGCAGTGCCTATCACGCCAATGAAGTGAGTGGCACCTACCGCTACGTCGCCGCGGACATGGGTAAACGCTCGCTGCGCAATACCTGTCTTGGTTATTTGTTGCAACTGGATAAATCGGATTACATTTCACTGGCTCAACAGCAATTTGAAGCAGCTAACAATATGACCGATAGCATCGGTGCGTTACGCGCATTGATCGATGTTGATGTGGCGCAGCGCGAACAGGCATTGATGCAGTTCGAGGCGCAATGGCGTCACGACACCCTGGTAATGGATAAGTGGTTTTCATTGCAGGCAATGGCCGACCAACCCGACGCGTTGGATACCGTGAAGGGTTTGATGCGCCATGAGTTGTTCTCGATAAAAAATCCAAACAAGGTGCGTTCACTTATCAACATGTTTGCCATAAATAACCCTGTGCATTTCCATCAGCAATCCGGTGAGGCCTATCGCTTTGTTGCAGATCGTGTATTGGAAATCGATCCGCTGAATCCACATGTCGCCGCCGCGCTGGCCGGGGCCTTTCTGCGCTGGAAGAAATATGACGTCGATCGTCAGGCGCTGATGCGCGCCGAACAGCAACGTATCCTGCAGACAGAGGGTCTATCAAAAAATGTTTACGAGATCATCTCAAAGAGCGTGAAATAACACGCTGCAAACATAGGAATCAATCAATGGTGGATAAAATTCACTGGTATAACGGTAAGCGGCTGAAGGTGAGTTACGATTCAGGCCGCTGTATCCACGCCGCCGAGTGCGTGAAGGGATTGCCGAAAGTATTTGACCCTGAACGCAAACCCTGGATCGACCCTGATGCGGCTACGAGTGCGGAGGTTATCGAGGTTATCGGGCGTTGCCCAAGCGGTGCGCTAAAGTATGAAAATGAGAATGAATCAGAAGAGGCGGGTATGTCTGAAAACGAAAACACGATTACCCTGGTGACTAACGGCCCGTTGTACTGCGAAGGCGAACTGGAGTTTCAGGATGCTGATGGCGCTGTGTTGGATAAGGCGGCTGACATGGCGCTTTGTCGCTGTGGCGCTTCAAAAAACAAACCTTATTGTGATGGCAGCCATAAGGAATACGGCTTCGAACACGATGGCAGTATCAGGGATGCGCGTGCAGATGATGATGTGGATGCCTCAGTCGATACGCTGGTGTTCAGCTTGCGCAGCAACGGGCCCTTAATGTTTAAGGGCCCTGTCAGAATCACTAGTGACAAGGGTGAGACGCAGCGTAACAAGGGCGCGTTATGCCGCTGCGGCGCGTCAAAAAATAAACCGTTCTGTGACGGCAGCCACAAGGGAATTGATTTCCAGGCGGACTGATTGTTAGTCCGGACACTAGAATCCTTCGGTCGACGTAAACAAGCCAACCCGCAAGTCCTTGGCGGTATAGATTTCGCGGCCATCGACCGACATGCTGCCATCGGCAATACCCATCACCAGTTTGCGGGTGATCATGCGTTTGATATTAATGTGATAGGTGACCTTATTGGCGGTGGGTAAGACCTGTCCGGTAAACTTGACCTCGTTGACACCCAGCGCGCGGCCACGTCCGGGATTGCCCGACCAGGCCAGAAAGAAACCGACCAGTTGCCACATGGCATCCAGCCCCAGGCAACCGGGCATAACCGGGTCACCAGGAAAGTGGCATTCAAAAAACCATAAGTCAGGTTTGATATCAAGCTCAGCAATGATTTCGCCTTTGTCGTAGGTGCCGCCCGTGTCAGTGATTTGTGTGATGCGATCCATCATCAGCATATTCGGGGTCGGTAACTGGGCATTGCCGGGGCCAAACATCTCGCCGTGACCGGATTTCAAGAGTTCTTCGCGTTCAAATGCATTAGGTCTAGTCATGTTTATTCCAGAATAAAAACGTGGGTTTGGCAGCTTGAAAGCCGAGCATTATAGAGTATTACGCCTGTAAAGGCCGCACCCGCTGCTGAAATCATGGATAATAGCGGCCGCACACAGACAATATCCCGAAAATCATAAGGTCTATCCGCTAACGACATGATCCGCTTCAGTGACAAGCCCGGCGCACGCGAGCGTCACCTGCAACGCATGCAGGGCAATCCGTTGTTCGCTACGGAAAAGCAGGAGGTTACACGGGCGCAGCTCGAAGAAGCGCAACGTCTTGATACCGAAGAGCTGCTCGATTTTCAGCAACACTTCCAGTCTTTATTGCAAGAGGCCATGTCGCTTGATGACAACGTCGAAAGCGATGTGATACTTAAGCTCAAGGAGAAGATCGATCGCTATTATGAATGGTGTTCGGGGCTGGCGGGTGATCAGGGTGCAACACGGGCGGCATTGAAAAAACTGGTAAGCGTCATCATGCGGGTCGTGTGGAAAGCGGCGGAGAACGACCCGCTGGCCATCGACGAACTGGAACAGGAAGAAGAGGCGCGGCAAATGCATTATGCCCTGCAGGATTACTCACTCATCAGCGACCTACTGCGGCCGGATAACCTCATCGATGCTAGCGAACTGGTGCCGGTGTTGTTAACCGGGCCTGTTGATGCTGCCTGCGCCGCGTTGCAATTATTCGAAGCCGAACAACGTGCCGCCTTGTGCCAACAGGCGCGTGCGTTGCTATCTGAACTACAGCAACAGTATCCGGAGGGGCTGACGCAGGCCTGGCAGTACCTGACTGAACTGGAAGCCCATGCAATTTCGCAGCCGGCTGCTGGTAATCTGAATTAACAAATGTGTGAAGTAAAATATTGCAGTTGGAGGTTTTATGACTGAGCTCACTGGTGACAAGCCCCTTAAGGATTCCGTTGTTGGTATGAATACCGGCGAGTCCCGAGCATTACTGGAAAAACAGTTATTTCAGCACCGCCAGCATTTGCGCGAATTGGCAGATGATGCAGCGGCTGGCGATCGTGGCCGCATCATGGTCGATATTGCTGAAACCCTGTTGGGCCTGGAGCAATCAAAAGAGGCCTGGGACGAGGCGCGCGCTGCGTTTGATTTGTTGCTGACAGTAGAGGAATGGCAGGCCGCCGTCGAGGCCTGTGAGATCATGTATCGCGCCGAGCAGGAGCAATCCATTATTGCTTTGGCGCAAGGTGTGTGGCTGGGGATAACCTATCCGATCTCACCACAGACGACGGTTGCCATGTTGCATCATGTTGTGGATGAGACGCCGGATGATTCTGATGGTGGCGCTGTGGCCGCCGCTGTTGCACATTACATCGTGCATCTGCGTTGCGAAGGCAAGGATGAAGAGAGCCTCTCCTTCCTGACTTCACAGATTCTGGCGCAGGTAGCCAAACGGCACCGAGGTATCGAAGATGAAGAGTCCATCAATATCTGGATGGAGATGTTGCAGCTGAATGATCCCAAGGAATTATTGCCACGTCTGTCCACAATGCTAGACGTTATCGTCGGTGACAACTGGTGGTTTGATCGGGATGAGTTGCGGGCGAAGCTGCCGGTGAACTAGGGGTTGGTGTCGCTAACGCGACGGTTGTTTTATGTGGGTATTCGCACCCACGGGCGAGGTACTTTTCTTTGCTTGTCCAAAGAAAAGTACCCAAAAGAAAGGACACCCCTCAGGCGTGCTATTCCTGCGCTTCGCAGCTTTGGCTCCGAAGTTGGCCCACGGCACGTCCATGTGCCGAGGGCCAATGCATGGCATCCATGCCATGCCCCTTCGGGTTCCCAGCCAAAGCTTTACGATGCTCGGGCACGCCTGAAGGGGATGAAGATCAAAGTCAAAACAAAACCTGCTTTTGTAGCCTGGGTGAGCGCAGCGTAACCCGGGAAGCGATATAACATTTCGGGATTTTCCATGTTTTACCTTGAATATGAGATTACGTGGAAATATAGTCCATATATGCAATAAATACATGGTAAATATGTTCCGCATAATTAACTAAATTAGGCACCACGAAGATGGGCGAACTTTTGGAAGGTTGAATGGAGCTAATCGACATTATCCGGAAAATGCTAAGCGATAGCGCACAACCCGGCTATCGTGTATTTCGAAAATCTGTACTCCTAACTTTGCTAATTTGTGTCGTTCTCGTTTTCTATAGACACTTTGCGCTTAAATTTACGAGCTTGGAGTCGGTAGCTGTTACAGTCATGCTGGTTTTTATTGTGTTATTCGCCATCGGCATTCTAGGTGGAGCGCTAGCCGCTGGTTTCTATGGATCTTACCTTTCGGAAATTGGCGCACAAAATTATTCAAGTGGCATAATTATTTTCTTTGCAGAATGGTTGTTTGCTTTATCCTCACCACTCTTGGCTTTACTACTGTTATCAACTCTGTCTGGCATTAGTGGCCATATTTGATAATCAATGCATGTAAGGCATAGATAATCGGGGGAAGACTCGAATTAATCGGCCACACTCAATTTTTAAACAAAGCTTGAAACGCGAAGTGATTTGATTCCCCTTCGGCGCGTGCCCGAGCATCGCAAAGTTTTGGCTGGGAGCACGAAGTGGCGCGCGAGGGAACGCGCGCGTCGCACGCCAGCACAAGGATGTGCTGTCGGGCGACCTCGGAGCCAAAACTGCGAAGCGCAGTGGCCTTGAGCGACTTGGGGCGGCATTTTCTTTGGGCACTTTCTTTGTTGCTGTTGACAAAGAAAGTGCCTCGCCCGGGGGTGCGAATACCCACATCAAACAATCATCGCGTTAGCGATACACGCTAGTTCCTCATTCCCAGACTTTTCGACTTCGGTATCGCATTTCCCGAGATACTTATGCAGCCTTTATAATCCCCCCATGCACACCCACCGCAAAATCATCCATATCGACATGGATGCCTTTTACGCTGCTGTCGAGCAGCGTGATTTCCCCGAGTATCGGGGGCGGCCGATTATTGTAGGTGGTTCGCCCGACAAACGCGGGGTGGTCGCGACCTGTTCTTATGAAGCACGTAAGTTTGGCATTCACTCGGCGATGCCGTCTTCGCGTGCGCGGCGGTTGTGTCCGCAGGCGATTTTCGTGCGTCCACGTTTTGAGGTTTACCGGCAGCTGTCAGCGCAGATTCGCGCGGTTTTCCAGCGCTATACCGATTTGATTGAGCCTTTATCGCTGGATGAGGCGTATCTGGATGTCACTAAGAATACTGATTTTCAGGGTTCGGCAACCCGCATCGCGCAAGCGATCAAGGCTGATATCTTTCGTGACACCCGCCTGACCGCTTCGGCGGGTGTCTCCTACAATAAATTTCTTGCCAAGATCGCATCCGATATGGACAAGCCGGATGGCTTGTATGTCATCACGCCGGACGAGGGTGCCGCATTTGCGGATGCGTTAGCGATCGGTAAATTTCACGGTATTGGCAAGGTTACCGAAGCAAAAATGCACGACCTGGACATTATTACCGGCAGAGATTTGAAGACCTGGTCACTGGAGGATTTGCAGGATGTCTTTGGCAAGGCTGCGCATTATTACTATCACGCAGCACGGGGGATCGATGACCGGCCGGTAGAGAGTCAGCGTGTGCGGCAATCCATTGGTTCGGAGACCACCTTTGATCAGGATCTCTCGGATAGCGGGGATATGTTGTTACAGTTGCGGCAACGCAGCAGCGAGGTTGCGCATGAACTGGTTGCCAGGGGGATTAGCGGGCGCACGCTGACCATTAAGGTGAAGTTCGATAACTTCGAGCAGGTGACACGCAGCAGAACTCTGGAGCAGTCCTTTACTGCCTTGAGTGAGATGAATGCGCTGCTGCCGGAGTTGCTGGCGAAAACCGATGCCGGCCAGCGCAAGGTGCGCCTACTGGGTGTCACGGTGTCTGGTTTATGTGTCCCGGACAAAGAAGATTCGCATGTTCAGTTAAAATTGATATAATAAATATTATACAAATCAACTAGTTATTGAGGTTTGCGCTGTGTCATCGATTCAGCGGCTGTTCAGTTAGTTTGCGTTACTCTGATAACCAGACTCGCATATTCCCATCTGGGGTCTGTGCAATCGGGTACATACTGGAGGAAGCAATGATGAAAAAGGCTCTGATAACAACAGCATTGACCACTGCTACTTTACTAGGGTCTGCGGCGCAGGCCGGTCATGATGATGACAATAAATGGCGTGAGCGGGGCAAGTTTCGCGATTACGCCCGGGTGATTTCGGTTAAACCGATAGTCCGCATGGTGGATGTGTCGCATCCCTATGAGGAATGCCGCGATGAACCGGTATACCGCTCACGGCGTGGTGGCTCACATGCCTCTGCCGCTGGTGAGATGATTCTCGGTGGTATTATCGGTGGCGTGATAGGCAATCAGGTTGGCCATGGGCGTGATCGAGACAAGGCCAGAGTGGCCGGAGCGGTAATTGGTGCTGCGATTGGCCATGACCAGGCGCAGCAACGCAACCGGCGCGATGGCGATTATGATGAGCGTCATGTAGGCTATGAACAGCGTTGTCGCGTGGTGGATGAATATCGCCAGGAAGAACGCATTGAGGGTTACCGTGTGAAGTACAAATATCATGGTCAGATATTCAGGACGCGTATGGACTATGATCCCGGCCCCAGGATTCCGGTCGAAGTGAAAGTCAAACCGGTGCCTGGACATCGATAAACACGAACAGTTAGGACTAGACTGAAATCGATGAAACAGTTCATTTTCATATTTGTTGCCTTGCTGGGCCTGAGCGGTTTATTGCAACCCGCTCAGGCGCGGTCGCAGGTTGACACACAATCCTACAGGAATGTGGCTGTGATGCGTGTGGCGGCGGAGTCGAGCACGGTTTCGCCCCAGGAGGCGGCGCGCAAGGCCAAGGCGCGCTACGGTGGCAAGGTGTTGTCGGTCGACCTCAAGCGCAGTAAAGAAGGTGCGGCGTATTATCGCGTCAAGCTGTTATCCGAGGGTAACGTGCGGGTTGTTCGCATCAGTGCTGAAAAATAAACCGGTTTAGAATCATGCGCGCACTAGTCGTTGAAGACGATAACGATATCCGCGAGCAGGTGTGCCAATATTTGCGCGAGCATGGCTTTGCGGTAGATAGTGCGGACAATGGTAAAGATGGACTTCACCTGGTAAAAGAATACCCCATTGATGTTGCTGTGATCGATCTCGGTTTGCCTGTGATGTCAGGTATCGATTTGATACGCGAGGCACGTGCAGCAGGGCGAGATTTCCCGGTGCTGATCCTGACGGCACGTGGCCGCTGGCAGGACAAGGTTGAGGGCCTTGAAGCGGGCGCTGATGATTACCTGGTAAAACCTTTCCATAACGAAGAGCTGCTGGCGCGGTTGCGAGCATTGTTAAGACGTTCCAGCGGCTGGTCGCAACCAGAATTGTACTGTGGTCCAGTGGTGCTGAACACAGCCAGTCAATTGGTGAAGTTAGAGGGGCAGGTTGTTGACCTGACGGCATATGAATACAAAGTGCTGGAATACCTTATGATGCACGCGGGGGATGTTGTCTCTAAAACTGAGCTTACCGAGCATATTTATGAAGAGGACGATGACCGTGACAGCAATGTCATTGAGGTTTTTATCCGCCGTCTGCGCAAAAAGCTCGATCCTGCTGAAACACTGAAACCTATTGAGACACTACGTGGTCGAGGTTACCGCCTGACACTGCAAAGACATTCCGCGGTATGAATTCACTTAAGGCGAGACTGCTGCTGGTGGCGTCGCTGGTGCTGGCCATTTTTTTGAGTCTCACCGGTTTTGCGCTCGACCGCGCATTGCAACGTCAAGCTGAACAGGCCGAACAGGATAAGTTGCAGGGGTTTGTGTATGGCGTGCTTGGAGCGGCGGATGTTGATGAGCAGGGAAATCTGATCATCGAGACCGCGCAACTCGCCGAGCCGCGTTTCCGGCAACCTGATTCGGGGCTTTATACCGCAATTCTTGATAGTGATGGCCAGGAGACCTGGCGTTCACCTTCATTAATGCGTTCGGTTATCCTCAACGAATTGCCCGCGGTAGGCGAATGGCGTTTCGCGCGGGTACTGGATCAACTCGGCAACGTCCTGTTTGCCATGACCTTTGGTGTCAATTGGGCGGGCGAGGACGGACAGGAGCGCCGCTATACCTTTCTGGTGGTTGAGGAAACAGGCGGGTTTAACCGCCAGTTGCACAAGTTTCGCGGCACTCTGCTGGCCTGGTTGCTGGCCTCGGGCATCGTCCTGCTGATCGTGCAGTTACTGGTGCTGCGCTGGGGTCTGGCACCGCTGGCCCGCCTGGCTGAAGAAGTAGGTACTATCGAGGCAGGTGACAAGGAACATATCGACGGAGAATACCAGGACGAGTTACGTCCGCTTACTGAAGGCCTGAATGCGATGTTGCGCAATGAGCGCGCACATCAAACGCGTTACCGCAATGCGCTCGACGATCTGGCGCATAGTCTGAAAACACCTTTGGCGGTTCTGGGCGGGTTGGGCGATTCCGATACCATTCCCCGGGAGCCGCGGGGACGTCTGCTTGAGCAACTCGGGCGCATGAAGCAAATCGTCGACTATCAGCTGAAAAAAGCCGCGACTACCGGACGTCAGGCACTGCTCAAGCCGCAGCCATTAAGGCCCGTGGTGGATAAAATAGTGCGTTCATTGGGCAAGGTCTATAAACATAAGCAGATCCACTTTGATTGCGATATTGATGAAAAAATCAATGTTCGGGCTGATGAGGGTGACATAATGGAGTTGCTCGGGAACCTTCTGGATAATGCGAGCAAGTGGTGTGACTGCCAGGTCCAGCTCAAGGCAAAACTCAGCGAACATCGTCTCGAGATCGAGGTCGAGGATGATGGCCCCGGATTTCCATCTGAGAAAATAGACGCATTACTCAAGCGCGGTATACGTGCTGATAGCTGCATGGAGGGGCAGGGTATCGGTCTTTCGGTGGTGGCGGAAATTGTCGATGCTTACGAGGGCGATATCCGTCTTGGCCAATCGAGTGAACTGGCTGGGGCGCGTGTCTGGTTGTCCTTGCCCATTGGTTAGAAGCCGGGGTTAACTGCGCGATACCGTGTACGCCGACCTGCTGTGATGCGGTTCTCTTTAATTCGGCACACTCCGCTCGCTAGAATGGTATTATTGATATATCTAATGTATGTGCGTCCGGCTGGCGCAAAGATTCAGCTGATTCAGGGGTCCAAGTGAGAAAATCATATCTGTTCCTGGTGCTGTTGTTTGTAGTGACTACAGTATCGGCGCAAACCACAAAATATGTTACTGATGAAACCAAGGTGCCTGTGCGCACTGGCAAAAGTACCAATAACAAAATCCTGAAACTGATCTCCAGTGGCGATGCCGTTACCGTTACTGAAGAAACATCTGACGGCTATTCCCGTGTACAGTTGCAAGATGGCGTTAGTGGCTGGATGTTGAGCCGCTACCTTATGGATATACCCAGCGGTCGTGATCGTTATCAAACCCTACAGGGGCAGTACGAGGCGTTACAGAAAGATAAACTGTCTATCCAAAAAGAACTGGATGCGCTCGCCAGCTACAAGCAAAAACTGGAGAAACAAAACGAACAATTGCTTAAAGAGAATGCCGCTTTAAATAAGTCGTTGGGTGATCTGAGAACTGCTGCCGCGCGACCTATCCAGATTGCGGAGGAAAACAATGAGTTACGTGAACGCCTCAACAGTGAGCGTGATACCAACCAGAAGCTGGTGCAAAAAAATATAGTATTAAAAGAAAACGTCAAGCGCGACTGGTTTATGGTGGGTGCGGGTGTCAGTTTGGGCAGCCTGTTGTTTGGCCTGTTAATTCCTCGTATTCCCTGGCGCAAGCGCCGTAGCTGGGGCGAACTTTAAAGCAGACTGATTGATTATGGTCAATGCGGGTCATTTCTCTTGATGAACGGGCTTGTATAAGGGCCTTTTCGGTAGCACAATAATCTACATAGTTCCTGCTTGCAGGCCTTATCCACAAGGAGTCGTCGGTTAAAATGAGCACGCAGCGTCGTACTGGTAGTGATTCAAGCGCTTCCGCGCAAATGGCTGGTCAAGACCGTAGACAACGCCTTCAGCATACGCTCGATGAGTTGGCTCTGGAGCGGCAACAGGTTCTGGTTGATTATCGTGAGTTTGCCGATATCGATTCATCGCAGGATAAGGGCCAGATCGCTGAGCGTCTCAGACACTTTTGCCAGGATTTGATCGATTATGCAGCACTTGGACACTTTGAATTGTTCGAGCGCGTGATTGACGGCACCGAACGCCGCCAGGAAATCAAAGATATCGCCGAGAAATTTTACGGTCCGCTGGCACGTACCACTGAGGCTATAGTCGCCTTTAATGATAAGTACGATGGCGATGCACAGGCCAATGTTGCACAACTGGCTGAAGATATAGACCAGCTTGGGCAGGTATTGGCGGAGCGAATCGATATTGAAGACGACATCATTAAATCATTCACGCAGGGCGCTGCGCCAGTGAAGCCGAATGCATGACTGAGAAATTACAAGATACATAAAAAATGCCAGGAGATTCCTGGCATTTTTTATGAACATGATGATACGGATTCAATCGAGAGGAATACGAATCTTCTGGCCTACGTAGATCAGATCAGGATCCTTGATGACCTCGCGATTGGCTTCAAATATTTTCGGATAGTCCATTGCATTGCCGAGGAATTTTTTGGCGATGCCGGATAAGGTGTCCCCTTTTACGATCGTATAGTACTCGACTTTCTTTTCTTCGGGTGGGTATTCCATGCCGTCGGCTGTCACGTCAGTGACGCCTTTGACATTACCCGCCATTAGAACCGCCTTCTCCATGGCCTCTTGCGATTCCGCCTTGCCCGACAATGCGACCTTGCCATCATCATATTTTACCGACAGATCCTTGATGCCCGGGTTGGCGGACTCGATATGATCCTTGATCTTTTCGGCAGGATCATCGTCGCCGCTGAAAAGTTTTTTACCCAAGTCTTTCGCAAAATCAAACAAACCCATAGTGTCCTCCAGCTTGGTATTGTTAAGTTGCCTGGTGGTTTATCACCGCAACCGTATTTCGAGATTAGCACATCTTACCAGTGGATTTGCTGCATGCTGCAGGATGTGACAATTTCTTACATTATTTGTCTGCTCTGTCGACAGTGACTGCTTGAACTGCGTCACATCTGGGTTTTCCAGGGCAAGCCGGGTGTCAGGGTTTCTGGGCAGGTTTAACTTTTTCCATATACGGGTAATGCGGCGCCTGTTACTGCACGTGCAGCATCGGATGCCAGAAACAGGATGACATCAGCGAGGTCGGCTGTCGGGACCCAGGTGTCGTAATCAGCATCCGGCATATCAGCACGATTTTGTGGTGTGTCAATCGTGCCGGGCAGAATGCAGTTGATATTAATGCCGTTGAGTTTGTGTTCAGCTGCGAGGCTTTCCGTGAGGGTGATAACAGCGGCTTTGGAAGCACAGTAGGGCCCCATTTTGCCCTTGCCGACAGTGGCGGCACGCGCTGAGACGTTAATGATGCGTCCGCCTGCTTGCGCCAGCATGGTTGGGATGATGGCCCGGCACGTGAGAAACACGGTTCGGGCATTCAGGTTAATCATGAAGTCCCAGTCTTTCACCGGCGTCTCATGCAGGGGCGGCCCCATGGTAAAACCACCGGCTATATTGGCGAGGATATCGATGTGGCTGAAATGCGCAGCGGCCTGATCGGCCATGGCCTGAACTGATGTGGCATCGGTCAGGTCGGCGGATAGCAGTAACACATCTTTCGAGCCGGTCCATTTTGCATAAATGCTATTGAGACGGTCTCCTGACAGGTCAACCAGTGCCAGTTTTGCGCCTCTCGCATGAAACATCTCGGCCGTGGTCTGCCCCAGGTTACCCGCGGCGCCGGTTACCAGTGCCACCTTGTCGGAAAAATCAAACATTAACACCTCAGTATCAGTTGAGTGAATAAGTGCATTAAAAACGCGTCATTGTCGATTTGTACGGCTGTGCTTGCCAATGGTATACAGCAATAGCACGTAGAGTACTGCGAGTGTAATCATCACGATAGCTCCCCATAGGGAGAGGGGTAATAGATAAGCGGCGTCGCTGCCATCGGTGGTAATCAGATAGACCCACTCATCCAGGGTCATACCCAGTCCTGCACCAAATACCAGTGTGGAGAAATCAAGTTTAGGTCCGTTACCGTCAAATAATATCAGCGGTAACCCCGCAAGCAGCATGAGCAGTACACCAGTAAACAGATGATGAATATTGTAGGCGCCAACATTGAAGTTGCTGCTGGGTGACAGGTGCAAGCTGATACGCATTACCACGAACGTGACAAGTAACGATATCAAAAGCAACAGGCTGCGTTTTTTATTGAACATGTATGGGCCGTGCTGTCAGTTAAATATATTCTGCAGCTGCGTTTGCGGCAGCTGCCTTTAATTCGTCAAATGCCGAGGCACCATACACTACGCGGTGGCCAAAGATATAGGTGGGCACACCCTGGATGCGGTATTTATCGGCGATCTGCTGGTAGCGTATCAGTTTTTGTTCGTTTTCGGGGTCTTGCCAGGCCTGTTCGGCGAAGTTCGCAGGCAGTCCGCAGTCAACGGCGATCTTCTGTAGTATTGCGGGGTCGCCAATATTGAGGCGCTCGGCAAAAAAGGCGGTGAACAGGCGCTGGTGCAGGGCGTAGGAGGTGTCAGGATCTTGCCCTTTGGCCGCCTCGGACAGTAGCAGCGCTTTGTGGGAATTGGTCGTAAACTGACGTTCGGCCAATGGCAAGCCATCGGTGGCGGCCATTTCGTAGAGTGATTGCATCATGCGGCGCCATTGTTCAGCAGGGTAACCGAGTTGCTCCAAAGGCATGCCCTCGGGCGGTGTCTGTGGATGGATCTCGACCAGCCACCAAGCCACTTTTAGGTCATAGTCGTCCTTGAGGCGCAACAAACGTTCACTGCCGATGTAGCAGAAGGGGCAGATGTAGTCGATGAAGACATTCACTTCTAGACGCGGCTTTTTCATTGCGCAAGTATACGCGAGCCTGGGTGATTGCTATGGCGTGTAGGCTGTGTTGAGGTGGTCGCGGGGCGGGGTGTCGATAAAATTTACAAAGCTCATCACCTGTTATTGTTAAACAGATCAATAGCTTAAGAAATATGAGCTGATTATGTGCAGATACAATGCGTCGGTGATATTTACACTCGTTGCCAGCTGAGAGTAAGAGCTATTGCATAATATTGATATTAATCAATGTCTTAATAATATGGCCCGGTTCTTGTATTAATTCACGCAAAGCGAAATTTAACGTGCAGATGTAAGGAAAAACAGGACTCTGCCTATAGTAATGGAGATGCATATACAACGTCCAGGATGGTGCAGGCATAGGTCCGCAATCAGGTACGGGTATGTACTATGTCTCCTTCGACTTCGATATTTCGGGACTGGATGCAGGCTATAACCTTCATTTTGACCTGTTTACGGTCGATCCGAATGATACGGGTACGGTCGGTGAGTTTGCACCGTTCTCACACGATGCGCGCACCGATTGTTGTGACGACACCGAGGTGCCGGAACCTGGAGTGATCGCTTTATTCGGTACCGGTCTGCTGTTGCTGGGCCTGGTGCGCCTCCGCAGAAAGGACGTTTAATACCAGATTAATGTAGACACTCTGTTGAGCAATAGATAAAAAGCAAATCATAACTAAAAAATAATAAATGGAACTGACCCCATCTACTGGATGGGGTTTTTATTGTCTGTCTATAAAATGCTGGTGACCCGTGAACCGGGTCACCAGCATCGCTTTCGCGAAGCATTTATCCACAGGCTTGTCGTTTCATGGTACGGGAATTATGTGCCGCAGACCGTATCTAATGATGTGCATCTTGATAGCGAACAGTATGGGTGGCCCATGAATGACATACGCAGGAATCATCGATGTTACTGTTCCGTTGCTACCGGGTTAGTGGTGATATTGTCGTTGCTTGCAAGTGGCTGCCTTGCGCCTGCTCAGCGTGACGAATTTTCCCCCTATTACCTGCCGCCCGAGCAGTCGCTGCTGCGGCTTCATCGGGCTATCGAGATACCCGCCGGTTACGCGCGTGTGCATTTTCAGGACGGCCAGTATTCGGCCTACGGCTACAATGAATACCTTCCCCACTGCGAGCTGGAGGTAAATGATGTTCTGGAAACGGCGCAGACGGTCAAGGCCGACGAGTTTGTGATCAACCGTGTCCAGTATGAAGATTATCCTTTCGCTCATCGGATGCCGCTAAGACTTGCCGGTGTGGGCGTCGGTATTGGGTTTGGCCATGCTGCCGATCCGGATATGAAACTCGTCAGACTTGGTTTGTATTCTGTGAGCCAGCCCAATGTGCGTGCCCTGATCTGCGGGGGTGGATTGGATGATCCCTATCTTGCCGAGCCACCCAGTATCCGCGACATACGTGCTGCCCTGGGTGATACGGCCACGCTGATACTGCCGACCAACTAATCCTTACTCAGGAGGCCGGGTAATCTGCATAGCGGGCCGTTGTGCCATAAGCTCATACCATGTTGCCAGGCCGACATGGCCTGCACGCCATTGTAAGTCAGTATGACGAAAATCCAGGTACGCCAGCGCACAGCCCAAGGTGATGTCGTACATACCCGGTTTCGATGCATCGAGTACGCTGTGCTCGTTTTCCAGTGTATCCAGCGCACGCAGGATTGTGTTGCGTTGCAGCTCAATCCAGGGCTGATGCTGGCGCTGTGCCGGCTTGCGGTACTCCATGAACAATAATACTGCCGCATCGATGATGCCCTCGGCAATTTCTACAAGCCCAAGAACCTCCCACCTGCTGTTACCAGCAGGCATCAGGCTGGGCTCGCTGGTGATGCTGTCGAGATAATCGATAATTAGTGCGCTGCCACATAGAGTCTGGCCATTTTCCAATTGCAGTGCCGGGATCTTCGACAGTGGATTCGCCGCCAGTAGCTCGTCCGGGCTTTCATGCGGGTTAACCTCGATCAGCTCGAGTTGCTCGGCCAGCCCCAGTTCAATGGCGGCAACCCGTACGCGACGGACATAGGGTGAGGTCTTGCTGTAGAAGAGTTTCATGCTGTGATGGCTTTTGTTGTGACTGTAGGAATGAGTTTACTCTTTACAGATATGGGCTGGCTATCGTCACACCAACAAAAGGGCGGCCATAAGGCCGCCCAAATCTTACCCCCTCCCACTAGTTATTTTTATTGCACGGTCCCCGCTTCAGGCTTCAAGTTGGGCGGCCAATGGGTAGGCCGCCCAGTCAGGTGATGAATTAGCGTTCTCTGCATGGTGATGCGTTAGCACCGACGACATCGAAATCCGTCCGCACATGGTGCATTTGTGCCAAACCTGTACACTCAATTCGCTTTCTTGTTTGCGAACTTCATCCATGATTGACTTGCAATGGTTGCAATGCATTTCCCGTTTCCTCCCCGATACTGATTGAAGTAATGAGTTAAATCCCGGCCAATTAGTCCCAACTTAGGGCGCCACCGGTTTGATACTCGGTGACGCGTGTTTCGAAGAAATTCTTCTCTTTCTTGAGATCAAGCACTTCCGACATCCATGGGAAGGGGTTGTTCACGCCAGCATACTGCTCGGGCAGACCGATCTGTGCGCAGCGGCGGTTGGCGATGAATTGCAGGTATTCCTCGAACATGGGTGCATTCAGTCCAAGTATGCCGTTTGGCATGGTGTCGAAGGCGTACTGGGTTTCAAGATCGACTGCGTCGCGGATCATCTGCACCATTTCCTGCTTGAAGGTTTCCGTCCACAGGTGTGGATTCTCCAGCTTGATCTGGTTGATGACGTCGATGCCGAAGTTCATATGCATAGACTCATCACGCATGATGTACTGGAACTGCTCGGCGACACCGGTCAGCTTGTTACGGCGTCCCATGGAGAGGATTTGTACGAAGCCGACATAGAAGAAGATGCCTTCGAAGATCACATAAAAAGCGATCAATTCGCGCAACAATTTCTGATCGTTTTCAGGGGTGCCGGTATGGAAGTTGGGGTCAGACAAATGCTGGGTAAAGGGGAGAGCCCATTCCGCCTTACGCGCTACCGCGGGCAGTTCACGGTACATGTTGAAGATTTCACCTTCATCCAACCCTAACGACTCGACGCAGTATTGATATGCATGGGTGTGCAGCGCTTCCTCGAAGGCCTGGCGCAGCAGATATTGACGGCACTCCGGGTTGGTGATGTGTTTGTACACTGCCAGCACCAGATTATTTGCCACCAATGAATCGGCGGTGGAGAAGAAGCCGAGGTTGCGTTTGACTACGGTGCGCTCGTCCTCGGTGAGGCCGTTGGGGTCTTTCCATAGCGCGATGTCGGCGGTCATATTGACCTCCTGCGGCATCCAGTGGTTGGCGCAGCCATCCAGGTATTTCTGCCACGCCCACTGATATTTAAACGGTACCAGCTGGTTGAGGTCGGCGCGGCAGTTAATGATCTTTTTGTCATCTACTTCGATGCGGGCGGCACCCATCTCGATACGTTCCAGGCCGGTAGCACCGGTGTCCTCAACTATCTCTGTGGGTGACATCATGGGCAACGATTCTGCCGAGTACACAATGGTCTCTTCAATGTCGCCATCCAGTTCGGCGGCTAAATTTGGCGCAGCATTCTCGGATGCCTTGTTTGTGATATCTGCAAGTGGGTCGTCCCAGTTCAACATCTTTGTGTTCCCCTTAGTAACAGGTTCAGTGGCAATTATTGTTTATAAATCGATATGTTCAATTTACTGGCAGGCTTCGCAATCCGGGTCTAGGATTGAGCAGGCCTGGGGTACCTCGGCGGCGTTGCTGACAGCATTCAACTTGTTGGCGCGGCCGGCGTTGGCCATGGTGGATTTCTCCACATGGGTGGCGCCCATGGAACGCAGGTAATAGGTGGTCTTGAGTCCGCGCACCCAGGCAAGTTTGTACAGGTTGTCGAGTTTTTTGCCTGAAGGTTCGGCCATATACAGGTTGAGTGACTGCGCCTGATCCAGCCATTTTTGCCGGCGTGATGCAGCCTCTACCAGCCAGCGTGCGTCGATCTCGAAGGCCGTGGCATAGATCTGCTTGAGTTCCTGTGGCATGCGTTCAATTGCCTGCACGCTGCCATCGAAATACTTGAGATCATTGGCCATCACTTCATCCCATAGTTTGCGGTCCTTGAGGTCTTGAATCAGGTAAGGGTTGGCAACCGTGAACTCACCCGAGAGGTTAGATTTAACAAACAGGTTCTGGTAGGTGGGTTCAATGCTCTGTGTAACACCGCAGATATTGGAAATGGTGGCTGTCGGCGCGATCGCCATGGTGTTGGAGTTGCGCATGCCGACCTTTTTCACGCGTTCGCGCAAGCTGTCCCAGTCCATGGTTGCACTGCGGTCCATCTGCAGATAACCACCGCGGGCATCTTCGAGTTTTTGCACGGAGTCGATGGGCAGTATGCCCTGGCTCCATAATGAACCCTTAAAAGACGCATAACTGCCACGCTCTTCGGCTAGGTCGGATGAGGCCTGGATCGCGTAATAACTGATGGCTTCCATGGAACGGTCGGCAAACTCCACGGCGTCTTCGCTGGTATACGCAATGCGCTGTTTATATAGAGCGTCCTGGAAACCCATAATGCCGAGGCCAACCGGACGATGACGCAGATTGGAGCGCCGCGCCTTGGAAACGCTGTAGTAGTTGTACTCGATAACATTATCCAGCATACGCATGGCGGTGTTGATGGTGCGTTCCAGCTTTTTAAGCTGCAGACCGTTTTCGTTAATGTGCGCAGCCATGTTGATAGAACCAAGGTTGCATACTGCGATTTCATCATCCGAGGTGTTCAGCGTAATCTCGGTGCACAGGTTAGAGGAATGCACTACCCCGATATGTTGTTGCGGTGAACGCAAGTTGCAAGGATCCTTGAAGGTCACCCAAGGGTGCCCGGTTTCGTACAACATGCCGAGCATTTTGCGCCACAGATCACCAGCCTTAATCGACTTGAAATTGCGGATTTCGCCGCGCACTGCCTTGTCTTCATATTCACAATAGCGCTGCTCAAATTCCTGGCCGTAAAGGTCGTGCAGGTCAGGCACTTCATTGGGTGAGAACAGCGTCCACCCGGCATCTTCCGACACGCGTTTCATGAAAAGGTCAGGAATCCAGTTTGCGGTATTCATGTCGTGCGTGCGGCGGCGGTCATCACCGGTGTTTTTGCGCAACTCGACGAATTCCTCGATATCGAGGTGCCAGGTTTCCAGGTAAGCGCACATGGCGCCTTTGCGCTTACCTCCCTGGTTGACGGCCACAGCCGTGTCGTTGGCCACTTTCAGGAAGGGCACGACACCTTGTGACTTACCGTTGGTGCCCTTGATGTGAGCGCCCATGGAACGCACACGTGTCCAGTCATTACCCAGGCCGCCGGCAAACTTGGACAACATGGCGTCATCTTTAATAGAGTCGAAGATGCCATGCAGGTCGTCCGGCACGGTTGTCAGGTAACAAGATGACAGTTGTGGGCGCAAGGTACCCGAGTTGAACAGGGTGGGAGTCGAGCTCATGAAGTCAAACGAGGACAACAGGTTATAGAACTCTATGGTACGCAGCTCACGCTCAACTTCATTGGTCGCCAGGCCCATCGCCACACGCATGAAAAAGGCCTGCGGCAGCTCGAAACGGGTGCCGTCATGGTGGATAAAGTAGCGGTCATATAATGTCTGCAGGCCCAGGTAGGTAAACTGCTGGTCGCGATCGGGGACGAGCGCGGCACCCAGCTGATCCAGGTCATACTCATTTGCCAGCTTGGGGTCTAGCAGCTCGAGCTCTACTGCGCGGCGGATATATTTCGAGAAGTAGTCGCTGTAACGCTCGGCCATCTCTTCACATGTGGCTTCGGTGGGCGTCTTGTAGACGAAGCTGAGGCCTTCGCGCCGCAGGTTATCCAGCAACAGGCGTGCCGAAACGTAAGTGTAATTCGGCTCCTGTTCAATCAGGGTGCGCGCACTCATTGCCAGCGCATTACCAACCTCTTTATCGGGTACTCCGTCATAGAGGTTACGCGTCAGTGCCTCGACAATCGGCTCCGGGCGGACGTCATCAGTGCCACGGCAGGCCTCGGCAACCAGGGTATTGATACGCACTAAATCCAGAGGCTTGCGGCTGCCGTCCTCGAGGGTGACGTTGAGTACTGGCTGCGCGGCTTTTTTCCCTTTGGCGTGTTTTTTCTTGTCTTTTAGTGCCTCGGCGGCACGCGCCTGGGAGCGTTGCTCGCGGTACAGTACATAGGCGCGCGCGACCTTGTGGTGGCCGCTGCGCATCAGTCCCAGTTCCACCTGATCCTGGATATCCTCAATATTGAAGGTCCCGCCATCAGGGAGATTACGTGTCAGGGCATGCATCACCTGACCGGTCAGCTCATCAACCTGTTCGTGGATGCGGCTGGATGCTGCGGCATTACCACCTTCAATAGCCAGAAACGCCTTGGTAATGGCGACATTGATCTTGCCCTTGTCGAATGCGGTGACCTTGCCATTACGGCGAATGACCCGGTAACTGCCGGGTGCGGTCGCGGCAATTTCGGCACTGGCTTGGGTATTTTCTGCTGTCGGGGTGGGGTCGTTCGGGTTTTCAGTTGTAATGGCGCTGGCTACATCAGTCTGCATTCTAAACTCTCTCCCTTAACACGGTCTTATACTTATTCACGGCACCCAGATTGCCTGGGGGGGTAAACATGGGAAAGTACTATAAGATGTGTTTCGAAACTCCGCAAGCACAATATGCTGTGGGTAAGGCTTTGTAGAAGCTGCCCAAAAACTGTGCATAACTTGGGTATAAACCAATGGCTGCCGCTCAACCCTTATAACTACTGGGTTTTGGTAGGCCTGGTGCCCGACAGGCGGTAATCATCACCGGCGAAATGATGCTGGAGATAGAAAAGTTTTATAAAAATATTTGTTTGTACGAGCCTCTGGGATCACATAGTTGCATCAGTTTTGGCGCCTGAGCGGGATGCTGTCTCCCGGTTGCATGTTGATGATTTTGGTTTTCGTCTTGCCTAATGCATTAGCAAATTCTTCGGGGGTGCCTTTCAACGGTGGAAACGTGCCGAAGTGCATGGGGATCACTGCCGCAGGCGCGAGCAATTCGCGAGTCGCATAGGCTGCGTGTACCGGGTCCATGGTGAAATGGCCGCCGATTGGCAACAGCGCCAGATCGGGCTTATACAACTCGGCGATCAGCTTCATATCGGAAAACACGCCGGTGTCGCCGGCATGGTAAATCGTGAAACCATCTTCGAGCCGGATGATGTAGCCGGCAGGCTCGCCCCCCGGGTGTAAAGACTTGGCGCCGCTCTCGGGGTCGGTGATCATCACCTCCGAGCTGTGCTCGGCGTGAGTCATGGTTATGGTGATGCCTTTGACCAAAGGCTGGATCGGCCCGCTTTTGTTGAATCGAATCAGTTGTTCATAAGGCACCAGCGCGTTCAAGGCCAGGGTATGCCCCATATCGGCATTGAGCGCCACCTTGGCGTCCGTCATGGCCGAGATCTCTGCCGTATCACCCAGGTGATCACCATGCCCGTGGGTCACCAGGATCAAGTCCACCTTGCCGAGTTTCTTCAGATCCTTAAGCGCTGCAGGCGTCTTGGGGTTCTTGCTGATAAAGGGATCAATCAGAATCACCTTGCCGCTTTGGGTGGTGATCTTGAATGCGGATTGTCCAAACCATTGCAATTCAGCCGCATTAGCGGCTCCGTAAATGAGTGGCAGCAATACACAGGCGAATCTCATGTTGCGGAAAATGGCTGACATGACGGATCCCTCTATATGTGTGATGTTGAAGTTTATAGCATGTGTTGCGGGTAGTTAAATCCGGATTGAACATCAGGATGCGTGTTATTCTGATGTTCCTATGCTGAAGAGCGTTGTTCTCGTTTCCGGATTGCCCGCGAGTGGCAAGACTACGATGGCGCGTCACATCGCGGGGTTTGCTCTACGTGCCGCTGTGGATCCGTAGAGTAGCCGATAGCCACCAAAACAAAGGATGTATATCTACAATAACCGTGATAAACATGACAAGGGAATACCTGTAAGAAGAGCGGTGCCGGGAACTGAGTATGTAGACAAGGCGCTGAATGCTGCTACAGCTTTCACTAAGCCATTACAGGATTCAGTTACCTAAAACTGTTGGGGTGAAGTCTGGACTCGTGGGGCTATTCCAAAAAACACGCCGTCCAATTACCATCACTGCATTGGCAGTTCTTAAAGTCGCAGCAGCATTAAAAGTACACGTGCGTGGTGCGTTGCGAAATGGATGCACAGTAGAGGAAATTCAAGAAGTGCTTTTACAGTTTGCGGTATATTGTGGAGTTCCTGCTTGCATAGAAGCATTTAGGGCTGCAAAAGAAGTAATTGAAGATAGGCCAGGATGATCGGTGGTTAACACACATTCAGCCGAGCCTGTACTGCGCCGCTTCTATCGTCGCTCTGCGGCACAGGTCGGCTGATGCTAAGCATTCGGTTTTTAGAGAATAAAGCGTAAATGAAAAAATTAACGATTTTGTTTGTTTTGTTATTAACGGGCTGTGTTGGTGTCCCTGAAAATGTTAAACCCGTTGATAATTTCAAATTAGAAAAGTATCTCGGAAAATGGTACGAAATCGCCAGGCTGGATCATTCATTTGAGCGTGGTTTGACCAGTGTAACCGCTGATTACAGTATGCGTAGTGATGGTGGTGTAAAAGTAATAAACCGTGGTTTTTCTATAAAAAACAATAGCTGGAAAGTAGCAGAAGGAAAGGCCTATTTCGTTAATGAGCCAAATATCGGTTACTTGAAGGTTTCTTTCTTTGGCCCCTTTTATGGCGCGTATATCGTATTCGAGCTTGACCATGAAAATTATCAGTATTCACTTGTATCGGGGCCCGATAAATCCTATTTGTGGATATTGTCCAGAAGCCCTGGTATCGATGAGGAAATAAAAGATATGCTCATAGCAAAAGCCGCAGCGCTGGGTTTTGATACAAAAAGGCTAATATATGTAAAACATGAGTAATTGCCTGACAATTCATTCGTTCGGAACGCTAAGCCGTTTTTTTGTCGGCCGTTACGGCCAGGTAATTCAAGTGTTGGGTCACACCAAGAGCATGAAAATATTAACAAGAATACTCATTATCCCAACACTGCTGCTTGCGGCTTCGTGTGGCAACGGGGAAATGACTGATGAGTTAACTCTTAAAGAAGAATCACAATTCGCGCGAGATTATCTGCAAGAGCTTCATGGCAGAGACTTCGACTACGTTAAGCAATACATAGATCAAAGCATCGAAAACCAGGTTACCGACGAAAAGCTTCTAGAGATTGCCGAGTACTTTCCGGGTGGCGATCTGCTAAGCACTGAGCTGATCGGTACTCGAATAAGCGTGTCTAATTCGCAATGGCAAGGAAATTTCTCATTCGAGTATCAATTTTCTGGTGGGTGGGCGCTGGCAAATGTCGTGCTACATAAGTCTGGCGAAGCCCTGTCAGTTGTGGGGTTCAACGTTTATAGAACAGGGGCATCTCAAAAGGAGATAAATAAATTCAGCCTTATTGGGAAGTCCGCTATTCAATATAGCGTGTTACTGATGGCGATAGCTGTGCCGCTTTTCATTTTGCTAACTGTTTATTTCTGCATTCGCACTCCTATTCCAAAGAAAAAATGGCTTTGGGTTCTCTTTATGTTGGTCGGGTTCGGTTCCATAAGTGTAAACTGGACAACGGGTCAATTCGGGGTGCAGCCATTCAGTATAAGGCTGTTTGCTTCCTCTGCGATAGCGGCGGGGCCATTTGCTCCATGGATAATATCCGCATCTATTCCACTCGGTGCCATACTGTTTTGGTTTAAGCGGCAAGGCTTTATTCAAACAAGCAGGACTAACAACGAGAGTATTTCAGACTGAACCTAAAAACTTTGCTGTTCAGGTGCCACTTAGTTTAACCAGTTAGCCTTTTCAGAATGTATTTTCACAAGATAGGCGGGTATGTCAAGCATAGTCAGCTTGGTGTTGGCAGTATCGGCATGCCTTCCGAGTATTGCGCATTTTACTCCAGCCATACTGGTTTCAGTGATCGCTTTTATTTGGAGCGATGTTTGGTGCTATGTATGGTTAGGCCTGAACAGCAATATTAACCATAAATATGGTCATCGCTACATTCCTTAATAGTCCAATTTCTTCCTGGATAGACCGTTATATTGAACTTGGTGTTCTTGCTGCATGATCGGTGGTTTTGGGGGTTGTAATCGCATGTGGGTTATATGTCCAACATAGAAAGTCGATCAGCAAAGCCTGATAAGGCGATGTAATAAGAGCGCGCAGGAAGCGGTGCGCCCATCTATTACGGAGTTATGAGGAATGCCATGTTTTGGCGGACTGCGCTATATTAAAAATATCGCAAGGCCTAGGTGAATAATCGTTCCTGGACGAAGCAGGCATTTACAATATTAACGCAATGTTAGGGTTTGTCGCAGAAGAATAAAGTCGAATTTTCTAATCGTTGGCTGATGGGTCAATGTTTTTCATAGCCAACGACTTCAAGCCGCCCTTTAAGATGTGCCACTTCGGCCGTTGCCAGCTGTTGCGGAATTCTGCTTCGCTGGCTTCGCTGGAATGCTTGTTGAATTCATCGGCGTCGAGGAAGGCGACGAGATCGAGTTGTTGTTGCTCGCTGCCATGTTGCTCGTCAAACATCCTGGCGATGTCATTGGGTGCGGTGACGAGACGACCCATGACTTCTTTAACAGGGAAGGTGAGTCCGGGTTTGTCTTGGTCGGGTTCGTAGGATTTGTACACTAGTTCAGTACAGACTAGTGAGGAGTCAGTCTGGAAGTCAAAGTTAAAATCGTAGGGGCGGCCGCTGTAATGAAATGTTTTAAGGATCGCGGCGGCCTTGGTGACTTTGTCGAGCCGCGGGCGCAGGGCGGCGACGGAATCCGCATAAGCAGAGTGTTCGAGGGTGGTAAAGCTAACGCCTTCACCAATGGCTTCGATGATGCGCGGTATGTGTCCGTCCTCTTGAGGGCTAAGACTGTCGGCGTAGGCCTCGGGATAACGTGTCTTTAGCAGGTTCTCAAAGTCACCATCGCCCTGGCCCTGTGTCTTGACCCATGCATGTACGCTGTCATCGTCAAAATAATCGCGGCGCTGTTCTGTAGTGCCGATAAAGAACGCGGCGTGCGGCCAGAAGCCGGGCAGGCCGACATTGGAGACATGCCACTCGCGGCGTTCTAACAGAATATCGCCGGGTTGCAGGCGATCACCCAGGTCGGCGATTTGCTGGTCTGAGATAAGGTATTCGTCTTTACGGTAGACCTTGGTGTCACCCATCCAGGTGGCGACATTGGTTTGCACCGGGAACCATACCGAGAACGCCGCATTGGTGACGATGTCGATGCCATTTTTAGCGGTGAGTTTGGGCCCGTGGCTCACGCCGGCCTTCCATAAGTATCTTGCGTCTTCACTAATACCTGTTCGCAAATTGCCTGCATGTTTTTTGCCGCTCGCCTCATAGACCGCTGCCAGTGCTGTGAACTCTGCGGCCCGATCCAGGTTTAGGTAGCGGAATTTAAAATCGGCATAGGTGCCAGCCGGTATGCCGTACTCGGGTTGCGTGTCATTGAGCAGGGCATCCAACGAAGGATTGTTTTCAATGCGGTGTATGAATTCCAGTGCATAACGATATTGGGTAAGAAAGGCAGCGAACAGGATGGCCTCAGAAGTGCGCCGCGTGGCCTTGTTTTTGATTTTATAAAAAACTTTGTGGTTTTGTTTGATGTGTTCCAGGGCAAGTTGATAATCCAGCATGCGGTTCCAGGCATCGAACAACAGCGTTTTTTCTTCTGTACTCAGCAAGCGGCGTTCGCCTGCCTCTGTCGGGAAGGTGTCTGCGTGCTGCTGCATGAATTGCAGGATGTCACGCATGCCGTCACGGTGATGACGCACGGCGTTTGCATCTACATCAAGCTGCGAGAGTTCAACCATGGGCGTATCTCCGCCGACGCTTGTCATGATGATCGCTCCGCCAGAGATCAGGCTGATCACGAGCATTATGCCGATTCGATAACGTTTCATACTCCGGAGTGTAACCCGTTGGCTTTATGCAGTCACTGTTACGTGGTGAAATAGTCGGTAAAACGACGGTACAAGTACCAGGCTCACTAATGTTGAAAAACTCAAACCCCATACGATCACCACCGCCAGGGGTTGCAACATTTCTGAACCTTCACCCAGGCCAATTGCCAGGGGCAGCATGCCCATCACGGTGGTGAGCGCAGTCATGAGTATGGGCCGCAGGCGCGCACGGCCGGCAAGCGTGATGGCGTCAATAACGTTGTGGCCGTGTTCACGTTCGATGCCGATTTGTTCGACATAGACAATCGCATTATTTACCACAATGCCGGCAAGCATAATCATTCCCAGCCCCACGGGCATGGATATTGGCATCTCGAGCAAAAATAATCCTGCTGCCACCCCGATGGGAGTAAACAAAATGCTGAACATGATCACCAGCGGATTACGTAAGGATTCGTATTGCACCGCCATTACGACGAATACCATAAACACCGCCAGGGCAAGCATATACATTATCAATGACTGACCCTTCTTGAGTGTTTCGCTGGCACCGGCGTCGTAGAGAGTGTAGCCAGCGGGTAATTCAAGGTCGCGGAGCCTGGTTTCAATTTCTTCCATGACTTTACTGAGTGTGGCGTTGCCACTCAGGCTGGCACTGACTTCCATCGCTCGTAGTTGCCTGTCTCGTAAAATACTGTTGGGTTCCTGTGCAAAGCTGATGCGGGTAACGTCACGCAAACGAATGGCTGCGCCCTGACGTACGTCGACAATGACATTTCCCAGATCTTCGGGCGAGGTGATACTGTCCTGGGGAAGGCGTAAGCGCACGTCGTATTCGCGGTCGCCTTCCAGATAATCGCTAACGACAATACCATCCAGTGCAACCCGCAGGGCGCGACTGATATCGATCACATTGACACGCAAGTCGGCGGCGCGCTCACGATCGATACGTACCAGCATCTCGTCGCGGCGTCCTTCATAGGTGTGTTCGGCATTACGAATGAGTTTGAGGTCGCGTATGCGTTCGATGATCTCGTCGCCAATTGCGGCGAGCGTGTCGAGATCCGGCCCTTGCACGCGTATGCTGATATCGTCATCACCGCGGCTGGTGCGCAGACCGCGCACATTCTGCACTCGCATGATAATTCTGAAACCACTGAGGCCCAGTTTGTCGATCTGTTTTTGGGTGCGATTGATCCAGTCTTCGCTGCTGATACCGCGTGTGGCCATAGGTTTGAGTTCAATGGTCATGGTGCTGCGGTCGCTGCTCTGGCGTTCGGTACGGCCAAATACAAAACCACCTGCCTGGGTGTACACATTGGCGACGTCGGCTTGTGCGAGGAACAGGGACTCAAGTTTGCGCACTGTGCTGTCCATTTCCTCAAGTTGCATGCCGGGGTCACCACGCACAATGATCCTAACTGTGCCATTGTCCAAACGCGGTAGGTCGGTGCGCTCAGCATTCACGGCGAATATGATTGCCAGCGTAAACGCCGGGATAAAAATCAAAATAGTTAATAGGGGATGGCGAGTAAAATATTTGATGAAGCCTACATAGCCATTTTGCAGATTCAATACAAGGCGATCGGTAAAGCGGCGCGTGATTCCGGTAGATGTCGTGGTGACACGCGCAGATAACGACGGAACTAGTGTTAACGCGACAATCAATGAAGCGATCATTCCCGCCGAGATGGTAAAGATTAATTCACGGAACAGCAGGCCATACAGTCCGCCGATGAACAAAAAAGGTAAAATGGCGGCGAGGTTGGTAGAGGTGGAGGCGACAATGGCGCTGTTGACTTCGCTTGCTGCGACTACGGCTTCCTGTTGATCATTCAGGCCATCGGCTTCTTTCTGGCGTTGATGCCGGTAGATATTCTCCAACATAACAATGGTGTTATCGACGAGGATGCCGACGCCCAGCGCCAGGCCGCCCAGGGTCATAATGTTTAGCGTCAGGCCGCCGACCTGCATCAATATAAAGGTCACGAGGATCGCGAGCGGGATAGCGGTACCCACTATCAAGGTGCGGCGTAGGTTGCCGAGAAAAATAAACACTACAATCATGGCGAGTAATGCGCCACTGATGGCGGCCATGGCGGCATTGCGCACGGATTGTCTTACAAATACAGACTGATCATCGATAATGTGGACATCGATGTCTGGGGGCAACAGGTTCTGAGCGCGCAACCAGTCGAGGCGTTGCTTGATGGCATCGGCAACTGCGACTGTGTTGGCCTGCGGTTGCTTCTGCATCGATACCTTAACGCCCGGCACCGTGTTGAGGCGAATGCGCAAGATTTCATCGGCATGGGTGTCGCGAATCTCGGCGATGTCACCCAGACGCAAACCCGCGCCCTGCGCGGTGTCGCCAGTCCCAGCATCCATCCCCAGCGTCATCAGGGCAAGTTCCGCGGGGTCGGTCACCCGTCCTTCGACGCGCGCCGATATCTCACTGCGGCTCGTCAATAATCGTCCCCCGCTGGCATCGAGATTCTCCTCGGAGATTCTGTCAGCCAGTTGCGCAAAGTTCAGTCCTGCCGCTGCCATGCGTTCCTGGTCCACGGCGACCTCGATCTCGCGTTGCAGCCCGCCGCCGATTTCCGCCGCAGCTACGCCGGGCAGGTTTATAAACCATTTGCTGAAACGGTAATCCACCCAGTTGCGCAGGTCGATAGTGTTGCGTTGCGTCGAGCTTACCGCCAGTTGCATCACGGGTAGTTGTGAGGGGTCACGCTTGAAGATGATCGGAGGGTCAACCGTGTCGGGCAAAAAACGTTTGGCGCGGTCGAGTCGGGTACTGGCATCACGCAACGCCTTGTCGATGTCGGTGCCGTAAGCAAATGTCAGGTCAACTGAGCTGCGGCCATTGCGGCTCTGTGACTGTATGGCGATGGCGTCTTCGGTGATCCCCAGTTGTTCCTCCAGCTGGCGCGTGACCTGGTCTTCCATGATGCGCGCGGGAACGCCGGTGTCGAAAATGCGTACGTTTATCTCCGGGTAAATGATCTTGGGTAATAAATCGACGCCGAGCTGTTTTAAGGCGATAAGGCCGGGTACCACCACAGCCAGGGTCAACATGATCACCCCAATAGGGCGGCGTATCGACCATGCGGCTATCCCTCCAGTGCGAAAACGCTGTTTCATTTATTCTTTTTGCTGTGTTTCGTTATGCCTGTATCTTTGGCGGTTGATTGTGGGTCAATGACCTGGACTTTCTTGCCGACACGTAATCCCAGTAGCCCACTAACGATGACGCGTTCACCTGCATCAAGGCCCTCGAGTACCTGCACCAGTTCGCCGGCCCTTAGTCCGATGCGGAGCGTTTTGCGTTTGATCTTGCTCTTGTCATCAACCTGGAAGACGTAGGTTTGGTCGCCTTCGCGTTGTAGTGCGGCCTGGGGTATGGCCAGGCCGGTGACGGTTTGAGTGGCAAAGTTCACCCGGCAAAGTTGTCCGGCGCGGGCGCCGGGTGGTACCGGGTCAAGTTCGACCTCAACGATGCCCTGGCGGGTTTGTGGATCAATGGTGGGGAAGACACGTAGCACGCGACCGGTATAGGTGTTGGCGCCCAGCGCATCGATGCGGACATCCAACGCATCGCCTTGCTTGATGCTGGTTAACAACAGTTCAGAAACCCGAATCTCCGCACGCAATGATGATGGATCAATCAGGCTGAGGATGTGTGTGTGAAGTTTCGCGATATCTCCCGGCTCCCTGAGACGTTCACTGATCACGCCGGCAAAGGCTGCCTTGATGACTGTATGTGATAGCAGTGTGCGCTTGAGTTGTTCTTCTGCGCGCGCGACTTGCACGGCAGTACGCGCGCGCGCTACCTGTTCTGCGGAAGCCAGTTTCTTGGGGATGAGCTTTTCCAGTCTGTGCAGATCGGTTTCGGCCTGACGTCGGGTGGCGGTCGCTTTATTGAGTTCGGCCTTGAGGACGCTATCATCAAGCCGTACCAGAACGTCACTTGCCTGAACAGTATCGCCCTCATAATACGGCAGCTCAACGATCTGGCCTTCCTGCTGGTTGAAAACCTGGATGGCGCGTTTTGCCTGCAGGGTACCCGTCGCAGTGCTGGTAATCGTCAAGGCTTGCTGTTCAACCGCGGCCAGTTTGACCATTTGTGGGGGGCGCTCGAATCGCCTGGATTGCGGTTTGTCATCTGCTGCGGGTTTGCAGGCCGCCAGCAGGGTAGTCAACAACAGGGCCAACAATATTGGAGCGGTATACTGAATATTGGGTTTGAACTGCACTGGGTCACCGTTTAGTGTAAAGGCTGCCTGTTGAACTCTAATCTGTGGTGTGGGCACTAGGCAAGCTATGTTTGATCAAGGAGTTGTTGGGTCTGCGGCTTGTCTTGATACTTGGCCCGGGTGTTTGAGATAGGCCTAGTTGCCTTGCCGATAAAGGGCAATGATGACAACTCCGGTGAGTTGATGTCGTGCTCGCCGCCTCGGAAGATAAGTCTTGTGCATATTATTAGGTATCTATCACAACTATTTCACAGTTTTTTTGCTCGCCTGATATAGATTATTTGCTATCGGCATAAGCTGCAGCGCCGGAGCGTGCAGCAGTTCGTAATGGAATGCAACGTCAAAAACATGGAAAAGGAGATGCGCTATGTATGCGGAGAGAATTATACCTGTGGTTGCAGCCACTGTCGCATTGGTCGGTCTGATGTCTTAGGCTGTCCATGCAGCTAAATTGCCAGACCCGGTCACGGATAGTGCTTTCTACGATAATGGAAATCCTGATCCTGCCATGGTTGAATTAGGTAAAATGCTGTTTTTCGATAAAATACTCAGTGGTAATCAGAATATTGCCTGTGGCACCTGCCACCATGCAATGACGGATACCGGTGATGGTTTGTCATTGCCCGTGGGAGAAGGCGCCTCCGGTCTGGGCGTCATGCGTGATACCGGTGTTGGCGATAGTGCTATCCATGAGCGTGTGCCACGCAATAGCCCGCCCGTTTTCAACCTCGGCGCTCGTGAATTTGTGTCAATGTTCCATGATGGCCGTGTTGCCCCAGATGCTTCGCAGCCTTCCGGGTTTATGTCACCGGCAGGCGATGACCTACCTCTGGGGCTGGATAACCCGCTGGCTGCTCAGGCGATGTTCCCAGTGACTTCTGGTACGGAGATGGCGGGTCAGTCGGGTGAAAACCCAATTGCCGATGCTGCGTCGGCAGGTAGTTTGGCCGGTCCGACCGGTGTATGGGCGCAACTGGCCCAACGCCTGCAGGCGATTCCGGAATATGTAGATATGTTTATGGCGGCCTATCCTGATCTTACTTCCGCAAGCGATATCACTTATGTGCATGCAGCCAATGCGATTGCGGCATTTGAAACGTCCGCATGGCGCGCGGATAATAGTCCGTTCGATCGTTACCTGCGGGGTGATGCTCGGGCCATGAGCCCAGCCGCAAAACGTGGCATGCACTTGTTCTACGGCAAGAAGGCTGGTTGTTCAGGTTGCCATAGCGGTGCCTTCCAGACCGATATGCAGTTTCATGCCATTGCCATGCCGCAGATCGGCCCGGGTAAGGGCGATAACCAGGATGGTTATCGCGATGGTCGTGATGACTTCGGCCGTGAACGTGTCACGGGTGATCCCACAGACCGCTTCCGTTTCCGCACACCGACCCTGCGTAACGTTGAATTGACAGCGCCTTATGGTCATGACGGCGCCTACGGCACACTGGAAGCCGTGGTGCGTCATCACCTGGATCCGGTAGACAGTCTGCTGTCCTATGATCAAAGCCAAGCCATGTTGCCTTCACGTGATGATCATGATGCGCTGGATTTCGTGGTCATGAATGATGTCGCACGTGTCGGTGCGATCGCTGATGCCAATGAGCTTGGGAGCAAGAACTTGTCTGATGATCAAGTGGCTCGCCTGGTAGAGTTCTTGCGCGCATTGACAGATCCAGCCAGTATTGATCTGCGCAACGACCTGCCGCGACGTGTATCCAGCGGTCTGATCATGGTCGACTAATCAGCAGGCGATGTGACAGAAGGTCAGCTAGCCGGTCAACTGGTGCAAAATAAAGCCCGGTAGAGGCATAATGCCCTACCGGGTCTTCTAACTCAAAAATGCGATTCGGTCACCAATATGGTATTGCGGTCTGTGTCATGTCTTGATACGTGATCCGCTGTTTTGTGATAGGTTCTTGTCGGCCCACCCTGGCTTGATTAACCTGCGCAGCTTGTTCAGGGGCTCTCTAAGTATCCATCCGTCTGTTACCAACCTGGTCGATCATCAATCATGATAATGAATACACGCCGTACCGCTACTCCCCATAAAAACCGTACCGATTTACGCAATCTGCGGCAAATGATGCCGTATCTGTGGGAGTACAAGGGCAGGGTGTTGATTGCGCTATTAAGTCTGATAGCGTCCAAGATGGCCGTCGTGGGCGTGCCGCTGGTGCTCAAGCAGATAGTGGATGCCTTGGATACCAGCAGCGGCAGAGTGCTGGCGCTGCCATTGGCGTTGCTGCTGGCCTACGGCGTGTTGCGCCTGACGGCATCGCTGTTTAATGAATTACGCGATGCTATTTTTGCACGCGTGCGTTTCCGTGCCATGCATCGGCTTTCCACCCGGGTATTCTCGCATCTGCATGAGTTGTCGTTGCGCTACCACCTTGAACGGCGTACCGGAAATATTTCGCGCGACCTGGAACGCGGCACGCAAAGTATCAGTTCTATTCTCAACTATCTAGTATTTAATATTCTACCGACAGGCGCTGAGCTCATAATGATCGGTGTAATTCTGTTCAGTTCTTATGACACTCGTTTTGCAGCCGTAACATTCGTGACAGTAGGTCTCTATATCCTGTTTACGTTGTTGGTTACCAACTGGCGTATGCACTTTCGTCATGAAATGAACGCCTTGGATTCGCGGGCCAACGGGCAGGCCATCGACAGCTTGCTGAACTATGAAACTGTCAAGTATTTCAATAATGAAGCCTTCGAGTTACAGCGGTATAACGCCACTTTGGGGGGCTGGGAAAATGCGGCTGTAAAAAGTACAACCACCATGTCGGCGCTTAATTTCGGTCAGGGCATTATTATCGCGCTAGGTGTCACGGCTATTATGATTTTTGCGGGACAGGGCGTTGTTGCCGGCACCATGACAATCGGTGACCTGGTACTGGTGAACGCGCTGATGCTGCAACTCTTCCTGCCGCTTGGCTTTCTTGGTGTGATATATCGCGCATTGAATTATGCAATGGCGGATATGGATCTGGTACTCAAGTTACTTGATAAAGAGCCTGAAATTAAAGACAGCCCCAATGCTGTGGCATTACAGGTGACAGAGGCACATGTCGATTTTGAACGCGTTGATTTTGCTTATCAAAGTGACCGGCAAATTTTATCCGATGTCAGTTTTACGGTTCCATCGGGTAAAAAGCTTGCCGTGGTCGGCCCTTCGGGTGCCGGTAAATCCACGCTCGCGCGATTGATGTTTCGCTTTTACGATGTCACGCAAGGGAGTGTAAAAATCGATGGTCAGGATGTGCGTGCAGTGACGCAGGAAAGTCTACGGCGTGCTATTGGTATCGTACCGCAGGATACCGTGTTATTTAACGATACGATTTACTACAACATTCAGTACGCAAGTCCCGAGGCCAGCCGCGAGCAGGTGATGAAGGCCGCGCGATTGGCTGACATTCATGATTTTATAGAGAGCCTGCCGCAGGGTTATGACACGGTCGTGGGTGAACGCGGCCTGAAACTGTCGGGTGGCGAAAAGCAGCGTGTTGCGATTGCGCGCGTCATTCTCAAACAACCAAAGATTTTAATCTTCGACGAAGCCACATCCAGCCTGGACTCGCGCTCCGAGCAGGCCATACTGGGCGCGTTGCAACAGGTTTCACAAAAAACCACGACACTGGTAATCGCGCATCGACTCTCGACCATTATCGATGCCGACCAGATCCTGGTTATGGATAAGGGGCGCATCGTTGAGCGTGGCAGCCACCGCGAATTGCTGGAACAGGACGGTCTCTATGCGCATCTGTGGACGTTACAGCAGGAAGAACGTGCCATTGAAAATGAAGCGCAGTCACTGATAGCGGGTACTACCTAACGCCTGCGTAGCTGTTGTTAGAACTCCGAAGATAATCGGGCGGCAAATATATCACGATGCTTGAGCTCATTGTCATCCAACACGAAGTCAGGTTTGGAGTCGGCATGTAGATACTCGAAAGACAGGTTAATATTCTGGTGAACGAACCAGCTTGCAGTAATGCTATACTATTGCCGTTTATTGAAGTGGTAAATCCGAACAGTAAGATTATTTGGAAATTGTTAGCAGATATTGGTTACGAGATCTATTTGTTAGAGGGTGTTTATGTTCAGATTGGATTGACAGTGCTGGTGAAGCTATTCAAGCTCATCGAAAAATCGTTCCGACTGGTTAAATGAGAACAACACGTAATTCGCCCTGCCTATCAGCTGTTTGCGGTGTATCGGGCCTATGAAGCGGGAATCGGCACTATTATCGCGATTATCTCCCAACATGAAATAATGCTCTTCTGGTACCGTGAATGCGGCGAAACTACCCTGTATAAATGACTGTCCGCGGTTAACTGCAATGGCATATTGTTTGTCGACGAGATATTCCTTTACCAGTACCGGGTGTGTTTCGTCTTGACCCCAGTATTCGCTAACTGGCGACTGGTCAGAAATCAGGTACTGGGCGGGTTCGCCGTTGATATAGAGGCGGTTATTTTGCATTTCTATAATGTCGCCCGGTAAACCGACGACTCGCTTGACGAGTCGCTGGTTGTTGGCGGGACTGTTAAAAACCACAATATCACCACGCCCAGGGTCAGCGCGCCTGGCGATGCTATGATTTATCAGCGGTGTTTTGATGTCATAGGCGAGTTTATTCACAAATATACGGTCGCCCTCGATAATGGTGGGTTTCATCGAGCCTGTCGGCACCGTATACCAGTCCGCGATAGAGGATCGAAAGAAAATCATCATCAAAATAAATACAATGAAGCCTTTCCATTCTTTCCATAATTTATTTAGTTTCAACATGGTTGGTATGTCTTAGTCAGTCTCTGCTGTGAATCACTAGTCTTTTGTCCGTAGGTTTATATGAAAGGTTCACTTGTCTACGGTGTTGAAGCGATTAATATAGTCTTGTATGTGGGCTCTTTGAGGATGGTTTGTAAGCCATTCCCGGAAGCTCCTGATTGTTTTGTAATCCTCGGGTCCGAATAGTTTTTCGTATTTTGATTCCTGGTTTCCCCCAAACATTTCCTTATAGATCGCTTTTTGCCAGGGTTCTGACAGAATCGTCGGCAGCTTGTCCTGTAAGTTGAGGCTTTTTAGTAAACTCCATTCCCCTTCGTCAAGCCAGACTTCGGCGCAGCTCAAACAGACATCAACACGATTGGATGTCTTTCCGCTGATACGAAACTTGGGCATAATGCGCTCGCACTTTGGGCAAAGTAATGCTGTTTTGGTGTCGTCAGCAACTTCCAAAGGCCTGTCACCGGTTGTTGTGTCGATTCCCCGCTCATCAGCCCATAGACGATAGCTAAGTATCGAGATCAGGTAACCGCCACACTTTTTACAGCCAAGTGCCGGGAAACCATATTCCAGTTTTGTGGGTTGCAGAGGACTGTTTTGACATGATGGACAATGCATAATGTGACTCCTCTCGTTTCATGATCTGTGTTACGCGGGATATATCTGGAGATAAAGCAGTGTAAATCCCAGGGTGTTGGCGGTGCCATGCGCAATTATCGGCGCCCATAAATTTCTGCGTGTAGCCAGGTACAAAAATGCCATGGCGAGGCCAAACAGGCCTGAGTTAATAATACCAGCGACACCCTGGTAGGCATGCCCCAGACTGAATACTGCGCTGGACAGGATGGCGGCTGCGATCCATATACCGCGACCTCCTTTTATAAAGTCGGCAACGCGGTTGAGCAGGTAGCCACGAAAGATCAGTTCTTCGCCTAACGCGGCATAGCTCCAGGATATAACCAGCATGCCTGCAAGAAACTTCAAGTTGCCGGGCAAATCCTCAAACACGCTGTAGTCAGGTGTCTGCCCGGTCAGTTCCGTTACAGCTGGCTCAATCCAGTAAATACTCAGTAATTGGTAGAACGCGCCAATAAAAATGCCGAGCAGAGGCATCACTAACCAATGTTTAGGTATTGTAAGCCCTACATCGTGCCAACCAAGCTGGCGAAGGCGCAGCGATAGCCATGCAAATACAAATAGTATGGGGATAAGGCTATAATTTATGAGGCCGGAAATGACACCAAGAGCAGTGAGTGCGAAAAAAAGAATCTCTAATGCGAGAATGCGATAATGCCTGCTGGGCGTGACTTTGTTATTAAAATCTTGCTGCATAACGTTGCGGAATTATGTTTTGGCTTCCAGTTTTCGCAGATACCAGTTATTGCAACCACTATGTCCTGAGTCACCTAATGGTTTGTTAAGTTTCGTAAAACCCGAGCTTTCATAGAGACTGACTGCGTTGGTCATGTGTTCGAGTGTTTCCAGGTAACAATATTTGTAACCTAATTCTGTTGCTTTGTTTAGTAGCGTATCGATCATCACTTTGCCGATACCTTTGCCGCGGGCAGTTGGCAGGAAATACATTTTCTGCAGCTCACAGGTTGCCGGGTATTCACAATCAAATGGTCCTATGCCTGCACCGCCGACGATTTTGTTATCTACTTCAGCGATCAGGTAAACAGCCGCTTCCTTGCTGTAGGTTTCGGCCATTGAATCCAGTTCCGGGTCGTCCCATGCAAAACCAGGTTTGTTGGCACCAAACTCAATTAGCACTTGTTTAATAATGTGTTTTATCGCGCTGTTATCGCTTGTCCGAATTCCCCTGATTTCGAAACTCATCTTTCTTTGCTCGCCTTGGGGTTATGTGCATATATTCTCGGAATCTTTGCATTTTATCGTTTATTTTATGCCCTGAGGAGAAAAATGCGTCTATCGGTAAATCTCGCCCTGTTTTACGGGGAATTTTAATAAAATCATCCTGTGCGTTTTTGTTTGTAGGATGCGCAGCCTTGCCGTTTGACGCATAGGCGTTGACCTATATCTTTGATGATGCGATTGCAAGTACGCTGATTATAGATAATCTGCCTCCAGGTTTGACGCTCTCTGCTGCAGTCACTTGTGTAAACACGGCTGGGGCAGTATGCGGTGCAGTGAGTATAGGTAGCGCAGGTGATAGTGGGTTTACCGATACGACATGAATAATACCGAACGGTGGTGTCTTGACCTACACTGTTCCCGTGGCTTTTTCAGCTGATCCTAATGACTATTAAATCTATCAAATATCGGTAATTTCGGCTCGGGCAAGCTGGATTACAGACTGGCTAGTGGAATAGTCCGACCCGATGGTAGAATGAGGCCATTACCAGTTAAGTAAGGTTGTTGTTGATGGAGATTGATGCCGGAAATTGTGGCTCCAGCGAGCCGTTTGCATTGCGGGTGATGGGTGACAGTATGGAGCCAGAGTTCGCGGATGGCTGCATTATTATTATCGACTCATCGGCGGTGGTGAAGACTGGCGCTTATGTGCTCGCGATGCATAAGGAAGAATATATTTTTCGGCAGTTTGTTATTGAAGATGGGCGTTATTACCTCAAGCCTCTTAATCAGGGTTATGAAGTCATCGAGGTTTCAGGCATGGATGTGGTGCGAGGTGTGATTGTGCAGCGTGCCGGTGCACGGCGCAGCCAGCACAAACACTATCTTTGAGTCGCCACGGAAAAGAATATTTACCACAGAGGCGCAAAGGAAGAAGATACATATTTAACGTCAATTTCTCGGCATAAGGGCAAGCACGAAATCCATGCCTTTTGTTTTCTTTTTGTCCACTGTGCCGCCGCGCTAGAAAATTTTTAGCGCAGCGGCATAGCCAAAAGATTACGCAATCCGTCGCTGTGGATCTGTCTGCTCGAGGGTAACTGTGGATTTGAAATACTCTTCTGCATCATCGATATCGACTTCGTTATCATTCGCATCAACCAACGGTTGTTCATAGTCATTCCAGCCCTTCAGCCCAGTCTTCAGTGACTTTGCGCTTTGGTACCCCATTGACTGCATGGTGCAGGCGGCCAGGACACTGCGATTGCCGGAACGGCAGATGATGACGATATCCCTGTCGCGTGCCTCGACCAGTCCGGGCAGGGTTTCCTCGAAATCCCACTCGCAGGCCTGCTCAAGAATACCGCGCGGTACATTGAGTGAACCCTTGATGTGCATGGTCTCGAATTCGTAGGGTTCGCGGATATCCAGCAGCAAGAGATCCTGGCTGGATTCCAGTTGCACCTCAAGATCCCATGGCATGAGTTCCTCAACGCTTTCCAGACATTCATTGATGAGGTCTATGTAACGTTTCATGGGGTGTCTCTCGGCGGTGTTGATTATAAATCTTTTTAGGCAGGGCTCATTCTTGCGTATAACGCTGCGTTAATCTTCGCCCCGGGCCGCAAGTTCCCTGTTGGCTCGCAGGCCGTGTTCAACGGCTATGACTGCGGCCTCAACGCGCGAATGAATACCGAGTTTGCGAAGGATCGCTTTCACATGCAGTTTGACAGTGCCATCGGAGATACCGAGGTTGCGCGCGATGACCTTGTTGCTTTGGCCTTCTGCGAGCAGGCTGAGGATTTCCGACTCGCGCGGCGTAAGATCATCAATCAAACTGGGCTGGGGCTTGGGTTCAGGCGGCGTGTCACCCGTTACAACGCGCGCCAGGATCTGTGTCAGGTTGGGTGCGACGACGGTCTTACCGGAGACGATTTCTCGCAGCGCGACCACCAGATCATCGGGTTCCATATCTTTTAGCAGATAGCCTTTGGCGCCGCTGCGCAGTGCTTCTACCAGGTCACGTTCATCGCTGCTGGTGGTCAGCATGACGATAGGGTTCTCGAAATTCTCTTGCTGTAACTGGCGCAAGATGGAGAGGCCATCGATACCCGGCATGCGCATGTCGAGTAGTAATATATCAGGTTTCAGTTGGTGCGCCAGACGGATGCCTTCATGGCCATCGCCCAGGGAGCCGACAACCTCAATACCGTGCCGTGCCAGCAAACCTTGCAGGCCCTCACGGAATAGTGTGTGGTCATCAATGACTAATACGCGTAGATTCATTGACTGTGTCAGCAAAAAAAATTGTATCTTGGTTGGTGTTGTTATCGGGGTGTTCGAACGTCAGGATAACGCGCACACCCTCGCCGGGTTCACTTTCTATGCGTAGCTTACCATCAATGCGCCGCGCGCGGTCCTGCATAATGCTCAGGCCGACATGTTCACCAGGCGCGCCTGATTGTACACGATCACCCAGGCCCACGCCGTCATCCTCTACCATTACCTTGTAATGTCCCTGTTCATTACCGCGTAGCAGGATGCGAACTGTATCGGCTGTGCCGTGCTTGCGAGCGTTTGCCAGTGATTCCTGGATAATCCGCAGTACCTGGATTTCATATTCAGGTGGCAGTGGTTTTTCGGGCCATTCGTTTTGCAGGAAGATAAGGGTGCCTCCGGACTCCAGGCGGAAACGTTCTACGGTTTGTTCAACTGAGGGAATCAATCCACGTTTATCGACCGGCGCGCGGAAATGCGCGATCAATTCACGCAACTCGGTATTGGCTTCATCAATAGTGTTTTCGATTTTCTCGAGTTCCTGCCACACTGTAGCCTCATCGCCATCATGATGCAGGGTTTCATCCAGCACACGGACCTGAAAACGGATACTGGCTATGGTCTGCGCCAGCGAGTCATGAAGTTCATGAGCAAGACGAGTGCGCTCTTCAACGATCGACAGGCGGGTGGTTTCTTCGTCCAGTCGGGCCTTGTCTATAGCCATACCCAGGTGGCGGCCGATACTGGTGAATAATTCGCTCAGGTCTTCGCGCTGCTCAAATGTTTCCTGATCGACGAACAGGTTGTAGACGCCGAGTGTTTTGCCGCGATACTGTAGCGGTACCACGATCATGGACAGGTCTTCGCCATCAAAAAAATTGTGCCCGGCGCGGCGTGCGCAGGGGAGCATGCCCTCCTGGAACAATACGCCTTCAGTCGTATCGATTTTTCCGCAGAGACAGCTTTCAGCAGGCAGTACGCGTTCCTTTTTAATAATGTCCTTGTTGAGACCTGTGCTTGCAACAAGATGCATCTGCCCGTCATGGGCTACCAGTCGTACTGCTGCTGCACGCGCGCCTACCACTTCGGTGAGTGTGTGCAGAAAGCGTGTTAGCAAATCGTTGAGATCGCGTGAGACATTGATACTTGCGGCGACGTCGTAGAGGATGGTGAGAGAGCGAGTTTTCTGTGCCGTATGCTCGGTGTAGTTTTGTAGTTGCTGTTCGGTATCACGCGATAGAGACCACAGCATTTCCCCCAGTGAATTCAGGTCACTGGAAAGGTCTGTGAATTCTCCATGTCGGGGTTCGGGTATGCGCGCGGAGAGATTGCCGCCACGCATGTGTAACACCCATTCACGCAAGTGCATAACAGGCTGTATGTAGTCATGCCAGGTTATCCAAATGGCCCATGCCAGCATGCCGAGGCCGGTGAGCAGCAGCGCGTTACGCAGCATCAGCAGCGTGGGTGTGTCGGGCGTGATGATAAAGAGGTCGAGGCCGGTTGCAACAATGAATGCCGCAGCGGTTCCCAGCAACAATAATATCAACCGGTAACGTGCCAGACCGCTTGCGGCAGGTTTACCCTTAAGTGCGCCGGAGATGAGCTTGGCAAGCACATCTTGTGAGTGATAGGCCTGGTCGTTTTCTGATTTAGCGGTCATAAGTGACTCGGGCACCCAGGCGGGCCGCTGGTGGCCTTTGAAATTTCAGCAGATAGAGGGGGTAAGTATACTACGTGGCGGATGGCGCCCACAAACGGGGGGTTTTATGGATTATTGAGGCAAATCGTGTATTTTTGCATCATAAACGGGCTATCTTAGATGGCATCAGGGGCGTACCGATACAAAAAAACGGGGCCATGAGTTTTCTCATGGCCCCGTGATGTATCCGCTTCTCGCAACGAAATCCTTACTCTTGCGAACCCCTTTCTTTATGAGCATCACCTACCACGCCCATAGCCAGATCCCTGTATTCATCTCGATAGCCTTTGAGTGGGCTGTCGTCGCTGGGGGTGAAATATTCTTCCATGAGCACGCCACCAGCGTGTTCACGTTCAATAAATTTATGCTGCATTTCCAGCATTTTTTTGATTTTTGCTTGCTTGTCACTCATTACAGTGTCCTCTCAATACAGTGCTGAATGGCCGATCCACAGGCGACTTACGGGAACTATAGCCCAGTAGGTGTCTGGTGGTCTCTATTACCATTTGGATACATATCCCTAATCAATGCCGGGGTTTATCAATAGCCACCCTTGCGACGGCTTTCCGGTAGACCTGCAATACGGCCACCCTGCTTGCTGGGATCGCCCGGAAACAGATCGTAAAGGCTTTTGGCGTTGATTTTCTCGTTCCATTTCTTGCCCATATCTTTGACCATGGTGCGGGTATTGGGTTGGTTTTCTCCGTTGTTGAGGAATTCATCACGCAGGTAATTGATCAGATCCCAATGCTTGTCAGTCAGGGTGAGGTCTTCTTTTTCGGCGATGACCTCGGCGACCTTCTCGCTCCAGTCCTGCGCATTTTCCAGGTAGCCCATTGGATTGGTTTCAATGGTTTTGCCGTCAACTTCTAGTGCCATGTTAACTCCTTAAACTAAATAAGTTGCATATTAGTGGTAAGGTTGTAAAAAAATAGGATGACGATTGTTTCATCCAAATTAAAATCTATGCCGGTTAATCCTATGATGGTTAGCTTGGTGATTTAACCGGGGCAATGCCTTTATGCGGTAGGAATAGGCCGCAACCGATACGGCGACCTTCGCCCAGGCCCTCCTGCTGCAGTAACACCGATTCCTCGGTGGTCATGCCATCGAGCATCAGGCTGCGGGCGGTTATTCTACCTTCTGGTAATGTGATTGTGTGGATTCGTCCGCTCATCATTTTCTTTACACGTATGCGTTTCTCCTGGAGTAGCTCCATCGCATGCGAGAGAAAGTCCTCATCGTTTTCCGCGTGCTCCGAAACGAGGTAACGGGTAAAAATGGTTGTCAGGTTGCTGAGGGGCCGTACATTGGGGTCGCTCAGGCCGAGCACATTACCGGCGATATCCAGTGTTTTGCCGTCCAATAGACGGGCATCATCTATACGTTGTTTGGGTAGGCGTAATGTCAGTCGGGCGCGCCGTGACAGGTACATCAGTTCATCAGGGGCCTCGGGGCGAATCCAGCCATTACCGGATTCAGCGCCGTGGATAAGGTGCACGCCGGCGCGTGGTTCGTCTGCTAGCCAGGGCAGGACGTTATGCAATGCCGTGGACAAGGCGTAAGCATGCTCCAGTGGCAGACTGCGGCAGGAGACCTTGAACAATAGATCCACGATGTCGTCCGGAACGGTGTAGACATCGGTTTCTTCAGATTCTTCCTGCCAGAATGTACTCATGATGCTTTAATGATGTTGCCTTGATTGATGACGTAAGTTAGTTGCGCGCCGATGTGAAGGCGGCTTCCAGCAGGTCTTCCCAATTCTCCGGGGTATCAGCGTAGGGCGGACGTACATCCATTCTGAAAAACATTTCCCCTTGCAGCGCACGCTGTTGGATAACGTTTTTGAGGTCTTCAAAATTTTCAACCTCGCGGTGCTGCAGGAGCACTTCACTGAGCCACAACATTTAATGTTCCTCATGGGCTTGCGCCACTTCGTTTAACCCGGTACCGACAATTCGGTCATAATAACGCGCCCGGTACAACAGACGCTGCTGGTCAGGCCCGTCTATGTCGGTGAAAGCGCTACGGCTATGCAGGACGTTATTGCAAATCAGGCCTTGTCCGGGTTGCAGCCGGTGCGTAACGATATAGGGCGATGTGTCCGAGAGCAATTCCCGCATAAAAGCTACCGCTGCCTGAGTGTCACGTTCCTGTTTCCAGATGATATTGCGCGTGCGCGCTGTATACCGCATATGGAGGCTGCCTGTCACAGAATCAAGTGAAAATACAGGGCCGTGCTTGGTTGGCCGGATTTCCACACCGTTTTCGATATTGGCCGGAATAGTCATGGCATCGGGTCGCATGAAGGCCTCGACCCAGGCCGGGTTTTCATCACGCATTAATAAATAGGCCATTTCATGGTCGAGCAGGCTATTCTCGCCGCCTTGAGAGGCATTTCTGACGCAATGAATCAAAAATGCCCGGATGCATTGATCGTCCTCATTATAATAGCCATCGGTATGCCAGTTAAGGCGCTTGTTGCTGTAGGGGATGTAGCCCTCGTGGCGCCCGCCCTGCATCACTTGTAGTGAGGTAATGCTGTCATTATCGGCGCACAGGTTGTCGTCCAGGCGCTGCAGGCCCAATTGTGTGCCCAGGACGCGCATGAAGCGCTTGTCAGTGGGGTCTTCTCCCGTCATCTCAGTCTTTAGCTGATAAATGGCCATGTTGGTGTCACGGCAGCGACGAATCAATGAATCTCTCTCTAAGTGGCTGATATTAAAGGGATTCAGTATAGGGGTGGGGAGTTCGTTCACTGTTCGCAAATAGCGATCGAGCTTGCGTTCGCGCCATGCCTGGTAGCCCAGTTCATTCGTTAGCTCAAACGGGTTGACCGTTGCTGGCTTTGAACGAGTGTTCATGTGTGCTGTTGCTTGTGCCAATTGGGGATCTCGGTATTCAATCGGGTAGTGCGTAACCGGTAGGTAATGCAGCAGGGTAATTTTAGTACACCACAGTGATGAAGTGTCTATCCCCAAGGCAAGGGTCTGAGCAGTTGCATACAATCTCCTATCGGGTTCTAATACCGCTGTTATGTCGTTCACAAATACAAGCATTGCCCGAGGCGGCGGCTATTTTTGTAACGAATTGTTTTTTTTGAAGAAATTACCAAAATACGTATTTATATTAGGAAGGATTACCAAAATCCGTTGTTTAACAGACGGTGGATACAGGTGCTGCGGAACGCGCCCCCAAAAGAAATATATCCCCTTGGGGATAACTCGCTTTAGTAGGGGCATCCCATAGGTAGGGTGTTTTCGGCGCGCCTGCGAACCTAGACTTTCGCTTAGACAGTCGGGCTGGCTTTGTCAGCGTGGTCGACCTACTTTTATTTTGACACCACCGAGTCGGGGGACGAAACACGTTAAGGTGCCGACCCGAGTAACCAAATCTTCACTGAAGATCGAAGGAGATTAAGCATGGCTAAAAAGCAACATTACGATACTCCAATGCTTGATGATCTGGAAAACGGCCCGTGGCCGAGTTTCATTTCAGGTTTTAAGCGTCTAAGAGACGAGCATCCTGACGAGCGCATTAATAATATGGCTAACTCGTTATTGGGCCAGCTTGAGCACTCCTACGAAACCCGTAAGGGATACTGGAAAGGCGGTACCGTCAGTGTCTTCGGTTATGGTAGTGGCATCATCCCGCGCTTTTCTGAAGTCGGTGATGAGTTCCCCGAGTCGCGCGAATTCCACACCCTGCGCGTACAGCCGCCTGCAGGTAATTACTATACCACTGACATGTTGCGTCAGCTGGGTGATAGCTGGGAAAAACACGGTTCCGGCCTGGTAACCTTCCACGGTCAGACCGGCAATATCATGTTTATCGGTACTACTACTGATGGTACCCAGCATTTCTTCGATGAAGTCAATGAATACGGCTGGGACCTCGGTGGCGCTGGCCCCTGTGTGCGTACCGGAATGTCCTGCGTAGGTGCGGCACGTTGCGAACAATCCAGCCTGGATGAGATGAAGTTGCATCGCGTTATGCTGAATAACTTTACCGATGATGTGCATCGCCCGGCGCTACCTTACAAGTTCAAGTTCAAGGTTTCCGGTTGCGGCAACGACTGCATGAACGCCATCGAGCGTTCCGACTTCGCCATCATTGGCACCTGGCGTGACGACATGAAGGTCGATCAGGAAGAGGTCAAGAAATACGTTGCCAAAAAAGGCCGCGAATACATCACCGAATACGTCATCAATATGTGTCCCACCCAGGCGTTAGCATTGAATGATGATGACACCCTCAATGTTGATAACCGCAACTGCGTGCGTTGCATGCACTGTCTGAATGTCATGAACAAAGCATTGAGCCCGGGTGACGACAAAGGCGCCACCATCCTTATGGGTGGCAAGCGCACCCTGAAGATCGGCGATCTGATGGGTACCGTGATCATGCCGTTCATAAAGCTGGACACGGAGGAAGATTACGAGCGTCTGGTCGAGCTCGCCGAAGAGACCATCGACTTCTGGGCCGAGAACGGCTTGGAGCACGAGCGCTGTGGTGAGATGATCGAGCGTATCGGCCTGGTCAACTTCCTGGAAGGCATCGGTGTTGATGTTGATCCGAATATGGTCAATGAGCCACGTCAGAGTTCCTACGTTCGTATGGACGGCTGGGATGACGAAGCCATTAAGTGGTTTGAGAGTAAGGCTGAAGGAAAACAGGCCGCAGCAGGCTGATTCGCTGCGTAACTGATCAACAGCACTAATCAATCCGAATTTATTATCGAGTAATTTCCTGACAGCAGGAGAGAATTAATCATGGCACAGGAACATCGTTCCCCTATTGAATCCGGTTGCCCGGACGGCTTCCAGTATATGCATCCCGTGATGCGTAAGAACTATGGCGATTGGGCCTATCACGAAGATCCTCGCCCGGGTGTTTTGAAGCATGTGGCCCGTGGTGGCGATGCGATCTACACCGTGCGCGCCGGGACCCAGCGTATCCTTGACGTATTCACGCTGCGTAAGCTGTGTGAGATCGGCGATACCCACGGTGATGGCTATATTCGTTTCACCTTACGCTCCAACATCGAGTATATGGTGGACAGCGAGGCTAAAGTCGAGCCGCTGATCAAGGCGCTGGAAGCTGAAGGTTTCGTCATCGGCGGTACCAAAAACTCAGTCACCATGATCTCCCACACCCAGGGCTGGCTGCACTGCGACATCCCGGGCACCGATGCCTCCGGCGTGGTGAAGGCAATGATGGATGAGCTGATCGACGAGTTTAAGGGCTGGAATATGCCTAATCGTGTACACATGACCACCTCATGCTGCCAGATTAACTGCGGTGGGCAGGGTGATATCGCTATTAACGTGCAGCACACCAAGCCGCCCAAGATCAATCATGACCTGGTGTCCAATGTATGTGAACGTCCTTCCGTGGTAGCACGCTGCCCGGTGGCTGCGATTCGTCCGGCACTGGTTAATGGTAAGCCTTCTCTGGAAGTTGATGAGAAAAAATGCATTTGCTGCGGCGCCTGCTTTCCGCCATGCCCGCCGATGCAGATCAACGACGCCGAGCATACCAAGCTGGCTGTATGGGTTGGCGGTAACCACTCCAACGCGCGTGGCAAGCCAACCTTCCAGAAGCTGGTTGCCGCTGGCATCCCCAACAATCCGCCGCGCTGGCCCGAGGCCACTGCTGTCGTGAAGCAGATCCTGAAGGCATACAAGGAAGACGCGAAGGACTGGGAACGTATCAACGACTGGATCGAGCGTATCGGCTGGCCGCGTTTCTTTGAGTTGACCGGGCTGCCGTTTACCAAGTACCACATCGATAACTGGCGTGGTGCTCGTCGTAGTCTGAATTCCTCAACCCATATCCGTTTCTAAGCGTATATCTAAGTGGATATCTGTGTAGCGAGGAATTAATGAAATACAGCATATTAGTTAACGAAGGCCCCTATACCCATCAAGCATCCGATACGGCGTATCAATTCACCAAGGCTGCTTTGGAAAAAGGTCACGAAATCTTTCGTGTTTTTTTCTACCACGATGGGGTCAATAACGCGACACGTCTTGCGGTGCCGCCGCAGGACGATCGCAATATCACGCAGCGTTGGTCCGAGCTGGGAGCGCAACACAACCTCGATATGGTGGTGTGTATTGCTGCGGCCCAACGCCGAGGACTGCTTGATGAAGACGAGGCTAAGCGTCAGGGCAAAGATGCTAATAACATCGCGCCCGGATTCCGTATCTCGGGTTTAGGTCAGTTGATCGAGGCCGGCATCCAGGCGGATCGCCTCGTGTTGTTTGGTGATTAAGGGGGCGTAATGTCAACAACTAAGAAGTTTTTATACGTCAATCGCAAAGCGCCCTACGGCACCATCTACGCATTGGAGTCGTTGGAAGTGGTATTGATTGGCGCAGCATTTGAACAAGATGTCAGTCTGGCCTTTATCGACGATGGAGTCTATGAATTGACCAAGGGCCAGGATACCAAAGACATCGGCATGAAAAACTTTTCACCGACATATTCTGCCCTGGGCGACTTTGACGTGAGCAAGATTTATATCGAAAAAGAGTCTTTGGAAGCGCGTGGCCTGACGTTGGATGATCTGCTCGACCTCAAATACGAGGACGAGGATGATGATTATGCTGAAAAGGATTCGATTCATGTGGTAAGCCGTGACGAACTGGCTGACATTATGGACGAACAAGACGTTGTATTGAGCTTTTAAGGGGAATTACGAATGGCGAAGTTACACACCGTAAACAAATCCCCGTTTGAGCGTGATGCTCTGGAGGCTTGTTTGCGTTTGGCGAAAAAGGGTAGCGCTGTGCTGCTGATTGAAGACGGCATTTATGGTGCTATGAGTGGCACCGCTATCAGCGACAAGGTCAAGCAGGCGATGAGCGATGTTTCTTTTTATGTGTTGGGACCGGATGTTGCGGCGCGCGGCATGAAAGAAGACAAGATTATCGACGGTTTCAAGATTGTTGATTACAACGGTTTCGTTGATTTGACGACCGAGTATGACGGCGTTCACGCTTGGCTTTAATAACTATCGACGCCATAAATAATGGCGTTCAAATGTAGGAGATTGAGACATGGCATTAGAAGTAAACGGTAAAACTTTCGAGACCGACGAGGAAGGTTATCTTGCTAATCTTAATGAGTGGGAGCCTGATCTGGCCAATGCTATGGCAAAGGTTGACGGCGCTGAATTAACCGAGAACCACTGGCAAGTGATTAACTTCCTGCGTGAATACTATGAAGAGTATCAGATCGCTCCAGCGGTTCGCGTGTTGACCAAGGCGATTGGCAAGAAGCTCGGCAAGGACAAGGGTAACAGCAAATACTTGTATGAACTGTTTCCGTATGGCCCTGCTAAACAAGCTTGTAAGTACGCTGGTCTGCCCAAACCAACGGGCTGCGTGTAACGCGCAAACTTGCTGATAACAGGGGGGAGGTACTTCCCCCTGTTATTCATATTTCAAGCATGTATTATCGGGAGTGTGCAGAAACATGTCGTTTCTGACTGTGACATACGCGTTAACTTTTTATTTTGCGGCCATCGTTTTTGTGTTTGGCTTGGCGTACCGTATTCGGACCTATGCCAAATCACCTGCACCGCTAAAAATTCCGACTACGCCCGCGCCTACCACGCGTACAGGTGTTGTGGTTCGCATGTTGAAAGAGCTCACCGTATTCGAGAGCTTGTTTAAATCCAATAAGTGGATCTGGCTGTTCGGTATTCTGTTTCACGCCGCATTGCTGCTGGCGTTCATACGCCACCTGCGTTACATCTTGCCAGATTGGTCGTTGCTGGTTTTCATGCAGCCCTTCGGTAAATACGCATCGTTCGCAATGGTGATAGGCCTGGGTGGCCTTTTAGTGCGGCGCATTGTCGTGGACCGCGTTCGTTACATCTCCGCACCATCTGATTATCTGATGTTGGTGCTGATTATCGCCATTGCAGCTAGTGGCATGTTGATGACCTTTGTCGAACATACCGATATCGTTGCCCTCAAGGCCTTCCTTCTTGGGCTTATTTTTGTTGATTGGAATCCGTTGCCTACGGATCTCATTTTGCTGGTTCATCTGGCGCTGGTTGCGTTACTGATGATTATTTTCCCGTTTAGTAAGCTGTTACATGCGCCTGGTGTGTTCTTCAGTCCGACCCGTAATCAGGTGGATAACCCGCGGGAGCATCGCCACATAGCAGCCTGGGCCGCCAAGCTGGAAACCAGTGGTAAATAACCGCTGAACCGATGTTGCTTGTGAAAGAAAGAGGGCTTTAGGAGAGAATATGGCAGATTTTGAAGTACCCGAGCTGAGAGAATACCCCATTATCCCTAAACTCAAGGAAGGGGTAATGGCGCACAGCTCACCGTACGTTGCCAAGCCAGAATTGCAGCAACAGCTCGGCTTCCCCGGTGAAATGGTCGATGATTGGAAAGAGAAGGCCATCGACACGTTGGGAGAGCTGACGGGCAAGTATCGCTCACTACAGGTATTTCTTGATTCTTGCGTGAAGTGTGGTGCTTGTACCGATAAGTGCCATTATTATCTGGGCACCAGCGATCCGAAAAACATGCCGGTGGCGCGTCAGGACCTGTTGCGCAAGGTGTATCGCCGTTATTACACATTGCCGGGAAAAATCTTCGGCAAGTTGGGTATGCCTGGATTCGTAGGTGCTGCGGAGCTCACTGAAGAAGTGATGGATGACTGGTATGCCTATTTCCATCAATGTTCGCAGTGCCGTCGTTGCTCAGTCTATTGCCCTTATGGTATCGACACCGCAGAAATCTCCATGGCGGCACGCGAGATCATGGATGCCGTTGGTAAAGGTCAAAAGTATTGCAACGAAATTATCGGTAAGGCGCAAATAATTGGTAACAACCTGGGACTGCCGGAACCGGCCCTGAAAAATACGTTGGAAGGTCTGGAAGAAGACATTGAAGACGAAACCGGCGTCAAGGTGCGCATGCCGCTGGATGAAAAAGGCGCCGACGTCCTTCTGATTACGCCGTCGGCCGATTTCTTTGCCGAGCCGCATATTGATGGTTTGATTGGTTACGCCAAGGTATTTCATGCGGCAGGTATCAGCTGGACGATGAGCTCCTATGCCTCCGAAGCCGCTAACTTCGGTATGTTCATCGGCAGTTACGAGAACACACGCAAGCTGTCCCTGCGTATTCGCGAGGCGGCGATTGAACTGGGCGTAAAGCGTATCGTGTTCGGTGAGTGTGGACATGCCTGGCGTGTGGCCTACAGTTTCCTGAATACCCTGGCTGGCCCGTTTGATTTCCTCGATCCGAATTATCCCGTGCCGCAGCATATCTGCGAATTCACCTATGAACTGATGCAGCAGGGCAAGTTAAACCTGGATCCGTCAGCCAACGATGACATGGTGCTGACCTATCACGATTCCTGTAACGTGGCGCGCGCCTCGCGTATGGGCGACAAGCCCGGTGGCCAGTTCGAAATTCCACGCGCGATTATCAGGGCCACCTGCAACAATTTCCATGATATGCCAGCCGACACCATTAAAGAAGGCACTTTCTGTTGCGGCGGCGGCGGCGGTTTGTTGACCGATGATCTGATGGAGATTCGTGTCAAGGGCGCCATGCCGCGTATGCAGGCGCTCAATGATGTGACTAAAAACCACAGCGTAACGCACATGGCCGCGATTTGCGCCATTTGCAAGAGCCAGTTTTCCAAGGTGCTGCCGTACTACGGCTTTGAAATGGATCAAATTGTCAGTCTGCATCAATTGGTCAGTAACGCGATTATCCTGGACGGGCAGGTAACAGAAGGCCAGGAAACAGAAGGCGAGGAAATAACAAATTAATTTAAGGAATCCCTGCCCAGGTTTGTGCAGAGATTCTTTAATCCTAGATTGAGATCACAGGAGCTTAAGGTATGGCAACTTCTAAAGACGACATGACGCAAAAACTGACTTTCCGTAAGTACGAGGAAGGTGATTATAAATGGGACAGTTTTGCGGACGCTATTTTCGAAGGCGATACTTCGCATAAATGCCCTACCTATGTGCATCGCACTCCGCCGTGCCAGGGCAGTTGCCCTTCAGGCGAGGATATTCGTGGTTGGTTGGACATCGTACGCGGTATCGAAAAACCCAGCGGTGACATGAGTATGTCGGAATATGCCTTTCGCCGCTCCACCGATGCCAATCCGTTCCCGTCCATGATGGGTCGTGTGTGCCCGGCGCCTTGCCAGGATGGTTGCAACCGCAACAATGTGGAAGACTTTGTCGGTATCAATGCCGTCGAGCAGTGGATCGGTGATACCGCCAAGGCCGAAGGCTATACGTTTGATAACAGCGCACCGATGACGGGCAAGAAAATCGCTATTATCGGTGGTGGCCCGGCAGGTCTGGCCGCAGCCTATCAGCTGCGTCGCATGGGGCACGCCAGCACAATCTTCGATGACCATGAAGAACTGGGCGGTATGTTCCGCTACGGTATTCCTAACTACCGTACCCCGCGTGAATTCCTGAACGCTGAAATTCAGCGCATCGTGGACATGGGTGGCATAGATACCCGTATGAATACGCGCGTGGGCAAAGATGTCAGCGTTGAAGAACTGGAAAAAGAATACGACGCCATCCTGTGGGCGCTGGGTTGCAAGAGTGGCCGTGCATTACCGGTACCTGGTGCAGATGCCTTGAACTGCGTCAGTGGTGTGGCCTTCCTTGAAGCCTTTAACACCGGTCGCCTGCAAGTGACGACGGATCGCGTCGTCTGTGTGGGTGGTGGTGATACCTCCATCGACGTGGTCTCCGTGGCGCGTCGTCTCGGCAAGGTCAAGAAACTGGATGAAGAGGTGCGCCCAGAACAGGTGATTGGTGGTTACGTTGCCCATGACTCTGCATTTGCTGCAGCTCGCGAGGGTGCCGATGTTACCCTGACTTCACTGTTCCCGCGCGCTGAGATGACCGCGACCGAGCACGAAGTTGAAGATGCTCTCCATGAAGGCGTGACCATTCTTGATGGTGTAATGCCGATTGAAGTCGTATTGAATGATCAAGGCCGTGCGCGTGCGCTCAAGATGGCCAAGTGTGAAATGGTCGATGGCCGTCCGAATGCGGTTGAAGGTACCGAGTTTGATATTGAATGTGACCTCGTCGTCTCTGCGATCGGTCAGGGCGGAGATATGCAAGGCCTGGAAGATTTCGATAATGGCCGCGGTCTCATGGATGCCGACAAGTTTTATGGCGTACCTAACAAACCGGGTCATTTTGTTGCTGGCGACATTATTCGTCCGCACCTGCTGACCACCGCCATCGGTCAGGCCTCGATTGCTTGCGAAAGTATTGATCATTTCCTCAAGAATGAAGAAATAGGCAAGCGCCCCAAGGTCGACGTACATCACTTCGACCTGCTGGACAAGCTGCGTGAGACCGAGCTGTCGCCCACTGAGTATGATCACGGCGAGGTGCGCGGCACTGGCGAAGCGAGCTTCGCTGTGCATAACTACGAAGACCGTTCTGCTCAGGAAATTATTTCATCGGACCGCCTGTTCCTGGGTCATTTCCCGTTCACACCGCGCGTGCATCGCAAGTCATATGGCCCGGGTTCCGAAGAGGTGCTGGGTCACTTCGAGGAACGCATGATCGGCTATACCGAAGAGCAGGCTGCGGAAGAGGCCAACCGTTGCATGAGTTGCGGCATGTGCTTTGAATGTGACAACTGTGTCATTTATTGTCCGCAGGACGCGGTGTATCGTGTGAAGAAAGATCAGCAGACCATGGGCCGTTATGTTGCAACCGATTATGATAAATGTATCGGCTGCCACATCTGCGCAGATGTCTGCCCGACGGGTTACATCGATATGGCGCTTGGTGATCATTAATTTGGGCGACCACCAAGTAGAAGGTATTGCCAGCAAAAAGGTATGACATGATACGTTCAATGTTCAAACTGTTGCCATTATTGTTGGGCCTGGTGTTTATCGCCGGTCCGTCATATGCCGGTGACCGCGTAAAATTGCCTGAACTGGCGCCTGCCAAGGGTGATAAGTGTGTTGAGCCGACCGACGTCATGCGTCGTGATCACATGGAGTTCATACTGCACCAGCGTGATGAAACGGTATATGGCGGTATTCGTACCTCAAAGCACAGTTTTGCTGAATGCATCAATTGCCATGTCACCCCGCGTGCAGACGGTAGTTACCCGCGTGTCAGTGAGAAGGACCACTTCTGCGCGTCCTGTCATAGTTATGCCAGCGTTAAGGTTGACTGTTTCAGCTGTCATGCTGATCGCCCGGAAAAGGCGATCAAGCGGGGTGCGCATGGCCACAGCCACGCAAGCTTCAAGAATTTTGATGTCGACACAGCCCAACACAGGCTTGCATACAAAGACGATGGGTCTGGGATAACAGCTCAGGCGGAGGGCTCGGCACAATGAACCCTGAAAAAATGACTCAAGAAAGCGGCGCTCAGGAACAGCCCAACAGCAACCGGCGCCAGTTTCTGGGTACGGCTGCAGCTGCATTGGGCGGTTTGAGCATCGCGCCCGGTGTGTTGCTATACAGCGTTTCGCATGCCAAACCGGCTGACCAGCCAGTCACCGATGCGGTGCGTTGGGGCATGTTGGTCGATACCAGCAAATGCGAAGACGGCTGCAACGATTGTGTTACGGCCTGTAATGAAGAACACGCCTTGACTGATACCGGTCGTCCTGAAACCGACGCGCAGTGGATCCGTAAGCTGACTGTCAAAGACAGGCTCAGTGGTAACAGCAAATCCATGCCCATGATGTGTCAGCATTGCGAACATCCTCCCTGTGTGGATGTCTGTCCCACCGGTGCATCCTTCAAGCGTGCCGACGGTATTGTGTTGGTCGACAAACATATCTGTATTGGTTGCCGTTATTGCATGATGGCCTGCCCCTATAAAGCGCGTTCATTTATTCACGAAGAGATCAAGGACCAGAAGGTCGAGGCACCGCGCGGTAAGGGCTGTGTAGAAAGCTGTACTTTATGCGTACACAAGGTCGATCGAGGTGATGGTACCACCGCATGCGCCGAAGCCTGCGCCAAAGCGGGTCATCGCGCGCTGATCTTCGGTGACCTAAATGATCCCAATAGCGAGATCTCGCAACGCCTTAAGAAATTCGGTGCTACGCAGATTCGCGCAGATTTGGGTCTGAATACTGGCGTGCGCTATCAGGGCCTGTAAGTTTTTGACTATTCGTTGCTATGACTGCGGTGTTGTAGCAGTAAACATAAAAAGTTGAACACTATGCAAAACATTCGTTACAGCTCAATCGACGGAACCTCCAAAGGGTACTACGGCTTGTTGGGTCTGTTTGGCCTGATGGCCTTGGTGGGCTATCTCGCCTCGCATTACATGGAAAGTCATGGGCATGTCGTTACGGGTATGACCAATCAGATCGTCTGGGGTACGCCTCATGTGTTTGCGGTATTTCTGATTGTAGCGGCATCCGGTGCACTCAATGTCGCGTCGATCGCATCGGTGTTCGGCAAGATATCGTATAAACCCCTGGCACGCCTGTCCGGTCTGCTGTCACTCTGCCTGCTGCTCGGTGGCCTATTGGTGCTGGTGCTTGATCTGGGCCGCCCAGATCGCCTGATCGTGGCGATGACCAAGTATAACTTCAAGTCGATCTTTGCCTGGAACATCATCCTCTATAATGGTTTTTTCCTCATCGTAGGCGTATATCTGTGGATGATGATGGAGCGCAAGATGAATCGCTTCACCAAACCGGTCGGTTTTATCGCGTTTGTCTGGCGGTTGATACTCACTACCGGTACCGGTTCAATCTTCGGTTTCCTGGTCGCTCGTCAGGCCTATGACGCGGCCGTGATGGCGCCCATGTTTATTATCATGTCGTTTTCGTTCGGCCTCGCCATATTTTTGCTGGTGCTGATGGCGGCCTATAAATGGACTCAACGCCCCCTGGGTGATGCGCTGGTGTTTCGTTTGAAGAACCTGTTAGGCGTATTTGTCGCGGCCGTACTGTACTTCGTGATCGCCTTCCACCTGACCAATCTCTATGCCACCGAGCATCATGGTATTGAGCGTTTCATACTCATGGACGGTGGCATCTACACCCAGTTGTTCTGGTGGGTGCAGATACTGCTGGGCAGCCTGGTGCCATTGGCGTTGTTCTATCTGCCGGCCTTCAGCAAATCACGCACTGCTGCCGCCATTGGCGCCGTGCTGGTGACCATTGGTGGTCTGGCGCAGATGTATGTGATTATCATCGGTGGGCAGGCCTTCCCGCTGGAACTGTTCCCCGGCATGGAGGTGAGCAGCAGCTTCTATGATGGTGTCGTCGCAAATTACGTACCCAGTATGCCGGAATTCCTCTTGGGTCTTGGCGGTGTGGCAATCGCGTTGGCTGCGGTGATGGCTGCCATCAAGGCGCTGGATTTCCTGCCAGATTCCCTGGCGGATAGCGTTGCAGACCCACATTATAAACCTGCTGCTTCAGGCTCAGAAGCGACTGCCTGAAAGGGCACGCCCTATTAATCCAGTCGAGATTTCAGGGGATTATCAACCCTGGGCGCCTTTTCCGGCGTCTGACAATGTTTCTGGATTAAACACCAGGGTCTCATAGCAGGTAGTATTGGCCTATGTCCCAGCTTTTTATTTCTGCCGCGCATAAATCCTCCGGCAAGACCACGGTGACGCTCGGCCTGTGTGCCGCATTCTCACGTCAGGGTCTGAAGGTGCAGCCTTTCAAGAAGGGCCCTGATTATATCGATCCGATGTGGCATGGTCAGGCTGCCGGGCGTGCCTGTTATAACCTCGATTTTTACACTCAAAGTGAAGACGAAGTCCTCGCTACATTCGTGCACTATACGCAAGATGCCGACCTCACCATCACCGAGGGCAACAAGGGGCTGTATGACGGTCTTGATGTGGAGGGCGGTAACAGCAATGCTGCACTGGCCAAATTGCTCAAGGCGCCGGTTATCCTGGTGCTCGACACCCGTGGCACCATCCGTGGTATCGCGCCATTGCTGATTGGCTATCAGGTCTTTGACCCGCAAATCAATATAGCGGGTGTCATTCTTAACCAGGTGGGCGGCAGTCGGCATGAGAGCAAACTACGCGCGGTGGTGGAACGCTATACCGATATACCGGTAGTGGGTGCGATTCGGCGCGATCCGCGGCTTGAATTGGTTGAACGCCATCTCGGCCTGATGCCGAGTAATGAAGATTCTCATGCGATGCAAAGAATCGACACTATAGGCGAACTCGTTGCTGCCCAGGTTGACCTTAACCGCCTGCAGGATATTGCGGTTGTGGCGCCAGTACCGCAAGCAAGTGCTGCTGTGCCTGTTGCGCAGACACCAGCCTCCGGCGTGCGTATCGGTATCGCCCGTGACGCGGCCTTTGGCTTTTATTACCCGGGTGATCTGCAGGCATTACAGCAGGCCGGGGCCGAATTGGTGCCCGTTGACATGCTGCGTGATCGTGACTTGCCTGACATCGATGGACTGTTTATTGGCGGCGGTTTTCCGGAAACACAGATGCAAGCGCTGGAGGCTAACAGCGCAATGCGTAGTACCGTACGTAATGCGATTGAATCCGGGTTGCCGGTCTATGCAGAATGTGGCGGGCTGATGTATTTATCGCGCAGCATCGAATGGCAAGGTCGTTGTTATGAAATGGTGGGCGTTATACCGGGAGATGCGGTAATGCACGAGCGTCCGCAGGGGCGTGGTTACGTGCGCCTTGAAGAAACGGGCAACGGCCCGTGGGGTAATATCAGTAATACTCGTAACGAAATTGCCGCGCATGAATTTCATTATTCGAGTTTGATAAACATGGACAAAAACCAGGATTATGCCTTTCGTGTAAAACGGGGCTCAGGTATTGATGGTGAGCACGATGGTATTGTCTATAAAAATCTGCTGGCCTGTTATGCGCACCTGCGCAATACCCAACAAAGTCCCTGGGCGCCACGATTTGTGGAGTTCGTGGCTGCGTGTAGGCAAAAAGTGGAACAAACAGCGGATGCTGTTTAGCGTCTGTATATTTTGATTCAATTAATTAGTAACGCAAGGAAAAGTAACCATGATCAAGCTGACCCCAGTAGCCGCGAAGCAGGTGCGTGAATCGGCTAAACAGAGCCAGATGGAGGGTATGCCTCTAAGGCTTGCGGCAAGCCGCAACCCTGATAACAGTATTCACTATGGTATGGGGTTTGATGATGTGGGCCGGGAAGGTGATGAAAGATTTACGTCTGAAGATGTAGAAATCGTTGTTGCACTCAGTAGCCTGGAATTGTTAAAGGGTATGACGATAGATTTTGTCGAACTGGAGCCTGGCCAATTCAATTTCATTTTTTTGAATCCAAATGATCCGAATTACCAGCCTCCTGTTGGGGATGTAGACGAGTAACAAGATTCATAGTTCGCTCCACATACGCACCAGGTTCACATAGGCGGTGTCGACATTTTTAGTCTCCGCCGCTTGTGGTGCGTTCTTTAACAGCTTCTCGCGCGCCTGGTTTAACTGATACAGTAGCTCGCGATGGGCGGGATCGCGTACCAGGCTTTGTACCCAGGTTACCGCTACCAGGCGCTCGCCGCGCGTCACTTCTGTGACTTCATGACGGCTGGAAGCGGGGTAAAGTACGGCGTCACCCGCAGCCAGTTTGATGCGCTGTTCACCAAATGATGTCTGTATGGCCAGCTCGCCGCCGTCATAATCCCCGGGTTCACTTAGGAACACCGTGATCGCGATATCCGAGCGGTAGCGATGCTCCGCGGGCCCCATGACGGGATCGTCGATATGTGGGCCATAGGCCATGCCTTCGGTGTAGCGGGCATAAAACGGCACGGCAACCCGATGCGGTAATGCGGCATTCTGGTAGACAGGGTGGCGCACCAGGTTGCCCATCACGATATTATTGAGCTGCTCGATATGCTGCGACTGAGCCGCTAATTCCAGGTTGTTTTTCACACGCTGCGCGGATTGTCCGGCCGATAGCTTGCCATCAACAAATTGTGCGTCCGCAAGCAACTGTCGCACGCTGGCAAGCTGCTGCTGTCCTAAAACATGAGGGATTTGTATTAGCATGGAGCCACAATTCGACTTTTGGTCACGTTATAATGTTGCCCTGTATGAGCACGAATAAATTATTGCCCTGGAAAATCCAATGATACTGAATGTTATTGTCGATGAACAAACTTTTCCGATCGATGTGCCTGATTCAATGCTTTCGGAGGCGGAGAATTTCTTCCAGAAAATGGATGCTGATATGGCTAAGGGCTGGCAGATGAGCCGCCAGTGGGTTGAGTCCCCCAATGTTCTCCAGTGCTGTCAGATTGCCGGTGATAAGCTGCTTACTGCAATTGAGCAAGAAAACCAGCCCATGATCGGCATGATGGCGGGTTATATCCTCAAGCGCATGCCAGGCATTAAAAGTATCCGGCTGGACACCACGGGTGATATGAATCAGACCGAAGTGGAGATGGCGGGCGGCTGAGCTGTTGTTTGTCAATTTCTTGTTCCTACTGAGGGTCGTGGGAACCAGGAAAAATATTAAACCGCAAAGGAGCAAAGGGCGTAGAGGAAAATCAATGTACTATTTCGCGCGCGCACTGCAGGCCTATGAATTTTTTCTTTCTTTGCACCTCTGCGGTGAAAGGCTCAGGTTTTTTTCCACGAAGCAGCATAAGAGCGAAATGGCGAACACGGTCAAGCAAACACAACCCAGGTCGTCGCAATATACTTCACGCCCTTTTGTAATGCTGCGCCGCGGTGTTCGTGTGTCCAGAAGGGTGGGAACAACACCAGCTTGCCGGCTTTCGGTTTGATTTTGATATCCTGGAATAAAAAATCAGTGGTACCGCCGGGGCCTTTGACGTCATTGAGATACCAGATGGCGACCAGTTGACGTTGGCTGAATTCATGGCTGCCGCCGTCGATATGCCAGTGATAAAACTCGCCGGGGCTGGTGCGTTGAATAGCGTAGCCCATGTCCTTGAATGGTCCCTTGAAGAAGGGATAGGTCTCGCGGAATTCTTTTAAGGCAGTAGCGAGGGACTGAAACAATGCGAGATCAACATCTTTCCAATGTTCCTTGCCGCTCACAACCAGATCGGTTGATTTCTTAATACTGCGGTCCTTGCTGGCCATCTGGCCGATACGGCCCTCATAGTGTTCTTCTTTGGCGGTTTCAAAACGCTCGATCATTTGTGCGCAGAGTTCGGCAGGTAACGCATGATGCTGTTCGAAGACAAAGCTATTGGGTTTTACTTCGCTAATAGTGCGCAGTGGTGTGGATATCGCTTTAGTATGTGACATGGTCTTAGAGTCGACTGGTTTCAATGAGTTGTTCAAGCTGTGGTGCGCAATCATCTCCATATTGGCTGTACAAGTCCAGCATATGTTCGCCTACTTCAATCCAGTGGTTGGCACTTAAGGCTACGAAGTGCTGTAGTACGGCAATATCGCCGCTTTCATGCCAGTGCTGGTAGGCCTGCGCGAATCCGGGGAACAGGTCCTTACGCATGGCGGTCAGGTTCCCCATATAGAAATGTAAGGACGCGTGATTATCATCTTCGATTAATTTGGGCAATGTAGAGAGCGAATCGGCCAGGTGATCGCGTACGGCGCGTGCCATGATCTCGGCTCTGGAACGTGTCATGGAGGCAAGCATGGTCTCCCATTCGCCACCCAAGTGCTCGCCGGCCATGATTTCCCCAATTTCGTGGTAGGTGACTGCGGTGAGTTCATTCTCGGTCATTTGGTCGAGTGCGGTATCGAGGTGATGTTCAAAATCATAATCACTCAGTGCACGTCCCATGGCGTTTTCATATTGATGCCAGCGCCATTCCATCACCTTTTCCCAGATCATGCGGCGCAAGGATTCGCGCCGGATGTAAATGCTACGTCCAAGCGCCATCGCAGGGGGCGCAGACAGGTCACGTGCGCATTCGGCATCAGAAACCAGAATTGTGTAATCCTGGTGTTCGACATGCTTGTCGAGTTTGCCCAGGAAAAAGTGCGGTGTTGACCCCCGACCCAGCCCGGCACTGTAGACAAATCCCTTGGGCAGCAGTGAGCGATTGATTTCTTCGGTTTCAAAGGGGTCGTGTGGCTGGTCATCGATGACTAGTGGCTGATAGGACTCATCCTCAAGTTCTTCCCATAGTTGTTCGCGTTGTACCAACCAGTTACCCACCTCCTCTTTGGACATGGCGTGGTCAAAAGTGTAGCCCATCTCCCAGCGGTAGTATTCGCGCATCTTGAGCAGATAGACACACAACGTAAAATCGGAGGCATGGTGGGCATCCGTAATATGGCAGTTTTTCTGCACGATATCGCAAAGCGGGATTGCGGTGGAATGGGTTGATACGCTCATAATGGTCCGTTTACATGGTCTCTTGCGTGGGCGTAGCCTCTAAAACCTGAAGGTAAATTCGTTCATCAGTACTTAGGACATGTTGAGACTCATTGATGCGCGCCGATGGGGCGCCCTGCTGAGTATGATCGGGTCCCAAGCCTATGCTAGCATTCTGTAACATGGCGCTCCACTGACTATAGCGCTTATCCAGTACTTTGTATAAGGAGTAATACCGCCGTGCGCGTTAAAGCCCGTTGGAATCAAAAAGACCGTCCCCGCAGCCTGGAAGAAAATGCTGGTGTTGTCGGCTTCAATATCTGGAAAATAGCAGGGGAAGCGTTGCTCAACCTTGAAAATGAGGGTTTCGAGACCGAGACCCATGCGCAACGCCTGGATGTTATGGCCGAATTTGTGGCATTCCTGGTGCACATTGTCGACCGCATGACCTACAGCAAGCTCGACGATGAACAGCGGCAGGTTTTTGTGTCGGCACTGGCTCGGCACTTGATCGAAACCATGCAAAGCAATCGTATCGATGCCCAGGGTGAGGGCGATTATACTCAAGCGTTCATCGAAGTTATCAATAGCCGCGTTGAAGATTACTCCGAATGCAGTTATACGCAAGCTGACGGCCCAAGCTTCACCATGCGCCGTATACTGGGTGATAAGGTTATGCAGAAAATGGGCGAAAAAGATAATAAATGGATTCCCGATTATGTCATTGATGCTGAGGTGCCCAAAGCAATGACCACGTTGAAGCGTGCTGTTAAAGGTGCAATGGGGAAATATTTAAAGAAGTCTAATTAGTGTTGCTTTGTTTTTCCCTGGTCAGCGGATACATAAAATTGGTCTTATGATAATTATTTATACCAGTACTAATCCTTGATAGAATGTTGAAAGGGATTAACACAGTCATCTTTTATGTCAGCTGCGTGGCACTGGTGTCATCATGCTGGTTTCGGAATGATTTTCCTGCAGACATGCCAGTTGATCAGGAAGTGTTGAATCAACCTAAGCAAACATCAGTGCGCAAGCGGGCCTTCAGTGTTTCACAAAATAACGTGAGCTATACTATAGAGCCGCGCTATCAATACGAGCTCTCCGGGGTTGTAGTGTCATCCAGATATCACGATGCAGATTATGGTCTGCATAAAATCTGGAACGATCATCTTAATGCGGCAGATTTATGTGTTATTTGGGGAGTCAACGTTCATGTGCCTGATCTTAATGCATTAAAATTCTGGAACGGCCAGTTCACCTGTAATTATAAAACGCGTGACAGGGCTACCTGGGAACAATTCAAGGAAAACCAGATATCCAATAATCATCTGCTCAGCGATGATGAGGTTATTCGTAATACTATCGAGCAGGTGCGTGTCGGAGATCAGGTCCAACTCAGCGGCTGGCTTGCCAAGTATAGTAACGATCAGGGTTTTAGCAGAGATACAAGCATTACACGTGACGACAAGGGCAATGGCGCATGCGAAACCATATATGTCGAAGACTTCCGTATTGTGCAATCCATGAATAATGGCTGGCGTAGTCTGTTATCCTTTTCGATAATAACGGCGCTATCAACGGCGATAATTTGGCTGGTCGCCGTAGCTCGTGGGGTATGGTGAATGATTGTTGCAAGTCAAAGGAAACGATTCGGAATAAGTTTATTAATGACTTGTGGTATGGCCGTTGGCGCATGTGTATCCACTGGCTATGCAGATGAGGACATATGGGCGCAGCTGAAAACGGGTGGCAACGTTGTGTTAATGCGTCATGCATTACCGGGGAAAACGGGTGATCCGCTGTTACTACAGCTCGATGATTGCAGTGCACAGAGAAATCTTTCGGATACGGGCCGTAAACAGGCGCAGCGTATTGGTCGAGTATTTCGCGCTCGTTCCATCACAGTCAATAAGGTGTTTTCCAGTCGTTATTGTCGGACTCAGGAGACTGCTAAATTAGTATTTGGTCTAGTGACAGGCTGGCAAGCATTGGATTTGCTTGTCGTGCTTCCAGATGACCAAAAAGAGGCGCGCACGGAGCTTGTCGCAGAACGCATAGGCGCTTATAAAGGGCAGGGTAATCTGGTTATGGTGACTCACAGGCCCAATATCGACGCCCTGACTTTTGAACTGGTTAGTCCTGGTGGTTTCCTGGTGCTTAAACCCGATGGTGCGGGCGGTTTTGACATACTTGGCAGTGTTGAGCCTGATGAGCTTACTGAGTAGGGTGTGGTGCACAAGAGAGCCTGCCTGCAGGCCCTTGCCGGTTTTTGCAAACGCTATGGATTAAGCTGTGTGTGCGATTGCCGCTGCAAGAATAATCTACCCACCTTTTGATTTCGAACAGACCTGATTAGTGGCTTTATCTACACAGTTTCCAGAGAAGGCGCGGCAGCTCCGGTGGCTGATCCTTATAGCAGCGCTACTATTGGTTGTCGGCCTGTTTGCGCCAGTTATCACGCTAAAAAAATTCATTGTCATAAACAATACATTTTCTGTATTTTCAGGTGTGATTGAATTATTCCTGGAGAGGAAATATTTTCTGTTTTTGGTTATTACCGGGTTTAGTATTGTTCTGCCTGTACTAAAGTTGGGCGCCCTCTATCGATTAGTTTCAAGAAAACAGAGGTCGGAAGCAAAGCACCAAAGATACCTGCATTGGATGCATGAGTATGGCAAATGGTCAATGCTGGATGTGTTTGTCGTGGCGATTCTGGTGGTTTCTGTTAAGTTAGGTGCTATCGCGGATGTGCAGATGCGATATGGGCTATATGCATTTGCGGGGTCGGTATTACTTACGATGATAATCACTGCACAGACCGTTGGTCTGACGAATAAGCTGGAGGCGGTTGCGGAGGACGATGAGTAAAATCATTGTTATTACTGGTGGTGGTCGCGGGATTGGTGCTGCTACTGCATATGCTGCTGCGAAACGCGGTTATGCGGTGTGCGTAAATTACGTGCGTGATCGCGCAGCGGCTGATGTCGTAGTTGATGTAATACAAGATCGCGGGGGTATGGCTGTTGCGGTTGCGGCTGATGTTGCATCGGAAGACGATGTCGTACGCCTGTTTGAGACAGTAGACGAGAAACTTGGACCCGTTACTGCATTGGTCAACAACGCCGGTATTCTGGGTCGACAAATGAGGCTGGATGGCATGCTGGCTGCGCGCCTCAACCGAATCTTTGCCGTTAATGTTACGGGCGCTTTCCTGTGTGCGCGTGAAGCAGTGCGGCGCATGTCGACTCAATACGGTGGTCAGGGCGGTGCGATCGTTAACGTGTCGTCGAGCGCGGCACGCCTTGGTGCGCCTGGTGAGTATGTGGATTATGCGGCCTCTAAAGGTGCTATCGATAGCATGACGATCGGGTTAGCCAAGGAAGTCGCTAGCGAGGGTATCCGTGTCAATGCGGTACGACCCGGCATTATCTATACCGATATTCATGCCAGTGGCGGGGAGCCCGCTCGAGTCGATCGTGTCAAAGAGGCGGTGCCCATGAAACGCGGCGGACAGGCCGAAGAAGTGGCAAACGCCATTATGTGGTTGCTATCCGATGAGGCATCCTATTCGACTGGGGCGTTTATTGATGTATCTGGTGGTAGATGATTCTTATAGAATCGATATCCATGTTCAGCGGTTTTACATGCGACACAAAAAAGCGGGCCGAAGCCCGCTTTTTTGTGTATGTCAGAAGCGTGTTACTTCTTCCACTTGTCCATGCCATCAGTGGTTTTGGCCTGGCCGTCTTCGTAACCTGCGGTGTAGGCGTCGGTGACGCGTTGTTCTTCGCGTTCCGGGTGGCCCAGGTAACCGCCTTGCCAGCCAAGCACGTATTCAGGGTCAACACCCTGTGATTCCATTTTGGTGATTGCGTCTCTATAAGCTTGATCCATGGGTGTCTCCTCGTGTATCGCTAATCAAAATAGATTAAAAACCAGGTTAAAAGTAGATCCTAAGTGGCACCGGAAGTGCGCAAGTGCGTCTTGCCGGAGTCCAGTATTAAGCGCACCGCATCCGCTGCGGCTTGCAATGTGTCGTCACGGCCGAGTAAGCCTCCTCAATGGGCGGATCCTTACTGTATTCAGGGCCAGTAGCGATCTTCTAAATACAGGAGCGCATCGCGAGATACGCATCTTGATCGATTTTTTCTTGTGCAGATACGCCTTTACCTTGGGGATTAAGTCTAAATCCGGTGTGGCAGCATACAAAAACAGCCCATTTGACAGTATATCCCGATAGAGGTGGCCCAGGGGAGGGGTGCTTTAAATACCTTATTAAATATATTGAATTGTCGGTGCTGGGCGGGTGGGCTCCCAACGGGGGTATTCGATGTGCGGGACTGCGCCGTTATCATTAATCATACATTTTATAGAATTTTTCTCGGCCTTGTCTGGGGGAAGCGGAGAGCAGGATGTCTGATGAAGATGATATGAATATGATGAGTGGCATGGCGGCCTTCGAGTCCAAGCAATTTTCACGCGCCATGCAACTGCTCTCGCCGTTCGCGGAGCAGGGTGATGCCGACGCCCAGCACCGGGTAGCAATCATGTGTCAGAACGGGCTCGGAGTCGCGCCCAATCCGGCGATGGCGTTTAAGTGGATGAATGCCGCTGCCGAGCAGGGCCATGCAGTGGCTCAGCATGGCTTGGGTTTCATGTATATGGAAGGCGATTGCGTTGAAAAGAACGGCGCTGAGGCTGTCAAATGGTTCAGCAAGGCCGCAGAACAAGGACTGGTTGGTTCGCTTACCACGCTGGCAATGATGTACGAGCAAGGTAATGGAGTGGAGCGCGACCCTGAAAAAGCCAAGGAATTATACGCCAAGGCGGGTTTTGGTTCCTGATACAATACGACCCCTGGTTCCGGACAGGGACTACACCTGGCCCGTTCACGAGTTGAATCACATATGCGTCCTGCACATTTAACACAAGTTCTTGACCGGGAGTTCCTGGGTACGCTCAGCGGCCACCATACGCCAGTGATGCTATGGGGTCCTCCGGGTGTCGGCAAATCGGATATCGTCTGTCAGGTTGCGCAGCGACACCAGGTGCCGGTGATCGATATCCGGCTGTCGCAGATGGAACCCAGCGATTTGCGCGGTATTCCGTTCCGGGTGCAGGAGCATGTTGAGTGGGCGATTCCCGCGATGCTGCCGAATGCGGAGCGCCATGGACGTGAGGGCATCCTGTTTCTCGATGAAATTACCTCGGCGGCTCCCAGCGTATCGGCGGCAGCCTATCAGCTGATATTGGACCGTCGCCTGGGGAATTATGAAGTACCTGAAGGCTGGGCGATCTTCGCTGCCGGTAACCGCCAGGGCGATCGTGGTGTCACCTATACCATGCCGGCACCACTGGCGAACCGCTTCTCGCATTTTGAAGTCGAGGTTAATGTGGATGACTGGGTGGCCTGGGCCTATGCCAACGGCATCGATGAGCGCGTCATCGCTTTCCTGCGGTTTCGTCCAGAATTGTTATTCGATTTTGATCCCGCCCATAACCCGGTCGCATTCCCGTCGCCACGTTCCTGGGAATTTGCCCACCGCGCAGTGCAGAAATTCGAAGACAGTAACGATCTCTTGCTCGGATCATTGCAGGCCTGTGTTGGTCCGGCCGCGGGCGTTGAACTCAATGCCTTTATCGCCAGCCTCGATCAAATGCCGGACCTGGAGGCCATTGTGCGCGGCGAACAGGTACCGGTACCTCAGGAGATCGACCTGCAGTACGCAGTTGCCACAGCCCTGGTGGGTCATGCGATCCGTGCCAAGAGTACCGCCCAGGCCAATGACGTTCATGGCAATATACTTATCTATGCAAGCCGTTTTCCGCAGCGTGAAATGGGTGTGATGATGGTGTCGGATATGCATCGTGCCATCGGTGAAGATCTGTTTGCAGTGCCGCAGTTTGCAGAATGGGCTGATAGTATTGCTGATTTGATGTTGTACGAGAATTGATTTAGTGAGTTTCTTTGGGTTTGGTAAGGATAGCTGAGTGGCTGTCACTAAAATTGTTTAAGCGGGTATTCGTACCCGCGGGCGAAGTGCTTTACGAAACCCATCCATGGGTTTCGCCCTTCGGGCCAGCCTGCGACTGTTCAAATTCGCTCCAGGCGAATTTGTCTTTGAGAATTTTTATGAAAGTACCCAAAGAAAACGTCGCCCCGAGGCCACTCAAGGCCACTGTGCTTCGCAGTTTTGGCTCCGAGGTTGTTCGACAGCACTTCCCTGTGCTGACGAACAACGCGCGCGATCCCTCGCGCGCCCCTAAGGGCTCCCAGCCAAAACTTTACGATGCTCGGACATGTGCCACAGGGGAACAAAACGCTGCAAGTTTACTTAAGTGGTCTAATTAATGGATCTCAAGGCTATCGAAACCAAACTCAGTGCGGCCCGTACGCGTCTGATCCTGGATAAGCCGTTCCTGGGCGCGTTGGTGCTGCGGCTGCCGATGGTGGCGGCTGATCCGGGATGGTGTAGAACCACGGCGACTGATGCGCGTAAATTTTATTACAATCCTGAATACATCGATGCCTTGAGGTCAGATGAAACCCAGTTTGTGCTCGCGCATGAAGCCTTGCATTGTGCACTGTCGCATTTTGCGCGCCGCCAGCATCGTCTTAAACACCGTTGGGATATCGCTTGTGATTTCGCCATCAATCCGCTGCTGATCAAGGATGGCTTGATAGCGCCGCCGGGTTCCTTGGTTGCAGACAGTTATGAGGGTATGACCGCCGAAGAGATTTATCCCTGCCTGGATGATCTGGACGACGAACAAGATACGCTCGATGATCACGTTTATGACGATGACGATCCCGATGACGGCACCCGTAACCAGGACAGTGGCGGGCGTGATCAAGGCCAGCAATCTAATTCACAACCTGAACAAAAGGATGATGCCTCGGGCGGTGGCAAGAGCAATGAACAAGATCCCAACACAGGTGGCGCGCCACAACCGCCACCGCTGAGTCAGCAGGAAAAGGATGCACTCAACGCGCAGTGGCAGCAACGCATGGCGGGTGCGGCGCAACAGGCGCAACAGTCGGGAAAGCTGGGCGGCATCATGGCGCGCATGGTGGATTTCCTGCTGCAACCTCAATTGCCATGGCGCATGTTACTAGCACGTTATATGACCACTAGCGCGCGGGATGATTATAATTACGCGCGGCCCTCTTCCCGGCGTGGTGATCCGGCGGTTTATCCAAGCCTGCGTAGCTCGCAGGTTAACCTGCTGGTAGCGCTGGATGTCAGTGGCTCAGTGAGTGACGAGGAAATGGGTGAGTTTCTCTCCGAGATCGATGCCATCAAGGGCCAGATGCGCGCGCGTGTGACCTTGCATGCCTGCGATGCCGAACTGGCCAAGGACGGGCCGTGGGTATTTGAGCCCTGGGAAGATTTTGAATTGCCGCGTGAATTTAAAGGGGGTGGTGGAACCAGTTTTACGCCGGTGTTTGAGTGGGCCGATAAGCAGGATCAGCCACCGGACCTGCTGGTTTATTTTACCGATGCGCAGGGTGATTTTCCGAGTGCGCAGCCTAATTATCCGGTTATCTGGCTGGTGAAAGGTAAGAGTGTTGTGCCGTGGGGGCAGAGGGTGCAGTTGAATTGAGTTGTGTATCGCTGGCGCGATGATTGTTTTAGTCGGGGTTCGTCCCGACGGCCGAGTTCATTTTCTTTGAACGCCCAAAGAAAACGAACCAAAAGAAATGCGTCCCTTCGGGCTCCCAGCCAAAGCTTAGCGATGCTCGGGCACGCATGAAGGGGAGATTTAAAACCCACGCATTGAGTTTTGTGGTTATGACTTTGATTTTCATGCCGTTCGACGCAGCCGAGCATCGCAGCAATTGCCAGGGAAGTGAGTGAAACGTAGGGTAGGTTAGCGCCGCTTAACCCACCGGCTGATGTCAGATAATAATGTAATGGGTTCTGTGTTACCTGCTTTCAAAAGGTGCGCTGAAAAATACGATACCTAGGAACGCTCTTATGTTTTCGTGGTGCCCTTTGCACCTCTGCGGTAAATGCTTTTTATTTTTGTAGTGGATTAAAGACAAAAGAGTAATGAACCTTTCTCAAGAAGACAGCCTGCGTTTGAATGTATTGCTTGCCCAGCAACTGCATGCCGTGCGCATTGATGAGTCACGTATGGTCGTGTATGCACTGTCGGATAAAGGTGAAGCGAAGGTGCAGCTTAATCCGACATGCCGAGATGAGCAGTATATTCGGTTGGTAAAACAGCTGTTGTCCACACAGGTGCTCGGGTCGCCGGGTGGTTACCCCGTGTACCTCAAACGTTGGACGCGGATGGGGCAGGCGCGCGATGAGAGTCTCGAGCGTTTGTTATTGTTGGGTGAACCGGAGGCGGTGGTCGCAGTGGTGCATGCCAGCGGTTTGACGGATGATCTGGCGCGGCGTGCCTGGTGGGCGAGTCCCACGGCGGAAAATGCCCGGCGCATGCTGGAACGACAGTGCGTTGCTGAGGGTGAAATGGGGCCGGTGCTGGCAGAATATTTGATCGAGTATTTGCCATTCGAGGAAGAGCATCAGGCGATGATGGATACGATTCGTCTGGTGCTGCAACCGGGGCTTGTCAGTGACGAACAGCGTGCAAAATTATGGTCACGGGGTAAACGCAGAAATACCTTTTACGTCGGCTTTCTGCAGGCTATCCCAGATGAATTACCGATCGAGAGTTTGCCACATCCAAGCTGGCAGCAAATTCATGACCAGCTGCAGCCACTTATCGCTGCAGGCAATGCCTATGCGATTCTGCTGGACAGGGTGTTATCGGCTCGCGGACAGGCATATCTGAATACTGTGGAAATGGTCCTGCACAAGCCAAATAATCAGGATGTGGTGGTCGCCTTGATGGATGCGGTTGGTGATTACTTTGCAACTGTGCGCTGTGATGATTTGAATCGGCGCGATATCGAAACGGTATTCCAGGACGCTGCGGCTATTATGAACGGCGAAGCTGAGCAGCCGGATGAGTTGGTTTCGATTCTGGAGCTTATGCCTGAATGGCGTGCGGAACAGCAGGCTATACTGGTGTTATCCATGTTGAGCGAGCAGCTGGTTGCGCCGATTTTTGGTTTAAGTGACGCTATTGGATCAGTCATGCGTAAGCGCTTACAGCCAGTTACTACGCCAGTGCTAGGGCAGCTCGCAATATTGCGTGGTGCTTGAAGTGTCATCAATACACCATTGCCGGATCGCCTTGAGTTTTACGGCTGTGCTTTCAGAAGAAGAGCTGCAGCGGCATTCGCCGGTCTCGCCGATGGTGATAGGTAAAAAGCTATCTGATGACATACAACGCTATGTTCGGGAACAGAAGCTGGGGTATTATCCGGCGCTGGATTTTTTTAAGGAGAATGAAGCTATTGACGCTTCCTTGCTTGATGCGGTGAGTAATTTGTCCTGGTTGGCAGGTCAGCTGGTGAGGAACGAAATCCGTATTAAATTGCGCCCGGTGTTCTCCAGCGTAAAGGTGGAGGCCATTCGCAGTACCGCCTATGCGATGCCTAAGATCAGACCCAGGGATAATAATCTGGGGATCAAACTGGCGGCACACTATGCGCCGGATACCGTGAAAGTCGACCTGCGGTTGGGTGTAATGCAGAAACACGAGGCCGTGGGCGATATGAGTCAATATGCGTCACATTTGGTGATGCGCTGGTTAACACCGAGCTTGCGGTCATTGGTGATTGATAGTTCGAGACTGGTGCAGTGATGGGGTATGCTGATGAGCATAGAATTTAATCAATCAGGTTTGTGGTCTTGGCTATGAAATTTTTGCCGTTTTTTTACGATATTCGCGATAGACGTTGCCTGATTGTGGGGGGCGGAACTATCGGCGCGCGCAAGGCCGCGATGCTTCGTGAAGCCGGTGCGCGGGTTACTCTGGTTGCAGCCACGCTTTGCGATGAACTGGCTGCACTTGCCGAAAAGGGCGTGATCGATTATCAGGCGCGTAATTTTGAGGACACGGATATTGAAGGTCACCTGCTGATCGTGGCGGCGACCGACGATGAACAGGTCAATCTGCGTATTGCGACACTGGCCAAAGGCCGGGATATCCCCGTCAATGTCGCCGATAACGCCGGACAGGGGACCGTCATATTACCTTCTGTGATCGATCGTTCTCCAGTGCAGATTGCGGTAACCACCGGCGGTGCCTCGCCAATGCTGGCACGCATGATCAAGACGCGGCTGGAGAGTTGCATACCCTCGACTTATGGGCGGCTTGCTAGCCTGGTCGAGTCTTATCGCGAGCAGGTGAAAGGCAAATTCGCAAAGCTGACCGCGCGCAGGAAATTTTGGGAAGCCATTTTGTCCGGTCCCATCGCGGAGCAGGTATTATCGGGTCGTGATGATGAGGCCGAGGCATTGTTGCAACAAGCCATCAATGATGCCGATGCCGATCCACACTTCAAGGGCGAGGTGTACCTGGTCGGTGCGGGCCCGGGAGATCCTGATCTATTGTCATTCCGTGCCTTGCGCCTGATGCAGCAAGCCGATGTGGTGGTGTATGACCGACTGGTCTCAAAACCCATCCTTGAACTGGTGCGGCGTGATGCCGAACGCATCTACGCCGGTAAGGAGCGTTCCAAACACGCCATCCCCCAGGAAAATATCAATCAGTTACTCGCGGATCTCGCCAAACAGGATAAACGGGTATTGCGTCTTAAGGGGGGAGACCCATTCATCTTTGGCAGGGGGGGTGAAGAGATCGAGACCTTGATTGAAGAGGGCGTGCCTTTCCAGGTAGTGCCGGGCATTACCGCGGCTGCGGGTTGCGCGTCTTATTCCGGTATCCCTTTGACGCATAGGGATTATGCGCAGGCCTGCATTTTTGTTACCGGTCATTTAAAAGATGACACCATAGATCTCAACTGGGACATGCTCGCGCACCAGCAGCAAACCATCGTGTTCTATATGGGCCTGCAGGGCGTTAAGGTGATTTGCGAGCAGTTGATCAAGCACGGGCTCACCAGTAAGACGGCAGCGGCATTGATCACCAAAGGCACTACGCCGGACCAGCGTGTGTTGATCGGCGACCTGGACACGCTGCCTGATCTTGTGAAAAACAATGACGTCAAGCCGCCCACATTAATCATCGTGGGAGACGTGGTGAAGCTGCATGAAAAACTGCGTTGGTTTAAACCGGGCAGCGATATCGAAGCGCAAGCTATCGATACTTATACGAGCGGTAAGATCGGGCCGATCTAAGAAAAACCCTGAAAAAGTCATCCTGATTTTTTTCAGAGACCAGAACCAAAAAGTACGATTTTTGATTCCCTTCATTTTTCAATCACCTGGGTAATTGAAAAATGGCGGCATATCATGTGCCGCAGGGGTCCTGACTTAATCAGAGATTTCCTCACAGTTGTTAACGTTTTGGGGGCTGTTTTAAACGGTTTTGGTTGATAAAATGCCGGGCATATCAGGGGCAGCGATGAGCTCAGGGACCAGCCCGCATGAATGAAGAATCACTACTATCAAGACCCTATCCAGACTGTGCGGACACCGTCAGAGCCCAGGATCGTCTGTGGGAGCAGCTGCGTGATGGTCGCTTATGGGGTGTTGAATTTCACCGCCCAGCCCTTGATGAGATTGATAGTATTTGCTTTTTCGCCCCGGAGGCTCAGCTTGTTGTTGAGGTGAATAATCCTCAAGCAGATGATGAAATGCTGCGCACTATTTTGCACCAACGCTACAGGCATCTGAAATCATCGGGATTACGCGTCGTGCGTTTTGATTCCGACGAGGTCATGTTTAACATGACTTACGTAATGGGAATGATTCGATATTCGATTCATCAGCAAGGTCTCAACAGGATTCGGTCGGACAGTTAGCTTATTGTCCAGGTTGAGGTGTAGCGAGACTAAACCGGGAGGACGCACGCACTATGTGCTTGTAGTGATCGCAGCGGGAGTTTGCTGCGGTTAACTGATCCCTTATGTGGGAATATTGCTATCTTGAGAGACTATCCCTGACGATTGGCGATGCGAGCAAGCTTCGCAAGCTCGACTTCAAGTTTGTGTTGTTTAGCTCTCAAGTAAGCTTTCAGATCCCGCTTGCGCAGGAAAATAAAAAACACTCTAATGTTCTCCATGATCTGTCTGTCCTCGCGGTGCATGGCAATCGCCAGTGCTGCGGTGAGCGGCAAACTGATAGCGTAAATGATTGCAGTCTTGATAGTGAAAAAATGCGCAACAAGTATTGTTTGTAAGCCCCAAAATATTGCAAAAAACACGAAACCAAGCGCGATTTTTGAGGTGTCAAACTGGTCAAGGCCGTGCGATATCTTTTCGCCTAGTGTGCGGCTGAGAGTGTAGGGAATATAGCTGTTAATGACACCCCATAAGCCCAGCGGTATCAGGATCAGCATGAGCCCAACGCTGCGCAATATGAACCAGGCCACCCGTAACGGGCTGTGATCGAGTGTAAGGTGATAGTCCTTGATTCCAAAGCGTTCGCACAGGCGTTCAAAGACCTTCAGATTATTTGCGGCGTGTTTAACTTCGTTGGGGTGTTGCGCCCTGAGTTGCTTTTGCATTTCAAGAAGGCGTTTTAGCACACGAAAACGTTTTGGTAATGGTAATTTATTTTTTCCGCGCCTGCGTTCAAAGAAGCCTGTCAGCCGTTCGGATAAATTGATTTCCTCCCATGTGTCCGCATTTAAAGTCAGCCCTCTAAGTGCCGCTTCAAGCCGCCTTGTCAGTTCACGTACGGATTCATAGTCATCGATATCGGTGGTGAGCTGCATATCAACGGGCTCGCCATATTGGACCAATACGTCACTACGGAAACTGCCCTTGTCAGTAAAAAACATTCCCACAGGAATGAGAGCGGGTGCAAGTCCGTTTTCTTTCATATTGCCAACTGCAATACGTGCGGCGCCTGTCTTAATATCGCGAAGTTGTGGGTCTGAGTGGCTTTGCCCTTCGGGGAAGATGATCAGCACTGCATTTTCTGCGAGTTTTTCGTAGCAGCTTCTGAACATGTCTTCATTTTGCGCAGTATCGCTACCCGCATCCTGCTTTCGATATACCGGTACGCCTTCAACGAAATTCAAAAAAGGTTTGAGCCAGAGCTTCTCGAACAGGCCGCTGCGCGCCAGTGGATGGACATGCCTTGGGCAGGAGACCTGCATGACCACAGCATCGGCGAGTGCATTGGTATGGTTGGCGCACAGGACGACGGGGCCGGTATCCGGCAGATTCTCCAGTCCGTCGATCTCCACGTGGCCATAGAATGTCTTAACGATGGCTGTGCAAAAATAGCGCCAGATTTTGAATGAATAATTCACGCGTTAATGTCCACTATGCAACGATGGCTTTTGCACCCATGTGCATGTAGCTCCGTCATGCTCAGTATGTAGATTACTATAAGTGGTGCATCTTAGAGATATTTTTTACATGTCGGATTTATTGCGTTATGATTTCGCGCGGTTTTGCTAATTTATCAGGCAAGGCCTGTAGACTGCAACAGGTTCCCCTGGTGGTTCTTCACAGGGGTTAAACGGGAAGCCGGTGAGCCATGCTATATGCGAATCCGGCGCTGCCCCCGCAACGGTAATTGGGAAAATGCTTATCAATATGCCACTGCGTGAAAACGTGGGAAGGTGATTTGCTAAGTGCTGAGTATCAGCGCAGCCCATAAGCCCGGAGACCGGCCTGTTGTGTGATTGACGCGGATTGCGGCGGGCGATCCTGTGGCAGATTGTTATCCCTGGCTGTTGAATATTTATCTCACAGCATATTTCTGTCGCATTTCTCCCCCTGCATCCTGAACGCTTAACACGCTATGCGGAGGGCAAATGCGCAAATCATCATGGTTGTATGGTTTTCTTATTGGGTGTGTATTATCTGCCGAGCTTTTGGCAGCCGAGGAGCTGGAAACTATCGTTGTTTCGGCGGCACGCAGCCAACAAAGCCAGGTCACGACAGCGGCCAGCATTACAGTCATTACCCGTGAGGAGATCGAAAAGACTGCGGCGCGGCATATCGTAGAGGTCTTGCGTGGCCGGGGGGGGGTGCAGGTTCGGGATTTGTTCGGCAACGGCACGCGTGCCGATATCAGTATGCGTGGCTTCGGCGCGAATAGCGCGGCCAATACCCTGATACTGGTTGATGGCCGACGCTTGAATAATCCTGATCTGGCGGGGCCTGATCTAAACAGTATTGCGCTCAAGGATGTCGAGCGTATTGAAATCGTGCAGGGTGGCGCAGGTGTCCTGTTCGGCGATCAAGCGGTTGGCGGTGTGATCAATATCATTACCCGTGACCCGCAAGGCATGAACTACTCGCTGGAGATTGCCGGGGGCAGTGATGGGCGTGAGCAAACTAAGGCCAATCTTGCCGGGCGACTGGATAATGGTTTCGGCTATCGCTTGAGTGCAGAGAAGAGTCAGGCCGATAATTATCGCGATAACAGCGAGGATGATTATCAAAACCTGTTTGCTGACCTGAGCTATCGTTACAAGGGTGGCGAGGTCTTTGTCGAGTATCAGGATATTAACGAAGAGGCCAACCTGCCGGGCGGGCTGTTTCAGGATCAGCTGGACGAAGATCGCAAACAAACCCGTTTTGCCGATGACCTGAATGATACCGACACACAAATCGCGCGTATCGGTTTGCGTCAATCGATTAGCAGCAACTGGCATGTCGAAATGGAGATGACGCAACGGGACAGCGAGATAAAAGGTGTCCTCACCGGGATAGACTTTGAGCAGGATCGCGAAGTGCGCAGCGCGAACCCGCGCTTGATTGGTGTGTTCGAGAACAAGTATGGCGAGGCGGTACTCACGCTGGGCGCCGATTGGGATGAAAGCGAATACAGTCTTGCTTCTATCTTTGGTGTAACCAACAGTAATCAGGAGACGCGCGCTGTCTATGCGCAGGCTGTCTACCCGTTTACGCAACGTTTAACAACCACGCTGGGCGCAAGGCGCGGCGAGTTGGAGAACGATATTCAGGATGCTCCCTCCTTCCTGCCAACACCCGTTACTATTAATGCCGATGACGATGCGACGGCATACGAGGCGGGTCTTTCGTTTGAGCTTGCGCCTGCAACACGCCTGTTCGCACGTTACGATCAGGTGTATCGTTTCCCCAAGGTGGACGAGCAAACGCTCACCACGAACCCGGGTATCGAGATCCTGGATGTCCAGAAGGGTGATTCCTATGAGGTCGGCGTAGACTGGAGCGGCCGTCAGCAGCGTTTGAAAGCAGTTATTTACAGGCTAGATCTGGAGGACGAGATTGATTTCGATCCTTCCGTGGGCTTGTTTGGCGCCAATACCAATCTTGATGAGACACGGCGTAATGGATTCATTCTTGAGGGCGCAACGGATATCGGTGAGCAGTTAGGGTTTGCGCTGCAATACACCTATACCGATGCTGAGTTTGATAAGGGTGTCTTTTCGGGTAACAAAATCCCGTTGGTGTCCGAACATGTTATCCGCGCGACACTGGATTATGAAATTAATCCGGATTGGCAAGTGTTTGCTGAATGGCAATACAGTAGTGATGCACAGGCCTCCGGCGATTACGCCAACGTGCTGGACAAGTTGCCGTCATACAGCGTCGCCAATTTGGCGGCCAGTTACGCGCGCGGTCCCTGGAAGCTAAGCGCACGTGTGAATAACCTGTTTAACCAGGAATACAGCGACTTTGCGGCCAAGGATTTCAATGAGGACAATTTCTTCGCCGAGGAAACCGGCTTCTATCCTGCACCAGAGCGCAATTTTATGGTTTCGCTTCGTTATGCATTTGAGTAACCTGTAACGATGGGTAAGCGGCTCACGAAAATTTACACCAAAACCGGCGACCGGGGCGAGACCGGCCTGGGTGACGGAACGCGTGTCGCAAAGGATTCGCAAAGAGTCATTGCGATGGGTGATATCGATGAGCTGAACAGCGCGATCGGCATGGTGTTGTCGAACAGTACAAAGGACGAGGTGCGCGAGGTGCTCACGCGCGTTCAACACCAATTGTTCAATGTCGGTGGCGAACTTAGCCTTCCGGACCAGACATTTATCAAAAACGAAGATGTTGAATGGCTGGAGAACAGGCTTGACAGGTTTAACGAGACCTTGCCGCCGTTGGAAGAATTTATCCTGCCCGGCGGCAGCCCAGCGGCTGCAGCATGTCACCTCGCACGCGCCATTTGCCGTCGTGCCGAGCGTGACGTGGTGGCATTGGCGCGCGAGGAAAACATCAATGATGAATTGCGCAAATACCTTAATCGTTTGTCGGATCTGCTCTTTGTAATATGCAGAATCTTGTCACGTGAAGTGGGCGAAGAAGAGACCTATTGGGATACGCCCGAACTGGCCGATGAAGATTGGTGAAGGGCGCCACAGCTATAACAGAACGTCATTCCCGCGCAGGCGGGAATCTAGTGAGAAGAGTGCAGTGGTCTACTGGATACCCGCCCCGGCAACTGCTCCATGCGTTGCCCTCGACAATTGCTCCTGCATTGTCCTAGCTTCGCCCTTCCGTGGGTTCGTACCACCTACATCCATGTAGGCGTGCGCGGGTATGACGACATCTCTTTTTTAAAATTAAATGTATGAATACACCACAGAAAAGCATACGTCCAAAAATAATAGCGTGAAACGAGATAGCATGATTAGTTTATGGGTCAACAGTCATAAGGCTCACTTGTGATCAGACTCGGCATCGATCTCGGCGGCACCAAGATTGAAATCATCGCCCTGGATGCATCCGGTCAGGAGCGCCTGCGCAAGCGCGTTGATACACCGCAGGATGACTATCCCGGTACCTTACAGGCCATTTCAGATTTGCTTAAGCACGCCGAGCGTGAGCTTGGAGAGCAGGGTAGTGTGGGGATCTGCACGCCCGGTGCAATTTCCCCGGCCACAGGCTTACTCAAAAATTCCAACTCAGTGTGTCTCAACGGCCAACCCTTCAAGCAAGATCTCGAAAACAGTCTGGGCCGTGAGATCCGCATCACCAATGATGCCAACTGTTTCGCGCTCTCCGAAGCAACCGATGGTGCAGCGGCCGGTGCTGAAGTCGTGTTCGGCGTCATTGTGGGCACGGGTACCGGCGGTGGTGTAGTGATCCGGGGACGTGTCCTCACAGGTCCAAACGCCATCGCGGGGGAGTGGGGGCATAACCCCTTGCCCTGGCCGCGGGACGACGAACGCCCCGGTCCGGATTGTTATTGCGGCAAGCAGGGTTGTATCGAGACCTTTTTGTCGGGTCCTGGTATGTCCAGGGACCACCTGGCCGTGACGCAACAGGGTTTATCGAGCCACGACATCGTCGAGGCAGCGGCCAAGGGCGATCAGTCCGCCGAGCACACCCTGCAACGCTATGAAGACCGCATGGCCCGCAGCCTGGCGCACGTCCTTAACATCCTCGACCCGGATGTCATCGTGCTGGGCGGCGGAATGTCCAATCTGCAGCGCCTATATGGGCGCGTGCCGCGCCTGTGGGGACAATACGTGTTCTCGGATCACGTGGATACCCGCCTCGTCCCGCCCCGATACGGCGATTCCAGTGGCGTCCGCGGCGCCGCCTGGTTGTGGAATAGCCCGTAGCGCGCGCCATGCGCACGAAATTGTCCTGGTTACCCACGGGGGCCGTAGTAACCAGAAAAAAATGTCGTCATACCTCGGCAACTGCTCCATGCGTTGCCCTCGACAATTGCTCCTGCATTGTCCTACCTTCGCCCTTCCGTGGGCTCGTACCACCTACATCCCTGTAGGCGGGCGTGGTTAACCAGGATAATTTCGTCATACCCGCGAAGGCGGCGGGTATCCGGTAGACAATTTGTTCTCGTTCCCACGCTCTAGCATGGGAACGAGAAAACCTATCATTTGTGGCAAGATTGGCTCATCTGAGGGCATTTTGCATTACAATGACCCCCTCACGAATGACGAGAACCATCATGAATCCACGTATCGCTACACTCTGCCTCCTGATCTTCGCGCTGGCTGCATCACGCTTGCTGCCGCACCCGCCGAATTTCACCCCGCTTGCCGCCATGGCGCTGTTCGCCGGCGCGCACTTCATGGATCGACGTACGGCATTGCTGCTGCCTTTTGCGGCATTGCTTATGAGTGATCTGATCCTGGGCCTGCACAGCACCATGATCTTTGTGTATGCGGCCTTTGCCATCACAGTGCTGATGGGTATGTGGTTGCAGAAGCATCACAGCGCCATGTCTGTACTGGCTGCGGCACTGGCGAGTTCGGTGGTGTTCTTCCTGGTGACCAACTTCGGTTCCTGGTTAAGCCACGGCATGTACCCGCACACACTGGAAGGCCTGCTGGCCGCCTACACGGCGGGCATCCCGTTCTTCCGCAATACCTTGCTGGGCAACCTGTTCTTTACCGCGCTGGTGTTTGGCGGGTTTTATCTGGCACAACGCCGCTTCAAGGTATTACGCGTCCAGTCGCCATCTATCAGCGTAAGCTAAAAAAACAAGAAGGCCCTGGAATCACTGCTGTCCCACTAACGCGTCATTTCCGCGCAGGCGGAAATCCAGTGAATATGAATAGGCTATAAATCAATCGTTTACTGGATACCCGCCTGCGCG
>CAMYKB010000001.1:0-960 GCA_947258875.1 uncultured Gammaproteobacteria bacterium | reverse complement strand
AGTTTGTTTTTCAGATTTCATGTCGATAACCACCATGGAATGCTTATCTCCTAAAATAACAGCTTGAAACGAGATAACATCATTACTAGTGGGACAGCACTGCCCTGGAATTTGTTGTCATGAATCAGGCCGATCCATTTCTGACAAAATTCAAAGGCGCCTTCAGCGGCGTATTACGCTGGCCGCAGCTTGATGCGTTATGGGAGACCATTCGTAATGATGCGCATGGCGGTTGGTACGTCTACGCCGTCGGGCACGAGCCACCTGAGTCGGCAGTGGCGGGTGACAAACTCAACGAATTCATCACTGAAATCGATCGCCTGCTGCGCAAGGACCATGAAGAAGATTATTGCGGCATCGTCTACGCCGATGATTTCAAGAAACCCACATTCGTAAAAATCTACGACCCCAACAACCTCGGCGTCGTCTGCGGCTCCAGCGACAACCCGCCGCTACCGGGCTGGGTCATGTCCAAACTCAAACCCGTTAGTCTTCCCGACGCCTTCCCGCCCCCGGGTAATCGTAGGCGTTGGTGGCAGCGGGTGTTTGGTAAGAACTAGCCCGTAGCGTGCGCTGTGCGCACGAGAGAGATGGCCAAATTATTATTGATATGATGCATCGACTTGGTTATGATCAACCAACAGGACTTAAATATGAAGCAGCGAAGGTTATCGAAGAGATCGCCGATGTGATTCCGTTCATGAAAGGATTAAGCTGGGAGCGATTAGGTAAAAATGGATTACAATGGCCAGTTAAAGAAGATGGTACAGACACAAAAATGCTACATGTAGACGGTGCCTTTAAAAAAGGAAAAGGGAAATTCCATCATTTTGATTTTGAGGAAACACCTGAGATCGTTGAACATGGGGCTACCTATCCTTTTATATTAACAACAGGTCGAGAATTAGAACATTATAATTCTGGCACCATGACACGGCGTACAGATAATCAGGAGATACT